>SUYM01000031.1 GCA_015060455.1 Bacteroidales bacterium
AATTCTCTGCATACCTGTGACGCACTTTTACCTGACGCCAGCATACGAACTGCTGCAACTTTAATTGGATACTTCTCATTCTTCATAATGAATTTTTTTGTGTCCAACTTTTGGGGCGCAGTTCAAATTTGGCTTCTCATCCGGGTTTCGGGGGTTGTTTTCCGGATGAAAACGTAATGTTGTGGAGGGCGTCAGCAAGGTGTGGTGTCGAGATGCACAGCGGATGTCTCCATTTGACCCTGTTCCGGTATGACGGCTCGGCATGACGATGAGAGGCATAGTGCAAAAACATAGAAAAACTGCTGCAGGTCTATCAAACCGGCCGGCATTGAAAATTGCTGAGATTATCAAATCAGATATACCCAAAGACGGCCGATGTTTTGGGAAATCCAATAAATACTTGTAATTTTGGGAGATTTTCAAGTCAACCATGCCCTATGAAACAGTATTTAGATCTTTTGCACCATATCCGGGAGAACGGAACCATGAAGAGCGACCGCACCGGCACCGGCACGCAGAGTGTGTTCGGCTACCAGATGCGTTTTGACCTCAGCGAGGGATTCCCCCTTCTGACAACAAAGAAACTGCATCTTAAATCCATTATCTATGAACTGCTGTGGTTCATTGCCGGGGATACAAATGTGAAATATCTTCAGGACCATGGTGTGCGCATCTGGAATGAATGGGCTGACGAAAACGGAGATCTGGGACCGGTTTATGGTCATCAGTGGCGCAGTTGGCCTACCCCTGACGGAGGCACGATAGACCAGTTGTCCAATGTGATAAACCAGATAAAGAACAGTCCTGACTCGCGTCGTATGATTGTGTCTGCATGGAATGTTGCAGAGGTGGAGAAGATGGCCCTCCCGCCTTGTCATTCGCTTTTCCAGTTCTATGTGGCTGACGGCAAACTTTCATGCCAGTTGTATCAGCGCAGTGCGGATGTTTTCCTCGGCGTGCCGTTCAATATCGCCTCATACGCCCTTCTGACCATGATGGTTGCACAGGTCTGCGGTCTGCAGCCAGGAGAATTTGTCCACACCACGGGAGATACCCATATATATACCAATCATTTTGAGCAGGTGGCCCTTCAACTTACCCGCGAGCCTCGCAAACTCCCGAAGATGAAGATCAATCCTGACGTCAGGAGCATCTTTGATTTCAAGTACGAGGATTTTGAACTGGTTGAATATGACCCGCATCCGCATATAGCAGGTGTGGTAGCAGTGTAGTTATGCAGAAGAATATAATAGTAGCAATATCGGACAACAATGCCATAGGACGCAATAATGAACTCCTGTGGCATATCTCTGCTGACATGAAGTTTTTCAGAAGGCAGACATTGGGCTGGCCTGTGATCATGGGCCGCAAGACATTCGAGTCCATCGGAAGGGCGCTTCCGGGCCGTGCAAACATTGTCATTTCGCGTGGTTTCACCACCGGGGAGGATGTCGAGGTGGTCGGCTCGCTTCAGGATGCCTTTGCAATAGCGGAATCGACCAATCTTGAAAAATGCTTCGTCATGGGCGGAGGACAGATATATTCCCAGGCTCTTGCTCAGGCGGACCGTCTCGTCGTCACCCATGTCCATACTGTCATAGAGGATGCGGACACCTTCTTTCCGCCGATAGATCCTGCACAGTGGCAGGTGTCATCCCGCTCGGAACTTTTCACCGACGACCAGACCGGCTGGAACTTTGAATTTGTGGAATACGTTCCATGTCATCCTGAGCGTTAGCGAAGGATCTTAAAAGAAATAATATATGAGAGATAGTTTCGGCAGCCGTTTCGGAGCCCTTGTGGCACTGGCCGGCTCAGCAGTAGGACTTGGAAATCTGTGGCGCTTCCCGTATCTTGTCGGAGAGAACGGCGGCGCTGCCTTCATAATAGTATATATTATCCTCTGCTTCCTTATATGCCTTCCAATATTCATCTGCGAGTTTGTGGTCGGCAGAAGGGCGCAGGAAAACGCATATTCGGCATTCAGGGACCTTTCCGGCGGGTCGTGGTGGAAATATGTAGGCCTGATGACGGTGATAGTGCCGCTCATCGTGACATCATATTACAGCGTCATAGGCGGCTGGTCAGTGCAGTACCTGTTCAAGGCTCTGAACTTTGCCTTCACAAGCGGAGAGTCCCAGTCGCAGATAAGCACAATGTTCTCGGAATATGTATCTTCGCCCTGGCTGCCACTTTTCGGCCATACGGTATTTCTTGCCGCAACGGTAGCCGTCGTGGGAGCAGGCATCAAGGGCGGTATAGAGAAGTTCAGCAAGGTGATGATGCCTCTGCTTTTTGTGATAGTTCTCGGTATAGCGATATATTCCATTACGCTTCCGGGGGCATCGCGCGGGCTTGACTATCTGTTCAACCCCGATTTTTCAAAGATAACGGCCAAGTCCTGTGCGGCGGCTCTCGGACAGGCCTTCTTCTCGTTGTCCATCGGTTTCGGAACAGTCATGACATACGCATCGTACGTCAGCAAGAAGGAAAATGTCCTGTTTCAGAGTACGGCTACTGCGGCGTCTGACCTTGCATTTGCCTTGATTGCAGGAGTGGCGATAATGCCGGCTGTGTTTGCTTTCGGGCTCGATCCTCAGTCCGGTCCGGGGCTCGTCTTCGAGACTCTTCCGTATGTGTTTTCACAGATGCCGGCAGGTGGCGTTGTGGCCATACTGTTTTTTGTGGCCCTGCTTGTGGCTGCCGTGACGTCTTCCATCTCAATGGTCGAAGTCGGCGTGGCCTATCTCGTAGAGGAAAAGAAAATTGCCCGTCCATGGGCCTGTGTCATCGTTTTTGCGGCCTGCTGGTTTGTCGGGACTCTTTGCTCCCTCTCCTTCGGTCCGCTGTCCGAGTTCAAGATATTCGGGCGCACCATCTTCGATTTCTTTGACAACCTCTCGTCAAATGTGCTAATGACTCTCGGCAGCCTTCTGACAGTGCTCTTTGTCGGTTGGCGTCTCAAGAAGACGGACATATACGACGAATTCACCAACGGTAGCACCCTCAGCACCAATGCCAGGATTTTCGGCGTGCTCTGGTTCCTGATCCGCTACATCTGCCCTCTGGCAATCATCTGCATCTTCATCTCCGGCCTGATATGATATGATCGCAGAAGGTGGAGCGTAAGTGTGTGGATATCAGCGATTTGCAGAGTTTAAGGTGGGTCAAAACAACCCACCCTTGTGAGCGTAAGTTATTGATGTACAGCAGGTTGCGCTCCACCTTGCGCGGGGTCAACAATATGTAGAAATTTAAGAATCTGACGTAGGGTGGAGTTTGTGGTGCGTTTCAGATGTTCGGCTAACTGGTATTTTTTCTCACGGTCACATGTTATTGCTTTCCGAGCGTAATCTCCAAGGAATCTTCGTGTCTCCAAGATCATTTTACGATATACTGAATCAGATGACCTGTCCAGTTCTTCTTTAAGATCATACTCGCTGCCCGTCGTGGAATGCAGCGAGGTGAGCAGTTGCTCATAGGTGGCGAAGTGTTTTTTCAGTTCATCCTTGCTGATGATGTTGTATCTGGATATTATATAGTCGGTCAGATAATTTCTTTCCGCGGTTGTCATACCATCCATCATGTTGTGTAGTATGGTATGATTGAGAAAGAGTCCCTGGGCGCGATGGGAGTCCACGATATTGACGGCTTTCCTAAGCCTGAACGACATTCTCTTTCGGGAAATGTCTTCGGAAAAAGGGTGGTTTGAACCGAGATACGCGATGAAATTCCATCGATATTGTTCCGCTTCCGTGCAGATGTGTTTCTCTACCGGATTGTTGCCAAGATAGATTATCGCCGAGACGAGTTTCTTTTTGTCCTTTTTGGGCGCACTTCCAAAACGTTCTTCGAATAAAGGGCCTTGTCTGCCGATGCTTGAATTATATTCCCGCACGAAAACAGATGAGACGAAAGAAACGAAATTGCTTAATATTTTACGGTTTCTGGAAATGACCAGCATGTGTATATGGTCAATCATCAGGCATAGTCCCAGCACTATGACATCATATTTTGCTGCGGCGACACAGAAAATGGTGTAGTACACAAGATAGTCTGCCAGATCATAAAAGATATTGAACCTGTTTTTTGTCCGTTGGTAGATGTGATTACAATCCCCGTCCTTAAATTTTCGTGCTTTCATAAAGATTCGGTTTTCTGCCAAATCTATGTTGTTTTGCACAATCGGAGCATAAAAAAAAGAAATTTATTTTTTCGTATATAGGTTATGTGACAGAATTCGTTATTATGTGGTGAAACGCAATGCGTTGACTATCATTGTTTTATAACATTTAAGGTGGGTCAAAAACACCCACCTTAAATGTTATAATGTGCTATATATCAACAAGTTACATTTCACCTTGCTGCCAACTGCTGCGGAACGAACAGGCCTCCGACGGAGAGCAGCAGGAGGAGAATCAGCGTGATGGAGCAGGCGCGGGATATGTTGGCGCCGACAGGATATGATTCCGGCTCGAAGCGCATTACGATGGTGCCTTCTCCTTCCGGAAGAACGGCGGCGCGGAGAATCCAGTTGGCACGCAGCAGATCAAGCGGTCTTGCCTCTGCGGTCGGCCGGTAGTGTCCGTCCACGACTTCTCCATAGACTCCGGCAGGCTCTATCCATGCCTTCCAGCCGGCAGGGTAGTAGATTTCGCTGAAAACTGCAAGACGGTCTGCTGAGGTCTCGAAGGCATAGCGGAGTTCGTTAGGGGCGTAATGGGTGAGGGCTATGAGGTCAGATGTCCCGGCAGCGCCCGACAGGACATCGTTGACACCCGACAGGACATCAGCGTCCTCAAAATCTTTTCCGATTATAGCGGTGGTGAACAGATCCACGCTTCCCAGTAAGTCAATCTCCTCGTTCGGCGAGGCTGCGGTCGCCACAGAGTCTGCAAACCATGCATTGCCCATCGCATAGCGGTTTTCCACAGCAGGATACTCTCCGCCGATGATGATATATTTGCCGTTGAGCATGGATACGACAGGCAGATATGCCAGATTGTCTGCCACATCCTGAACTGTCGCCGCTCCCTTCAATGCCTGGCGCGCCTGTCCTGCCTCCCTTGCAATATATCTGTCGATCAGGTCCTGGTATCTCTGCAACTTGACAGGGCTATATCCTCCGATGCTTTGATGATGATAACTTGTCAGGGAACTGTTGAATGTGTTTTCGCTGATGTCCAGGACTCTGTAAGAAAGGGCAGGATCCTCCTTTATATACTTGTCCGCATATCTCGGCTGGGCATATTGTGCGTTGAATTTTGATGGTGTGGTAAAGTGGTCGCTGTTGAGATACCTCTTTCCTACGCTCCACATATCAAAGAGCACGATAAGGCAGAATGCCGCGGCAACTGCCATATATCTCCTGCTGCTGTCTGCGGCGTTTGATTTTGTACGCACCGCCCATAGGATCAAAGCCGCTGCAATGCTTATAATCACAAACGAGTGAAGAGCATCGGCCCTGAGCAGATCCGCCCTGTCCTGTGCCAGGGTTTCAGCCAACAGTGCCGGCAATCCTGAATCTGCGCTGCCTTCAAACGAGCCGGCAAGACCGGGAACGAGAGCAAAAACTAGGCAGATGAAGCCTGTAAGACCATATGCTATTCCAAGTCCTGTCATAACTGTCTTTTGTGGCACCTCCTGTCTGAGCACCTTGTCAAGAGCATAGAAACCGAGCAGCGGCAGGGTGAACTGCAGCACCACAAGGGCCATGGACACAGTCCTGAACTTATTGTAGAACGGAACATATTCGAACCACAGTTTTGTGAACCACATGAAATGGTTGCCCCAAGACAGGAACACTGCAATCACTCCCGCGGCAAAAAGCCACCATTTCCGGCTGCCTCGTGTCACAACCATGCCCAGCAGGAAGAGGAACACGGTGATGGCCCCCATATACATGGGACCGGCAGTGAAAGGCTGCGGACCCCAGTACAGAGGCATCTGACCAAGAGTCTCCTTCAATTCGCGTCCCCTGTACCCCGACTGTTTCAGCAGTTGCCCGGTGGCGGAGTCCTCGTCCAATGCGCCAGCCGAAGAACCTCCGTTAAAGTTCGGAATCATAAGGTTTGGCATTTCCTCAATGCCGTATGACCAGGCAGTGGCATAGTCCAGTGCAAGCCCTTTGTCGTTGTGGTTCTCGTCGGCCGAAACCAGTTCGGACCCGCCTCGCATTGTGTATGGAGTGTATTCGTATGTCGGTATGAGTTTGTTGGCATTTGTCCCTATGCCGATGATTCCGACCACAAGAAGGATGGCCGATGTGGCGAAGAAACGTCCGAGAAGATGCCGTCTGTCCTTATTCACGCACAGGCTTATGAAGACAGAAAGCGCAAGGACAAATATCACGATGGCCAGGTAGTATGTGATCTGGATATGGTTTGCCTTGATCTGCATGCTGAGGGCAAGGGCAAAGAGCACCGCTCCCAGAACGGTCTTGGGCAGCCAGGTCTTCCACGATGTGCGGTCTCCTGATATTCTGTCGGCAACCTGCATGTCTGTACATGATTTGGCACATCCGTTCTGTCGGCATCCCAGCGCCGCCCTGTATGTGAATATGACCCCGGCCAGCACCCACGGGAAGAACGCGATAGCCTGCATCTTGGTGTTATGTCCGACCTGTATGATCTGCATGTTGTATGAACAGAAGGTCATGGCTATGGCACCGGCAATTGCAAGAATCTTCCGTGTGCCCATGCTCAGCATCAGCAGGAATGCTCCGACAAGGGTTATGAACAGGTATGACGCCGGTCGTTTTCCGAGCATCAGGAACTTGTACAGAGGTTTTGTCCAGTCGCCTTCGAAATTGTCGATGATGGCTGTCGTCGGCATGCCACCGAACATGGAATTGGTCCACGCGGTAGGGTCTTCCGGATGGGCTTTGTTATATGCATTTGCCTCCTGCGCCATGCCTTTCCATCCTGAGATGTCATGCTGGTTGACAATCTTGCCTTGCAGCACCTGCGGTACGAAGGCGTATGCCAAGGCCGCAAAAAGCAGCACGATGCCGATATAGATTCCGATCTTTTTCAATAATTCCCTGTTCATATTTTTCTTTGTTTTATCTCCGTCCGTAAAATGCTCCGATTTACGGACGCGGTATTAATTTTTGCCTTCTCCGTCCGTAAAAATGGCCTTTTTACGGATGCGCCTCACTAAAATGATGTTGTCATCCGGGAACTCAATATCCGGATGGGATACCTATGGCCGATTCAAACACCGCAACCATCTTCCTGGCGGTCATCCTGCGCGAATACTGCTCAATATCCGCGTCAGGAATCATTGTTTTTCCGGACCTGAACGCCCCCCATAGTGCATCTACATATTCCGCGATTCCCGCCGAGTCGATCCAATCAAAAATCCTTCCCGCTCCGGTCTGTTGCAGCACCGTCGCCATTGCTCCTTCCCCCGTTCCGACACCGAGGACAGGTCTTCGTGCGGCGAGGTATTCAAACAGTTTGCCCGGCAGAATAGCCTTGGTCTCAGGCTCCTCGCGTATAGGCAGAATCAGCACAGATGCGCTTCTTTGCAGCATCACGGCCTTGTTATGTTCCATATATCCCAGATCGACAAGATGCGAGCCCAATCCGGCATCAGAAATGCTCTTCAATACGGCAGAGTCCGTCTTTCCTGCAAGGATAAGCCTGAACTTCGAGGCAAAATCCGCATCATGACTGCACTTGGCCCCGAGCGCCTTCCAGAGTTCCACAGGATTGCCTTCCGCAGTCAGCAGCCCTGTGTGCACCACATTGAAATTCCCGTCAAAGGTCACCTCCCCGGTATAGTCGTTCTCGTCATAGCCGTTGGTAACAAGATGGACCGGAGTCGAGGTCATGGCGGCGAAATCAGCCTGCACCAGAGGCGAGACGGCAACTACGGCGGTGGCATCGTCCAGCACGCTCTGTTCCAGTTGCCTGTGCCTGCGCAACCCCCACTTGCTCAGTCTCAGATGCTTGAAATAGAATATCCTGGTCCACGGGTCCCTGAAATCGGCCACCCACGGGATACCCGTTGCAAGCGAGACCTTACGCGCAATAAGGTGCATGCTATGAGGCGGTCCCGTACTCACAATCACATCCACAGGATGATCTTTCAGATATTTTTTGAGGAATCTTACAGAAGGTCTTATCCACCAGCAGCGAGGGTCCGGCATGAAGAAATTGCTTCTGACCCATAACGAGAACCGTTTAAGGAAGGAGCCCCTTCCTGAGCCGGCCGGATTTGCCTCTATCTTGATCTGACCCTTGCTCCCGGTCAGTTTCCTGTAAATGCCGTATGGCTCGATGATGGGTCTCTTGATGATTTCTGCCTCGGAAGGAATGTCCGCCAGCAGCGATTCATCGACCGAGCCCATATCAGGATTCTCCGGAGTATAGATTACCGGCTGCCAGCCGAGCGACGGGAGATATTTGGCGAATTTCACCCATCTCTGCACCCCCGAACCACCCACCGGCGGCCAATAATATGTTATGACAAGCACTCTTTTCATGACCTGCAAAGATAACTAAAATAGTAAGAATAAAATCATTATCTTTGCCGCCGTAAAACAGAAAAACATGGCAAGCGAAATCAGAAATCAGCAGTTGTGGCAGGAAGGCCGGCTGAAAATAGACTGGGTAAGACATCACATGCCCCTCCTGAACTCATTGGAGGAGGAGTTTTCACAGACAAAACCGTTCAAGGGCTTGAAGGTTGCCCTTTCCGTGCATCTTGAAGCAAAGACAGCATATCTCTGCGAGGTTCTTGCTGCGGGTGGAGCACAGATGTATGTGACAGGAAGCAACCCGCTCTCGACGCAGGACGATGTGGCGGCGGCTCTTGTAGAGGCCGGGCTCAATGTATTCGCGTGGTATGATGCCACTCCTGAGGAATATGAGGCGCATATCCGCCGGGTCCTTGAAGTCGGTCCGAACATCATAATCGATGACGGCGGTGACCTTGTGAACCTCATGCATACTGAATATCAGGACCTTATCCCGGGAGTAATCGGTGGCTGCGAGGAGACCACGACAGGAATCCTCCGCCTTGTGCAACTTAATAATGCCGGAGCGCTGAAATTCCCGATGATGCTTGTCAACAACGCAGACTGCAAGCACCTTTTCGACAACCGTTACGGCACGGGCCAGTCCGTATGGGACGGCATCAACCGCACTACAAACCTCATTGTTGCGGGCAAGAATGTGGTGGTTGCCGGCTATGGCTGGTGCGGAAAGGGTGTGGCCATGCGTGCAAAGGGACTCGGCGCGGAGGTCATCGTGACCGAGGTTGACCCGATCAAGGCCATGGAGGCCGTGATGGACGGGTTCAAGGTGATGAAGATGGAGCAGGCTGCCTCAGTCGGTGATATATTCGTTACAGTCACAGGCTGCGATGCGGTAATCACAAAGGACCATTTCATGAAGATGAAGGACGGGGCCATCTGCTGCAACGCCGGACATTTCGACTGCGAGGTGGATGTGGCTGGTCTGCGCGCGATGGCAACGGAGGTCAAGGCCGCCCGCAGGAACATAACAGGCTATACGCTTGAAAATGGCAACAAGATATATGTCATAGCGGAAGGCCGTCTGGTGAATCTGGCGGCAGGAGACGGTCACCCGGCTGAAATCATGGATATGTCCTTCGCCATCCAGGCCCTCAGCGCAAAATATCTCGTGGAGAACCGCGACAGCATAAGCCGCGAGCCGGGACAGATGGTCAACGATGTGCCGTTGGTTATCGACCAGGAGGTTGCACGCCGCAAACTCGCCTTCTGGGGCTGCGAGATAGACACTCTCACCCCGGCGCAGCATAAATATCTGTTCGGTTAATCTTTCAGTCTTAAATTTCAGTTATATGAAGAGCAAGTTGTTTCTTATAATATATGCAGTGGTCATAGCCCTGCTGGCTGTCGGACTGGTTGTGTTCATGTGCATCCATATCAGCAAGGGTCTTGCAGGAGGCAATGCCAAACTCATCCTTGGGGCATATATACTTATGATTGTCTGGGCACTGATGAAACTGCATACAGCAATCAGATCAATAAAGAATTATTCTGATGAAAAGGAGTAGGAAGATAATCGCATCAGTTGCCGTCATCATGGCGGCAACTTTTGTTTCATCTGCGCGTCAGTCGTCTGTCTTTGACAAGGATCACATGAATGTGTCCCTTCACGGCAGATACACCCACATGCTTGACGGTCATAATATGTATAGAGACATGCTTGACAGTTACGGAACCGGTCTTGCAGGCGTGCAGGTGGGCTTTGATACGCACCCTTCTGACAGCAGTTGGTGGGCTGGGGCATATAATTATCCTCATCTGTCTTTCGGATTCTCATACGATGCGACAGGCGCGTTGAAGACCAAGCCGGGAGCCCGTATGGGTGATTTCTATAATCTGTATGCGGCGATGGAGTTTGATTTCTTCCGGGTAGGTCCGTTCTCCATGGGACCGGTGATAGAGGTCGGAGCGTCCTTCAATACCGCAAGATATGACCCCGAGACCAATATCCCCAACAAGTTCATCGGCTCAACACTGGTTGCAAATCTTGCCGGCGGACTGGAACTCAAATACCGTTTCCTTCCGCAGTGGGAAATTGCCCTTACAGGATATCTGATCCACCATTCCAACGGTATGACCCGTGTCCCTAACTGGGGAACGAATCAGGCTGCTGTGGGTGCGAAGGTGAAATACTATCTTGCCCCGGCGGAGGATTTCAGAAAGCCGGCACTCGAAAAGCCGGATTTTCCGAAAGGACTCAGGTGGAATGTATATACTGCGGCAGGAGTCCACAGTTGCTCGATAGAGCAGAATGCCTTGCAGAAGGCAGGGGAAAGGGGCTATCCTGTCAAACCGCGCCTGCGTGCAATCATAGGTGTGGAGGCAGAGTGGAGATATCACCCTTTGCTTTCCACAGGACTTGGCATAGAAGGCAACTATGCAGGAAACACCTATCGACAGAATGACCTTATTCTCAAAGGTCAGGAGGACCCTAAGGGTTATTCGCCGATATATACCTCTGTCCACCTGGTGCAGAACCTGCATTACAGCAATTTCTCCCTCCATTTTGCCTGGGGTGTATATACCTTCAAGAGAGTCGGTCTGAGCGAGGATATGGGACGCTGTTTCCAGCGTATCGGAGCCCGTTATCACCTCCCAACCTTCAAGGTGGGCAACATTTTCCTCGGCTTCGATATGAGAGCCCATTTCCTTGACCGTTCCTATTGTCTTGAATACAGTGTGGGATATACGTTCTGATATCGGCAGATCCCTGACGGGTATGTTGTGGTATAATACAAGAAAAGAGGTTGGCCGGATGGTCAACCTCTTTCGTTGGTATGTAATCGTTTGAGATTATCTG
The DNA here is from genome assembly GCA_015060455.1 of Bacteroidales bacterium. Taxonomy (GTDB): domain Bacteria; phylum Bacteroidota; class Bacteroidia; order Bacteroidales; family UBA932; genus Cryptobacteroides. The sequence goes on from SUYM01000031.1 coordinate 11,343, forward strand.
TACTGAGCGAACTCGATGTCCTTAGCAGCGCGAGCAGCAAGTTTCTCACACTTCTTGGCAGCCTCGAGGTTCTTCTTGACACCGGCAGCGTCACCGTTACGAGCGGCAGCGATAGCGCGGAGGTAAGCAGCGTATGGGCACTCGCACTCAAGAGCGGCAGCCGGAGCAGTGTCGCCATTGAGAAGAGCGATAAGCGCAGCGTTAGCATCCTTAGCACCGGCAACCTTAGCGGCAGCAGCCTTGTAGTCACCGTTAAGAACATCTACGATAGCAAGGTTAGCGTTGTTGCCAGCAGCCTTGAAGAGTTTTGCAGCCTCAGCGTTGTTACCCTCGAGGAGAGCGATAACGCCGTTTGCGTTCTGAACGTCAGCGTCAACTGCGCACTTAGCGAGAGCAGCCTTAGCGTCAGCGAGGTTGTCCATCTTGATGTAAGTTACAGCAAGGTTGTACAGACCGTTAGCGCTGTTGAACTTCTCGACAGCCTTCTTGTAGAGAGCAGCCTTCTGTGCGTTGTCCTTAACGAGAGTAGCGGCACGGAGAAGTGCAGTCTCGTCGAGGATGTCGATGTTCTCGTCGATAAGTTTGAGGAGTTCGTCGTTAGAGTAGTTAGTGAACTCTACGTTAGCGATGAAGCGTGCACGACGGAGTTCAGGAAGAACGTTCTTAGCAAGTGTCTTATATACAGCAGACATGTTCTTGATCTCCTGCTCACGAACTGCAGGGTCGCTGTACATAGAAAGAACGCGGATGATGAGATCCTTGTCCTCGATGTCAGAAGCGGCAACGAGTTCCTGGAAGCCTTCCCAGTCCTCACCTACGCTTGTAACGTTAACCGGAACGCCGAACGGATTCTTCTTTGTAACCTTGTTGAATGCCTTCTCAGCAGACTTTGAACGGTTGTCAGAAAGTTTGTTGTTCTGATCCTCCTTTCCGTCCGGTGAAGCGTATGCAACTACGTCAGTGCTTACGAGAGTCTTGCGCTCGTGAGCCTTCACAGCCTCAACAGCAGCAAGGAAATCCTTAACCGACTGAGACTTTGTCTCGCTGTTTCTTACAACAGAACTGTTGATCTGATAAAGAACCTGACCTTCCTCAGTCTGCTTGATCACCTCCTGGTAGTTGTCAGCCTTGAGCGGAAGGTTAGCCTTCTTGCAGATAAGCATGTAAGTTGTGTTTGCACCGTCAGCAGCCTTCTTTGTAGGAAGGTCGATCTTGTCCTTCTTGTGGCTTACAACACCGCGGAGTTCAAGATAGCAGTTCTCCATACCTGGAGCGTAGGCGAACTTCACAGCCTTTGTTACAGTTGTGCCGGCAGAAGGAACGACCTGATAGTTGTCCTCAACCTTCTCACCCTGGAACATGAACGGCTCCATTGCAACCTCACCACCGTCATAAACGATAACCGGAGTTACAGCAAGGACAGCCTTTGGGTGGAAATAGTCCTCCGGATAAGTAACTGATACAGAAGCGTTGATCTCACCAGCAACCACCTCAAGAACAGCAGGCTCGCATTTTACGAGCACATTTTCTGCCTGCTCAGCCATCTTCTCTGGTGAACTACAAGCGATTGCAGCAAAACCGAGGATAGCGGCAGCCATTGATTTGATTGATTTTTTCATCTTTTGAAAAGTGTTAGTTGGTTTATGAATTTTATTTATTGTTTCGTTTCGTTCACGAAAATGCCCAATCGGCGCAAAGATAGCATAATTTTTATATTTTTTATATATGTAGGTGCATATTTCGCCCCCTTTTTAGTAACTTTGCGCCCGTTATGACAAATCAGGAGTTACAGAGTCTTAAAAATAAATATGACATCATCGGCAACGACCCGGCGCTGAACCGCGCATTGGAGGTCGCTGTCAAGGTTGCTCCTATCGATATGACCGTCCTTGTGATAGGAGAGAGCGGTGTCGGAAAGGAGAACATACCTAAGATCATACATCAGAACAGTCCAAGAAGACGCGGCAAGTACTTTGCCATCAACTGTGGTGCCATTCCTGAGGGGACCGTGGATTCAGAACTGTTCGGACATGAAAAAGGCGCCTTCACGGGAGCCAATGACATGCGCAAGGGATATTTCGAAGAGGCCGACGGGGGCACATTGTTTCTCGACGAGGTCGCGGAACTGCCGTTGTCATCACAGGCCAAGTTGCTCAGGGTGCTGCAGGACGGCGAATTCATCCGTGTCGGTTCATCCAAGGTACAGAAAACCGACGTCAGAGTCATTGCCGCGACAAATGTCAATCTTCTCAACGCAGTGTCGAAAGGCAAGTTCAGGGCAGACCTCTACTATCGTCTTGAAACCCTGACCATCAATATGCCGGCGCTCAGGGAACGCCCCGGTGATATAGAACTGTTGTTCCGCAAGTTTGCATCAGATTTTTCAGCGAAGTATGCTACAAGCAAGGTGTCATTGACGGAAGATGCTGCAATAGCGCTGCGCAAGTACCGTTGGCCGGGCAATATACGTCAGTTGAAAAATGTTGCGGAGAAGATATCGGCCTTGGAATCCGTGGCCTTGTCTCCGGGCGTGGATAAATGTGTGGTCGGGCTTGACACCCTGATGAAATATATCCCTCGCGAGGAGGCTAATCTGCTGCCTGCGACGGTTCAGGTTCAGGAAAGGATGGAGGCCTCGGAGAGGGAGACGATCGTCAGGATGCTGTTGCAGTTGAAGCAGGAGGTTGATTATCTCAAAGAGGTCATTGCATCCGGATTCCCGGCACATGAGCAGACACAGGTTGAGGCTCCTGAGGAGCAGAACTACGATGATGTGCCACAAAGAAAGGATGAGGAACTCTCTCTGAAGGCGCTCGGGGACGAACTCATATATAAGGTCCTTGAAAAGCACGGCGGCAACAGGAAGGCTGCGGCAGCGGAATTGGGAATATCGGAGAGAACATTGTATAGAAAACTCAAGAAATGAAGATAAGAGAAATATTATTGTCGTTAACCTTGACAGTCAGCGCGCTTCTTGTGGCTTCATGCGGAATATACTCCTTCACAGGAACATCGATTCAGCCTGACGTCAAGACCATAACCATCGGTTATTTCGAGTACAAGGCCCTGAAGGTCAATCCGACCCTCAGCAACACCATCACAGAGGCACTGAAAGACAAGTTCACCAAGATGACCAAACTCGAACAGGTGGATATGGACGGAGACCTTGAGATCATAGGAGAGGTCACGGGATATGATGTGAAGGCGACAGCCATCACAGCCAACGAGCAGGCGGCCCAGAACAGGCTCACCGTGAATGTCAAGATCACGTTCATTGACAGGAAATATCCTGAGAACAGTTTCGAGAACAAGTCTTTCTCGGCATATGCGGACTTTGATGCCATGCAGCAACTTGATGCAGTGGAAGCGTCTTTGTGCGAGGAGATTGTAGATAAACTTTGTGAGGACATGTTCAATGCAACGGTAGCGAACTGGTAGTATGGAAGGGTATATAGACATAAGGAAACTGACTCTTGACGAACTCGTGGGGGTAACCAGTCTGTATCCCTGGTATGCCGGAGCGAGGAAGGAACTTTGCGAGAGGATGAGCAGGATGGGGGAGGCGGCTTTGTCGGACCGGCAGTTCCCGGATGCCGCAATGCATCTGCCGTCAAGATCGGTTGTTTCCGATATCGTCAGAAGGGCAAAGACCATGAACCTGACAGACGCGGATGTAGATGATCTCGTGCGTTCGTATGAGCAGGAAAAGGAAGGTCAACGACAGAACGAACCGTCAGGAAAGGTCTATGCCGGAGTCGGTGACTACTTTTCTCAGGAGGAGTATGATCTTGTCAGAAGGGAAGAGGATAATGTGTTCTCCCGTTACGCCGCAAGGGCGAGGAAGACCGGCCCGGAGGTTGCGGCGCCTGTCCGGGAGCAGGAATTCGATCTATATACCGAAACGTTGGCACAGATATATGCCGAGCAGGGCTATTATGAGCAGGCAAAGTCCATATATTCAAAACTAATTTTGGCATATCCGGAAAAAAATGCTTACTTTGCAGCCCTTATTCAAAAAATTGACGAATTAAATTAAGTAAAATATGAGCGCACTTTTTACAGTTTTGACTATTTTGGTGTTGATCGCAAGTGTTCTGATCACTCTCATCGTTCTTCTTCAGAACGGAAAAGGCGGCGGACTTGCGAGCAATTTCGTTGCTGGAAACCAGACTTTTGGCGTACGTCAGACAGCAGATATCCTTGAAAAGATCACTTGGGGTCTGGTGGCCTTCATCTTTGTTGTTTCAATCGTCACTTCATTCTCATTGAACTCAGACAGTCAGGAGAAGGATCTTGCAGTGCAGATTGAGCAGGAGGATGCAGCCCTGGATTCTTCTGCACAGCGCCCTGACCTTACACTTGAGGCAGAGGAGACAGCAGCGGAGCCGGTTCAGGAGGCAAACTAAGACCGTCGGAATACTGACAATTTGTCAGTAACCGGTGTTTGGAATATTATTTGACCATTAGCCGTCAGTTCAATTGATCTGACGGCTAATGTTGCATTGTGCCGTCTGCTGACAGGAGCGACAGAACCGCGTTGTCATGTCGGGCCTTGTCAAAACATCTGTTATTAAAAAAGGAGGAAAAATTATGGCAGAGAATAAATTCGAAAATTTGAGCAGGTTCGCTGTCAATCTCAATGAGAGGGCGGCGCAGGGCAAACTCGATCCGGTGATAGGCCGTGATGAGGAGATAAGAAGAGTATTGCAGATACTCAGCAGGCGTACTAAGAACAATCCTATCCTGGTGGGCGAGCCGGGTGTCGGCAAGACGGCCATATCCGAGGGTATCGCTCAGAAGATTGTGGATGGAGATGTACCGGAAAATCTGAAAAGCCGCAAGATATATTCCCTCGATCTGGGAGCACTGATCGCAGGTGCGAAATATCAGGGCGAGTTTGAGGAACGTCTCAAAGGTGTTGTCAAGGAGGTTATAGACAGCGAGGGAGAGGTTATCCTCTTTATAGACGAGATACATACTCTTGTCGGGGCGGGGCGTTCTTCCGGAGCGATGGATGCTTCCAATATACTCAAACCGGCTCTTGCGCGAGGCGAACTCAGGACCATCGGTTCGACGACCCTGGATGAGTATCAGAAATACTTTGAGGCGGACAAGGCTTTGGAGAGGCGATTCCAGATGGTGATGGTCGATGAGCCGTCGCCAGCGGCATCCATTTCCATTATGCGAGGTCTGAAAGAGCGTTATGAAAACCACCATAAGGTGCGTATTGAGGACGACGCCCTTATTGCTGCGGTGGAACTCTCTCATAGATATATAACCAACCGTTTTCTTCCGGACAAGGCCATAGACCTTGTTGACGAGGCCGCGTCAAAACTTCGTCTGGAGATGAATTCGGTGCCGGAGCCTATTGCCGAACTTGACAGCCGTATCCGTCAGTTGGAGATCGAGAAGGAGGCGGTAAGGCGTGAGGGTGTGTCTTTGAAGACCGATAAGATCAAGGCGGAATTGAAGGAGTTGATTTCAGAGCGGGATGCCCTCAGAAAGCGTTGGGATGAGGAAAAGGGCATTCTGTCTCAACTTCAGGCGGCGCGTCAGAAGATAGAGGACTATAAGATCGAGGCCCATAACGCAGAGCGCGCGGGAGATTATGGCAAGGTGGCGGAAATAAGATACGGGAAGATGGCCGAAGCGCAGAAGAAGATAGATGAACTTTCTGCACGTCAGGCTGCAATCAAGGATCCGATAATCACGGAGGCTGTGACTCCGGAGGACATTGCGGAGGTAGTGGCCAAATGGACAGGAATCCCTGTCAAGAGGATGCTGGAAAGCGAGAGGGAGAAACTTCTGAGGATGGAGGAGGCCCTGCATAAGAGGGTCGTGGGTCAGGACATGGCCATAGAGGCTGTCTCAGATGCCGTGCGCCGGTCAAGGGCAGGCTTGCAGAATGAGAAGAGGCCTATCGGTTCCTTCCTTTTTATGGGAACCACAGGCGTGGGTAAGACCGAACTTGCGAAGGCTTTGGCAGAGTTTCTTTTCAATGACGAGAACATGATGACTCGCATCGATATGAGCGAGTATCAGGAGCGTCACTCCGTGAGCCGTCTTGTGGGCGCGCCTCCGGGATATGTGGGTTATGACGAGGGCGGCCAACTTACTGAGGCGGTGCGTCGCAAGCCATATTCGGTCGTGCTTCTTGACGAGATTGAAAAGGCTCATCCCGATGTATTCAACATACTGCTCCAGGTGCTTGATGACGGTCGTCTGACTGACAACAAGGGCCGTACGGTGGATTTCAAGAATACTATTCTTATAATGACTTCCAATGTGGGTGCGGATATCATACAGTCGTACATGGAAAGACTTTCATCTGTCATTCTGAGCGATAGCGAAGAATCTGCCGATGCAGACCGTCAGAAGATGCTGAGTGACTGCCGTAATGAAGTTCTGGAAGTGCTCAAGCACACCGTCCGTCCGGAGTTTCTGAACCGTATTGACGAGGTAATAATGTTCGAGCCGCTTTCGCAGACCGATATCCGCAATATCTTGAAGATGCAGATGGCGGACCTTCAGGAAAAACTCGCAGAAAACGGTGTCACAATATCGTTCAGCAAGGAGTTTGAGGATTATATGAGCACGAAGGGTTACGAGCCGGCATACGGTGCGCGTCCGATCAAGCGTCTTATGCAGAAGGAACTTGTGAACATCCTTGCGAAGAATATCCTTGACGGAAAAGTCCGCCGCGACAGCGATATTCTTATCGACATGCGCGACGGACAGATATTCATCACGGAAGCAGACTAAAATCTTGAAAGCAGTTCCTGTGTATCGATAAGGCAGGTGCTGTCTTCCTCAACCTCTACAAAGGCGTAGTCGAGAGCGACAGTGCGTTTCCCTCCCCCTGTGGCAGGAACCGTAACCTCTTCCTTCTCCACTACGCTTTTGAACCATTTTTCGTCAACCTCCGTTGCCGGGTCCATATACACCCGGACAATAAGAGGACAGGCATATTCGGTTTCCAGGGCGTATATCTTCTCCCCGGTCTGATAGAAAAGGTGGCCGAGGTAGTTTATGTCATACCTGTCATACATGCCTTCTGTCCTGATGGTCACGCATTTAAGTTGCGGTAGAGCCTCCGGGTCCACTCTCTGGATCCTGAATCTTGACGGCACGAAAATCTCCTGCATCAACTGCTCGCGGGAAATCTCGGCCGGGTCGAACAGGATTGTCGCAGCATGCCTCTTGACATATACCTTCACTCCATGAGTGCCCCTGATGGCCTGTAACTTTGCCTTGAAGGTCATGGCGCTTCCATAACATTTGATTGACCTGAGGCCTTCTACATCAATGCTTTCAAGCGCAGTCCCGCCCGCCGTGTTCCATTTCATGTCTATTGTCGGCACCTCGATCCGGTTTCCGGCCCATATTCCGAAGGCGATAAGAATGACTGTGAGCACAGGAGGGATAAATCTCCATACCTTGCTCCTTGTCGGCTTGGATACTCCAATGTTCAGCGCCCCGGTGTTGCAGGCCGCGATACATTCTCCACAAAGCGTGCAGTCAACATGATTGACGGTGCCATTGTGATATGCCCTCAGGTCTATGTGATATGGGCATTTCTTTACACAGAGCCCGCAGTTGTTGCAAGGAATCTCGTCTTTTGTCACATTGAGCAACTGCATCGACGGTCTGGTCTTGAATATTTCCAGCAGATAGCCGACAAGGCAGAAGCCTCCCAGAAGAATTGACCATGGGAGTTCAAGCCCGAATGCGTTGACGGCAAACCAGAGTGCAGACAATGCTGCAATCCACACCCAGAATTTCAGTGAGTTTGATATGGCTCCCAGCGGGCATATATACCGGCACCAGAACATATCCACGACAAAACTTCCGGCAAGCATCACGCATACGGATGTGATGGACATCCACAGGACGAGTTCCCCTTGAAATCCGGTTGCCACCGCGTAATAGGGGTCGATGTTCTTGCAGAAAAGTTCGCTGGCACCCACTGTCATATAGAACACGAGGAAAAGGAGGGCATATTTCACAATGCGCAGAATCTTGTCCGCAACAGAGCCGTTTACAATCTTTATGCTCTTGATTTTGAGGTGTCTGCGCAACCGTATGAGCAGGTCCTGCACTGTTCCGAGCGGGCATATATATCCGCAGAAGAGTTTGCTGAAAAGTACCACGGCCCCCGCCAGCACCAGCCCCATCATTATCTGCATGGAGGTCATGCTGCATGGCAGACTGTGATTGGCCAGATATGTTGCGATTGCCTGAATACCGCCCATAGGGCAATAAGCCTCAGGATCGACAGCCGTTTCAGACGGTATTATGCCTATCAGGCTTGCTGCAATGGCACCGAGGACTCCCCATTGCAGGAGGAACTTGGGCCAGTTTTTGAGAATGTCCGACTTTCTTGCCATATTCTACGGTTCTGCTATTATTTTTCCGTGATCCTTCGCTGTGCACTCCTTCCATTTGTCTGTATAGCCCGGCTGGGTGATCTTTGCAGGAATGCAGTCCGTGTGCTCGTTTGTGACGAAACTTCCGTCTTCATTCTGAGCCTTCACGTTTCCGTCTATATATTTCACAAGAAGTAGTTGCTCGAGCGCCACCCACTTGTCAAAGATCTTCTGTGCATTATCTACGGAGAACGAAGTAAGGTAGTCACGGACAGGCGCAAACTGATCCACGCTCTTGCGGGCCCTGTCGTTGCGGCAGACCCTTATGCGTGGCTTTCTGGCAGCCTCATTATAAATTGCCAGGGCCTCCTTGTCCGCCTTTTCCACAGCCTCAATCATTTCTGCCTCCCATGCGTCGATTGCGGCGTCAACGGTCGGGAACATTATGTTGTATGCCTTGTAGCAGGCGTTAGCCACGCGGTTTGTCATCCAGAAGGCTGATGTCGGAGAATATGTGATCATATTTCCATTTCCCACGCGGAAGCACTCCGGCACCTGATATGTACTTACATATATAGGTGTGAGATATGAGGTGGCGGCATCGTCGCAGCCGAACCAGTTCACCGCCCCGATCTGGTCAGGAAGATGGCCTCGCACCTGGCCTACGAACCAGAATCCGGTCTGCTGGGTCGCGATGGCCCTTTCGTTGATATAGGACTTGTCCTCGTATTTGAATCCCATAGGTCTCCAACGGTATGGAAGGGCGTTTCCTCCGGCTCCGATGTCTGCGGTCATGTCCATGGGAGTGCCTTCGTAGTGGTCGCGCATCACGTCAGCCACGTCCTTGACGGTGAGTTTTCTTGAAGGCTTTACAAAGAGAGGGAATCTCTTGCTCGCATCATACCCCATTGCATAGTCTATATAGTCATATGCGTCTTTCGTCACCTCCAGTCCGTTTTCGTCGATGAAGGTGAACTTTCCGTCGCAGAGGATGTTGAATGCCGACCATGCGCGGGCCTCACAAGCCCTCATTCCGCTGAAATCAAGCGGGGCGTATGCGTCGCAGAAACTGAAATCCTTGTCCTGTCCGCTGAAATATCCCTTCTCGCGTGCAAATGTAATCACATCCGGAGCGAAGATGCAGTTTTCCGGGTCGTTCTGAGGGAAGGTGCTGATGCGGGCCTGGTTGGCATGTGCGCATATATAACCGTCAGGAATTCTGCGTGCCACCCACACGATGCCCTTGTTGTCCGGACCCTTGCCGATAAGGTCCATGACCCAGGCCTCGTTCTTGTCGGCGATAGAGAATGACTCTCCGCTTGAATAATAGCCGTAGGTATTTGCCAGATCAACAATCACATCAATTGCCTCCCGTGCAGTCCGAGCCCTTTCAAGGGCGATGTAAATCAGTGAACCATAGTCCATTATGCCCTTCGGGTCTTCAAGTTCAGACCTTCCTCCGTATGTGGTCTCTGCGATGATGACCTGGTGCTCGTTCATGTTTCCGACCCTCTGGAATGTACGGCTTGCCTGCGGGATGTCACCAAGATATTTTCCTGTGTCCCATTCATATACTTTACGGATATCACCCTCGTTCCACACGGCTGCCTTGGCAAAATACAGTTCACCATAGAGTTGGTGCGAGTCCGCCGCGTATGAAATCATGTTCGAGCCGTCGATGCTGGCTCCCTTTGTGACAATGACATTTGTGCAGGCGTTGCTTCTGGTCTGGCCGGCAGCGATTGCCAATGTCAGCGTCAAGATGGCTTTTGCAAGTCTTCTCATTTTGTATATTTATATTTATTAGTTAATTTTGCTTGTTCCAAGCGGGGGTGTTCATGCCCCGAAAAACGGCACAAAATTAGTAAAAATTACGCTGTTATGAAATTTGTATATATGTTGGCCGCTCTCTTCACGGCAGCATCGGTGGCGGCAGCCCAGGAACCGGAGAGACCGAAGGAGACATGGGAGATTGCAGCGGCGGAGGCAGACCGTCTGCAAGGCGTGCTTGAACTGGAGGACTGGCAGGTCTTTTATGTCGATTCCACTCTGAAACATGATTACGCTCAGATGAAACTTGAACTGGAAAAATTGCAGACTTCAAAGGTCTCAAATCCATCTCTGTATTATGCGGTACAGGACAAATGGATGGAGCGGATAGACGCGACATACATGCGGATATTTTCGGATGTCCAGTGGAAGGCATATCTGAAATCGGGAGCCGCCAAGGCGCAGAAGGCCCGCGCCAAACGTCGTGCAGAGGCATCAGGGCAATGATGATTGACGTAGGTGGCACGTCATTGTGAGGCCGAAGGTAATACGTCATTGTGAGGCCGAAGCGTGGTCCAATCGACGAAGTCGCTGAAGCGAATGCGAAAGAATCTGAAACAAAAAAATTATGGACTTTTTACAAGTAATAGAAAAAAGAAAATCAGTCAGAAAATACTCTGACCAGGCAGTAGAACGTGAAATCCTTGACGCCATCATAAACGTGGCGCAGACTGCCCCCTCATCAAGAAACAGCAGGAGTTCCGCCTTCATGATCATAGAGGACCGCGACACCCTTGACGCCCTTTCCCAGATGCGCGACTACGGTGCGTCGCCGCTCAAAAGCGCCCAGGCTGCGATTCTTGTGATGGGCGACCCTTCCAAAACTGACCTCTGGGTGGATAACTGCGCGATCTCAGCGACCTTCATACAGTTGGCTGTGACCGCAATGGATCTTGTAAGTTGCTGGATCCACATCAACGGCCGCCCCGTGCTGAAGGACCAGCCGGAAGGCGCGAAGGCTGAGGACTATGTGGCCGACCTTCTCGGCATCAAGGATGGCCTGAGACCATATTGTGCGGTCGCCATCGGATATCCGGAGGCGGAATAAAATCCAAACGTTTGGGTTTTTTATCTTTTTGTCATGGTTTTTGAACATTTTTGCAGGCAGCATTAATGTAGGGAACTATGTCTAAGCGTAACAAATATCTTAAATCCTGCCTTCTGGCAGATTCTGATGTTGTCAGAAACGGCGTCGGAAAGAATGTAATCCTTCCTCCTGAGAAAGAGCCGCTTTGGAAACTCTATCTTGCAAAATTCAAGGATCCTATAATCATAGTTCTCCTTGTGGTCTTTGTGTTTTCCATTGTAGTGGCGACTTATGAGGCCTTCTGGATGCATAAAGGCTGGTCGATTTTCGTTGAACCGTCAGGAATACTTGCCGCCCTCCTTCTGGCAACAGGAGTCGGATTCATATTCGAATTGAAAGCCGAGAAGGAATTCGAGATTCTAAATAAGGTCAAGGATTCACGTCCCGTGAAGGTTTATCGCAGAGTGGGTGTGAATTCATACCCAAGGTTGATGACTGTTCCAAAGCAGGATGTCGTGGTCGGGGATATAATAAAACTTGAGAGCGGCGATGAGGTACCTGCGGATGCCAGTCTTCTCCAATCGACCTCACTCAGGGTTGACGAGTCCAACTTTACCGGGGAACTATACGCTGTAAAGACGGCGGTAAAGGAGGATTTTGACAAGGATGCCACATATCCATCAGATTTTCTTCTTCGCGGATCGACAGTGATTGAGGGGAATGCAATCTGCTGTGTTTCAGCAGTTGGAATGGATACTGAGGAGGGGAAGGGTGTTGCCATAACCCGTGCAGGCAGTGATGAAGAAACCCCATTGAACAGACAGTTGGCGCAATTGGGACGAATGATATCAACGGCAAGTTTTGTCATTGCCTCCCTGATAGTCATAGGTCGTCTTATTTATTTTGCCGTGACCGGAGGTTTCGATGGCGATGTAAGTTTCGTTGAGGTTGCAGAGTTCATACTTGCGTCCATCATGATTGCAGTGACATTGATTGTCGTGGCCGTGCCGGAGGGTCTGCCTATGAGCGTGACTGTCAGTCTCGCCCTCAGCATGAGAAGGATGCTTAAGGAAAATAATCTTGTCAGGAAACTCCATGCGTGCGAGACTATGGGTGCCGCTACCGTGGTATGTACCGACAAGACCGGCACACTGACCAAGAACGAAATGACCGTAATGGAAACGGATTTCTATGGTCAGGAGGATGATCTGGAACTTATCCGCCTCAACATGGCCGTCAATTCAACCGCCGAGATAACTGTTGAAGACGAGAAAATAAAGTCCATAGGTAATCCGACTGAAGCCGCATTGCTGAAATGGTTGCGTCTTTCCGGATATGATTTTGTCGAATACAGAGAGGAGACGGTGGTGTTAAGACAGGTCCCTTTTTCAACGGAAACCAAATATATGGAAACAGTGGTAGAAGGGGATTGTGGCGAAATTGTGCTTGTGAAAGGGGCTCCGGAGATACTGTTGGAGATGTGTGACGGTATTGCAGGGGACGTGACCAGAGAGCATGTCCATGAAACGCTCAAGGCATACCAGTCAAAGGCCATGAGGACGCTTGGATTTGCCTGTCGTAAATCACCGTCGGACCGGATGCTTTTCATGGGCGTGGTCGGCATAGCGGATCCTATCCGTGACGATGTAAAGGAGGCCATAGAAACCTGTATGAACCGGGCTGGGGTAAGGGTCATTATTGTGACAGGAGACACCCCGGGTACTGCAAACGAAATCGGACGCCAGATAGGCCTCATAGGTCCTGATGAGCCGGATCAGACTGTTACGGGACCCGAATTTGCGGCAATGAGCGACGAGGAGGCTGCGCGACTTGTTGCAGACCCGTCTTTCAAGATAATTTCACGTGCCCGTCCGGATGACAAGGCCCGTCTGGTGACTCTTCTGCAGGCCAACAAGGAGGTGGTTGCCGTAACAGGTGACGGAACAAACGACGCACCTGCGCTGAGCAAGGCACACGTAGGTCTTTCAATGGGAGATGGAACATCCCGTGCAAAGGAGGCAAGTGACATCACCATCATCGACAACTCCTTCTCAAGCATCAACAAGGCGATAATGTGGGGGCGTTCCCTCTACCTCAATATTCAGCGCTTCATAATCTTTCAGATGACCATCAACCTGTGTGCCTGTCTGATAGTCCTGCTTGGGTCGTTTACGGGTTTGGATTCCCCGCTTACCGTGACTCAGATGCTCTGGGTCAACCTGATTATGGATACATTCGCGGCCATGGCCTTGTCATCTCTCCCCGCGGACAAGGGCGTGCTTAACGACAAGCCGCGCAAATGGGACAGCCATATCGTCAACAGGCAGATGCTCAAGCGTATCGTCGGTGTCGGACTTCTCTTTTTCTTCCTGTTGGCCGGCTTCTGGCAGTTGCTGTGGCATACAGATGTCAATTCGATGAACGAACTTGTTAACGGCGAATCCTTGAAGTTGTTTGTCACGGGACTCATTGATGTCAGCCACTCCAAAACTCATATGAGCGGAGAGGATATGGGACTCTTCTTTACCTTCTTCGTGATGATGCAGTTCTGGAACCTGTTCAATGCAAAGTATTTCCATACAGACCGCAGTCTTATCCTTGATATAGTTGACCGCTTCCGCGCCCCAAATGCTGTCAAGGACTCGTTTGGCAGGGGCTTCATCTGGATTGCCCTGGTCATTGTCCTCGGCCAGATTCTTATCGTTTCCCTTGCCGGCCCGGCATTCAACGTGTCAAGACTCAGCGTTTCCGACTGGCTCTGGATCATCCTTCTGACATCTCCGGTCCTTGTTGTCGCCGATATTGTCAGGACTGTGATGGTGCTGCGGAAGAAGAGATAAAAGACTCGCGACACCCCGTTCCGGGATAGTGTCGCGAGTAATTATGAGATGTTTACCGGTTGACGCTGTTGCTTCGTGCTACAAAGTTTCAATCTTTTCTGCCGGCAGGCCGGTCGCCTGAGAGATAATCTCCATATCTACTCCAAGTTTCTTCATTTTTGCTGCGACTTCCTTTAATCCCTCTGCACGTCCCTTCTCGCGTCCCCTACGAGTCGCGGTGTTGAGTTCGCTGATACGTCTTCTTTCGTCCATCATATCCTTAATATATTGAATACGTTTAACTTTGTCAAACTTCGCGACTTCACAAGCACTCAGGATGCGGGTATATTTTTCGTCTTGAAGCCATC
>SUYM01000006.1 GCA_015060455.1 Bacteroidales bacterium
TATCAGTGATCTGCTTTGATTTTACCCACTTTCCTTCTTCAGGAATTGGAGCCGGACCGTGGTTAGGGCCCTTCTTTACGCAGCACATCTGCTGCACTTCGTGTGAATAAACCATAATAGTACTATTGTTTTAAAACGTTGTTTTCAAAATCATGCAAAGATAATAATTTTTCGTGAAGGGGAATAGGAAGTTTCATTATCTTTGTGAAAAGATTCCCGGTCGAGCCGGGAATGACGGAAAGAAGTCGGGAATGACGGAGAAGAGCCGGGAAGGATGGAAAGAAGCCGGGAAGGATGGAAAGAAGCCGGGAATGACGGAGAAGAGCCGGGAATGACGAAAAGGACAGGATGATATGAAATTCAAGATAAACAGCGAATATAAGCCGTCGGGCGACCAACCCTCGGCGATAAAAGGGATATGCAACGCTCTGAACGAGGGTGTTGACGCGGTCACGTTGCTTGGTGTGACCGGATCGGGAAAGACATTCACGATGGCCAATGTCATCGAGAAACTCCAGCGTCCTGCTCTGATACTCAGCCATAACAAGACCCTTGCAGCGCAGTTGTACGGAGAGTTCAAGTCATTCTTCCCGAACAACGCGGTCGAGTATTTTGTGTCGTACTATGATTACTACCAGCCGGAAGCGTATATACCTGTCACCGATACATATATAGAAAAGGACCTGAGCATCAATGACGAGATCGAGAAACTCAGGCTCAGTGCCGCTTCTGCCCTTCTGTCGGGACGCCGTGATGTGATTGTAATATCCAGTGTATCATGCCTTTATGGTATCGGTAATCCTGAGGATTTCCACTCGCAGACTGTTAAGGTCAAAAGAGGAGAGCAGCGGAGCATGACACGTTTCCTGTATCAGTTGGTAGATGCTCTCTATTGCCGCACCGAGGCGGAGTTCAAGCGCGGCTCGTTCAGGGTCATGGGAGATACTGTCGATATCTTCATCGGTCATGGGGATAATGCGGTGAGGATCGAGTTCTTCGGTGATGAGGTGGAGCAGATATCTGTAATTGACCCGCTTACAGGCGCGTTCATAGAGGAACTTAATGAAATATCCATATATCCGGCAGGCAACTTCGTCACCACGAAGGAACGCAGTGCCCAGGCCATCAGCCAGATTCAGGACGATATGATGGCTCAGTGTGAGTATTTCAATGAGATAGGCAAGCATCTTGAAGCCAAACGCCTCAAACAAAGGGTGGAATATGATCTTGAATTCATCAAGGAGATGGGCTATTGTCCCGGAATAGAGAACTATTCGAGATATTTCGACGGACGCTCCGAGGGTACAAGACCGTTCTGTCTCATAGATTATTTCCCTAAGGATTTCATAACCTTCATTGATGAGAGTCATGTGACCCTGCCTCAGATAAGGGCGATGTATGGGGGAGACCATTCAAGAAAGTCAGTCCTGATTGACTATGGCTTCCGTCTGCCGGCGGCATCTGACAACAGACCTTTGAAATTTGAGGAGTTCGAGGAGATTACTGGTCAGAAGGTCTTTGTGAGCGCGACACCGGCCGACTATGAACTCCAGAAGTCGGAAGGTCTTGTGGTTGAGCAGGTTGTGCGCCCTACCGGTCTGCTGGATCCTCCTATCGAGGTGCGCCCGACAAAGAATCAGGTTGATGACCTGCTTGAAGAAATCCGCAGGCGTTCGGAACTGGATGAACGTGTGCTTGTGACGACTCTGACAAAACGTATGGCGGAGGAACTGGACAGGTATTTCGAGAAGATGGGGGTGAGGTGTCGTTATATTCATTCCGATGTCGATACTCTTGAAAGGGTGGAGATCATCGAGGATTTCAAGAACGGACTTTTCGATGTGCTCATAGGTGTGAACCTCCTGCGTGAGGGTCTTGATATACCGACTGTCTCTCTCGTTGCCATACTTGATGCTGACAAGGAAGGCTTCCTGCGCAGCGACAGGGCGCTGACCCAGACTGCGGGACGTGCTGCGAGAAATGTCAACGGTCTTGTGATTATGTATGCTGACACTATCACGGATTCCATGCAGAGGACCATATATGAGACGGACCGCCGTCGCAGCAAGCAGATGGAATACAATAAGTTACACGGTATAACACCTAAGCAGGTGGCGGTCAAGCGCAATGTTCTTGTAGATGAGTCTGCCACTGAAACCAAGCAGAGGAATCCTCGTCTTGCGAACAGTGTAACAGGAAAGGTGAGTGCGGCCAATTCGTATGACGACCCTACATATATCCCTGACCCTACTGATCTTGGAAAGGGTAGTGTAAGTGTCGGTCTCGGACACGATTCCAAAAGGGAAAGCAATTCGGCATACGTGGAAGGGTATGTTCAGGCAGACCTCGCGGCTGTGCTTCAGGACCCTGTGATACGTTCTATGTCGCGTCCACAGGTGGAGAAGGCAGTGGAGCAGGCCAAGCGCAATATGCAGAAGGCTGCTGCGGATCTTGATTTCATGGCTGCGGCTAAGTATCGGGATGAGATGTGGGCCTTGCAGCAGTATCTGAAGGTCTGGAAAAATTAGATCCCTCGACTCCCTTCGGTCGCTCAGGATGACAGAAAGGCCTCCGGTCGTTCGGGATGACAGAAAGGCCTCCGGTCGCTCGGGGTGACGTGGAACTATTTGCAGACCATGATGTCAAGAATCATGTTGTCTGTGTGCTGCATACCGACTGAACCGATGCGTCCGAGGTTCTGAATGGTCTTTTCTATGTCCTTTTCGATGATGCCGTCATATTCTGATATGCATATACCTTCACGTGCCAGTACGGCTGATTGCAGGGCGGACGATACTCCGGAGGCAACCTTCATCGCACATCCGACCTTGGCTCCGTCACAGACCATGCCGGTGATGTTTCCTATCATGTTCTTTATGGCTGCGCATATCTGCTCATAATCTCCTCCGCGAAGATATACAAGGCCGCATGCTGCTCCGGTAGAGGCTATCACGCATCCGCAGAGAGCGGACAGTTTGCCCAGATAACCCTTAATGTGGATGGCAATCAGGTGGCTAAGGACCAGGGCGCGGGCGAGTTCCTCATCAGAAGTCCCATAGCGCAGTGAATATGCAATCACCGGCATTGTGACAGTGATTCCCTGGTTTCCGCTGCCCGAATTGCTCATTGCCGGCAGGGTGCATCCTGCCATACGTGCGTCAGATGCGGCGGCAGTGAGTGCCATGGCATAACTCAGAAAATCCCCTCCGAAGACCTCCTTGTTGGCATCAAGACTTATGGCATATCCGACACGAAGACCATAGCCGCCCTTCATTCCTTCATGGGCAAGGGCGAGATTGAGAGTGCGTGATTCCAGAATGAAGGCGATATCTTTATATAAAACCGTTGAGGCAAATTCCAATATCTCCTTGACTGTCAGTCCATAATCCAGAGTGGATTTCTGTTCGGTGCATTCTTCGGCAGATTCACCACGTTCCATAGAGACCACAGCGTTGTCAAAACCGGTTTCCACTATGTTGTCATGGTCATTTTCAATCACCGCGTAGGCAACGTGACCGTCATATTCCACCATTGCCTTGACATACAGTTTCAACTCAGTGTCAGCAAGTTGTATGCTTACATCTTCTTTTTCAACCAATCTCTTTGCACAGGCAACCGCCTCGTCAGAAAGGTCATTCAGCACCTCCAGACCATAACATGACCTGCCGCAGACTGCTCCGAGGGCAGCCGCTATATGCAGACCGACCATACCTGTGCCCGGAATACCTACGCCCATGCCGTTTTTCAGGATATTTCCGCTGACCTCGATCTGAAGTCTGTAATCACCCTGCCATCTCCACATTGACGGAGGACCATCAAACCCGGTTTCGATTATCTCTACTGCCTTGGCCACTGCAAGGGCCACTGCGATAGGTTCTGTGCAACCAAGTGCAGGCTTTACCTCCTTGCGGATAAGTCCGATGATTTCTGATTGGCGCGCTGTCATTTTTTCAAGTATTCTAATGAGTTTATTATCAGATTGTCAATGGTTTCCTGCGACTCTACTGCCTCAATCGGGAAACCGAAACTCATACATGTGTATCCGTCTGCGTGATAGGCTACGGCTGCTGAAATGCCGCTGTCTGAGTATCTGTATATGGATTTTGCCGTTTTACAGGCAGGTGCAAGACCATCGGCTGCTTCCACGCAATACCGCAGAGAGTTTGGCTTTGTGATTATCCGCACCTGACAAGGGGTGAGGACGGATTTATAGGCATGAGGCTTGACCAGTCCGCCTCTTGTGGCATTGGCTGAGGCCATTTTATATCCGAAGGTCCTGGCAAGGAAGGTCTCATCCCCACCCGTCATGTCGCTTGCGATATTGGCTCCGCTGATGATCATATTGATTCCTTGTCCGGCAGACCTCGAAAGCGCCTTCTGCATCGGGGCAGGGAATACCTCAAATCCCGTCTTTCCACCCGACAGGGTCGTCTTCTGCTTTCCGCAGATCAGGTCGAGGCACCATGCTGGCTCATATATCAGCGAATCTGCTGCAAACCTCTCGTTGCTGCATGAGTAGAAGGCGTGTCCTGCCCTGAGGATTGACTCGCCGTGGACAGATGCGTAGTCAAATGTATTTCCTGCTATGATCTCTCCTGCCATGTCGGAATATGATGCTCCGAATCCGGGATCATCGTTGGATTTCCACTGATCCGCCCTCCTGAAATTGTACATCTCTCCCACGTGGGTAATGTCTCTGATATATGCAACCCCTCTGTCGTGTCCGTCAAAGCCGGCCCTGCATTCCCCGTCAAACGAAGAAGGCCCGCTGACTCTGTCAAAATTGTTGACAATGAGCACCTTGCGTCCAAGACTGTCTGCCTTTGCCGGCAGTCCTATGCTTACAGTCTCCGATGGGAAACTCCTGCCTCCCTCATTATATGCCACCACCTTGAAACTTACCACCTCTCCGACAGGCAGATTCACCTCTGCACATATATATCCGTTTTCATCGGCGTCAGCCTGCACAGCGGTGCCCTGGTCGAAGACACCGTTTCCGATACGTCTGTATATTATATATCCTGTCGGGACTGCGGTCGGCTCCAAAGGGTCTTCCACAGCCTTCCAACTGACCACAGCCTTTCCGTTCACGCCGAATGTCACTCCGAAATGATCGACAGGAAGAGGCTGTACGACATATTCACAGCCATACCTGTAACTCAGATATTTCAGCATTCCCTTATAGACTGCGCGGCTTACAGTGAACTTGAAAGAAGGGTCATGTCCATATCTCATGTCAGCGAAATTCTGGTGGGACAGGAGTTCCAGCAGCATGGCAGGGCAGGAGGGTGTCCGTGATTCCCTGTATGCTCTGTCCCAGATGCTTCTACGTGTCCATGTCGAGTCAAAGCACTCACGAAGGTCATTTACAATCTGGCTCTGGACAAGGTCGGCATACATTCTGCTTGTGAGCCTGTCCTCACCGGAAGGCAGTTTGACCTTACCCTCTGATTTATAAGTATATATGGCGAGGGTGCCGACAAGGGAATCGTTTGGTGTGACACCGGCATCACTGTGGAAACCGAATGAGAGATCGACCGGTATTCCAAGTCCGCCTTCCTTCTTCGGATTTGTCCTCGAACCTCTGCTTATCCATTCCACCCAGTCGCCTCGGGACATGAAGTCATCACGGTAGTCGTCTGCACCTTTGTTCTGATAATATACGCATGTGTCCGCTCCTGCCCATTGAAGATAATATCTGGCACCTTCTGCATAGCGGGGCAGTCCGGAAACGACAGGCTCCGGTACCTCGACAGAAAGGCTGTCCTCCTCGCTTACGGCAATTGTACGGGCTATATTTCCCATTCCTCCACCGAATCTGACAGCGTCTGCCGTCACGACGGAGCCCACCTCGTAGGAATGTCCTTCAATAAGTCTGTTGTCAAGATATACGCCGCCCTCAGTGCCCTTTCCGAATTCAAATGTGCCAAGATATATCCATGTGCCTCCACCCATCTTCTGATTGACAAGGAACTCGCTCTGACCTCCGAGGTGCCTTACTGTGTAATGTGCTGATGCTGTGCTGTTTGTCACTGTCTTATATGAAACATAGACTGCATATTCTCCTCTTTCGGGGATATCGGGAGTCCATGATGCCGAGCAGTTGGCCTTTGACCTCGGACCTACGCACAGGGCCTGCCTTGCCGAACCTGCCGCGAAGGGATTCACAAGATCGTGATATGTGGCGGCAGTGTCTGCAAAGCCGTAGCCGGCCTCCTGCCATTTCCCGTTCTCTTCGTATTTTCCACAGCCTCTTGCACCGCATGAAGGGTCGTTGTCAACGATGATTTCATGACGTTGGGTGTCCCTCTCACGCGGCATGAGTATATATGCTCCGGCATTTTCAAGCATAGGGACAAGGTAGGGGAGAACGAAGCCCTGAGTGAACATGTCCTCGCAGGTCTGGAACAGGCATGGACGCTGCCATTTCCACCTGTCTTCCCCCTGGTCGTAGTATCTGCCATGACTTTGCCAGAGGGCTATGTGTCTGCCTGTCAGTCCTTTGGAAGGTGAGGCGATGTCAAGACGGGTGACAAGTGTGTTTTTCCCGTTCTGGTTATTGACCCTGTGTCTGTTTGTCGGCGGATTGCCGTCATTGGTAAGAGGTGGCATCGCCAGTTTGTCGAGATCGACGTTGCGGCTGTATATTTCCCCGACTTTGTAATTTCTGTATCTTTCAGGGAAAAGGCTGTGCAATGCGCTTCGGAACCTCTTGACGTTCTGTCTGTTCCATGGGAAATCACCGAGAGATTCATTGAAATAGAAGTCCAATGATGTCTTCCGCTTCATTATCGTCTTCAACTTCAACTCTCCCTCCACTCCTGTCATTTCGCTGACCCTTATAGACAGAGAATCACAGACCGGCGCAAAATCGTCAACGATCCTGGTCTGTCCCACACAGATGACTGAGGTCAATATCGCGAATATGGTTGCTGCAAATCTCATCTTCTCCTTCTGAATAGGATGTAAAATAATATGCAGAGCCCTCCCGTGGTCAGTCCCGCCATATCCGCAATGAGGTCATGCGTATCAGCCGACCGGTATCCAAGTGAAGCCTGTATCTGTTCACTGCCTGCGGCAAGTCCTGCTCCTGTGACCATCAATACGGCCAGAAGCAGAATCTGTCTTCCGGCAGTCATTTCATCATGCCGGAAAAGATGGAACGACAGCAGAGGGTATGGCAGGAACATGAGAAAATGACCCACCTTGTCTGAAGGCAGTCCGAACCATGTCTGCGACAACTGCGGCATATCCTCCGGCTTTGCGAAGCACAGATATGCCACTGCCGCTATGTAGAGGCAGAAAAGGACAGCTGATATGATGCGGCGACTTAACATGATTTTTCCTGTTCCTTTCGGGAGGCCTGCGCTTCCCTGATGAACTTTTCGACCATCACAATGCCGACAGGCAAGATTATTCCGACAATTGAATATATGGTCCACCAGCCTTTTGCTGCATATTCGCTGATTACAGGGAATGAGGCTATCGCTTCATTCGGCAGTCCGTAGAGCCTTGTCATTATCCATGATACAGGCACAAAGCATAGGAAATGCCATGTCAGTATCGTGAGGGTATTATCACCTATATAAATCATCATTTTTGAGATTCGTGGGAATCTCTGAATGTATGTGCTGATGTTTTTGGTCATAATGATGCCTGCACATGCTCCTGCAATGTATATGGTCTTGCCTTGTAGGGCAGTGAATCCGCTTGGACGGAAATATGCAAGGAGTCCTGTTGTTACCGCACAGAGCAACGTGATCCACCAGTTGCCGCTATATCCGTTAATCCGTCTGTTGGAGGCAAGTGTCTTGCCGGCAACAAAGAATATTGTTGCGAAGAGACTGAGCATTACGGTGTTCCAGAATGATGACAGTGATTCTGAGCGGGCAAGGAGAATGGTACAGATGTACACTGCTGCAATGCCAACCGCCTGTAATGCTGGTTTTTTAAGAAATCTGTAGAATGCATATCCTGCGAAAGACGTGCAGAACAGAATTTTGAGAAACCAGTATCCGCCAAGCAGCCTTTCCTCGTATGACATGGAAGTCGTAATCTTGAAGACCCTCAGGAGTACATCTTTTGTGGTGTACAATACGGAGCCTGCACCATTGTATCCGTAACTTTCGTTGTATATGTCAAGATGGAAGAACAGGTTGTGCAGGAATAAAAACAGTAGTGCGTATTTTACAAAAGGAAAATATATGCCTGTGACCTTTCTTTTGGCGTATGTCCTGAAATCACTCAGATATTTATCCTTGAAGCAGTAGCCGCTGAAAAAGAAAAAGAGGGGTATATGGAACTGGTATATGAAATCATGCATGTATCCGGGACATCCTGCATGGCCTATGACCATGAGGATGATACCGAATGCCTTTGCTATGGATGTCGTGTTGTCCCTCATATACTTATCATGCACGCCCGAAAAGTTTCAGGAAGGCGTATTTGAACGGGTATTTGCAGCATTTCAGGACGAAAGTGTTTGATATGCAGTCTATGCTTACGGCGTCTTTCCAACATCCCAGTATTGCTCCCAGGGTGGAGATCTTCATCTGACTTTTGACCTTATTGTTCCTGATCAGTTTAGGAAAGTTCTTTTTGACATAATGCAGAAGGTGTTCTTCCTCTGTATCGGCAGTCTGGTAGTCTTTCAGGAACTCTATGTGTTCGTCGTAATACATTTTTGTGGCTTTCAGTTTTGCTGAAAGTGTTCTTCTCGTATTCTGGACTGTACTGATGTTTTCGTTGGAATATCTGAATGAAAATAATGTCTCCGTTCCCAGAACCACAATTCCTTTATCGGCGAGTCTGAGTACCGTGGCATCATCGCTGAACCATGCCATAGGGTAACTTGCAAATCCACCTATCTTCATCAGGACTTCTCTCTTGAAGATGAAGAAAGGAATACCGCTGGCGAGCCAGTGCCTGGTCCATGCATAAAGATATTCCAGTTTTGTGAGATATTCTTCCTGATATCCGTCAATATAGATGATTTTCCCCTTGTGGTTGATCCGCTTTACGCGAGGCCTGAAAACATTTACGTCAGGATATTTCTGCACCAGGGTGTCCATCTTTTCAAGGTATGTCGGCATATAGATGTCGTCGTCGGATGCCAGTATAAGATATTCTCCCTTCGCATGTGAAATGCTGTTGTTCCATTGTGCTACCAGATCCTTGCCTCCGATATTCTGTCCGTTCCTGTAATATTGGATGCGTCTGTCATTATATGACATGACAATGCCATCGACATTTTCAGGTGAAGCATCGTTTACAATGATCAATTCAAAATCCGTGTATGTCTGCGCAAGAATGCTGTCAATCGCCTCCTTGAGATATTTTGCCTTATATGCAGGCAGAACAAATGAGTATTTTACCGTTTCCAAAACCGTTTCCATATTAACTTACCTATAAAGCCTCCATAACCGACTACAAAGTATCTGAACCTTATGTGTTTTCTATAAAGATGCCTTATTTTCCATAGGGTTCTGCGTTCGCTCTTAAACGCTTTGGCCCACGTGTCGGCGTCCGTCGTGAAAATATATTCTATGCTATGTATCTTCAGGTAGGATACAAAATATCTGTATTGCTCCAACGCGTTTTCATTCTTGAAGAACTCCTCGATGAACCGGATACATTTGCCCTGCTCCTGCATCCTTTCCATCAACGGACGCCTTGTCGTAGAGACTTCATTCACTCTGTTGTAATGGTAGAACGGCTCGTTGATTACGCTTGTGGATCTGATATAATATCGGAGTCTGATGGATAATCCTACATCATCCCACATGTTGACCCCTTCAAAAGGTTCGATGACATGTCTTTCAAAAATCTTTTTTGAAATGA
Source organism: Bacteroidales bacterium (assembly GCA_015060455.1). Taxonomy (GTDB): domain Bacteria; phylum Bacteroidota; class Bacteroidia; order Bacteroidales; family UBA932; genus Cryptobacteroides. The sequence goes on from SUYM01000006.1 coordinate 9,841, forward strand.
GTCTGTTGCAAAGAGATAAATATTCGACGGAAATAGGCACCAGACAATCATACATCAATTTGTGATCCTCATGCTGATTGTTTACCCTGAGGACTCTGGACCCGTTCCCACATTCGAGGACGACGTCGCAGCAGACGGCTTCCACGCCATCTTCAACCGCTTTATTGTACATGCGCTCATACATGTCCAGATCCACCCAGTCGTCAGCGTCGCAGTGGATTATGTACTCTCCTCCTGCTATAGCCATTCCGTCTTTGCGGGCGCCACTCTGGCCGGTGTTTGTCTTGTGATGAAGGATTTTTACATGTTCCTTCCTCTCAGGATATTCTTCCATTACAGACATGAGCACGTCTATGCTTCTGTCTGGTGTGCAGTCGTTTACAAAGATATATTCTATACTGTCAAGCGTCTGCTCGAAAAGTGCCCGGGCGCAGCGTTCAATATACTGTTCGGCCCTGTAAACTGGGGTTATGACTGAAACCTTATACATGATTCTCCGGATTACAATGCCTGCATGTCATTGAGTTTCTTATAATAGCCGTTCAAAGCGAGCAGTTCCTCGTGTTTTCCGCGCTCCACAATGCGTCCTTCGTGCATAACACATATTTCATCGGCATTCTTGATTGTAGAAAGTCTGTGGGCGATGGCTATTGTTGTCCTTGTGCCGGTAAGCCTGTCAAGAGCCTCCTGAACAAGTTTCTCGGACTCGGTGTCAAGCGCAGATGTGGCCTCGTCAAGGATAAGGATGGGCGGGTTCTTCAATATGGCCCTGGCTATGCTGATACGCTGCCTCTGACCTCCTGAAAGTTTTGCTCCACGGTCTCCGATATTGGTCTGGTAGCCTTCTTCCTTCTCCATGATGAAATCATGTGCGTTTGCAATCTTGGCCGCCTCGATGACCTGTTCCATTGTCGCTCCTTCAACACCGAAAGCGATGTTGTTGAATATGGTATCGTTGAAGAGGATGGCTTCCTGGTTCACGTTACCTATCAGGCTGCGCAGGTCTTTGACTCTGTAATTTCTGATGTCCGTGCCGTCAAGAGTAATCGCTCCTTCGCAGACATCGTAATATCTTGGGATAAGGTCAACGAGGGTCGATTTGCCCGAACCGGATTGGCCTACCAGAGCCACCATCTTGCCCTTAGGTATCTCTATATCAATGTTTTTCAGTACTTCCTTGCCCTCCTCATAACTGAATCCTACGCCATTGAATATGATTCTGTCATTGAAACCGTCAAGTTCTGCCGGCTGCACCGGATCCTTGATGTTGTTTTCTGCTTTCATAATCTTTTCGACGCGCTCTACTGAAGCAAGTCCCTGAGGGATTGTATATCCTGCTCTCGAAAACTCTTTAAGTGGAGCAAGCACGCTGTAAAGAATCACCATGTAGAATATGAATGTCGGCGCGTCGATCGGGGAGTTGTCGTTAAGTATGAGTGTGCCTCCGAACCAGAGTACAATCATAATCATGCACGAGCCGAGAAATTCGCTTACAGGATGGGCAGACGCCTGTCTGGTGGCAACTTTCCTTACAGCCCTTCTGTGCTCGTTGCATGTCCTGCTGAATCTCTCCTTCATCTTTCCCTCAGCAATGAACGCCTTTATGATGCGCAGGCCCCCGAGGGTTTCGTCAAGTTGCGTGAGGGTGTCGCTCCATTTCTGCTGTGCTTCAAGAGACTGTCTTTTAAGTTGTTTTCCTAAAAGGCTCATTCCCCAGGCCATGAGAGGTACTACGGCGAGCGTGAAGAGGGTAAGTTGCCAACTTGTGAATATCAGGGTGGTGAAGTAGAATACGATGAGGATAGGGTTCTTCAGCAGCATGTCCAATGAACTGGTGATTGTATATTCGATCTGCGAGACATCGCCGCTCATTCTGGCTATGATGTCACCCTTGCGCTGCTGTGAGAAGAAGGACATCGGCAGCCCGATGACCTTGTTATATACCTGGATGCGGATGTCGCGCACGATGCCTGTTCTGAGAGGAATCATTACCGCTGATGCCCCGAAGTAACATGAGGTCTTGATTAGAGTTATGAAACCGAAGAACAGCCCCAGCAACAGAAGTGTTGTGGAGGCACCCTTTGTCGCTATCAGTACCGTAATGTAATAGTACGCGTTGTTCATGGCAATGTCCTTCATAGGCATGGCGCTGTCCCAAGGGATGAATGTATATACATTCGTGTCCATCTTGAAGAGGATCTGCAAGATAGGGATGATGAGTGCGAATGAGAATATGTTGAAGATTGCAGACAGAATGTTCAGCAGAACGGCCCATACGAGCGAACTTTTATAAGGCGGAACATACCTTTTCAGGAGTTTAAGGAAATCTCTCATATACTATTATATATTCTTAACGTGCAAAGTTACATATTTAGTTCAAATATTCGTAAAAATTAAATATCTTTGTAAACTATGAACATCATCAAGACATCAATAGACGACTTGGTCATCATCGAACCTAAGGTGTTCGGTGATAATCGAGGATATTTTTTCGAGTCATTTTCTCAGAGAGAGTTCTGTCAGAAGGTGAGGAAGGTGGATTTTGTGCAGGATAATGAGAGCAAGTCGTGTTATGGAGTGGTCCGCGGACTGCATTTCCAGAAGCCGCCTCATTGCCAGAGCAAACTTGTGAGGGTAGTGAAGGGCGCGGTGCTGGATGTGGCGGTGGATATACGCAAGGGGTCGCCGACTTTCGGACAGAATGTGGCTGTTGAACTGACTGAGGATAATCATCGTCAGTTGTTCATACCTCGCGGTTTTGCACATGGCTTTGCTGTGTTGACAGATGAGGTGATATTCCAGTACAAATGCGACAATTTCTATGCGCCCGAAAGTGAAGGGGCCATAGCGTGGGACGACCCGGATCTGGGAATTGACTGGAAGATACCATCTGACAAGGTCATTCTTTCGGCAAAAGACACTGCGCATCCCCTCTTGAAGGATGCTCCCTGGCTGTTTGATTATAACGAAAATCTATATTGATCCATGAAAGGTATTGTACTGGCAGGCGGCTCAGGCACGCGCCTCTATCCGATCACAAAGGGAGTGAGCAAGCAGATGCTCCCCATTTATGACAAGCCTATGATTTATTATCCTATTTCTGTCCTTATGCAGGCGGGAATCAGGGATATTCTTATAATTTCCACTCCGCATGACCTTCCTGGTTTCCAGAGACTTCTGGGCGACGGAAGTGATTATGGAGTGAACTTTTCGTATGCTGAGCAGCCTTCGCCTGACGGTCTTGCACAGGCCTTCATAATAGGCGAGGAGTTCATTGGTGATGACAGCGCCTGTCTTGTGCTTGGAGATAATATCTTCCACGGAAACGGCTTCGGAAGGATGCTCAAGGAGGCTGTGAAGGACGCGGAGGAGAATGCCAAGGCCACTGTTTTCGGCTATTGGGTGAGCGATCCTGAAAGATACGGCGTGGCGGAGTTTGATGCAGACGGCAACTGTCTGTCTATTGAGGAGAAGCCTCAGCATCCTAAGTCAAATTACGCTGTCGTGGGACTGTATTTCTATCCTAACAAGGTGGTTGAGGTTGCAAAGAACATCAAGCCTTCTGCCCGTGGAGAACTTGAGATAACTACTGTGAATCAGAGATTTCTGACTGACGGTCAGTTGAAGGTGCAGACATTGGGCCGCGGTTTTGCATGGCTTGATACAGGTACGCATGATTCGCTCTCGGAGGCATCTACGTTTATTGAGGTCATAGAGAAAAGGCAGGGTCTGAAAGTGGCTTGTCTTGAGGGTATAGCGTTCAGGCAGGGGTGGATAGATGCGGACAAGATGCGCAGTCTGGCTCAGCCGATGATCAAGAACCAGTATGGCCAATACCTTCTGAGGCTTGTGGATGAATTGACTGATGTACCTAATATTGACTGATCATGACGGTATTGGTTACAGGATCCAACGGACAGTTGGGAAACGAGATGCGCATTGTAAGCAAGGACAGTGCGCATCGATATGTGTTTACGGATGTTGTCGATCAGCCCGGGGTGGAAACCCTGAAACTTGATATCACTGACCTGGACGCGGTAAGGGCTGTTGTGAAGGAATATGATGTCAGGGCGATTGTCAACTGTGCCGCCTATACAAATGTAGACAAGGCGGAAACAGATCAGGAACTCTGCGCCCTGCTCAATGCCAAGGCTCCTGAAAATCTGGCAGTTGCAATGAAGGAGGCTGATGGTCTTCTTGTTCATGTCTCTACTGATTATGTATTTGGCGGTGACCCATACAACACTCCATGTACAGAGGACCGCACAGGCACTCCGACTGGGGTCTATGGCCGCACCAAACTTGATGGTGAAAAGGCAATACAGGCGGTAGGATGCCATCATCTGATTATCCGCACGGCATGGCTTTACAGCGAGTTCGGAAAGAATTTCGTCAAGACCATGCTTGCCCTCACTGCTTCAAGGCCGCAACTTAATGTTGTGTTCGACCAGGTGGGAACGCCGACATATGCACTTGATCTTGCACATGTGATAATCACAGTCCTTGACGATTATTCGTCAGAAATGCACGCCGGCTCTCATTCAGATACTTCATTCTGTCATTCCGAGCGCACCCTTTGTCATTCTTTCGCTTATGCTCAAGTGACTCCGTCAATCGCCGAGCGCAGTCGAGGAATCTCCTACTCAAGGTCCGGCATCTACCACTATTCCAACGAGGGTGTGTGCAGTTGGTTCGACTTCACGAAGATGATTGCAGAACTTGCCGGCAACACTCAGTGCGATATAAGACCATGTCATAGCGACGAGTTCCCGAGCCCGGTGGCCCGACCTGCCTACTCGGTGCTTGACAAGACAAAGATCAAGTCGGTATTCGGCATCACAGTGCCTTATTGGACCGATTCATTGAAAAGATGCCTTAAAAATATATTTGAGGGTGGAGTGTAAAAGGTTAGTAATTAGATATTTATGTAATTTAAGGTGGGGTAAATTAACCCACCCTAAATGTTAGAAAATGTTGATTATCAGGTGTTTGTGCTCCACCTGTGCTAAATTTAAAATATATGAATTTCAAGAGAAACATCATCATCACCGGCGGTGCCGGATTCATCGGCAGCCACGTGGTACGCCTTTTTGTAAACAAATACCCTGACTACCGCATAATCAATGTGGACAAACTCACATACGCCGGCAACCTTGCCAATCTGAGAGATATTGAGGACAGGCCTAACTATATGTTTGTCAGGGCGGATATATGTGATTTTGATACTATCCTTTCGCTGATGAAGGAGTATGCTGTCGATGGCATCATTCATCTCGCGGCCGAGTCGCATGTCGATCGTTCCATCAAGGATCCGTTCACTTTCGCGCGCACCAATGTGATGGGAACCCTGTCGCTCTTGCAGGCTGCAAAGGCTGTATGGGAGGCCTTTCCGGAAGGATATGAGGGCAAGCGGTTCTATCATATATCCACAGACGAGGTTTATGGAGCGCTGGCGATGAATCATCCGGAGGGTATAGAACCGCCGTTCAAGACCGTGGCGTCGTCAGAGGGTCACAAGGCATACGGAGATGATTTCTTCTATGAGACCACAAAGTATAATCCTCACAGTCCATATAGTGCCAGCAAGGCAAGTTCGGACCATTTCGTAAGAGCATTCCATGATACCTTCGGAATGCCTACAATCGTGACCAACTGCTCGAACAACTATGGCCCATATCAGTTCCCTGAGAAACTTATTCCTCTCTTTATCAATAATATACGTCATGGTAAGCCGCTTCCTGTATATGGAAAAGGTGAAAATGTGCGTGACTGGCTTTTCGTTGAGGACCATGCCCGTGCCATCGATGTGATTTTCCATGAGGGCAAAATTGCCGAGACCTATAATATCGGAGGCTTCAACGAGTGGAAGAACATAGACCTGATCAAGGTGATGATCAAGACAGTTGACAGGCTTCTTGGCAATCCTGAGGGGCATAGCCTCGGTCTTATAACATACGTCACTGACCGTCTGGGACATGATGCCCGATATGCGATAGACTCTACCAAGTTGCAGAAGGAACTCGGATGGGAGCCGTCATTGCAGTTCGAAGAGGGTATAGAGAAGACCGTCAGGTGGTATCTTGACAACCAGGAGTGGATGGACAATGTCACTTCCGGAGAATACGAAAAATATTACGATTCGATGTATAAGGGGCGTTAGAGCACTGATTCTATCCAGTGATAGATAAGATATATTCGTTTGCGGAGGACTTCATAATTGAGGCTCTCCGCTTTGTCTCTTGTCTTGTTGGTGTTCATGGTGATGCCGGATGTGAAGAAGACTGCCGGCACCTTGTTTTCTACAAATACTCTCTGGTCTGAAAGTTTATAGAACACCTCTGTGAATGCCTTGCTGCCGTAGTAACTCAGGCAGAGGTCCAAGTTGATGTCGTGCAGCATGTTGCATACTTCCAGATTCAGCCTCTTGTCTTTGGGGAGTGATTCCGTGCCGAGCATGAGCATATAGTCGGGTCTGTTGCTTCTTATGGGTGACATGCTGCTTCCGATCTGGTCTATATTGACCATGAGCCTTATCTTTTCCTTTGTGATGGACTGCCCGGTAATCGGGTCTTTAAGCATGCCGTAGTCAATCAGTTTCCAGAGATATTCCGAGCCGGCCATGTTCATTTCCTTAGCGTCGAAGGCCACGAAGATGATGTTGCACGGATAGACCTTTCCCATCTTCTTCATCTGGCCGAACATTTGGGCTAACGATGTCAAAGCCACTGTCCCTGAGGCATTTGCGTCGGCTCCGGGATATAGATTCCCGTCAAGAGTGCCAAGATGGTCGTAATGTGCTCCGACTATGACATATCCGTCTGCCGGCATGGTGTAGGAGGCCGGAATCATGCCCGCAAGATTGTGTCCGCAAACCCCGGTGGGCGTCTTGAAATGGATGCCGTAATCAGGTCCGAAGGGCAGCAGGTCGGCGCCCGCGAACTGGTTGTGGATCCAGAATGCCGCTGCCATGTTTTCTCCTGTCCCGGTCGCTCTTCCTCCGCAGAGTGAATCGGAAAGAAATGATACCTCCCTAAGCAGTTTCTCCCGGCCTGTTGTGGATTTTGCTATGGTCTCCTCCCGTTTCCAGCCGCCCCTTCCCGTCATGCTGATACATGACAGGAGCATAAATATTGCGAGGAGTGTTGTTTTGACAGAATTTTTCATCAATTTTATCCAATAGGCCGTCGGAAATTGCTATCTTTGCAAGATTGCAGTTTCGGGGTGCAAAAATACTGAAATTGCCTGAATAATGAAAATAATGCGCAGGATCCTGAAATATATTGTCGTGACATGTCTGCTTCTGATTGCAGGGATGCAGGCTGCCTATGCCCAATACGACAAGGATGCCTTCTTCATGAGGGGGCGGCGTGCGCTTGCCGACGGAAAATATGCACAGGCGATAGAGAATTTCAATATTCTCGCCCAACTTGATACCTCCGATTACTGGAACTATTTTTTCAGAGGCATTGCAAAATATAATCTTGGCGACCTGAGAGGTGCCAAAAGGGATTTTGACCGTTCTGTCAGAATCAACCCGGTCTTCACATCCGGGTATCATTACAGGGGAATCACTGAGAGCCGTTTCGGAGACTACGATGCCGCTTTGTCCGATCTTGAAAAGGCCATCAGCCTTCGTCCTGGCAATGAAGGACTGTATTTCAGCAGGGGAGTGACATATTTCCTTTCACAGCAGTTTGAAAATGCGGTGAAGGACTTTGACAGATATATAAGGAAGGAGCCTAAGGACCCCTCAGCCTATCTCAACCGAGGTGCATGCTGGCTCTTTCTTGGTGATACCCTGAAAGCCGAACTTGATTATGACAAGGCCATAAAACTGGACCGCTTCGATCCTGAGGGCTATGTCCGTAGAGGACGTCTTCATGCCATGCGGAATGATTATGACCGTGCCATCTCGGATATGGACAGGGCCATTGAACTGGATACCACCAATACCTTCGCTTATTTCAACAGGGCTCTGATGCACTATGAAAAGCAGGATTACAAGTCTGCCATGACAGACCTGAACCGCGTATTGAAGGATGAGCCGGGCAATGCCCTGACCTTGTATAACAGGGGATTGATAAATGCCAACTTAGGTGCATACGAGGATGCTTTGAGCGATATGGACCGTGTGCTCGACATCAATCCGGACAATGTGCTGGCACATTTCAACAGGGCCTCTGTGCTGATCGAACTCGGACTTTATCGCGATGCTCTTGAAGATTATGACAGGGCGATAGAACTTTATCCGGATTTTGCCAAGGCATATATGAACCGTTCCTATGTGCATAATCTCCTTGGCAACAAGAAGGCTTCAAAGAAGGATTATGACACGGCACAGAAGAAGATAGCGGAGTATAGGGAAAAAAGTGCCTCAGATGAGGCATCATTTGCGGATACCACGAAGAAATATACATCTCTGCTTGCCCTTGATGCGGAATTTGCCAAGAAGAACTTCGATAACGAACTCTTGCAGCATCGTGATATCGACATCAGACTCAGACCAGTCTATAAGTTTGTTCCTGATGGTGACAATGACCGCACAAGTTATGCATTGTCGCAGATTTATGAGAATCCTCTCATAGAAAAATTCAGGCAGTCCCTTCCGGTCGGAGTTGAAATACTCAATGAGGATCTCGCCCTTGATGCCCGGCAGACAGCCTTTTTGCGGGACAAGGCGTGGGCATCCGATGCTCCGGGTCCGCAAGATTATTTCATACGTGCGCTGTATGAATATCTTGATAAGAAATACAATCTCGCATTGGAATATTATGGACGTGCTGTTGAAGGTGCACCGGAAGAGGGGCTTGAAAGTCTGTACAAGGTGTTCTATTATATGAACAGAGGTGCCCTCCGTGCCGAGATGATCGAGTTCATCGCCTCCATGGAAAGCAATGTCCAGGTCCTGTCGATGGATGATTCCGGTAATACAAGGGCAAGGGTGAGGGACCAGGTGGCCAGAAGATATGATTTTACCGATGCCATCGCGGATATGAAGCAGGCTATATCCATAGTTCCGGATATACCTTACCTGTATTACAATCTCGGCAATTTCTACTGTCTGTCGTCTGACCATGTGAGTTCGATAGAAAACTATAACAAGGCCATAGAACTGTATCCATATATGGGTGATGCATATTTCAACAGGGGACTTGTGCTTATTTATCTGAAAGACAAGGAGAAGGGATGTATCGACCTTTCAAGGGCCGGTGAACTTGGAGTACAGGATGCGTATGGTGTAATCAAGAAGTATTGTGAAAATGAAGACAGATAATATAAGGTTTATGAGCCTTTCCAGCGGCAGTTGCGGAAACTGCTACTATCTGGGGACGGACAAGGGAGGCATATTGATTGACGCAGGTGTCAGTCTGAGGCGGTTGAAGAAGACTCTTATGGAGAACGGGCTTGATATGAATTCGTTTTCTGCGATTCTTGTCACCCACGACCATCTTGACCATATCAGGCATTTAGGCTCATTCTGCAAGAAACTTTCTGTTCCGGTCTATACTACTGATGTGATTCACGGAGCCCTTTCCCGTCATACATTTACCGCTCCGACCATCGCTCCGTGCAGAAGGATTCTTCCTCAAGGGAAGTGGTCCGAGGTTGCCGGCATGAAGGTGAGGTATTTCATCGTTCCTCATGATGCCACCCAGACTGTCGGTTATGCAATTGAGGTTGCCGCGCATAAGTTTGTGATAATGACAGATGTGGGTCGTATGACTGATGAGGCTGTCGGGTTTGCCCGTCAGGCTGATACGGTGGTTGTTGAGTCCAATTACGACATGGATATGCTCATGGGCGGTCCATATACGCATGAACTCAAGATGCGAATTGTGCAGGGCTGTGGGCATCTCAGCAACGATGAGTGTGCTGCTGCTGTCAAGAGGTTCTGGCACAAGGATCTGAAGAATATATTTCTGTGCCACCTGAGTGACAATAACAATACCCGCCAACTGGCAGCGGAGTGTACGGCTGCGGCGTTGAAGGAGTTAGGTGTGGAACAGGGTACGGTGTCTTTGAGATGCCTCCCGCGCGAATATCCTTCGCAGTTGTTCACCTTGTAGGTATAAAAACCAACCTCATAAGCGAACATTTACCCGGATAGGGCGCGAAATGTCAGTGAGCGGAGAAGTTGGTTATTTTTTCAAAATCTTAGAAGTGGTTTCTAATTTTATTATATTTACCGAAATTCTGATAACGAACGACTATGAAATCATTCGGAACCAAGGGCGACAAAAGAGCGTCGATGAGGCTCAAACTCTTTGCGAGTTTAGGGTCGGTGGCAGTGATTCTCCTTGTGTCGGGAATCATTTCCATATTTGAATATCGCCGCATGAGTGATTATGTCTCTGAACTCATTGCATCCAACATAAAGAGCATCAACCTTTCTCAAAGGCTTGCGGACATGACTCAGGAGTACGATATGCAGATGCTGTCTGTGGTCTTGAAGAATGACCTGACTCTGATGCCGGATTTTGATCTTGCACTTTTCCAGGAGCAGGCGGATTCGTTGAAGAACTCGGTTACATCCACAAGTTCTCTGCCGATTGTCGATACGGTCTCTACATCCTTTGACCTATTCATGAAGACATCATTGAAGTTTGACGAGGTCTTCCTTGCCGATACAGTCGATACGAAGGAGTGGTTCTTCGGTACTCTCCAACCGTCTTACAACAAGTTCAGGAATGATATCAATGTACTCAATAGTGCAATCCATGGTGAACTTATGAGCAATTCCGCAGATTTTGATGCCGGATTCTACCGGAGCATCATTCCGGGAGTGGTTTCCGTCGGGGCGGGACTGTTGCTTGTGATGCTTCTTATGTATTTCATCATGGCCTATTATGTGAACCCTATATACAAGATGTCATCGGGAATAGATAATTACAGGTTGACCGGTCGAAAATACGGATATGCTTTTGATGGAGATGACCAGTTGGCCAATATCAATGCCGGTATCACCGAACTGATTGAAGAAAATGTCGAGTTGAAGACCAGAGTGAAGAATTTAAGGGGTTATGAATATTAAAGCCATATCAGTAAATGTCGGAAAGGCTCTTCTTGTAAGCGCCTTGTTCATGGCCATCTCCCTGGGCGTGTCCCTGCTCTATGGTCGTGATACCGGATTCGGACCGCTGCTGATCAGTTTTGTCATAACTCTGATTGTCGGTGCCTTTCCATTTATCTTTGTAAGGAATGTTCCGACCCTTACGACCAAGGACGGGTTTGTCACCATAGTCCTTGCGTGGTTCTTGTCGTTCATATTCGGAATGATGCCGTATGTCATGTGGGGAGGTGAGTTCACTCTTGTAAATGCCTGGTTTGAAAGCGTTTCGGGATATACGACCACCGGAGCCACCATCTTGAACGACATCGAGGCCCTTCCGAAGAGTCTTCTGTTCTGGCGTTCATCGACACATTATATCGGCGGATTGGGAGTTGTGGTCTTTCTGCTGCTTGTAATCCCTGAGGCGAGTCCATATAGGCTCAGACTGACCAATATGGAGATGTCCGCCCTGTCCAAGGATGGGTACAGATACAAATCGACAAAGGTCCTATGGGTCATAATCTCCGTATATATCGGACTGACCGTTCTCTCTTGTCTTGCCCTATGGGTATCAGGAATGCCGTTCTTCGATGCCATCAACCATGCGTTCAGCATTGCTTCGACAGGCGGTTTCAGCACCAGGAACATGTCGGTTGCCGCTTTTGATTCTGTCCTGATAGATGTGATTGCAATGGTGTTCATGGCTTTTGCCGCCATACATTTCGGACTTCTCTATGCTGTAGTGGCTACACGCTCATTCAAGCCTTTGAACAATTCCGTGGTGAAATATTATTTCGCCTCCATTCTTGTCCTTACGGTCATCATTGCTCTTTCTCTGGTTACAGACGGCGGATACACCTCTTGGGGACAGGCATTTCTGGATGCCTCCTTCAATGTGGTCAGTTATATGTCATCCACCGGATTTGCAAACTGTGACAATTCCTCATGGCCGTGGCTTGCCGCTGTGATTCTGATATTCATATCATTTCACTGTGGCTGCTCAGGCTCAACCGCGGGAGGTATAAAGATAGACAGACTTCTGATTTCTTTCAAGGCAATAAGCAATGAAATCCGCAAGCGTCTGTATCCGTCATCAGTGTCGCAGGTGAAACTTGGAGGTCATTCCATCTCAGATGGTGCAGTAAGTGCCGTGATGTTGTTTATCGTTGTCTATGTGCTCGTTATATTCGCCTCAGTCATACTTGTCATGATTTTTGGTACTGATGCGTCTGAGGCACTCTCTGGAGTCGTAGCATCTATTGGCTGCGTCGGCCCTGGCGTCAGCGAACTTGGCAGTCTGGAAAATTATTCAACTCAACTCACATCAGCCAAGATAATCTATTCGTTCGACATGTTCCTCGGACGATTGGAGATCTATCCCGTCTTGATTGTATTCTCTATGATTTTCAGAAGAGGAAGGTAATGGGCAGGGCGGATTTTTTATATTCGGGCTTTCTGTCCCGTTTCAGATATGAACCCACTCCCTGTCAGGAGAGTCTGCTGCGCAAGATGGCGGATTTTGTCAGTGGTGATGAATCGGATATTCTCGTAGTGAACGGCTATGCAGGTACAGGTAAGACCTCTGCCGTGTCTGCTGTGATTTCTGTGTTGAAAGAGTTCGGAACAAAGTGTGTCCTGCTTGCTCCGACCGGTCGTGCGGCAAAGGTCCTGTCTTCCTATTCCGGTATGCAGGCATATACGATCCATAAACATATATATCGTCAGAAGTCGGTCGGCGGGGACGGCTTCGGACAGTTCACGCTTTCTCCCAACAAGGATAAATCGACACTTTTTGTGGTCGATGAGGCGTCTCTGATAGGTATAGATGCCGCCGGACAGCAGTCTTCAGCGTCCTTCGGCACGGGCAATCTTCTTGACGACCTCATCACTTTCGTTCGTGCCGGGGTCGAATGCAAACTGATACTCATAGGTGACAGTGCACAACTTCCGCCGGTCGGTCTTGAAGCCTCGCCGGCACTGATGAGTGACTATATGGATATGCACGGAGGAGTCTCCTATGCGGAACTTACTACTGTTGTAAGGCAGCAGCAGGAGTCGGGCATTCTGCATAATGCGACGCTGGTGCGTCATAAGATAAGCGAACTTGAAAATGGGGAAGGGCTGATGGATATCTGCGACCTTGGTCTTGAAACTGACGGTTGCGCTGATATAGAGAGGATATCCGGAGGCGATCTCATTGAAAAGATAGGTGATGCCTACGCCAATTATGATGAAGATGAGACCATAATCCTCTGCCGCTCCAACAGGCGCGCAATAAAATATAATCTCGGCGTACGCTCGACTGTGCAGTTCAAGGAGGAAAGGCTTGTGAGGGATGACAAACTGATGATAGTCAAGAACTGTTATCAGTTTGTAGAGGATGTGGAGGGCATGGACTATATAGCAAACGGCGATATTGCCAAATTGGTGAAGATATCCAGGTTCGAGGAACGCTACGGGCTTCATTTCGCTCAGGCCCGCATCTCGTTCCCGGACTATGATGATCAGGAAATCACCGCAAAGGTCATTCTGGACACTTTGGAGTCGGAGAGTGCGGCTCTGACATACGAGCAGTCACATGCACTCTATCAGGGTGTCAATGAAGATTATGCACATATCACTTCAAAGAAGAAACGCTATGAGGCGGTGCGAGAGGATAAGTATTATAATGCCTTGCAACTTAAATATGCCAATGCGGTGACCTGCCATAAGTCCCAGGGAGGACAATGGAGATGTGTGTTCATTGATAATGCCTTCTGGCAGGAAGTTCTGACTGTCGATGACCTCAAATGGCTCTATACGGCGCTTACACGTGCTACTGAGAAGGTGTACTTGGTGAATTTCAAGGATGAATTGTTTAACTGAAATAACCTGTCTCATAAGCGAACATTTACCCGGATAGGGCGCAAAGCGTCAGTGAGCGATGATACAGGTTATTTTAATTTAAATGTATATGAAGAAGATCTGGATTGTTATATTGATGATGTCTGCGGTAGCGGCATCGGCGCAGGAATTCAATGTGTTGCCGAAGGCGTGGAAATGGATTTCGAATACGGAGGCTGTGTTTACTTATGACGGCAGTTTTGCTGATTCCTGTGCATTTTCTGTAAATGCCCGCACCGGAGCACGAGTCGAAGGAGTGAAGGCGCCGGAAAAGTTTGCAGACTTTCCTGTGAAGCCGGCAGGAGCAGTCAACCTGACATATTCGCCGGACTCGACTATGCTGGCGTTTACAAGGGATAATGACCTCTATGTTGTCAATATAGCGGACAGTGTGGAGACCCGCCTAACTTTTGACGGGTCGGATGTAATATTGAACGGATATGCTTCATGGGTCTATTATGAAGAGATATTCGGCCGTCCGAGCAAGTACAGGGCTTTCTGGTGGTCCCCTGACAGTAAGAAACTTGCGTTCTACCGTTTCGACAACTCGCAGGTGCCTATGTTTCCTATATATTCAGCATTTGCAGACCCGGCAGCGGCTGCCTCGCAGTCTCAGAGCCCGCGCGTGACAGACCTGGCCCTTGGCGGTTCGCTAAGCGAGACAAGGTATCCGAAGGCCGGACAGGCGAATCCGAAGGTCCGCATCGGCGTGGTGGAGATTGCCGGTCGAGCCGGCAATGACGTTGCTGTCATCCCCGACAATCCCCACGCTGCTGTCATCCTCGGCAATGACGCTGCTGTCATCCCCGGCTTGACCGGGGATCTGATCTGGGCCGACTTCGACCCCACGCAGGACCAGTATTTCGGCCCTCCGTTCTGGTCTCCTGACAGCAAGGAATTCTTCGTCCCTCGTATGCCGCGTCTGCAGAACACCCTTGACCTTTATGCCGTGAATCCTGCTGACGGAGCAAAGAGACATGTGTATAATGAGACATACAAGACCTGGCTGGGCTGGATATATTCAGCCATCTTTACAGACAAAGGCCTTTATATGGTCCGTGAGTTCGAGACGGACTGGCAGCAGATATATTTCCTTTCGTATGACGGTACAGTATTCAAAAGGCTGACAGACGGTCCTAACTGGTCTGTGAATATTGTCCGTGTGGATGAAGACAGGTCAGAGGTGTTCTTTACAGCAAAACGCGACGCCGTCGCAAAACAGGCATTGTATAAGGTTGACAGGAAGGGTGCGATAACCGCTCTGACCGACACTGCCTATAATGCTGTCGGCATATCCTTCTCTCCTGACGGCAAGCACTTCATAGCCTCATATTCAAATGTGACCACTCCGACCCGTATCGGTCTTTTCCCGGTCTCAGGCAAGCATCAGGGGACTCCTTCAGTGGTATCCGACATGAAGGGACCGGACTATGATGCCTCGAAATATGCTTTGGGACAACTCGTATATATGACCACCGAGGATGGTTTCAGACTGCCCGGCATGATGGTCTATCCTAAGAATTTCGATCCTTCAAGGAAATATCCTGTCCATGTAGATATCTACGGAGGTCCGGATACCCCGATGGTTCGTGACCGCTGGGTGACACCGAATTCGGATAATCAATGGTGGTCTGACAATGGAATCATACAGATAACCGTAGATCCCCGCGCCGCCGGACATAACGGACGCAAAGGCCTTGATATGATATACAGACAGTTGACTGTCAATGAGATAAAGGATTTTTGCGCCTGGGCCGACTGGTTGAAGTCATTGCCGTATGTCGATGGCGACAGGATAGGAGTCGAGGGCTTCTCTTTCGGCGGCACCATGACTGCAATGCTCGTGATGCGTCATTCTGACAGTTTCCATTACGGTATTGCAGGCGGGGGAGTATATGACTGGGCTTTATACGATACTCATTATACGGAACGGTTTATGGACACCCCACAGAATAATCCGGAGGGATATTCTGTATCTCGGGTGCTGAAATATGTCGGTGAATATCCGGTTACATATTCTTCTGACAGATCCTTCGCTGTCGCTCAGGATGACAGAGTGATGGTTCGGCATGATAGGACGTCTGTTCCAGATGAGAGTTCAGGTGTTTCTTCTGACGAGAGTTCAGGTGTCATTCTGAACGAAGTGAAGAATCTGTCAAAAGAACCGGTCATGCTGAAGATAACCCACGGTACAGGTGACGACAATGTCCATCATCAGAACACCCTTCAACTCATAGATGCCCTGCATCGCGAAGGAAAGAGGTTTGACTTCATGATATATCCGGACGGGATGCACGGCTATCATGGCTATCAGGGCCGCCATTTCAAGGCTGCAAACCGTGAATTCTGGCGCACCTATCTGCTTTTGCTGTAACTTACGACGACCACACCTCCGAAGACCATAAGTGCAGCCAGAACTTTCTGCCATGTAAGCGTCTCCATGCCGATACAGATGCTTATCACTATGGCGATGATAGGCTGCACGTAACTGTACATGCTGACCAATGTGGGTCTGATGCGCTTCTGACCTACCGGTATGAGGAAATAGGTTATGAAGGTCGCACATACTATCAGATATGCAAGTTCAGCCAACTGTATGGATGGTATGGATGACCAGTCGAGTGTGATGATTTCCTTTGCCGTGAAAGGGAAGGAGACAACGAAGGAGAAAAGGAATATCCATTTCATGAAGGTTACAACCGAGTATTTGCCGATAAGCGGCTTGAAGATGCCGAGATACATAGAGAAACTCAGGCTGTTGAGAATGATCATCAAGATTCCGAACATGGTGGTCTCTGCCGGTCCTCCGATGTTTCCTGTCCTGCTGACGATAAGATATATGATGCCGGCAAAACTGATTGCCACTCCTCCCGCTTTCTGAAAGGTTATCGGCTCTTTCAATGCAATCGATGCAATGAACATGGTATATATAGGTGACATTGCAGTCAGTATCGAGCAGTCCATCGGGGTGATATATGGTATGCCGATAAGAAATGTGATCTGACAGGTGAAGAATCCGAGCATTGACGCTGCAAATATCTTTGGCAGGTCCTTCCTGTCAACCTTTTCCTTCGGCATGAACAGAGACAGAATCCAGAAAAGAGAACCTGCCCCTATGGAGCGCAGACAGAAGATGGCAAGGGGAGATATCAGACCACCGCTTGTGAGGTCCTTGCAGACTATTATGTTGAATCCGAAGATGGAGTATGCTATAAGGCAGGCAAGATGGCCCGCCAATGAAATTTTTGCGCGCATAGGTTCTGTCTTAATCGGCGCAAAGTTAGTATATTTGTGGCAAATGTTTTAAATAAACGTATGAAGGCAATAATATTTGATATGGGTGGCGTGCTTGTGGACCTGGATATGGACGGTTGCAAGGCTGCTTTCCGAGAAGGACTTGGATTTTCCCTTATTGATGAAATCCTTGATCCATGGCACCAGAAAGGTATAATCGGAGATATGGAAGAGGGACTCATTGATGCTGATGATTTCAGAAATTTTGTCATAAGTCATTCCAATCCCGGTGTCGTTGCAGATGATGTCGATCATGCACTTTGTAAGATATTGAAAGGGATTGAGCCGTATAAGATCGGTCTGCTGCACAGGTTGTCGGAGAAATATGACATCTATATGCTCAGCAACAACAATCCGATAGCAACGGCGAGGGCGGCGGAATTGTTTGAGCAGGGCGGTTTCAGCATGAAGACGCATTTCAAGAAATGCTATATCTCATATCAGATGAAGATGATCAAACCATCGGCGGAGTTCTACAAGGCAGTAATGGACGATATAGGTCTTCCTCCCGAAGAAATGCTCTTCATCGACGATTCCCAGGCCAACGTCCAGGCCGCAATAGCAGCAGGACTCCCGGCCGTATGGTACCGACCGGGATCCGACCTGACTGCGTTGTTTGAATAATATATATTTACGTCGTTGCGAAGATCGACAGCGACGTGGCAATCTGTCATTTCTCCGAAGCAAACGGAGCGAATTCGGTGTCAGGGTCGCGCCATGACGGCTTGCGCATCGCATATATGATATATGGAATGACCACCATCACGATGCAGCCGATGATCAGCACTGAATACCACACCGCATTGCTTCCTGTCTGTATCTGACCCGGAGGGATGAAACTCAGGACAAACGCAAGCAGCGAACCCGCAAATCCCACCGAACCGATGATCCACATGAGGGCATTGCCCTTGCCGAGTCGGAACGGACGCGGAGTGTCCTTCATCTTGTATCTCAGCCTTATGGCTGCTGCGAACATGAGCATGTACATGATCAGGTACAGCAGGATCGTCAACTGTGAAAGGATCTGATAGAAGGACTGCACTGACGGCATGACCACGAACAGAAGGGCCAGGATTGTCACTATTCCGCCCTGCACAAGCAGTATGTTTCTCTGCACTCCCTGTTTGTTGGTCTTCTGGAAGAATGGAGGAAGATATCCGGCCTTTCCTACCGTAAAAATACCCTTTGAAGGCCCTGCAACCCATGTCAGCACACTTGCCAGCACTCCGAACATCAAGGCCACCGCTATGACAGGTCCCGCCCATGACATATGCAGATATCTGAAATAATTGTCGAAGCCTATGAGCAGGGACTGAGTCAGGTTGATATCCTTTGCCGGAATGACCAGACCCAGTGCGAATGTTCCGAGAATGAATATCGCCACAGTCGCAAGGGAACCTATTATGATGGCCTTGGGGTAGTTCTTGGACGGATTGTTGACATCCATCACATGCACACCCATCATTTCCATACCAGCATAGAAGAGGAAGATGCTGCTTGCAAGGACCACATTGTCAAGTTTTGTGAGGTCCGGAAAGAATCCCTGAGACATATCCATGTTGTTGTGTCCGCCAGTAGATATGTATATGATTGCAAGCACTATAAGCAGACCGGCAGGGATGATTGTTCCTATGGTTCCGCCCCATTTGCTTATCTTTCCCACCCAGTCAAGTCCTTTCAATGCAATGAAGGTGGCAATCCAGTAGATGGCAAGCACTGTGATGAGTGTGAATACCTTATTGGAGGCAAGAGCCGCATCTGATGCGTCGTTCATACCTATGAAGGCCAATGACACTGCACCGAAAGTCAGGACCGTGGGATACCAGATGGTCGATTCGATCCATTGGAGCCATATCGCCAGAAAACCGGTGCGCGGTCCGAATGCCTCTCCGACCCATCTGAACACTCCACCCTGCTTGTCTGCGAACATGGCGGCAAGTTCAGCCGCCACCATTGCTGTCGGAATCAGGAACACGATTGCTGCAAAAAGGTAGTAGAAGGCAGATGACGGACCATAGACCGCTTCCGCCGGAAGCCCCCTCAGACTCACGACCGCTGTTATGTTCATGATTGCCAGAGTCGTGACACTCAATTTGAAAACTTTGCCTTTTGTGTCCATAGTGCCTGTCATTAGTGTGTATATACTTTACCCTTTGTCTTTTCCTGTTTCTGGGCAGCGATGCGCGACGGGGTAGGGTATTGCAGTTTCTCCAATTCCTCCACAGCGTCTGTTATGTCTTGCAGAAGCATATCCGCCATATCCCTTGACATGCCCTGACGCACGACAATACGCATCACCACCATATCCTCTATGTTCTTAGGCATAGAATATGCGGGCACCATCCAGCCCTTCTGCATGAGTTTGTCCTGCATGTCGTATAGGGTCCAATTGGCTTTCCTGTCGTATTCGGGATCCATGTACCATATGAAAAGCGGATTTTCGAGTTCTGCCGAGTAGTTCTTGAAACATGGCATCTGTGCAATCCGAGCATGGCAGTATCTTGCGATTTCCATTGAGTTGGAGTGAATCTCCCTGTATCCGTCCTTGCCAAGGTGGATGAAGTTGTAGTACTGCGCAAGAATCTGGGCGCCCGGGCGGGAGAAATTAAGACCCACCTGAGTGATGCTTGCTCCTAAGTAATTGACACTGAACGACATTTCTTTCGGAAGATATTTCTTGTCCTTCCATACCACCCAGCCAAGACCTGGATATACGAGTCCGTATTTGTGCCCTGAGGTCGAAATCGACAGCACCCATTTCAGACGGAAATCCCATTTCTTGTTAGGATTCAGGAACGGCAGGATGAAACCTCCGGATGCTGCATCCACATGAATCGGTATGTCATAACCAGTCTTTGCATTGAAGTCGTCAAGGGCAAAGTCAAGTGCTTCGATATCGTCATTCATTCCAGTCCATGTGACACCGGCGATAGGGACTATGCAGATGGTGTTCTCGTCGCATAGTTTCAAGGCATCCTCAATGTTCAGGGTCGGGTGCTTGTGGGTGATAGGTACTGTCCTCATCTCTATCTGCCAGAGTTGACAGAATTTCTCCCAAACCACCTGATATGCGCTGCTCATCACCAGATTAGGCTTGTCAACAGGTTTGCCCTGCGACTTTCTGCGCTCTCTCCATCTGAGCCATGCCGCCACTCCTCCGAGCATACAGGCCTCCGAAGAGCCGATGCCCACTGCACCTGTCTTCCAGTCGCCCTTTTCAGGAGTGTTCCACATGTTTGCTACCATGTTTATGCATCGTCCGCACATTACAGCCACGCGCGGGTATTCTGTCTCGTCAATATAGTTGATGCCCACTGCCTCGTTCATGAGACGGGTGCCGTAGTCGTCCATATATGTCGTGACAAATGTAGCAAGATTCAGTCTCGGCTGTGTCTGAGGGAAGGTTTCGTCCTTTACCATCTGATAGGCGATGACAGCAGGAGTCCTGTGCTCCGGGATAAATTCTGCTGGTGCTGGCTCCTTCATCTGTCTGGAACCGAATATCGGGGTGTCACCCCATGTGTTGTTTTTCTTGTCCATAACTGTTTGAATTAAATTTGCTGTAGGACAAGTCACAAACTGTGCCGAAAGGAGCAGCGCCATAGGCTTAAAAGTAGCCTAATGTGTTAACAGATATAAAAAAGACTGACTGCATTATTGCAATCAGCCTTATCCCATAGGCAGAACCGTAAGCCGGTTTCTGTTTTAACCTGTCATTTATCTTCTCGACCTACCCCTCGGAAAAGAGCGAGTAACTCTTTTGCCCTTGCGGACGCTCCGATATACATGGTCTTTCTGGTTCTGGTGCCGTCACCGCCATATGTCGCCATACAGCGTCGTGAGCTCTTGCCTCGCGGTTTCACCCTTACCCTTATCGGGCGGTCTGTTTTCTGTTACGGCTTGCATAAGATTACTCCCATCTGTGATTTCCACAGCAGAATACTCTACCCAGTCCGGACTTTCCTCTGTTTGAAATTTCTGGTGGTGATTTCTTCGTCATTGCTCGTCGCTCTTATCCTCACAACCAGACGGTTGCTCCGGTATTCGCTTCTCGCATTCCTTGAAATCCCTCACCATAAATCCCAAACAGCGACAGATCGTTCTACCTTGTTTTGGTTGGCGCCACCTGCTACACTTTTGTAGTAAAAACGCAGCAGGTGGTATGTTTTTCGTGGGTACCTGCTACACTTTTGTAGTAAAAACGTAGCAGGTGGAACTACTATTTTTTATAACCGAGTTTGCGCTCGATCTTGTCATTCTGTGCGTTCACTCGCTGCACTTCTTTTTCGAGTGCTGGAGTTATGTCCTCACAGTGCTTGTGGCACTGCATTGATTTCGAGTACATACGTCCAATGCAGAAATTGCTATGCTCGCAGCCGCTGCAATGGTTCTCGTCAGCCTTCATCTTGTTTACGAAGTCTGTATCTTCAAGAACGGCGCGTCCCATCTGAATCATAGGGAAGCCCTTGTCGATGGCTTCGTCTGCGGTTGCGCGTGAAATGACTCCGCCTACATAGACAAACGGGAAGTCAGGCATTGCGGCCTTGAACTTCAGGGCGTCTTCCATGAAGAAAAGAGGCTTGAACGGCACTGACGGTGCTACAATTTTACCGGCAAGTCCAACTCCGAGTTTCAGCCACCATTTGCTCCAAGGGAAGTAGTGGACGATGGTCTTCTTCGGGAACTGTCCGCGCATCACATACTGCGGATGACGACTTACGAAACCTCCGGAGAGTACAATCGCCTCAATACCCATATCCCTGAGTACTTTAGCGACCTCGATGAGTTCGTCAGTTTCCTGTCCGCCCTTGAATCCGTCACGTGTATTCAACTTTGCAAAGAGTGCCACCTTGCCCTTGCCGGCAGCGACAGCCTTTTCCACGCACATCTTCATGAAGCGCATCCTGTTTTCAAGGCTGCCTCCGAACTCGTCACGACGGTGATTGGTATATGGTGAAAGGAACTGTGATATGAGATATCCGTGTCCTGCATGAATCTCGACCGCGTCAAATCCGGCTTCGATAGCCAGTTCAACCGCTTTTCCGTATGCGTCTGCCACCTCATTGATCTGCTTCATATTCATCTTCTGGACGAATGTAGGGGAGTAGAGGTTGAAGCCGCGGCTGGCTCCGTATGGCATGCATCCGCAGATGGTTCTGTGTGACATGTTTCCGCAGTGACCTAACTGGATGGATGCTTTTGCGCCTTCCGCATGTATAGCGTCGGTAAGTTGTTTTAGTTCCGGAACTATTTCTTCGCGCATCCAGAGTTGGTTCTCAAATGAGAGGCCGCTCTGACACACTGCTGCATAAGCGACTGTCGTCATTCCGATACCTCCGCGAGCGACGGCTGTATGGTAGTCGAACAGTTCTTTAGATGGCCTTTGACCTGGACACATTGCCTCAAAGGCTGCAGATCTGATGGTCCTGTTTCTGATCTCGAGTGGGCCAATCTTGTAAGGTGTAAATAATTCGCTCATAGTTTTTGTTTTATAGATCCTTCGTTTCACTCAGGATGACAATTGGTAACTGTCATGCTGACGATTGGTTAACTGTCATTCTGAACGAAGTGAAGAATCTGCTACCATATAAATGGTATTATATGTTTTTTATTAAGTTTAGTGTATTCTTCTCCGAACTCAGCCTCATATTTCTCTGTAAGGGACTTGGCGCGGGGACCGAGGTTCGCGAAAGTCCATACAGCGAAAAGCAATCCTGCCGGCGACCATGTGAGTATCGCAAATCCGATCCACTCTGTCAGTTCACCGAAATAATTGGCTGATGTCACATATTTATAGAGTCCCTTGCGAGGAATATAATGCTTTGTGTCACCAGGCTTGCGCAGGTTGCGTATCACATGGTCGGAATGAAGGTTTATGGCCATGCCGGCAATGAATATGAGCGTTCCGATGATGAACTGCGGACTCCAAAGCCAGTCAAGGCGGTACATGCCGCCGTTCAGTGACGGGTCATACAGCCATTCTCCGATGATATATGCGTTGAATGTGTTGAATGTCATGCCCATGAGCATTACCGCAATCGGCATCTTGCTTTTGCCTCTCATCATCAGAGGGAAGATGAACGACCTCTGGAAATAATGCAGGAGGAAGAATGAGGCGAGTATGTAGAGCACAAGGTTTGAGTTGCCGTTCACAGCACCGCCATCCGCTGCAAATCTCAGTGTATAATAAAGCATGAAGCAGAACGAAGGCGCTTCCATCAGCACCCACGCCACCTTGTTGCTTATCTTTGGACCCCAGTTGGAAGTAGATAAGTAACCATATCCGGCCTTGAAGAAGAATAAGGCGATAAATACAATCACGGCCATCGCCGCCATGCATGCAATTATAATATAGTATGTATTCATAAGCATGGTCTTGAATATCTCAGCAAAGGTAATAAATATTTTCTTGGGAATATCATTTTACTTAAATTTGTGGCGATTCAAAATTTTGCCGCTGATGCGTAGTCGTATATTTCTATGTTTAGTCTTGGTTCTGTGCTGCTCATGTGCACAACCCTCTGTCACCCATTATGAGTTAGACGTTATAGCGGAATATCCGCATGATACGGAATCATACACCCAGGGCCTGTTTTTCCACAAGGGGCAGATGTATGAGACCACCGGTCTGCGCGGTAAATCCACTCTTAGAATCGTGGATATGACCACCGGAAAAGCCATGAGACGTGTGGATTTCCATAAGAAATATTTTATTGAAGGCTCTGTTGTCCTGAATGACAACCTTTATATCCTTACCTGGGATTCCAAGGTAGCCTTTGCCTATGGTCCTGACTCTCTGGATTATAAGGCTACATGGACCTACCCGCGTGAAGGTTGGGGGATCACCACTGACGGCAAAATCCTATATGCTTCGGACGGGTCTTCAACCATCTATGTAATGGATGAAAATATGTCCTTGCAGCGCAGGATTCATGTAAAGAGTGATGGCCGTCCTGTCAGGTGGCTCAATGAACTGGAATATATAGACGGAAAGATTTGGGCAAATGTATATACCACTGACGAGATTGTGATTATTGATCCCAAGGACGGCAGGGTAGAGGGTGTGATAGACTGCCGTGGTCTTTTGCCGAAGGACCGTCGTGGTCCCGAAACTGATGTCCTGAACGGCATCGCATACAATCCGGAAACAGAAAAAATTTATCTTACGGGCAAGAACTGGCCTGCTTTGTATGAGGTAAGAATTGTCAGGAAAAACAAATGATCATGAGAAAGTTACTTTTGCTTATATGTCTGATGACCATCGGGTTATCAGCGGTTGATGCTCAGGGATATAAGGAACTTATAAAGGACAATCCTGCGTATGCGGGGGCAAATATGATGAACTATCATTATGATGCAGGTGTATATACTCCGGCCCCCAAGGGATTCAAACCGTTCTATATAAGCCATTATGGGCGTCATGGTTCAAGGTACGATACAAGTGATGTCAATGCAGAAAAGGTGTGGCCTATAATGAGGGAGGCGCACAGGCTTGGACTTCTGACTCCGGCGGGAGAGGCGTTCTGCGCGGATCTTGATGCAGTGCTGAGCGAACAGGACGGAATGTATGGCATGCTTACGGGGCTTGGTGCCAAGGAACACAGGCAGATCGCAGAAAGGATGGCGGCTAATTTCCCTGAGGTCTTTTCCGGTGCAAAGGGTAGAAGGAAAGTGGAATGTCTTTCGAGCCTGTCCCCAAGATGTATCGTGAGTATGACCAATTTCTCCCTGTCATTGGATAGAAATACCAAAGGGCTTGATTTCAATTTCGTTACAGGCAATAGGATTTATGACATAATTGCTTATCAGCCGCAGGGCACGGCCCCAAAGAAGGTGGCTGCGACCAAGGAAGAGGATGTACGAAGGGAGACCATGAAGCCAATGGAAATCATTGAATATTTCTTCAATGATACCGGCGCTGCTCTGGAATTGACAGGTGATCCGTATTCTTTTGAACAGCGTCTATATCTGGCGTCCTGTGTGGGACATCTTTCAGATCATGGGACCTGTCTGCTGGCGCACTTTCCGTATGAGGTTCTGGTGAGAAATTTTGAGGTCAGAAACCCTCGCTTCTATCTTTCGTATGGTATGTCCGATGAGATGTCTGATTATCAGATCCAGATTTCCAGAAAATTGCTGTCAGATATTGTTGAAAAGGCGGATGCTGCCTTGAAGGATGACAGTCAGACTGCTGCAGATCTCCGTTTCGGACATGATACGGCACTCCTTCCGCTTGTGGGACATCTTCGTTTAGAGGGTCTGGATAATTGGGTTGCTTTCGATAAGGTAAATGAGGTGTTCAACTCTGCAACTCAGATCTGCATGGCCTCCAATCTCCAGATGATTTTTTATAGGAACAAGTCAGGTGAGGTGCTTGTCAAGTTGATGTATAATGAAAAGGAAACGTCTATTCCGTCTTTGAATGGCTTCTCCGGACCTTATTATAAATGGGAGGATCTTCGGGAATATTTTGTTTCCCTGCTATAGCGACCTAAAATGAAAATGCAGCCCTAACTCAGAGGCTGCATTCCTTTTCTGTCAAGATTGACCTTGTGTAACTTGTATCCGAGCAGGCGTAACTGTATTGCCGCCCCGGTTCTGAACATCACCTTGACCGTTCGTGCGAATATATGGAAGGCCTTTACTGTCTGTGCCTCAATATGTTCGTGTCTTATGAAGGTAACTGCCTTCTGGGCACAGCATAGCAGGATGTTCATCAGTTGCTTTGCCTGTGGGGAATCGAGCGGGAGTCTGAGTATGTTCTGGACAATATGTTCGTCCATGTCATCAAATCCGCGGGGGCCATGGAGACTTGCATATGATGCGCCATGATGGCGTCCCCAGTCTTCGTCCCACCATTGCGCCACTGCCATTCCTGCATAGCCTGCACATGCGATTGCAAATTCAGGGTAACTGTTCACCTCAGGAAGTGCATCTGCAATGTATTCCGGTGCCCATTCCTTCCATTTCTGATCGATGTCTTCGCTGCTCAGAAGTTCATTGTCCAACATTCCGAGACTCTTGCACATTTTGAGGATTTCCTGCTGGAGTTTCTCCTCGTATGCTTCATAGTATTGTATATTCTCTTCCATAACGCCTGCAAAGATAAATAAAAAAGCTCACATCACGGCGAGCTTTAATGTCATTAGTAGTGTGATCCCTTTCGGGATGATTAATTATTAGTGGTTAGAAACGTCTGATGACATTTTTTTAAATGTCGATTGCAAATGTATATATAATTTATCAATTTCCAACAGAAATGTTAAGAAAATGTTACAAATATCGTTTGGAATGCTATAAAACCGTTATTCTTCGTCAAGCAGGTTGGGGCGCAGTTTCCTTGTCCTTTCCAGAGCCTGCTCGTCCTGCCATGCTCTGATGAGTTTCGGATTGCCGCTCAGGAGCACCTCGGGCACCTTCCAGCCGTTGAACTCAGCGGGTCTTGTGTATATCGGTGCCGAAACCAGTCCGTCCTGGAAACTGTCGCTCAGAGCGGAGGTCTCGTCTGAAATCGCTCCCGGAATAAGCCTTACAAGCGAGTCTGCAAGTATGGCGGCAGGCAGTTCACCGCCGCTGAGGACATAGTCTCCACATGATATCTCACGAGTGATCAGATGTTCGCGGATTCTGTGGTCAATCCCTTTATAATGACCGCATAAAATAATGATGTTACCTTTCAGGGAAAGTTCGTTGGCAATGTTCTGGTTGAGGATTTCTCCGTCCGGTGACATATATATCACTTCGTCGTAATCCCTTTCCGCCTTGAGTTCCTGTATCATGTTATATACCGGTTCGAGCATGAGCACCATTCCTGCATCTCCGCCATAACTGTAGTCGTCAACCTGCTGGCGGGGTCCCTTGCCATATTTGCGAAGGTTGTGGACGTTGATTTCTACAAGGCCTTTCTTTATTGCCCGGCCGACAATCGAGTGGCTCAACGGACTCTCAAGAAGTTCCGGTACAACGGTAAGTATATCTATTCTCATGATTCTTGTATTCCAATGGTTGTTTGCGTCTGCAAAAATAGCATATTAGTACGAGTTTTACTAAAAAAATGGTATATTTGCGGGTTGTAATAATGAAACTAAACACCGAAGACATGAGTGAAGTTGTTCTTAGCCTTGCGGATATAGTAAAGGCTTTTGAGGAAATTCTTCAGAATGAAGACAGAATGAGGATGAACAAGGAGGTCGATGCACTGAAAACCTCCTTTTACAAGGCACTTTCAAAGGAAAAGGCTGAGCGTGGCGATTCTGAAGATGAAGGTCTTGCTGTCATTGAGGCTGCATTCAAGGAAAAATATAATCAGTATAAGAATCAGAGAAGCGAGTTCAATAAGACCAGGGAGGCTGAAATGGAGGAGAACCTCCAGGCTAAACTTGCTGTGATAGAGGAACTTAAAACTTTGATAGACAAGCAGGAGAATCTGAACGAGACATTCCAGGAGTTCAAGGCGATCCAGGAGAAATGGAGGTCGATCGGACCGGTTGCACCTCAGCATTATCGTAATGTTCATGAAACATATCAACTTTATGTGGAGCAGTTCTATGATATGGTCCATATAAACATGGAGTTGCGTGACCGTGATTTCAAGAAGAATCTCGAGGTGAAGGAGGCATTGTGTGACCGTGCCGAGCAGTTGGCTCAGTCGGAAAATGTTGTGGAAGCCTTCAAGGAACTTCAGGAACTTCATGAGCAGTGGAAGGACTATGGCCCGGTTGCCAAGGAGCATAGGGAGACCTTGTGGGCAAGATTCAAGGAGGCTACGTCAGTTGTAAACAAGAAATATCAGGCATATTTTGAGGGTATCAAGGCTCAGCAGGAGGATAATCTCGCAAGAAAGACTGTAATATGCGAAAAGGTCGAGGCAATTGCCGAGGCGGAGGTTAATGACCTTTCAAAATGGAATGACCTCTCCAAGGAGATTGAGCAACTTCAGGCTGAATGGAAGACCATCGGATTTGCCTCAAAGAAGGAAAATCAGAAGATATATGACCGTTTCCGTGCCGCTTGTGACAAATTCTTCTCACGTAAACGCGAATACTATCTCGGATATAAGGATCAGGTCGCTTCCAATCTTCAGAAGAAGGTTGCCCTTTGTGAGCAGGCGGAGGCCCTCAAGACTAGCACCGAGTGGAAGAAGACCACAGAGCAGTTCATTGCTCTTCAGGAGGAGTGGAAGACTGTCGGTTCAGTGCCACGCAGCAAGTCTGAGGCTTTATGGAAGAGATTCCGCGCAGCATGCGACGAGTTCTTTGCAGAGCGCGACAAGAATGCCAAGCCGGAAAATGATTTCTATGGCAACCTTAAGGCCAAGAAGCGTCTTATTGAGGAAATCAATGCCTGGCAGTTGAAGGGAGACGGCACTGATGCTGCCGCTCTTGCAGATTTCCAGAAGAGGTGGAACGAGATAGGTTTCGTGCCGTTCAAGGAGAAAGACAATATTGCGAAGGCATATAGGGAAGCAATTTCCAGATTCCCGTCTCCATCGCGTAATCCTCGTAAGGGAGGAAAACCGCAGATATCTGAGAAGGAGCGTCTTATCAAGAGGTATCATGCTCTGGAACAGGACATTGCCACATACGAAAACAATATAGGATTCTTCTCGATGTCAAAGAATGCTGAGCCGCTTATCAGCCAGATGCAGCAGAGAATCGAGCAGGCCAAGGCTGAATTGAAGACATTGGCAGAACAGATCAAGAATATAGAAAAGGAAAATACAAATGAATAAGAACAGTATTATCGGACTGGTACTCATCGGAGTGATTATGTTTGGCTTCAGTTGGTACCAGTCAAGGCAGTATCAGCAGCAGGCGGAAATTCAGGCCCAGTTGGATTCGGCAGCGTATGTCCGGAAACTTGAGCAGATGGCCATCGATTCTGTGAAAAGGGCCCAGGGTCTTGTTGACGGCGGTGATGTCAGGGTGTTGACTACTCCAGCGTATAAGGATACTTCACTTATATCTGCAAGTCAGGGCTTGGGTGAGATATATAAGATAGGAAATGACAAGGTTGAACTTGAGTTCACCACAAAGGGAGCCCAACTATACTCTGTCAAGATCAATGACTACATGACATACGACAGCAGCGCCCTTTATCTCATCAAGCAGGGAGGCAGCGATTTTGGCGTTGGTGTATATGTCGGAGAGCAGATCGATACAAGAAATTTCGATTTCAAGGTTGCTGAGGTCACTGATTCATCCATCGTAATGCAGTTGCCGTTCTCAAACGGAGGATATATCCAGCAGAAGTACTGGCTGACACCAGGCAGTTACATGATGCAGAACGAACTGTCATTTGTAGGACTGGATACCGTGATTCCTCGCAATGTGTCAAATATCAACATTGACTGGTCGGTTACTATCCCACGTCTGGAAAAGGGATATAAGAACGAGAAGCAGTATTCTAAGTTGGACTACTATTTCATGGACGAAAAGAAGCCAGAGGAAATCGCCAAGGGACGTGACGAGTCAGAGAAGGTGGTCAGCAGATTCAAGTGGTTCGCCTTCCATCAGCAGTTCTTCTCGGCTATCATGACAGCGGAAAAGGAGTTCGCTTCGGCAGATTTCGATGTGCGCTATTTCAATGAGGACGATCCATCAAAGAATCTGATGACCTGTTCGGCTAAACTGCGTGCAGACCTTGCAGGAGAGCCTCAGAACATGGCTCTTCCGTTTACATACTATCTTGGTCCTAATGACTATGCGACCCTCAAGGACTATGACCTCAAATATGAGAAGACCATACCTCTTGGAGGATGGATGGTCAACTGGTTCAGCCGACTTGTCATCATTCCATGTTTCGACCTGCTTGGAAGGTTCATAAGCAACTATGGTATAGTCATACTTATCATGACTCTCCTGATCAAACTTCTTATTTCTCCGCTTACCATAAAGTCTTATAAATCAACGGCAAGGATGCAGGTCCTCAAACCGGAGGTCGATAAACTCAACGAGAAATATCCTAATGAGAAGGATGCTATGAAGAAACAGCAGGCGATGATGGAACTATACCGCAAGGCTGGTGTCAGTCCTATGGGAGGCTGTCTGCCTATGCTTCTCCAGATGCCTATCCTCTTCGCTATGTTCCGTTTCTTCCCGGCTTCCATCGAACTCCGTCAGCAGAAGTTCCTTTGGGCAGATGACCTCAGTGCATATGACTCAATTTGGGATTTTGGGGTGAATATTCCGCTTTTGGGAGACCATCTTTCACTGTTTGCGCTTCTGATGGCTGCGACCATGTTTGTTTATTCAAGGATGACCTCTTCGCAGATGTCCAACGATCCGAACATGGCGGCCATGAAGTTCATGAGTGTATGGTTCATGCCTATCATGATGTTCGTCATCTGTAATAACCTTTCATCGGCTTTGAGTTACTATTACCTTCTCTCGAATATCATCACAATGGGTATGACATGGTATATCCGCAAGTTTGTGGTGACGGAGGACAAGGTTCGTGCTGATATGATGCTCAGAGCAAAGCAGCCTGTCAAGAAATCAAAGTGGCAGCAGAGGCTTGAAGAGGCGCAGAAGATGCAGGAGCAGATGCGAAAGCAGCAGGGCCGCAGATGATAATTTTCATCCTGAACGAAGTTCTTTGTCATCCTGAACGA
This sequence comes from Bacteroidales bacterium, assembly GCA_015060455.1. Taxonomy (GTDB): domain Bacteria; phylum Bacteroidota; class Bacteroidia; order Bacteroidales; family UBA932; genus Cryptobacteroides. The sequence continues at coordinate 40,680 of SUYM01000006.1, forward strand.
AGTCCTTTGTCATTCTGAATGAAGCCCTTTGTCATCCTGAACGAAGCCCTTTGTCATTCTGAATGAAGCCCTTTGTCATCCTGAACGAAGCCCTTTGTCATTCTGAATGAAGCCCTTTGTCATCCTGAACGAAGTGAAGGATCTGTTATGATAAAAGAAACAATAAATAAACTAAATTCGGAACTGCCGTCAACAGTAGAGTTGGTGGCAGTTTCCAAATTTCACCCTTTTGATGCCATCGAGGAGGCTTATCGTGCGGGTCAGCGTATCTTTGCAGAGAGCCGTCCGCAGGAACTGCTTGCCAAGGTGAAACGCCTGGAAGAATTGCGCTCAGAAAGGGGAGAGCCTGAATATATGGCAGATGTGCAGTGGCATTTCATAGGACATCTTCAGACCAATAAACTCAAGATGGTGCTTCCGTATGTGTCTCTTGTGCAGTCTGTCGATTCCTTGCGTCTTCTTGATGCAATCCAGACTTGGGCTGCGGCTAATGAGAGGGTGGTCAATGTGCTTCTGGAGCCTCATGTGGCTGCCGAACAGACCAAACAGGGCTTTATGCCGGAAGAGATATACTCTATCTTGGAGGCGGCTTCCGGTAGGTCTCCCGAAGGCAGTGCAGAGATGCTTCCATATGACAGCATCTGTTTCCGAGGCATCATGGGCATGGCGACCTTTACTGACGAAGAAGCAGTAATACGCTCGGATTTCTTAGCGCTCCGATCAATATTTGACCAATGCCGTATTCGTTTCCCATCAATGGCACCCGATTTCACCGAATTGTCAATCGGCATGTCAGACGATTACCCCCTCGCCATTGAATATGGCTCCACAATGGTCCGCATCGGCTCAATGATATTCGGATCTCGCATCTGATAAAAATACACCTGCTACGTCTTCCGGCTGAAAGTGTAGCAGGTGTACTGTTTTTTGTGGGTACCTGCTACGTTTTTCCTGTCAAAGTGTAGCAGGTGGATTGTACTATTTGAGTTCCTGAATCATTGACTTGGCGACTGCTGCCGAGGCTCCTGTGCCGCCGAGGAGTGCGCGGATCTGGGCGTATTCGGCGAGCATTGCCTGACGACGTTCCTGGTTTTCAATGAGTTCACGGATTTCAGTGACAAGTTTGTCTGCATTGCAGTCATGCTGAATGAATTCCTTGAAGGCAAGGCGGTCAACAATCAGGTTTCCGAGGCTGATATATTTGATCTTGACGATTTTCCTGGCAAGCCAGTAGGTAATAGGGTTAGTAATGTAGCCGACGACCTGAGGTGTGCCGAACAGGGCGGTTTCCAGGGACGCGGTTCCGGAATTGATGACTCCGGCTTCCGCATGGCGGATAATTGACTGTGTCTGACCGAAAAGTATCTTTATATATCTGCTGTTTTCCTCGTTGAGCCATGGAGAGTAATCTTCAATGCTACGTGCCGGGGCTCCTGCGATAATGAATTGATAGTCAGAGTATTCTGGTAAGGCGTGCATCTTCGAGGCGAACTCGGTAAGCACAGGCATCATCGTGCTGATTTCCGCCTTGCGCGATCCCGCAAGCATTGCGATGAAGGGGGAGTCGGGAAGCGAGTTGCGCATTGTGAACTCCTCCTTTGTCTCATTCATAGCCTGCGATCCGTCAACCGCATCTACGAGCGGATTGCCTTTGTAAATATACTTTACTCCTTTGGAGTCGAAATACGGTTTTTCAAAAGGGAATACGATGAAAAGTTTATCTACGTATTTCTTCAATTTCTTAATACGGCCTTCTCTTGAAGCCCATACCTTCGGCGCGATGTAATAGAATACCTTGAATCCTGCCTTGTGCGCAAATTCTGCAATCTTGAAGTTGAAGCCCGGGTAGTCAATGAGGATGACTACGTCCGGCTGCCATGCGAGGATGTCCTGTTTGCAGAATTTTACGTTTTTCAGCAGTTTGCCTGCCTTGGCAATAACTTCGACAAACCCCATGACAGCACCTTCCTTATAGTGACGTACTAATCCGGAGCAGCGGTCAGAGCGGGTAGTACCTTCCAAGACAACCCCTCCCACTTCGTGGCTGCTCGCTGCAAAAGCCCACTGGGCTGTTTGCTTACCGCTCACGACCCCTGCGGCCAGGGGGGTAGCACGGTCTTGAAAGGTACTACCCGCTCTGACCTTACCACAGTCTATGTCTTGGTGGCTATTCCAGACTTCGGCCATATTGTCGCCACCCCAGAAACGGATGTCCGCCTGAGGGTCTTCTGCGTATATTCCTTTCATAAGGTTGGAGCCGTGGAGGTCTCCGGATGCTTCTCCTGCTATGATGTAGTATTTCATTATCTTTGTTTTGGATTCCCGATCAGGTCGGGAATGACGATTGTTGTGATTGTCAATAATTTCCTGTAATCCTGAGCGTCAGGCCTCCCTTGTCATCCTGAGCGTCAGCGAAGGATCTGTTTCAGCCTTTCCGTCTCCTGATAATCCGTGCAGTCCAGGTTATGTGCCACTACGCTGATATAGCCCTCTGCCAGGAGTCTGTGGTCCGCATTCTCCGGATTGCGAGGGTCATCGGAGAAATCTCCTACCATCATATACAGCTCTTCTCCCTCTTCGAGTACAGGATTGGAACTCTGACCGAGCAGTTCCGGAGTGATACCGTATTTGGCATAATGACTCAGGTCCCACTCCTTGAATTCGCGCACCCACCTTCCTTTGCCTTGCACACCGACCTTTACACCTTTGATCTGCTCAGAAGGTATGTTCGGGAAATTTACATTGTAGTATAGCCCGTACTTCTTCGGATAGTCTGCCATCAAGGTCTTGAAAATGTCTGCAAAATGCTCTTTTACACTGCTGAAATCAGCATCCGGGTGGAGTGTGTCCAGTGATACTCCTATGGATGGGATGCCATTAAGAGCGCCCTCCATTGCGGCTCCGAGTGTGCCGGAATAGCATGAAGCGGTGGCTGCATTGGAGCCGTGATTGATACCCGAAACGACGACGTCTGGGAAATTGTCCGGAAACATAGTGTTGAGACCGAATTTGACGCAGCTTGCCGGAGTCGCATCCACGTAGTGCCAGCCGTTTCCCAGATCCTTATGTGCAATCTGCTTGAAGCCGAGTGATACGGCCATTGACATGCCTGACTGGTGATGTTTCGGTGCTATTACAGTCACCTGTCCGAATTGTTTCATTATTTCAGCAAGCACCTTGATGCCTTTTGCCTGATAGCCGTCGTCGTTGGTTATGAGTATGCGCATATGATATGTTGTTACACTGCAAATATAGTCAATCTTCGACAACATACCTTGTCAGACATACATCATTTTTGTGCACGGTGGTCAAATGTGCCGACCACCGTACACAGCAATGTGCCACAGAGGGCTCAGAATGCAGATTGATGTGCATAGAATGATTATCCGTTATCAGTGCAGTAAAACAGGCTCCACTATCCCTGTGCGCTACATCGAAGGAACATTATCTGCACCTTTAACGCCAAATACATCCGTCCCGAAATACTGTCTCCTGCCGGCGGCTGACACACACGCAAAAAACACTGCCGACTAACCAACACTATGAGAGGCCTGTAACATCTCAGGTCTCCGCTAAAACTGCCGACCAGCCAACACTAAGAGAGGCCTGCAACATCTCTGGTCTCCGCACAACACTCCCCGCCGTACAACCGTGACAAAAAATCGGCGAAAATTGTAACGAAGGTCCTCAAAACCGGCATTTCAGCCTCGAAAACAGGACGACCGTGACAAAACCAGGCAGATTTTTGTCACGGTCGTTCAAAAATCACTGCACCGTTTGCGGATAATCATTGTGCACAGTGGTAAGTGAAAATGACCACCGTGCACGGATACTTATTGCTGATAGACCCTTATCCAGTCGATTTCCATGATGGCAGGCAGGTTCGCATCATCCATAGGCCCAGCCCAGGTACCTTCATCGCCGAGTCCCATGTTCAGGATCAGGTAGTATGCGGAGCCGGGACCGTATGGCCATTGTTTCTTTTCCGCCTCATCCGGAAGGTTCATGTTGCTGTATGAGAAGGTCTCCTTTCCATCGACATAGAAGGTGAGTTTGTCAGGAGTCCAATCCACTGCATATACGACCCAGTCCGCATAGTTGCAAGGTGTCTGTGCTGTCGTGTTTTCATCGAAGCCCAGGTTGTTGCGGTAATGGGTGTGTATCGTCTGGTGGATATGAGGTTCCTGTCTTACGTGTTCCATGATGTCGATTTCACCGCATGCAGGCCAGCCTTCATAGAGAGGGGTCTGAGGCATCATCCAGATTGCCGGGAAGGCTCCGTCCGGATGTCTTGTGAGTTTTGCCCTGCATTCCACTCTTCCGAAGGAGAAACTGAATTTGTCCTTGCTCTGGATGCCTCCTGCAAGATATTGTCCGTTCTTTTTCTCACCAACAAGCACGAGATTGCCGTCCTTGACGTATGCCTGGTCGTAACTTTCTGACATCTGGTTGCACCAGTCCGGGTTGCCTTTCGGGCAGAGAGACCATTTGCTCTGGTCAGGAGTCCCGTCTATGTCAAATTCGTCCGCAAAGATGAGTCCTTGCTCGTCAGCCGGTCTGAGTGCGGTAAATTCCACCTTATAGACAGTTTCGGCACCGTCTGATGTTACTGTAAAATATTGACTTTCACTCCATTTCCAGTCCGATGACTTAGGGTCGGGACTGATGGTTGCACCTGATGCGATGGTATAGTTGACATCGGTTATCGAGTTGAGATACTCCACGGCACCGATTGTGGCGACGCGGGTGTCCTGGTCTATGGCTGCATGATACCATGAGCCGCCTGATCTGACTGCAAGTGCTGAAAGAGGGTAGTTCCTGCTGTCGGTCTGCGCTTCTGCCTTGTCGCATGAAAGTGATGAGCAGATGCAGATGAATAATGTGATGAGTGTGTGTATGTGTTTCATGTTGTTTGGTTTTATCAGATCCCTCGTCAGGCTCGGGATGACATTTAGTCACCCCAGACGATAGGTGAGGTGTATTCCCATTTTTCAAGTGTTGCAGAGCCGCTGAAAGCCCATATTTTGAAATAGCCGGTGCCGATTGTGTCTGAATATAGAGCCTTCCATGTGTCGGTCACTCCGTCCTTGTCTGCTATTCCGTCGCTTGTGGCAAAAGCGATCCGCTTGTCATTGAGCCACCACTCCGAATATATCCATGTGTTTCCGGAAGCATCCGGCTCTGACTCCTTTATATCCATTGCTATCTTCACCTGCTTGGTGTTATCGAAACCTACAAGAAGATTTTTCTGCCATTTGTTCACATCGTTGCAGTATGGCATGCAACTGAGTTCAGTCTTCATCGGAGCATAGGAGGTATTGAGCCAGAATCGCAGTTCCGCAAAGGATTTTCCGTCCCTCTGCCAGAAGAAATACAGATAGATGCAGTCTGAGGCAGTGAAAGGGGAGAGATAGAAGGTGTATTTTCCCGCAGGAATACCGTCTTCCGACCTGAGTCCGTCCGCATCAAGGACTTTACCGTCATTTGTCTGGGTGCGGTTTGCGTCAGGGCTTGCCTGCTTGAACCGTATTGTCTTTGTCAGAGAGAAGCCTCCTTCCTCCACAGGTACTGTGCTCAGGACAAGCGTTCCTTCCCTGACAGCAGACCCGCCGCCTTCTGCATATTCCGAGACATCGATTACAAGATCGCCGGTTCCCTCATACTCATTTCCTCCGGAGATTTCATACCAGGTCTCTTCCTCCGGACGGTTTTTCGATACCCTCCATGTCACATTTGACTCCACCGGTATCCTTAATTGAGCGGCCTCATGATAAAGTACATGGTAACTGCTGTTCTCCGGAAGGGCAGGAGAGAGTATCACACCGATCTGAGTGACAGGAATCATGTGCATCAGACTACCGTTCCTGTCATAAAGTGCCACCTGTGCAGTCCTCTGCTCGCCGGTATTTTCGGCTGCCTCCATAACGACGTCATTCTCTCCATTGGAGGTCGCTCCTGAAAGAATTGTAAGCCAGTCGTTTCCTTCAATTATCTCTGCCGACCAGTCCTGATTGGACTGAACTTTCAGAGATATTGATTCTCCGTCCATCTCTATCGGCTGAGGTTCATCGAAGTCAAGAAATGCAGTACCTTTCTGGGTCAGCAGGAATTCCTTTCCTGTCCAATAGTCGCTCTTTACCACGATGGTGTCCTGCCTGTCGTCCAGGGACGTATTAGGCTCACATGTGATGGTGACGGTATATATCTCACCGGGATCTCCCTTGTCCGGGGTGATGGAATACCAGGATTCGCTGTTCTTGCCGAAAACCTCCCAAGGATCCGTGGATTTGACACGGATAGTCACAGTCTCTGTTCCGTCCTTGTCTATCAGATATGAATCCTGAGGGACATCATATCTCAGGTCCACCCATTTATGTGGGGAAGGGTCTTCCTTGGTGCATGCCGCGCAGGCAAGAGCGGCAATCATCAATGTCAGTATATATCTCGTTTTCATGACTCTTCGCTTGTGTAGGTTATACTCTTGATTGTGCAGTAGTCTCCTTCTGCCGGATCGGCGCCGGTTTCAATACTGAACACGCAGCCTTCCTCCCCGTTTGCAAAGGCATCTGTGCGGCCTGACTGTGTACCGTAGAGTTCGCCATTTATATACAGGCTGATATCGAGCAGACCTTCTGCCGTGATTGAATCCGATACGACGAACTCAAGTCTGCGGATTGCATTCACCTCGTCAAAGGTGTAGGTCTTCTTGATAGGAGATATCCATGAGAATGCACCTGCGCATCTGAACCAGTATGTGTAGTCTCCTTCTATATGGAACTTGAAGTTTGCATCTGTCGTGGTGCCGACGAATACAAAGCCTAAGTTGCAGATGGAAGTCATCTTCATCTCGTCAAATTCGATGACAAAGCGTCCCTTCTTGACTGTATAGTCAGTACGGAGGATCTCACCCTTGGTAAAGTATATCTTGGTATATCCTGTGCTCGGAACCACAAGATATGAGGCACCTTCGCTGAAGGTCACATCCAGTCCGTTATCAGGGGTGTCAGGATCGTCGATTACCTGAGGTTCAGGCTCAGTCATTCCTGCCTGTGCTATGCTTATTGTCTTGACGACTCCCAGTTCTTCTGCACTCACCGTCAGAGTTGCTGTTCGTGGTTCGGTGGACTGGTTGTCCTCTGTATTGATGATTATTTCACTGACCAATGAACTTGATGCGCTCATTGCAGGGGTAGGGATACACCACTGGCTGTCTGTTTCGATGGTCCATGGGGTGTTTGCGCTTATGTTGAACACTATCCTGCTTGGGGAAGCAGCGAGGACTGAGTATTCGTTCAGAGCATCGGTCCTTACAGTCGGAGGCAGGTCCGCCTGTGAGTCGATGTGGTATTCCTGGCAGGCTGAGAGAAGTCCTGCGGCTATCATTATATATGTGTAAATTCGTTTCATGATGTTTTTGTCTGTTGGATCTTCACTTCGTTCAGGATGACTACCATCCGATATTCTGAGGATAAAGATTGTTGTTCTTATGGAGTTCGGCCTGAGGAATAGGGTAGAGGTTCATCCTGTCCGTCCACGTCCTTGTCTGGGAGATCTGACGATAGAAATTCATCTTTCCGTCTGCCCCCTTCACAATCTTGACTCCGACGAGTTCCCTCTGAGTCCGGTCGCCGATCTTCCATCTGCGCACATCCCAGAATCTGTGGTCCTCGAATGCAAACTCCACTCTCCATTCATTCTGTAACCTTTCAATAAACTCCTCATAGCCGCAGGTCGGAACAGGCGGCATCCCTGCATTTGTCCTGACCTGGTTCAGAGCCCACAGCGCCGAATAAGGGAATTCGGAGTCAGTGTGGTTCATGTCATGAGAAAATGCGTTTGCCATGGATTCCGCATAAGTCAGCAGAGTTTCAGCATATCTATATACTATCCAATGGTGCTTGTTTGTGACTATGTTGTTCGGAGTGAAATTGGTTGACTCCTGGATATATCTGCGAAGGAAATATCCTGTCGGAGAACCTCCTGCTGTCACCTGGGCATCATCTGCTCCACCCTCAAAACTTTCGATTACACTGCCCTTGAACTCCATGCCGTCTGCAAGCACGGTCCTGTAAAAACGAGGGTCACGTCCTGCGTATGGTTTTGAGGCATCAAAAGCAGGGTCGTCGCTTGTCCAGCCGTCATCGGTCAATGTCACCTTATATCCTCCGGCAGTCTCGAATGCATCTACGAGGTTCTGAGACGGGAACACTGCTGTGGCTCCTGTGCGCGTACCTTCCGTGAAGCGGATCGGGAAATTGTTCTGCTCGAAAGTACGGGATGCGTCGCCTATCACGACCATCACCACCTCACCTGAGGAGAGATTGTTGGCACAGTCGTTCTTGTCGAGGGAGTATATCCCGTCGTCTATCAGGTCAAGAGCCGCAGTGGCCGACCTTTTCCATGCCTGAACGTCTGCCGAGGTATTGTGAAGCGGACTTGCAGCATATAGGAGGACCTTGGATTTGAGCGCTTTGGCAAAGCCCATCGTCATGCGTCCTATCTGGTTGTCAGGCTGTCCGACGTAAGTCTGGGGAAGATATTTTGCACAGGTGTCGCATTCTTCGACTATAAACTCCACCACATCCTCAAAGGCTGTCTTGCCTATGCTGTTGGCCTGATGGGCATCGAGAACCTCCAGCGGCATGGCGATGTCGCCGTATCTTCTTGCCAGTTCGAAGAAATAATATGCTCTGAGCATTCTTGCCTCGTATGGGAAGAAGGCGAGTTTCTTCATCCAGTTCTCGTATGAACCATTATGCTCATAACGGGACAGATCCACATTTCTGACCTCCTCGATGAAGCCGTTTGCCGCGCGTATTCCCTTATATAACGACCATGAATCATCTACTGTGTTTACAGCCGACCATGAACCGTTGGTGATGCTCTGATATGCAGTTGCTGCATTGCCGTGCTGGGCGTCGTCGCTTGCACAGTCCCTCAATGTCGTGGCTGTAAGTTCGTTCGGCATATATGAATATACATTGTTGAGCATCTGCTCGACGCTGTTGTAGTATTTATACATGTTCTCCTTGCTCTTGAGGCCCGTGGTCTCGTCAAAGTCGAGGAAACTGCATGAAGTCAGCAGGGCTGAGAGCATGATTGCGAATATGTTGTATATATATTTCATGTTTCCTGCAAATTAGAAGTTGAACTTAAGACCTGCCGAAAATGTCCTTACCGACGGATATGCAGCCTGTAATTGCTCAGGATCAGCGAACTTGATATTGTCCAGAGAGAAGAGATTGTTTCCTTGGAGGAATATCTTCATGTCGGCAAATTTCAGCATCGATTTCGGGAAGGTGTATGATACGACCAGGTTTCTCAGTTTGAGGAAGGATCCGTCCCTGTACCAGAGGGAACTTTCCCTGTAATTGTTTTCGTTGGCCACTGTTGTCAGACGTGGCATTGTGGCCTTAGAGCGATTTTCGTATGTCCATGGTGTCTCGTTTGACAGGTAGGTCTGTGAGATATTCCCGTTGTCGATCAATGGTTTGTACAATGGCGAGTCAAGAAGATTGACAGTCACTCCGCATATTCCCTGGAAATCTGCAAGCACCTCAAATCCCTTGTACCCTAATTCCAGGCTGAATCCGAAATAGAAGCGAGGAAGGGACGAACCGAACATCTTCACCACATCCTTTGAATCGATCACCATATCACCGTTCTGATCCTTGTACTTGACGTCTCCCGGTCTCACTGTCGAGAATGACTGTGGGGCGCTGTTGTTTATGTCAAGTTGGTCTGTGAAGAAACCGATTGCTTCAAGGCCGTATCTCTGGCCCACACGGTTGCCTTTGGTGTAGAGATAGTCATATTCCTGATAGGCCTGGTTGTCATTGACTATCTTTGAGTTGAGATATGATGCGCTTGCTCCGATGCCGTATCTGAAATCACCGACATTGTCATACCATCTGAGGGTTGCGTCAAGTCCTTCATAAAGGTATTCTCCCTCACAGACCTGGCCGACATCGATGCCTATGATGCCTGAAACCGAGGTGTCGCCGCTGACAAGCACATTGCTGCGCCTCTCGCCGAAACCGTCAACTGTAAGTCCCAGACGGTTTCCGAATGCCGCGAAGTCAAATCCCAACGTCATTTTCTCAGATTTTTCAGGGACAAGATTCTCGACAGGAAGGCTTCCTTCCGCCGCTCCCGAAACAGATGTCGAGTTGCTGCCGAAGATATATCCGTTTCCGCTTCCATAGGACTGGCGCCAGAGTTCATGACTCAGATTGCCGTCCCAGCCTGAAAGACCGTATGATGCGCGGATCTTCAAGAGATCAAGCCATTCAGCATTCTTCATGAAAGGCTCGTTGCTCATTACCCATGCCGCCGAAAATGCCGGATAAGTATGGAATCTGCTGCCCTTTGGAAGATATGAAGAGCCCGAATGGCTTACCACGGCATTGAGGATGTATCTTCCTGCGTATGAATAAGTTGCAGTTCCGATAAACGACTGATTCTTGTGGGAGTTGTTTCTTCCGTTATGTATTGCCGACTGCATGTCATATATGACTGCTGCATTCACATTATGCTTTCCGAAAGAGCGGTTATATGCTATCTTAGCCTGCATGTCGGTGTTCATCGTCAGGCTCTCGAACCCTTGTGAGTGCCCCAGTGTCTTGGAGTCTTCCGAGTAGTATTCAGGTGCTGTCATCAGGGTGCCGTCTTCCGAGATTGACGGGTTCAGGGCCACATAACGATATGTCTTCGATGTGGTTTCCTTCATGGCTCCCTTGTTGTCGAATCCGACTAGCACCTGAGCGGACAGACCCGGAGTGATGATGTCAAGATTCTGTTTCAGACTCAGGTTTGCCAGGAGGATGCCGTACATGTTCCTTATATGCCCCTTGTCCATGAGCAGACCCACAGGATTGGTATCTCCATAGACCTCGCTACCCCCGTAGATGCCCTCGGCAGTCTTTACCGGAAAGGCAGCGGAAGGAGTCGCATACAATATTCCGAAGATGTTGTTGCGTCCATAGACCGTACCGCCCAGTTCCTGGAGTCTGGCAGACAGACCGGCACTGAGAAATGTCGTCCTGGTGATATTTACATCAATGTTTGTGCGCAGTGAAAGCCTTGTGTCAGTAGGAGTCGTGTCATATCTGCTGTCCTGGGTGTTCTCCTTCAGCATCGAGCGGTCACGATAGAAATCCAATGATGTGAAATAGCGGAATCTGCTGCCGCCTCCGTCGAAGGTGAGTTTGAGCGAATGGGTGGTTCCGAAATCATTCATTGTCTCCTTCCACCAGTTGACATCAGGATATTCGTACGGGTAGGTACCGTCACGGAAGGCGTCAAGTTCGGCCGGAGAATATCTCGCAGTAAGACCATCACCCGCAAGAGCCTGATTGACAGCGCTGCCATAGGTGTATGCGTCAGCAAATTCCGGATTTCTGAATGGAGTGTTGAGCCCGAACGAATATTGAGCCTTTATGTCTGTCTTGTCTGCCTTACCCCTCTTTGTCGTCACCATCAGCACCCCGTTTCCTCCCCGGACTCCATATAATGCTGCAGAAGCCGCGTCTGTGAGGATATATGCCGATTCGATCTCCATGGATGTCAGGTCTTCAAGCGAGCGCGGGAATCCGTCAACAAGCACGAGCGGACTGTGACCATGGATCTGAAGGGTGGAGTAGTTGTCTGCGGAACTGCCGCTGCCCTGAAGCACATTCAGACCGGCGATCTTTCCGTACAAAGCCTTGGTCACATCGGCAGAAGAAGCATTTTCAAATGCCTCGCTGTCAACCCCTGTGACGCTGCGGCTATCTGTCCTTGCAGGTACCTCCATGCCATATCCGACAAGCACCGTATCAGGCAGGACCCTCTGCGGCTGTGCCTTTGTGGTCATGGCTGCTGTCAAAGACAGTATTATGATTATATTTCTAATATACTTCATCAGTTTATCTTTTGAATAAGGATTCTACGACATTTCGCCGGATGCTACCATCCCGGGTTCTGTGTCATTCCGTATTTCTTGTTGATCTCATCCTGAGGTATTGGTGCATGATACCATCTTGTATCCCAGTTCTCCGCCCAATAACGTGGCGTCAGTTCCACCTTCTCGAATGTGAATGCTGTCGGGCTGGCGAGGTCATTTCCCTTGCTCCTGAGTCCGTACAGGGTCTTTGTGAAATCATTCTGACGATTGTGACGTACAAGATCAAACCACCTTACCTGCTCGAATCCCAATTCCAGGGCCTTTTCACGCAGTACGGCCTCGCGGAACTCTTCCTTTGACATCCCGTCTGAAAGGGGAGCAAGTCCTACTCTGGCACGAACCTCATTCACAAGGTCGTATGCCTTTGCAGACGGTCCGTTTCCAGCCTCATTGATGATCTCTGCGTAGTCCAGCATCATCTCGGCAAGACGCAGATATGACCAGTGGACAGGAACTCCTGAGCGGTCACTGTTCTCTCTGAGGATGTACTTCATGATCAGGAAGCCGCTGCCGTTCTTGTTGTTCGGATGATTGATGTACACAGGTGCAGTCGTGCCGTCGCAATATGTCTCTCCCGGACAGGCAACATTCTCATAAAGGCGAGGGTCGCGTGTGGCCACCATCTGTCCGTCAGTATATTCAAAGAACGGTTCTTTTGAAGGGGCGCTCCAGTCGAAATCCTCAGGGAAATCGCTGCCGTCCGCCCATGGGAACATATTGACATAGTTCAGTGTCGGCCCGTTGTAATGCCTCTGATTTATATGCGAATTATGTGTCTCCGGACCATATCCGTGTCTTATTGAGATCAGCACCTCGCTGCCGCCCCTGTTATAGTAGGCCTTTCTGTAAGCGAGCCTGTATGCTGTATGATCTGCGCTTTCAGCCTGGATAAGCGAATATTCTCCGTTTTCTTCAACCGCTTTGAAGAAGTCCTCAGCGGCCTGCAATGCCCTGGTCCATCTTACTGCACTGTAATCGCCATAGCAGGTGTAGGCATCAGCCTCTCCATGCCACTTTGCCGATGAGTTGAAGGTCGGACTTGCCGCCCATTGCAATACCTTGACTTTCAATGCCATGGCTCCTGCCTTCGTCATTCTTCCGTCATTGATCTGGTCCTGTTTCCATGCCAGTGAACCTGAGGATATGGCCTCATCAAGCAGTGCGACGATATTATCAACGGTCTGAGCAAAACTCACGCGAGGGAAGTTCATCTTTTCATTTACATCGACCGCATGGTCCAGCCATGGCACTCCGCCGATATATCTGAGCATATCAAAATATGACAGAGCGATGATGATCTTTGCCTCAGCGATTCTTCTTGCTCTCACCTGGTCTGTATAGTCAGGGACCTTTGATGCATTTTCGATGAACATCCACGCATATCTGATTGCAGTCCAGTCTCTTTCGCCGGCGAAATGATATGCCGCACTTGTGTTGACCGTGGATGCGCTGAGAGCACCGTTGTAATAATATTTTATCGGTCCGTCGCTGATGTTGTCGCGGAAACTCTGGCAGAGGTCTGTGAGAGATTCAAGTATATTGCCGCCGAGCCTGTTGTCAAGAGAAGTAGGAATGCCATAAGGCAGATTGCGATATGCCTCGTTAAGCACCTTGTCGGCCTCATCCTGACTTGAAAACATCTTTTCAAGATCTGCACCTGAACTTTCCGGACGGTCGCCGAGGAAGTCCTTGTCAAAACTTATCTGTGAACAAGACATAAGCATGGCAAGTCCTGCACAGAATAATATTCTTATGTATATATTCTTCATACTTAAAGTCTTTTAGAAATTGATGTTCAGTCCGAAATTGTATAGTCTCACCAGCGGGTAGTCTCCGGTTCTGGTCGTCTGACCCTCAGGGTCGATGATCTTCAACTTGGAGAAGGTAAGCAGGTTATATCCGCTGAACGTGAATCCCAACGATGCTATGCGCAGTTTCTTCATCCAGTTCATATTGGACAGGGTGTAGCCGACCGTGACGTTCTTGAGTCTGATGTATGACGAGTCCATCAGCCAGAGAGTCGAGTTCTCCGAGTTCCAGCTTTCCGATGTCTCCGCCGGACGTGGATATATTGCATCAGCCTGATTTTCAGGAGTCCAGCAATCCTCGTAGAAATATGAAAGCAGACCTCTCTTTCCGGCATTGGTAAACGGGATGCGGTATTCGATGTCCAGCATCTTGTCCACGTGGGTGGCACCTGTCCACTGCATGCTGAATGAGAATCCCTTCCATGTCAGCCCTGCGTTCAGTCCGAACATGTATTCTGGTCTTGAACTGTATCCTGTCACGCATTTGTCATCCCCGTTGACTATACCGTCTCCGTTCAGGTCCGCATACATCGCATCTCCGGGATAGACCTTCTGATATGGCTGAGGAAGATCAGGGTTGAGAGTCAGGTTTCCCTTCTCATCCTGTATGAAATCGCTGTACTGATACAGTCTGATATATTTGTACATGCCGCTCTGACGGTCTGTCGGACCTCCTGTCTGGTTCATATATGAGTACTGCTTGGGAACCTCATCCATATAGATGATCTTGTTCCGGGCAAAGGACATGTTGGCATTGATGAAATAGTTGAAATCCTTCACCGGCGAGTCGTTCCAGGAAAGGTCTATCTCATATCCCTGATTGATCACCTCACCTATATTCAGGTCAGGAGATGTGGTCGCGATGATTCCCGGAGTCGATTGCGGAGTGATGAGAATGCCGGTTCTGTCCTCATAGAAATAATCGGCAACCAATGAAAGTCTGTTGTTGAGGAACTTGGCATCAATGCCGACGTTGGTCTTGGCTGCTGTCTCCCATGTTACAAGGTCATTGCCCGGTCTTGACATCGCGTATGCAGACGACATGTCAGGATTATCCGTTCCGAAACTGTATGAACCTGATTCCGTCCATACCGCAGGCATGTACATGAAACGTGTGCTCACACCCTTGTCCGAGCCCACAAGTCCCCATGAGGCACGCAGTTTAAGATAACTGAATACTTTCTGCCTGCTCATGAAGTTCTCCGACGATATCACCCATCCTGCCGATACCGATGGAAACAGACCGAATCTTGTTTTTCCCGGAGCGAAATTTTCAGATCCGTTATATCCGAGATTCAGATCCACCATATACTTTGTCATATAGGAATATGTGGCGCGTGAGACAAGACCCATGTAACTCCGTGGAATATAGGTATATGTCGATGGATAATAATTGCGTGACATATTGTAGAGCAGAAGTGCTCCCACCTTATGGTATCCGAAACTGCGGTCATAATTGAGCCTTGCCTCGGCATACCAGTTCTGACCACGCCCGTTGCTTTCGGAATATGAAAGGGGAGTGTCATTGCCCGTCGGCTCATAAATGATGGTCTTGTCATAGTCAGGACTTACCGGATCCATCTGACCCTTGCTGTCAAAATATGACTTGTAGTAAGCGGTCTGGTATTCTACACCGCCGCCTGAGTATTTCTTCGTCAGGGAAAGGACATTGTCGTATGCTCCCTTGACACTGAAACTCAATCCTTCTGTAATGAAATCGAGTTTTTGAGTTATGTCAAGGTCGATATTAAGTGTAGTATTGTATTTCTTTGAATATCCGTAGCCATAGAATATGAACATGCCGTCCCTCATGATTTCTCCTTCAATGGGAGTCAATTTGTTCGGAATCACCGTACGGACTCCATCAAGGAATCCCGGACCGGCAAACGGCACTGTCCAGACCTGTGTGATCACCCATGGGTTCTGGTCCTGAGTTGTACCCGAAACCACGTTGCCGGGCTCCTGAGTGGTCCCTACAACACCTCCGATGCCGAGTTTCATTGTGGTAGTCGGGGTCAGCCTCGCATCAATGTTTGCACGGTAATTATACCTGTCATAACGGTAGTTGTTATCATATTTCTGTCCCGGAAACTGTTTCAAAAGTCCGTTCTGATATAGATAACCCACTGAAATGAAGTATTTTACCTTATCGTTGCCACCGGAAATGTTGATGTTGTTGTTGCTCTGGAGATAGATGTCATTGTAGATGTAGTCCTGCCAGTCAACACTTGGATACATGATCGGGTCAGAACCAGTCCTATACGCTTCCACAGCCTCGCGTGAGAAATACTGTTTCTTGTCTGTGATCCCGTCAAGTTCCTGCTTTATGTTCCAGAATCTGGCATATTCATAACTTCCGGTCTGCTTTACCAATGAAATAGGTTGCTGAAGTCCCAATGAAGTGCTTACGGATATGGAAGGTTTTCCGCTCGTTCCACGACGTGTGTTGACGAGGATAACACCGTTTGCACCTCTCACGCCGAATACCGCAGTACTTGATGCATCTTTCAGCACGGATATGCTCTCTATTTCATTCGGATCGATCTGAGAGAAATCCCTTTCCACGCCATCCACAAGCACAAGTGGCGCTGCAAGGGAATTGTTAAGTGAGCCGCTTCCGCGGATATAGATGGTGGCGGCGTCTTTTCCCGGCTGTCCGCTTGTCTGCACTGCAGAGACTCCCGGAATGTTGCCAGCAAGCATGTTTGTCACGCTTGTGGCAGGAGATTTCAGCAGTTCATCGGTCTTTACGGAGGACAAGGCTCCTGTTATGCTTGCCTTGTTTGCAGTTCCGTAGGCGATGACCACCGTCTCCTCGATACTTTCCGTGTCGTTTTCAAGAATGACATCCAGGACAGACTTTCCGCCTACTTTTACGCTTTTGTCCAGAAATCCTATGGAAGAGAAATCCAGAACAGCGTCAGGTGCTGTCATGATGGAGAAGCGCCCGTCAATGTCTGTGAATGTTCCGGTGGTAGTTCCTTTTACAAGCACGTTGGCCCCGGGGATCGGCTCCTTCTGAGTGTCTGTGACGACACCGCTGACCTCGATGTTCTGAGCAGAAATGCTTGTAATGCAAAAACCGCCGAAAATACAAACAAAAAAGATAAGAATCTGTTTTGTCATACTGTGATTGGTTTTGGTGATTAATTGCTGTGGCACTTCGACTCAAAACAAAGTCTGCACCTTATTCAATGACAAATGAGCCGTCCTAATGTCTTGTGGAGATTTTCTAAAAAATCCTGGATAAAATTAAAAAATTGAAATCATGTTCCGGATTGCCTTCTCTGCCTGCCGGCGTGTCGGCTCGTCAAGAATGACCTCAGGAGCCTCGTTTTCAAGGCACGAAAGTATGTTTTCCAGATTGACCATCTTCATATATCTGCACTCGTTGCAGTCAGACTGGTCTGCCGGAGCAGGGATGAATGTCTTCTGAGGGTATCTCTTCTTCATTTCCGTCAGGATGCCTGGCTCGGTGACGACGATGAACTCCTGCGCCTGGTCTTTCCCGCACCAGGTGAGGATGCCTGCTGTCGAGCCGATATAGTCCGCTTCCGTCAGCAGTCTTGCCGGACACTCAGGATGGGCGACCACCTTGGCAGCAGGGTACTGGGCTTTCAGTTTCATCAGACGTTCATATGAAAATTCCTCATGCACTGTGCAGGCACCGTTCCATATGACCATATTCTCTCTTCCTGTGAGTTTCTTTATGTATGCTCCGAGGTTACGGTCAGGACCAAAAATTATCGGTCTGTCGGCAGGAATGCTCTGAACCACCTGCAATGCGTTTGTCGATGTGCAGCAGATGTCGGTCAGCGCCTTTATTCCCACTGATGTGTTTACGTATGATACGACAGTGTGGTCAGGGTATTTTGCCTTGAATGCTGCAAATTCCTCAGGCTGACATGATTCTGCCAGAGAGCATCCTGCCTCAGGTACGGGTATGAGCACCTTCTTCTCAGGACAGAGCACCTTGGCGGTCTCAGCCATGAAATTGACTCCTGCAAAAAGGATGACAGGGGCGTCTATTTCCTGTGCCTTGATGGAAAGCGCAAGCGAGTCTCCGAGAAAATCCGCCACTGCCTGTACGTCCTCCGAAGTATAGTAATGCGCCAGAATTACGGCGTTCTTCTGTTTTTTGAGTTCGTTTATCCTGTTTATGAGTTCCGATGATTTGCTCATGCCTATGCCTCGATTTGAATATTCATACTTATATCCATGGCCCTGACCGTATGTGTCAATGCTCCGACGCTGATATAATCCACACCGGTTGCTGCAACCTCGATAAGACGCGGGATGCTCATATTTCCGGAGGCTTCCGTCTTGATGCCCTTGTCAGCGGCCTTGATGAGTGCAACAGCCTCTGTCATTGCTTCATTGCTCATGTTGTCGAGCATGATTATGTCCGCTCCGGCCTCGATTGCCTGCCTTACCTCGTCAAGGTTTGTGGTCTCGACCTCGATCCTGATGGACGGGTCTATTGTAGAGCGCACCTGCTCCACTGCCTTGGCGATGCCGCCTGCCATCTTGATATGGTTATCCTTTATCATTGCCATATCATACAGACCCATACGATGGTTTGTTCCGCCTCCGTGCTTTACTGCAAGTTTGTCCAGAACACGCATTCCCGGTGCTGTCTTGCGTGTGTCGAGCAGTTGGGTGGCCGTGCCTTTAAGTTCCTTCACATATCTTGCAGTCTCGGTGGCGATGCCCGACATCCTCTGGAATATGTTCAGTGAGAGCCTTTCGCCTTTGAGAAGGGTAGGGTAGGTCGCTTCAATCTTCAATATGACCTCTCCTTTGCTGACAAGATCTCCGTCATTGAAATATGGGGTGAAGACTACATTGTCTTGAAGCCTTTCATAAACCATCTTCACGATTTCAAGACCTGAAATCACTCCGTCCTGCTTGGCAGTCATGGTTGCGACTGCGTTCATGGATTCAGGAATGATTGATTCTGTTGTCACATCTCCTGTGTTGATGTCTTCCTCGAAACCCAGGTCAAGGAGTTTATTGATAAGATTTTCGTAAAGCATATCGTTAGAATTTGAAATAATCGTTGTTGACTGGGGCTGTGCTTACCTCTGAGCCTCTTTTCTGCACTGAATGTACGGCAAAGTTTTCGTCAGAACAAGGATAATCCTCCCTGTAATGTCCGCCTCTGCTTTCCTTTCTCATCAGAGCCGGAGTCATGATGAGGCTTGCAACCGTAAGGAGTCTGCGTGAGGCTTCTATATAATATTCCTTGCCCGCCTCTGCTGCTGCGGAATCCACCTCGTCAGAGATCTTTCCTATCTTCGCAAGTCCCTCGGTCAGGCTCTCCTCGCTCCTTACTATTCCTGCGTGGAGATTCATGATTTCTGACACCTTAGACTTGACATCTGAGTAGAGTGTCTCGTTGGCAGGGTCTTTTGTATATTCCTCCTTGAATTCAGGGAAGAACTCTGTCCCGCCCACGCGCTGAGAGTCTTCTACGGCCCGGTTTGCAAACACCAGACACTCTATCAATGAATTGGACGCCAGACGGTTCGCTCCCATGATGCCTGTCGAGGAAACCTCTCCGCAGACATACAGCCTCTTGATGTCTGTGCGGCCGTTTTCGTTGGAAAGAACTCCTCCCACCGAGTAGTGGGCAGCCGGAGCCACCGGGATTTCCTGAGTGAGGTCATACCCGAATTCCTGACATTTGGCGAGTATGCTCGGGAAACGTTTCCTTATCATCGCGCTGTCAAGATGTCTGAGAGACAGGGTTACGTATGGCATCTGGTCCTTGATCATCTGCTTGAAGATTGAACGTGCCACAATGTCTCTTGGGGCGAGTTCCGCAAGTTCATGTATCGGGACCATGAATCTCTTTCCGGCCTTGTTCAGAAGATGAGCCTTTTCGCCTCTTACCGCCTCGCTGATGAGGAAGGCCTGAGGGGAGTCCTTGAGGTAGAGACCGGATGGGTGGAACTGTATGAACTCCATATCCATTATCCGGCAGCCTGCATTATAGGCGACAGCAAGACCGTCTCCGACAGTCGTCTTTGGATTGGTCGTACGTGAATATATCGCTGATGTGCCTCCTGATGTAAGGAATACATGGTCCGAATAAAGCAGGACTTCCTTTCCCTGCCCGGATGCGGTAAGCGCCTCATTATCACTCCAGCAGCGCACTCCGAAACATTCACCGTCCCTGACAAGCAGGTCAAGAAGGACCGTGTTCTCGAATATTTCGATATTTTCTCTTTCGCTTGCCTTCTTTATGACAAATTCGGTGATCCACCTGCCTGTGGAGTCTCCTCCTGCATGCAGGATCCTGCGTTTGTGGTGTCCTCCTTCCAGTCCGAGCGCAAGGACCCCGTTCTTGGAGTCGAAGGCCATGCCCTCGGCTATGATTTCCTCTATTCTGTCCGGACCCTCGTTGACAAGGATATCAACGGAATGGTCCTCGCAAAGACCTCGTCCGGCAATCAGAGTGTCGGATTTATGGATTTCAGGGTCATCGTCCTGTGAAGTCACGGCAGCGATTCCGCCCTGGGCATTGAACGAGTTGCTGGTGCGTATGAAGTCCTTTGTGATGACCGCAACGCTTCCTTTGTATGAGGCTTTCCATGCAGCATACAGTCCTGCGAGACCGCTGCCTACTATTATATAATCAAACTTTCGCATTTCCAAAAGTTGAGTCAGTTTCTATTAAACTGCAAATATTATAAAATATTCTCAAGAAATGCAATATTTGCCCTATATAAATAATATCTTCACGAGGTTTCAAGGTTCTGCGAAACATTGATGATGAAATCTCCCATTCTTTCGAGTTCGTTCACGGTGTCCATGAAATACACGCTCGTCAGATAGTCTCTCCTGCCTGTCTCGATCTCCTCGATTTCAGCCTCTCTCAGATGGTTCCTCCTGTTGTTTATCCGGTCTTCCGCATTGCAGGCGTTGTTTACATCTGACAGGGTGCCAAGGTGGGCAGCATTCAGATTCTCAATCATGACCGCGTATGCGTTATCCACATCATCAACCATGGTTTCCAGTTCCTTGACCATATCAGCGTCAAATGTCTTCTTGTGAATGTTTCTGCGTGTCAGGATACGGCTTATGGCTTCCCCGGAATCACCCAGCGATTCAAGTTCACCGATGATCTTGTACATCGCCTTGATTCTTCCGGAAGTCTCCTTGCTGATGTCTCCGGCGGAAACCGCATTGAGGAATTTGGCGATTTCGCCTTCGATTCTGTCAGATATCTCCTCATATTTAACCAATTTGCTCCGGAGTTCCTCGAACCTGTCAGGATCGGTTTCGCTGATGGCTGACTTTGCATAGGCAAGACCGTTCCGTGAAATCTGTGCAAAGTGGATGATCTCCTTGAAGGCCTGTTCTGTCGCAAGTTCAGGTGTGGCGACAGGACCTGCTTCGATATATTTAAGTTTATAGGTCTCTTCCTTAGTATTCGGAGAATCCTTGATGATCAGGCACACTAATTTCTCCATCGCAGGAATGAACCATATGAGAATGCATGTGTTGATGGTGTTGAACAGTGTGTGGAGCATTGACAGTCCGAAAAGTGCAGCGGTCTGGGACGGAGACTGCACTGCATTTGACTGAGCCAACTCAATCGTAAATCCGCTTGCCGCAGGATTCGGAACAGCGAAGAGATGCTCTGTAATGAAACCTATGAGTTTCAGGAAGAAAGGGAAAGTCGCCAATGCCCATATCACTCCTGTAACATTGAATACGGTGTGCGCCAGAGCCGCTCTCTTGGCCGGAACGTTTCCTACGGCCGCGGCTATATTTGCCGTGATAGTCGTGCCTATATTTTCTCCAAGCACCATCGCACAGGCCATGTCAAAACGGATCCAGCCCATGTTCAACATGATGAGTGTCAGCGCCATAGTCGCACTTGAAGATTGCAGGACAAGGGTCAGTATCGTGCCGAACACTAAGAAGAGGAGCACTGAACCGAAACCATGACCCTGCCAGCCCTGGATAAAGGACAGTACCTCAGGCGTTTCCTGCAGATTCGGAACAGAGTTCTTCATAAGGGAGAGTCCGAGGAAGAGCAGTGAGAAGCCTATGATCAGTTCGGACAGGTTCCTTCGCTGGTCTTTCTTGGAAATGGACAGCACGAATCCAAGGGCCATCAGAGGAACTGCCAGAATTGATATGTCAGCCTTGAACCCAAGCCATGCCACGAGCCACGCTGTCACGGTGGTTCCGATATTTGCTCCCATTATGACGCTTATGGCCTGTGTCAGGGTCAGCAGCCCTGCATTTACAAAACTCACCACCATGACAGTGGTAGCGCTGGAAGACTGGATGACGGATGTGATGCCTATACCGGTCAGCACACCCTTGAAAGGACTTGATGTCATTGCGGCAAGAAATCCGCGAAGTCTGTCGCCTGCC
Organism: Bacteroidales bacterium; assembly: GCA_015060455.1. Taxonomy (GTDB): domain Bacteria; phylum Bacteroidota; class Bacteroidia; order Bacteroidales; family UBA932; genus Cryptobacteroides. Next base: position 62,826 of record SUYM01000006.1, read on the forward strand.
GCTTTCTGCAGCCCGGAACTCATCATGTTCATTCCGTAAAGGAACATGCCGAGAGCACCGATCAGAGTGAAGATCTGTAGTGTCATTGTCATTTTATCAGATTAGTGATTCTTGATGCATTGTATTCGTATATTTCTGAACATGGCTCATATTTGTATGGCACATATTCAAATAATTGGATATAGGCTTTGTCTGTCTCCTTGTTGAAGTATATGTCCAACTTGATGGCATTGCCTTTGTCCTCTTCCGACAGGTCTATTGACTCCGGTCTGGAGACAATTGCGTCTGATAGGACAGCATGCATGGCCTGCTGGAAATAGCGTTCCTTCCTGGAGAATTTCTCTCCTGTCTGCTGGTCCTTGTAGCCTGTTTTCAGGCAAAAGGCAAGAATTATTCCAGCGAAGATCAGGAAGAAACCTGTGATGTTGATTCCCTCGCCTATGGGAAGGGCAATGAGGATGCCTCCCAGGACGATGAGTGATATGAATATAGTGATGTCTTTGACAGAGCGCACTCTGATGAATGTCTTTTCCATGTTGTTTGTCATTTAAATTGTTCTGATGTTGTTCCTGATTGTGCACTATATGCCTCCAAATGCATATGCGTGTGTACGGTGGTAGCATAAAACAACCACCGTGCACAGGGTGTTGCATCAGAAATCTAAATGATGAAACGGCAGAGCCTTGGCAATATCAGTGAAGGCTCCGCAAGGGAAGATTCCGAGATCCGGGTCTGTCTTTGAAGTGAATAGCGGATGCAGGCGTTGATGACCTTGCCTGACTTGACGCATTCGAAATTGTGTCGCTGGATGTTATCCGGTCTTCTGCTGCTCTGCAGGCGGACGTTATTGACCGACGAGGTCTGCCGCGGCAGCGAAAAGTCGTGTTGAACAGGGGACAGACAATCGTCATATTCAACTGTCAGACTTGAAATGTCGGCTGGAAGTATGTCTGCCTCATGTGAACGGCTGTCTTCCGCTCTCTCATGAAGAGCAAAAGCAATAAGGCCAAGAAGCAGATATTTCAGCAGTCTTTTCATTTCTGCCTGCAAACATACAAAAATTTCCGTACAGTAAGCAAAAATTGTGCTGAGGGGATTCTCACGCAGCGATGCTGCTCAGAATGACGTGTTGAGATGCTGCTCAGAATGACGTGTGGTACGGTTTATGAGTTGTCTCGTGATGCCTCCTCTTTGCAGGAGGTGATGAATATTAACATTTAAATAATAAGACTATGGATATGGGTAAATCATTGATGTGCTTCCTCACCGGTGCTATGGTGGGAACAGTTGCGACTCTTTTTCTTGCTCCTGATTCAGGTGCGAACACCCGTGCTAAACTTGCAGATGCGGCAAATGATCTGAAGAAGAAGGCAAAATCCAGAATTACAGAGGATCTGGAAGATATCGAATCAGTTCTTGAATAACAGTGATGAATAGCGGAATCTTCAACATTCTGTCCTCAGTCATAGGCGAATACCTGTCTCTGAGGGCAGATAATTTCAAGAAGGAACTTATAGCAGGACTGTCGGTCGCATTGAGCAGGGCCCTTGCACTCATTGTCATCATGACACTTGTGCTCATAACGCTTGCCCTGTTTGCCTATGCCTTTTTCCTGCTTCTTGGCGAGTTGATGGGCAGCATGACCGGGGCGGCATTCACCGTAGCGGGAATATACCTGATCCTCATAATAGTACTCATCCTTGTCAGAAAGAGGCTCTTCCTGAATGTGTTCAAGAAATTCTTTACCAGTATCATAACCCGGAAACCAATGGACAGAAGGTAGCAACGACCTCTTCATCCGACAGGCGGACGGACAGATATTCCGGATCCGGACTCTCGTTGCGGATTGTGCCTACTACCATATACCTGACCCCCTTGAAGGTTATGTCATCGCGAAAATGGTCATGTCCTTGCAGGCACAGGCTGATATCATGTTTGCCGAACAGTTCAAGCAGCGTCATCGTCTCCTCCATCGGGAGATTGCCCGAGGATACCTGTGAGTTGTCTGTGTATAGGATATTAGTGTGGGTCAGAATTATGCAATGGCGGTATCTGCTCCTCTTCTTTGCCAGAAAATCCTTCAACCATTCCATCTGCCTGTTCCCCAAGGTGCCGCTTGCAGAGTCAAGGCAGATGAACAGGTCCTTTCCATGTCCATAGTCCACCTCAAACCAATAGACCGAGGGGCCTATCTGCTTCTTGAAATCGTCCCAGCCTGAGAAATACAGGTCGTGATTGCCTATGAGCGTGAATATCTCTGTGGGATATTTCTGCTGCTCAGGTATATGTTTTATGGCTTCCACATAGACTGGCAGGCTTCCGCGTCTGCCAGTGCAGTCCCCAAGCATCACCCCAAAGGATGCGTCTGCATCATTGCGCAGAGCCGTTGCAAATGTGAGCATGTTCCCGGTGTTATCCGACAGATGCGCATCGGTGGAAACATAGAACATATAGGATTCCTCCGCCTTGATGCTGGCAGCAGGCCCGGATTCATTCATTGCGAGGCTCTGTTCAAAACGGCTGTCGACAATGTCTGAGGTGGGGAACAGGAACCCCTTGAAATCATATCTGTCGCAGCCGCAGAGCATCATGGATATAAAAACGACGCCGAATATCTTCCTTACCATCTGTAACATGCCCCTATGCTTCCGTAAAATTGATAATAATCGCTTGACAGATGGAACATTCCGCTTGGCTTGTATGCCGCTCCGACGGAAATGCCCACACTGGATACCGGGTACCACCATCCCTCTATATATAGTGCCGGCTGATAGTGACGTTCCAGTTCAAAATGGCGGCAGTTGGATACGGAAACCCTCAGGTCCCACCGAGGGATCTTCGGCAGACAACTCACACCCAACTCGTAATATATGTTGAATGGTTCGCAGAAACTGTCTTTTCCGCTTGCAAAGACGCGATAATAATATCCCAGTCTCGCAAACACATAGCGTGCGGTGAATCCTGCGCCGACTCCTGCTGCGACATTATGAATCGATCCGTACGGGTTGTAATGCAGGAGAAGTTCCCCGTGGAGCCGCCCCTTGTCGAAATCGTGGAAATACGACGGCCTTATCTCCGTGGCAATTGCTCCGGATGTACCGTATTGAAGACCTCCTTCTATGGAGAAATATTTTTTCAGACTATATGAACATTCTGCCGAAAAGGCTGCGAAATTGCCCCACGCAGAATTGTTTCCGCCCTTGATGTACAGTCTTACCTGACCTTCCTGCGCCCTTGACAGCACAGGAAACAACAGCAGCAGAATTACAAGAAGGCGTTTCATCATATAGAACGTCCTGCAATGATACCTCCGACCGGGGTATGCTATTTACTTGCGATGTGGTCCTGATAGTCTTCCATTGAGCGTACGATGACGTCTTTTGCAACGTCGGGACCGTAGATGCTGATGAATTTCATTCTTTCGGTGTGCTCGCCCGGGATGTCCTTATATGTGCTGAAATAGTGTATCAGACGGCGGATGATTGCAGGCGGCACCTGTTCGATGTCTGTCATCATGCCATATACTGCGTCACTCATGAGCACTGCGATGATCTTGTCGTCAGCCTGGTTGTGGTCCAGAAGACGGAGTCCTCCGATAGGGCGGGCTTTTGCTATGATGTCACCGTGGGTAACGTCCTTTTCGGTGAGGATGCAGATGTCCAACGGGTCACCGTCGCCTTCGACGTCAGTTCTGACGAGGGCCTTGTTGGTGAGTTCAGCCATTTTTGCACCGCAATATGTTCTTGGGAGGAAACCATAGAGTGATGGGACAATGTTGGAGAATTTCTGCGGACGGTCGATGGTCAGATAGCCTGAAACCTTGTCCACTTCGTATTTTACCGTGTCGGTCGGCACGATTTCGATGAATGCCCTTACTTCTTCCGGAACATTTTCTCCGAGGCTGATTCCATGCCAGGGATGCGCCTTATGTGCTTTTGAGTAATCCATAGTATAGTTTTAAGACGCGCAAATATAGCAATAAATAGTGAGAATCGCATTATTTCCTATAAAATGTCCTGATGTGCTGTGGAGTTTGAGGATTTATGATTATTTTTGCCTATTATGGCGAAAGGATTTCAAGATATTGATTCCCTGTGCAGGGGGATTGTGAATGATGCCGTAAGCGGCGTCTTCAAGCCGGTCTATCTTCTGATGGGAGATGAACCGTATTATGTGGATATGGTGTGCGATGCCATTATGGAGCATTGCCTTGATGAGTCGGAAAGGGATTTCAATCAGACTGTATGTTATGGCGCTGATGTCGATGCGGAGACAGTGATCACAGCGGCAAGACGTTATCCGATGTTTGCGGACAGGCAACTGGTGGTGCTCAAGGAAGCCCAGATGATGAAGAATCTGGACGATCTTTCCATATATTGCCAGAATCCTCTTGATTCCACAGTTCTTGTGATCGCCATGCACGGAGCCTCAGCCGACAAACGCAAGTCCCTGTATAAGACCGTCTCCAAAATGGGAGTAGTGGTGGAGTCGCAGGCGCTGCGTGACTATGAGATGACAAGTTGGATCCCGATGTACTACCGTACCAGGGGATTGGATATAGAACCTGATGCTGCGGCCCTGCTTGCCGAACATGCCGGCACCGATCTTAACAAGATAGCGATCGAGACAGAGAAGATGTTCAAGAACCTTCCGGAGGGCACTACTAAGGTCACCGTCGCTGATATAGAAAAGAATGTGGGCATAAGCCGTCAGTACAGCATTTTCGAACTGACAAAGGAACTCTCCTTCAAGAACTCTGCAAAGGCTCTGCGGATTGCTGCATATATCGGTTCCTCTGCAAAATTTGCGATGCCTATGGCTGTCGCCGCCCTATATACGCATTTTTACAGGATACTCAAATATTCTGCCCTCCTTATTCGTGACCCTCGTCCGACAAATGACCAGAAGGTCAAGGTGCTGTCTGTCAGTCCATATTTCTTCAAGGAATATGATGCTGCCGTACGTAATTATCCTTTGAAGAAATGCATGGCTGTGATTGCACTCTTGAAGGATTATGATTACAAGGGCAAGGGAGGAGATGTCGGTGAGGCGACTGCGGCTGAACTGATGCTGGAACTTACTGCAAAGATATTGAATATATAACTCTATATGAAACTCAGAATATTGTTCATTGCTCTCATGGCCACGTGCTGCGTGGTCCGGGCACAGACTTACAGTTGGAAGACTGATGCCATTGACGGCCACATCACGGATTGTACTGCCACAAGAGCAGATAATGTCCCTCAGGCATTAGGCCATATCGATCAGCAAAAAGGTTACACGGCACCTTCCGGCAAGGTTTATCCTATGTCGTCTGCTACGGCAAAGGTGGCAGGGATAGTCATAGACGCTCAGCCGAAAATTGCCCACCTCAAGCAGGTGGTCGCTTATTCTGCCGAAGAGATGACTCTTCTGAAAGCGGAATGTCCTCTGGTCAATTGGTTTGTGGATATTGTTGGCCAGAAGGTTGAGGAACTTTCCGGACAAAAGATTGATGTCACTATCTGCAATCTCGGTGGAGTGAGAACAAGCATGCCCAAGGGGGATGTGCTACTGGATGACATACAGTCGATGTTTCCGTTCAGGAATTACCTTGTGCATCTGCGGATGAAGGGAAGCAGTCTGCGTGGAGTGTTCGAGGCCATGGCGAAGCGACGCTTCGAGGCGCTTGGTGGTGTTACCATCGAGGTGACCGGTGGAGAGATCACCTCGATAATGGTCGGCGACCAGCCTCTTGATGATGAAAAGATATACAACGTGGCGACTATTTCGTTCCTTCTCAATGGGGGAGACCATCTTTTTCTGGCTGATGCTTCCTTGGAGGTGAACAATCTGGACAAACTTATATTTGACGCTGTGATGGAGCATGTCAATGCCTTGACAGCAGAAGGAAAACCGATTGCCGGCACAGATGTACGTCATGTTATAATTAAGTGATTATGAGAAAGTTATTTATTATATCCGCAGCCCTTTTGTCATCAGTCCTTTCTGCACAGGATCTGACAATTCTCCATTTGAACGATACTCATAGCCATATAGAGCCTGAAAGATGTGGTCTCGAAGGCGGACTCGGCGGAGTCATAGAACAGGCTGCCTATATCGATAGTGTGAGGTGTGCGGAGGGCAGAAGCAATGTCGTGCTGCTCCATGCCGGCGATTTCAGTCAGGGCACTTCTTATTTTACTGAGTTCAACGGGGATATCGAGGTGCAGGTGATGAACGCTATGGAGTTTGATGCCACCTGTCTTGGAAACCATGAGTTTGATAACGGTCTTGATGAACTTGCCCGCAGGATACGCAGCCTGAATGTTCCTGTCACATGTGCCAACTATGATTTTTCGCGCACTCCTCTCAAAGGTCTTGTAAAGCCCTACGTCATTGTGCAGAAGGGAAACAGAAAGATAGGCGTTATAGGTCTGCTGACTGATCTTGCTACTGTCGTGTCTTCAGAAATGTCCGTGTCTCTGAAATATCAGCAGCCGATAGAGGTGGCGGAAAGATATGCACGGCAACTCAAGGCCGAGGGGTGCGATCTTGTGATTGCACTTACCCATATAGGATATGACGACGATGTCGCTCTTGCCCGCGGAACAAGGAATGTGGATATAGTCGTCGGTGGTCACAGCCACACCGTACTTGATGAAATGACTCTCGTCAGGAATCTTGACGGTAAGGAGGTCAGGATTGTGACGACAGGCAAATGGGGTATCAGAATCGGCAACCTTTCCGTTGATTTTCAGCCTAACAGGCTCACCGCAATGTATGACCCGCAGGTGCTGCCTAAGGACGCCTCATGGTTCCCGTATCCGGAATATGATGATGGCAAAGCATGGGAGGCTCTTATTGGCGAACATCGCGACTTTCTTATTCGTCAGGGGGAGAAATATCTCAAATTCACATGGCGGAGTATAGATGCGACAGCATATCTCGCCTATGAATATAATGGGGAGCGTCAGGTGATGGAAACTCCTTTAAAGGAGAATCGTTTAGCCTTGAATGCGCTGATGCTGGCGGAACTTGCAGAAGGAGAGGGACGGTTCATGAATCAGTTGCTCAATGGTTTATGGCACATTTCCCATATGCCTTCCTGGGTGCTTTCAGCCCATCTGCCTCGTCAGAACTCCGGACGTTCTCTTCCGGATCCTTCCCAACAGATCATCGACCTGGGGTCGGGCGCCCTGGGTGCACAGATGGCTGTTGCATATCACATTTTCCACAAATATTTCGATGAGGTCGATCCCGTCATCTCAAAAGTCATAAAGGCCGCTGTAAAGAAGCAGGTGCTGGACCCGTATCTTGATCCGGGCAACCATAAGGCGCACTGGTGGCTTGCCTATGATATCAAGCCCGGTACCGTGGTAAATAACTGGAATCCCTGGTGCAATGCTGATGTGATTCTTTGTTTCCTTCTTTTGGAGGACGACAGGGAACGACTTGAACAGGCAGTAAGACAGTCACTCAAATCGGTCGATAAATTCCTGGCGTACGTCAAGAGTGACGGTGCGTGTGAGGAAGGACCGGCATATTGGGGTCACGCAGCGGGAAAACTGTATGATTATCTGCAGATAATGCATGATGCCACAGGAGGCAGAATTTCCCTGTTTGATGATAAGCAGATACGGGATATGGGAGAATATATTTCACGCTCGTATGTCGCTGACGGCTGGGTCGTCAACTTTGCTGATGCTTCTGCGAGGCTGTCATTCACGCCGTCACTTATATACAACTATGGCAAGGCGGTATCAAGTCAGGAGATGATGGATTTTGCTATATATAATCTCGGTCGGGGTATCCATGCGGAGTTTGATACTCCCGATCCGGTCGTGTGGAATGATATATACAGGGCATTGGAAAGTCTCAAATCAATAGGGGAGATGACATCAAGGGTGGAGGACCTCAACAAAAGGATCGGAAGTAAGTTTTCGTTCAGCGATTGTCTTGCCGGGCTAAGAGAGTCAGTGCCCCAGGTGACATGGTACCCCCAGACACAGTTCTGTTATATAAAGAATAAGTCAGACTGGTTCTTTGCTGCCAAGGGAGGACATAACAATGAGAGTCATAACCATAATGATATCGGTACGTTCATATTATATAAGGGTGGAGTGCCGATGTTCGTGGACGCAGGCGTAGGCACTTATACCAGGAAGACGTTCAGCAGCGAGAGATATACCATATGGTCCATGCAGAGTCTGTGGCACAACCTACCTGCAATCAATGGTGTAGCGCAGATGCAGGGTGCGGAATACAGAGCATCTTCGGTGTCTGTGCAGGATGATTCCGCCACAAAGATATTTTCATTGGATATTTCCGGAGCATATCCGAAAGAAGCGGCATGCAGGTCGTGGTCAAGAAAATATGAGGTTGGAGACAGTTCCCTGCTCATAACGGATTCGTACGAACTCACCTCACGTACTAACCCTGATGTAGTGAATTTTCTCATACAGGGCCGTGCCTGTCTTCCGGGAGAAGAGATCATTGGAGGATATGTTGTCAAGAAAGGGGAGATTGTGATCATCAATTATAATGCTATGATGAAATTGTCATATCCGAAAGATATGAAGCCGTTTCTTGAAACTGTTCTTCTGGATGATGTGCGTCTGTCAAATGTATGGGGCAGATCATTGACGAGGATATCTTTGACATCTCGTAAGAAATCTCCGCTTATAGGTTCGTACGTATTCGAAGTCACAGAGTTTAACTGATATGGGAATTTTAGAACTTCTGCTGATTGCTGTGGGCGTGTCTATGGATGCCTTTGCGGTGTCTATATGTAAGGGGTTGTCTGTCAGAAAGTTGAGATCGCGTCATGTTTTTGCGGTTTCAATGTGGTTCGGAGGTTTTCAGGCACTCATGCCGCTTATTGGCTATTATCTCGGGAGCAGTTTTGCAGATCTGGTGACGGATTATGATCATTGGATATCCTTTGTCCTTCTTGCCCTGATCGGCGGAAACATGATAAAGGAGGCTTTTGGCAAGAGTGACGACACTGATGGCGTCTGTGATGACTTTTCCTTCAAAAAGATGCTGCCGTTGGCTGTTGCCACAAGCATCGACGCTCTGGCCATAGGTGTCTCACTTGCTTTTCTGAAAGTGAATATATGGATATCGGTTCTTGTCATCGGCGCAATGACCGCCGCATTTTCCGGCGTGGGCATAATAATAGGCAATCAGTTCGGTGCAAGATATAAGTCAAAGGCGGAACTTGCAGGCGGAATTATTCTTGTGATTATGGGCTTGAAGATACTTGTCGAGCATCTGATGGCTTAGAATACGCGTTTTGCGGCAATCAATATGTTTCCGTCGCGGTCGCTTTTCAATCCGAATATATGGGCGTCATCTCCTGAGGTGATGCCTGATTTCTTTCTCAGTGTGTCAGTGTCCATCGGGATGTTGCGGGCAGTGACCTCTGATTTCGGATATCTTTTACCGAACTCCCTTATGGACTGTTTGCTGAGAGGCTGGCATTCAATGATGCTGAATACCTTGCCGTATGGTTTGAGCATATCTGCTTCTTGGGCAGACTCTGCAAGGTAGTAATGTGTGGATTTTCCGAGTTTATCAAGGCCGTACCTTTGAGCAATGAGGTTGTAGGCACCAGCCTTCATAAGAGCTTTGCCGGGCTCGAACAGCAGGTGTGTGCGCCCGGGGGTGATGCAGGCATGACAGGTTGCCGATCTTTCCTCAGAGGGCTTGAATATGAATTGGGCGGCAGGTGCATTGTTGTGGAGTTCTGTTGCAATGATGGTATATTCTTCCTTCCAGCCGCTGTTCATCCATATCAGCAGTTCCTTGCATTCTCCCGCTGTTGAGACTACGTGGACTTCTCGGCATGCAGGACCAAGACGGTCGCAGACCATGCTGATGTCGGCCATAGGGGAGAGTTTGATGAGGATATTGTCTGTATATCGGAAAATCTCGTCTCTCAGTGTGAGTACATCAGGAGTGCAGTCCTCGATCAGGAACACCTTCTTTCCGCCTTCGCCGCGGCGGGCCGGGTCCATATATACGATGTCAACCCTGTCTCCTGTGATCTTTCCGATGTTTCCCTGGGCTGCTGTGCTGTTTATTATTTCTATATTGCCGGCACCCAGGGTTTTGAAGTTGAGTGAGGCAGCCTGGCATAGGGGAGTCTGCATCTCGTTGTATATTACCTTAGCAGCCTTCTTGGAGAAGAACCAACTATCGACTCCAAGTCCTCCTGTCAGGTCCGCAATCGTCCATTCCCTCCTCTCATCTCGAGCGCCCTCCCTCCTGTCATCTCGAGCGTCCTCCCTCCTGTCATCTCGAGCGCAGTCGAGAGATCTGACCGCAATCGCCTCCGCCACCTGCGCCTTATATGCCCCTGTGGCACTGCTGCTGCACTGTTCGGCCGATAATTTCAATGGAAAAATCAGTCGCGGCTCCTCATACCACTCCTGCACCTTGCCTTTGAGTTTGCGGCGGCTCTCGATGCAGTTTACGGCAAGGTCCATGTCGATGTCCGGATATTTTTTCCGGTCCAATATCAGTCTGGACGTGTCCTTGTCGCAGTTTGCGGATATGAATTGTATCAATTTTTCCATTTCATGGGTAATTCTATCGCAAAAATAGTTTATTTGTTCATAAATTCTATTAAATTTGCTCGGATTGTGGAGATTCTCTCACGACGTGACGAACTGAAAGGACGTCATCCTGAGGAGCGATAGCGACGTGAGGATCTCGTTCAGTTGAAATTGTCTAACTATTATACTTATATGGAAACTAATTACAGAACCGTTGTTCAGAGTTGGCTGGACGGAAATTTTGATGAGGCTACAAAGGCGGAGATCCTTGCATTGCAGGAAAATGACCTTGTCGCCCTTGAAGATGCATTTTACAGAAACCTCGAATTCGGTACAGGCGGTCTTCGCGGAATCATGGGTGTCGGCACAAACCGTATGAACAAATACACAGTCGGCATGGCCACCCAGGGTCTTGCTAACTATATGAAGGCCAATGTCGAAGGACCTCTCAGCGTATGTATTTCATTTGACAGCCGCAACAACAGTCCTGAATTTGCCCGGATTGCTGCCAATGTGCTTGCAGCCAACGGCATAAAGGTGTATATCTTCAACAAACTCCATCCTATCGCCCTGATGAGTTACTCAGTGCGCACTAAGAAGGCAAATGCCGGCATCATGATCACAGCATCGCATAACCCTAAGGAATACAATGGTTACAAGGTGTTCTGGAATGACGGTGCACAGGTTACATCTCCTGTCGATAAGGATATAGTTGCAGAGGTTGCCAAGATCACAGACCCTTCAATGGTGAAGTTCGAGGCAGGCGAGGGTGCCGCTCAGATTGAGGTCATGGGTCATGAAATGGATGAGGCATATCTCAATTCAGTAATGACACTCATGCTTTCTCCTGAGGCTTGTGCCGCACATAAGGATCTGAAGATTGTCTATACGCCAATCCATGGTTCAGGTGTTGAAATCGTGCCTGAGTTCCTTGCGAAACTTGGTTTTGAGAACGTATATCATGTTCCTGAGCAGGACGTTGTCGATGGAAACTTCCCGACTGTAATGTCTCCTAACCCTGAGGAGCCGTCCGCTCTTGCAATGGCCGTTGCTGTGGCTGACAAGGAAGGTGCAGATCTTGTGATGGCAACTGACCCTGACGCTGACCGTATCGGTATCGCAGTACGCGACAACGAGGGCAAGATGGTTCTTCTGAACGGTAACCAGACAGGTTCCATCCTTACATATTATATTCTCCGCCGCTGGTCTGAACTCGGAAAACTTGACGGCAACCAGTATATCGTCAAGACCATCGTGACCACAGAACTCATGCGCGCAATCGCAGAGAAATATGGCGTGAAGGTTTATAATGTGCTTACAGGATTCAAGTGGATCGCAGACATCATAAAGAAGAATGAAGGAAAGACAACTTTCGTATGCGGTGGCGAGGAAAGTTACGGCTTCAATGTAGGCGAGTTCGTACGTGACAAGGATGCCCCTATCACATGTGCATTTGTGGCGGAGTGTGCCGCATGGGCGGCAGAGCAGGGCAAGACCCTCTATCAGTTGCTCCAGGATATCTATGCTGAGTTCGGATATTACAAGGAGTCCCTTATCTCCGTGACAAAGAAAGGCAAGGCCGGACTCGAAGAGATTGCACAGATGATGGTGGATTACAGAAACAATCCTCCTAAGGAACTTGCAGGCTCTCCTGTGATCAAAGTAATCGACTATACCAAGCCGGAGGAGACCGGACTGCCGTCGTCTAATGTCCTTCAGTTCTACAACGAGGCAGGTGATGTCGTGACTGTGCGTCCTTCAGGTACTGAGCCTAAGATCAAGTTCTATTTCGGCATCAAGGGTTCTGATGCTGATGCCAAGAACGAGATTTTGAGAGCGCAGTTCAGTAAATAGGGCGTTTGGTCCATACCTTGATAATATCCGTTTCGTATATAAAAAGACATGTATATGAAACGGATATTGACATTTATTGCGGTGATGGTGATAGGACTGGCCTTCCCCGAAAAAGCAGATGCCTGCACAGGAATCTCATTAGTAGCCCAGGACGGCAGCAGAGTCGTCGCAAGAACGGTTGAATGGGCGGCGACACCCATGCAATGCGGATATGTCGTCTGTCCTCGCGGGCACATGCAGCAGTCATATACACCCTCTGGTGCAGACGGCATGAAATATAAATCTGTCTTCGGCTACGTAGGCATATACACTGAATATGAGCCCTTTGTGGTTGAAGGAGTCAATGAGTCGGGACTGTCAGCCGGACTTTTCTTTTTCCCGAATTACGGGCAATATACAGCATACGACCCGTCAGAGAAGGGAAACACTATCTGTGACATGCAGTTTGTCTCATGGGTCCTGTCTCAGTTTGATTCGATAGATCAGGTGAAGGCCGCCTTGAAGAAGGTCCATGTGGTTACACTTAATCATAAGATAGGCGCGGTTCATTGGAGAATCGCCCAGCCTGACGGCCGAATGGTGGTACTGGAATTTGTGAATGGAGTGGCGCAGTTCTATGAAAACAAACTTGGCGTTCTGACAAATGCACCGGGATTCGGCTGGCAGATGACCAATCTGAACAACTACGTCAATCTTGAGCCGGGCTCGGCAAAGGATCAGACCTTGAAGCCGGGTGTAACACTCATGCCTCTCGGTCATGGCAGCGGCATGCTGGGACTGCCGGGAGATTTTACATCTCCGTCAAGATTTGTGCGTGCTACCTTCTACCAGACGACTGCTCCTGTACTTGCAACCGGCTTTGACACAGTTGTCCAGGCCTTCCATATTCTGAATAATTTCGATATCCCGATCGGTTCCCAGCACCAGATAAAGGATATTCCGAAGGGACTTCCGAGTGCGACACAGTTTACTGCCGTCACGGATCAGCGTGACATGAAACTGTATTACAGGACAGCCTGGAACAGCAATATCAGATGTATAGACCTGATGCAGATCAATTTCCACAGCATCAAATACCAGTCTCATCCTTTGGATAATGTTTCAGTGCAGCCGGTGGAAATGGTCAAGGTAAGATAATGCCTTCACGTCCTCAGGCTGTGGTCAGGCCAACCAAACGCTGGGGCTCATCATATCACCTTACTTTTGCAAGGTCGCCGGGATCTAATACACAGACCCCGGCGATATTATTTGTGATCATCTTGTCAGAACAGACCGTAGAGTTGGGCGTCGATCTTGTCAGTGATTGTGGCGAAGTCCTCCGGACGATGCTCGAAATCAAGGTCATCCGCCTCAATTATCAGGACCTTTCCCTTGTAATCTGCAATCCATTTCTCATATCTGTCGTTCAGATTGCTCAGATACTCGATGCTGATGCTCTTTTCGTAGTCGCGTCCGCGTTTCTGAATCTGAGCAACAAGTGTCGGCACGCTGGATTTCAGATATATCAGCAGATCCGGCTCCCTCACCATCGACATCATAAGGTTGAAAAGGTGCATGTAGGTGTCAAAATCCCTGTCGGAAAGGTTGCCCATGGCCTTGTTGTTGGCGACGAAGATATGTACGCCTTCCAGAATTGTCCTGTCCTGGATTATGACTTTGTCGGACTTTGAGATTTCCACAAGGTCCTGGAACCTCTGCGCAAGGAAATAGGTTTCAAGGTTATATGACCATCTCTCGATATCCTTGTAATAGTCTTCAAGATATGGATTATATGTGACGGACTCGAATTTAGGCGTCCATCCGTAATGCTCGGCGAGCATCCGTGTCAGAGTTGTCTTTCCGCAACCTATATTTCCGGCGATTCCTATGTGCATATAGAGGGTATATTAAATAAAAACGGGCTGATAATGCTATCAGCCCGCTAATTTAGTATATTTTCGATGACTAAACAAGTCCCTGAGCCATCATTGCTTCTGCAACCTTGATGAAGCCGGCGATGTTGGCGCCCTTCACGTAGTTGACATAACCGTCGGCCTCAGTACCATACTTGACGCATGCCTCGTGGATGTCTGTCATGATTCTCTTGAGCTGCTGGTCAACTTCCTCCGGAGTCCATCTCAGACGCATTGAGTTCTGGGTCATTTCAAGACCTGATGTCGCTACACCGCCTGCGTTTGATGCCTTACCAGGGGAGTAGAGGATCTTTGCCTCCTGGAATGCAGCGATCGCGCCAGGAGTAGTAGGCATGTTCGCACCCTCTGCTACGCACATACAGCCGTTTGCAAGGAGGGTCTTTGCCTCTTCCTCGTTGAGTTCGTTCTGAGTTGCACATGGCATGGCGATGTCGCATTTCACGCCCCATGGACGCTGACCCTCGAAGTACTGTGCAGAAGGATACTGCTGTACATATTCCCTGATACGTCCGCGAAGAACGTTCTTGAGGTACATTACATATTTGAGTTTCTCTGCGTCAATTCCGTCCGGATCATAGATGTATCCGTTTGAGTCTGAGAGGGTAACGACCTTACCGCCGAGTTGTGTGGCCTTCTGTGCAGCATACTGTGCCACGTTTCCTGAGCCTGAAATGCAGACTGTCTTGCCTTCGTAACTGTCGCCCTTGGTTGCAAGCATTGCTGCAGCAAAGTAGCATGTGCCATAACCTGTTGCCTCAGGACGCATAGGGCTTCCGCCGAATGTCTGGCCCTTTCCAGTGAATACGCCTGTGAACTCGTCACGGAGTCTCTTGTACTGACCGAACATATATCCGACCTCACGTCCGCCCACTCCGATGTCGCCGGCTGGAACGTCTGTGTTGGCACCGATATGTCTGTAAAGTTCTGTGATGAAACTCTGGCAGAAACGCATCACCTCATTGTCTGACTTGCCCTTTGGGTTAAAGTCGGAACCACCTTTACCTGCTCCCATAGGGAGGGTGGTGAGGCTGTTCTTGAAGGTCTGCTCGAAAGCAAGGAACTTCATGATCGAGAGGTTAACGCTCGGATGGAAACGGATACCACCCTTGTAAGGTCCGATCGCGCTGTTCATCTGCACGCGGTAGCCTCTGTTTATCTGTACTTCTCCCTCGTCGTTCAGCCATGGAACGCGGAAGATGATCACTCTTTCAGGTTCAACGATTCTTTCAAGAATCTTCTGGTCAATAAGGTATGGGTGCTCCATCATGTATGGGGCTACACTTTCAAGCACTTCCTTAACTGCCTGGTGGAACTCTTTCTCGCCAGGATTCTTTGCTGTGAGATCGGCCATGAAGCCGTCCACATACTTCTTTGTCATCTGATCCATAACGTTTCTATTTGTTAGTAAGTAGTTATTTGCACAAGAAATGTCTGTCGTGCTCTTCAAATCGGGCGCGAAAGCGCAAATTTAGTAAAACTATTTTGAATAATTATTCGAAATAGGGCAAAAAAAGTGCCCGAACAGTGATGAACGGGCTCTTTTCTTAATTTCTATGTTCCGAATTATGTTCCCTCTGAGTTAGAACAGGAAGCCGGTGTTGAGATAGAAGGCGAAACCGCCGTCCTGCTTGTTGAAGCACTGGGCACCCTCAAATGCCACGATGAAATTCTGGTTCATGATGAAGCGGAGTCCGAGACCTGCTGAGCCGTGGAGACCGTCAACGAATTTGCCGTCCTTGCCTGTGCGTACAAAGTCCTTGTACAGAGCCGCTTTTGCTGCTCCCTTGACAGGGTCTGCCGCCAACAGAGCCAACTGTGACTTTTCGGTAAATGCCATGTCATATCCTCTGAACACATGTGCGCCGTCTGTGAATGCGCTGAGTGCAAAGGCGATGTTTTGTTTCCACAACTTGAACTCCACAAACTTATATCTGAACTCGATGTTATAGAATCCAACATCCAGGCCCTGGACTCTGTTGAGCATAAGTCCGCGGACTGTTCTATATCCTCCGAAGCCGTCATAGTCAGGCTTGATACCCATGCTCGTGTAATATGGTGCGATGTACCATGGTGCATTTTTTCCGATGGTGCCCTCGTATGATATACGGTATGCAAAGGTGAGTGTCTCAGGGATTATAGGCACATACTGACGCATTGTCAGACAATATTTATAATAGTCGTGTCCGCGTGTAGTTCCAAGCCACCATGGATTGAGCATCAGGTGACCCTCTGCCCAAATGCCTTTGGTTGGGTTGTTCTCCACGTTTCTGCTGTCATACATAAGTCCGAGGCGTACTCCCGAAGAGAATCCTCCGTCAGCCTCATCGGCGGAGATGATGCCCCAGTCTTTATATAACTGGTAGAGAGATGTGCCCTTGTAGTCCGAGGCCGGATTGATGCCAGGGAAGACAGTATATCCCTTTGGCGAGAAGGCCTGCGTCTTGGTCCATGAGAAATTCCAGCCTGCTTCCCAATAGAAATTCTTGAGAATCTCGCCTGTGAAGTCCGCCCTCAATCTGACCACATCGCGTCCGTAACGATAGAAACCCTTAGGAATCTTCTTAAGTTTTTCACCGCTCTTTATGTACTTGTTTTCAAGTTTCTGACCAGCCTTATTCTTGTCCCATACAAGGTTATCCCTTATAAATCCCATGTCATAGATACTCTGGTAGCCGTTGAAACCATAGAAATCAAGCGCCGCGTCCTTGAAATATCCGGTGCAGATGGACATTCTCACACCTGGGATAAGTGTCTTGTTGTCATAGTTCAGAACAAACTTGTAACTGCCGATACGTGAGTCTTTTGCATAGGCAGAAGCCTCGATGTACCACTGCGAGTTCGGGTTAGGGTAGTTCGCACCGTTTCCGAAATCATAGATGTTCAGCAGTGCTCCGAACTGGAATCCGCGGTCTGCATCAAATGCTACCACAGGAAGAGGACCGAGGTTGATGCCGGTCTTGATGATCTCGCCCTTTTCGTTGTATTGGACGTTCTTCTTTTTCTTCTTGGTGGTCTCCTGCGTCTGGGCCGCTTCGGAAGAAGTGTCTGTTGTATTTGCATATCCGGCAGAACATACTGTCATCAATGCAATAATTACGGTCAGTGTCTTTTTCATAGTTGCTTAAAGTCTCTGACAATGCTCTGGAACTCGTCCCTGAGTTGTCTGTTGAACAAAAGTTTTATGTCTGATATCCATCGGCGGCAGCCTTCAAGGTAGTCATGAAGGAAACTGTATGAAGGTATCCACAGAAGCATCAGAGCCAATGCCAGCCACCAAGGTGCAAGGCAGAAGGCAAGGGGAGTGTATATAAGGAACAGTATCAGACCTACCGCCAGTTTTATGGCAAAACTTACAGTGTTACCGAATGCAGGGTCTTTCGCTCCCTTCCTTATCTTGGTCTCCACAGCCCACATAGGGAGTGAGGCGATGGCGCTGAATATGAAATATGGCAGTCCGATGAGAACTGCAAGTGTCTTGAATATAGAGGATAAAACAAGATTGTTTTTTCTGAAAGAATATATTGATACACCTGCTTTTCTGCGGTTGCACTCGAAAGAGGCACCACGCCCGATGATCTGAGTCATCTTTTCAGGCTCCTCGCTCAGTTTTTCTTCTATACTTTGTGCGATTGCCCTGTTGCGGGCCATGCTTTCTGAGAGTCTGGTGAACCTGTCGCCGTAACCTCTGCATCTTCCGTCGATGGCGCACATCCTGACAAGTGCCCATTTGCCCTCGTAGTTGTCGTCTGACGGAATATATGTGATGACTTTTGTCATTTCGCTGCTGAGCGCCTTTCTCAACGCCTCGATAGCCTGAGGTTCGCTTTCGAAACTGTTTTCTCTGAGGAACTGCGTAACGTTTATCGGCTTGCCGTATGTCAGAAGCGAGGTGCTCCGATAGCGGAAATAGTCTCCGTATTCAAGTCCCACAGGAAGCAGATATACGGGCTTCCTGTCGCCGAATTTTTCGTTTGCGGCAAGTGCTATGCGCATTGCTCCCTTTCCAAGAACCTGAAGGGAATGACGTGTCCTGTGTGTTCCTTCGGGAAACAGGCAGAATCTTACATCGTTCTCCAATGTATCTACAATGACCTCCTGAGTCTTGTTGTTCTGGAGCACATTTCGGATGCCGTCCCTCTGCCGTACCATCGGGAGGATCCTGATGAATGTCAATAACTTGGCAAACAAGGGTTTGTGGAAGATGTCCGCCCTGGCTCCGAATACCGTGAGCCTTTTGTAGCCTCGTAGCATCACCAGAGCATCCATCAGGGTGTTGCAATGGTTGGGACATGCAATCTGGGCGCCTTGCGAAGGGATATTTTCCTCTCCGGCAACCTCGACCTTGCGGTAACTTCCCCTAATGCACCAATCAACTATTTGGTATAGGGCTGAATATCTCCAATCCTTGTCGTATATGTTCTTTCGACCCATAAACATCAAATTTTAGTCTTCTTCTCTATTGACCTTTCTTCCGTTGTATTTCCATAAAAGTGCAAGAGCCAGACCGGAAATGATGTGCCATACGCCCCACCATGCTACAATCACAAGCATACCTCCGTTGTTTGCCCATACAGTCGGGTCAAATATCTTCGGATTGAGAAGGAGAGCCAGACCAAGTCCGCTGTTCTGGATGCCAGTCTCGATGGTGATGGTCCTGCGGTCTCTGAATGGTGTTTTCAGGAGTGTGCTGAGGCCGAATCCGATGCCGAGGGCGGTGAGGTTATGCACCAGGACAATAAGGAATATGAATGCGATGCACTTCATGAACGCATCGAAGTTTCCGACAAATGCAATGACTACCATGCCGATGAAGAATATGATCGAGATATACTGCATCGGCTTCTTCAATGCCTTTGTCAGTTTAGGAAGGTAGTAGTTGCAGAGGATTCCGAGGACGAGCGGAATACCCAGGAGAATGAATATGGTTGTGAATATGTCTCCTAACGGAATATATAGTTCAGGAAGGTCAGGGATACGTTTGTCTGCAAACCTGATGTACATGCTGCCCCAGAATGAGAAATTGAGAGGCGTAGTGAATACGCAAAGGGCAGTGTTTATGGCTGTAAGTGAAACTGAAAGTTCCGAGTTGCCCTTGCTGAGCGATGTGATGAAGTTGGATATGTTTCCTCCCGGGCAGGCTGCGACGAGAATCATACCAAGGGATATCATCGGGGTGAGTATGCTCTTGAAGGTGATGGTGAGCAGGAAGGTCATCGCCGGAAGCAGAATAAGTTGGCAGACCATTCCTATGATCACTGAGCGAGGGTTCTTGAAGATGTCGATGAATGTCTTTGGCTTGATGCCGAGAGCGACTCCGAACATTACTATTGCCAGAACTATGTTCAGGGCAAGCATTCCTCCGTTGCCGCCCATATGTACATCTATCTGGTCAAGTCCGTGCATTGCACTCATGAACTTTTCATATAAGGTAGGTCTGGTGCCGGCTAATGTATCGGCGACATTCTGATTCTGGATAAGCATCTGGGAAAGGCTGTCCTTCATCTGAACGAGCGTATCCGCCATTTCATGTTCCATATTAAAGTTATTTAAGGTTTAGATTTGCGTTTATATCATGCAAATATACGAATGTTTTAGTAAAAGAGTGTACTAAACGTGAATATTTTGCGAAACCATCATATTTGTGGTAAAAACTCTTCATTTCAGGATATTTGATTATATTTGCCGACCGAATATTATAAACACGTTTAACATTATAAATATGTCACTTATTGAAAGTATCATCGCGCGTGCCAAATCAAACAGGCAGCGCATTGTGCTCCCGGAATCTCTTGAAGAGCGCACCCTTACAGCGGCAGACAAGTCTCTTGCTGATGGAATTGCAGATATCATACTTATCGGTGATCCTGACGAAATTTTTGCACTTGCCGACAAACTTGGCCTGAAGAATATCGACAAGGCGACCATCATTGACCCTGCTACCAGCGAAAAGACCGCTGAGTATGCGAATCTTCTTTATGAACTTCGCAAGAACAAGGGCATGACCCCTGAGAAGGCCGCACAACTTGTTCTGGATCCGCTTTATTTCGGCTGCCTCATCATCAAGAGCGGCGACGCTGACGGACAGATAAGCGGTGCCCTTTCAACAACAGGCGAGACACTCCGTCCTGCTCTTCAGATCATCAAATGTTCTCCAGGCATCACATGTGTCAGCGGCGCAATGCTTATGATAACAAACACTCCTGAATATGGTGAGGACGGTGTTCTGGTTGTGGGTGATGTTGCCGTGACTCCTATGCCAGACGCTTCTCAGTTGGCTCAGATCGCTGTCTGCACAGCACAGACTGCAAAAAGTGTTGCAGGTTTCGCTGATCCAAGAGTTGCTATGCTTTCCTTCTCTACTCTCGGTTCTGCTAAGCATGAGGTTGTCGATAAGGTGATCGAGGCTACAAAACTTGCCAAGGAACTTGATCCTGCTCTCAAAGTGGAGGGTGAACTTCAGGCTGATGCTGCACTGGTTCCGTCAGTAGGTCAGAAGAAGGCTCCTGGTTCTGAAATCGCAGGTCATGCGAATGTTCTCGTATTCCCATGTCTTGAAGTGGGTAACATTGCATACAAACTCGTTCAGAGACTCGGAAATGCTGATGCCATAGGTCCAATCCTTCAGGGTATCGCACGTCCGGTCAACGACCTCAGCCGCGGCTGCTCTGTGGATGATATCTACAAGATGGTGGCTATCACAGCATGTCAGGCGATGGACGCAAAATAATCCATCATAATATTTTATAAGGAGCGGTTTCCCCGATATACGGAGTGGAACCGCTTTTTCCGATATATTAGGCAGAGTGAATCTATAAATTCACTATATTTGCGGGAATTTGACAAATTGAGAAACTATGGCGACATTCAGACAAAGGGCCTTGGACGAGGCTTCTACACATAATACAGGAAGATATTATAAAGAAGAGGGACCGGTGTCCGCATATTTCGGGAGTAATGTCCTTGATCTGGACAAGATGAAGGACTATATGTCCGCCAAGGCGTATGAGGCAGTTCTGGCTGCGGTAAAGTTCGGGGCAAAGTTGGACTTGACCGCTGCTGATGAGATTGCCGCCGGAATGATGAAATGGGCCATGGAGAAGGGTGCGACGCATTATACGCATCTTTTTCAGCCTCTTACGGATTCCACAGCGGAAAAGCATGAGGCCTTCATCACTGTGAAGGATGGTCGTCCTTTCGAAAAATTCAATGGAAGCGCCCTTGTGCAGCAGGAGCCTGATGCGTCAAGTTTCCCGAACGGCGGTCTGCGAAATACTTTCGAGGCTCGTGGATATTCTGCCTGGGACCCGCTCTCTCCTGTGTTCCTTATGGATGAGACCCTCTGTATTCCGTCTGTATTCGTTTCATATACAGGTGAGGCTCTCGATACGAAGGTGCCTAATCTGAAATCATTGCATGCACTGAGCGAGGCGGCCACAAAGGTGGTGAATCTGTTTGATGAAAATGTGTCGTCCGTTCATGTGAATCTCGGTATCGAGCAGGAGTATTTCCTTGTTGATGAGGCTCTTTACAATGCACGTCCGGACCTCATGCTCTGCAACAGGACGGTGATCGGACATACCTCCGCAAAGGACCAGCAGTTGGAAGACCACTATTTCGGCGCCATTCCGTCTCGCGTGAGTTCATTTATGAAAGACTTTGAGACTGAGGCATATAAACTCGGTATCCTCTTGCAGACAAGACATAATGAGGTGGCTCCGAACCAGTTTGAGTGCGCTCCTGTCTATTGTGATGCCATCAAGGCCATAGACCAGAACATGATGCTGATGATAGTGATGCAGAAGGTGGCCGAGAAACATCATCTTAAAGTCATATTCCATGAGAAGCCGTTTGACGGTGTCAATGGCTCCGGAAAGCATTGCAACTGGTCCATAGTTACTGATACAGGCGTAAACCTTCTTTCTCCGGGCAAGACCCCGACCAAGAACCTTCAGTTCCTGTCCTTCTATGCGGCTGTGCTCCGTGCGGTATATAAGCATCATTATCTTCTGATGACCTCGGTAGCGACCCTCGGTAATTCCTACCGCCTCGGAGGTCATGAGGCACCACCGGCCGTGATGTCGGTATTCTCCGGCTCGACGCTGTACAGGGTGTTCCAGAGCATTCTCGGACTTACCGACGAGGATGTGGCTTCGGGCAGTCAGGAGAGCATCAGGATTGTGAACTCTATTCCGGAGATATTCCCGGACAATACTGACAGAAACCGCACATCGCCTTTTGCCTTTACAGGTAACAGGTTCGAGTTCCGTGCTGTGGGCTCCTCTCAGAACGTCGCATCTGCCGCCTACGTGGTCAATTCCGTTGTGGCAGAGAGTCTTAACGAGTTCCGCGCCGAGGTGGATGCACTTGAAGCCGCAGGTGAGGAACGTTCTTCTGCTGTGATGTCTGTGGTGCGAAAGTTCATTTCAGAGTCTCAGGATATCATGTTCGAGGGCAACGGTTACAGCAAGGAGTGGGAGAAGGAGTCTCAGAGAAGGGGATTGCGTGCTGTGCGTAATGTTCCGGAGTCGTATGAGGTATATCATGAGCATCAGACTGTGCAACTGTTTGACAGGCTCGGTGTGCTTGCTCCGAATGAGGTTCAGGCGCGTTTTGAGATATTGAATGAGACTTATGTGAAGAAACTCCAGATCGAGGCCCGTATCATAGGTGATATGTGTCTGAATCATGTCATTCCTGCTGCTGTGAAGTATCAGAATGTGCTTATCGAGAATGTGAACGGTATCCGTGAAATTTTCGGAAAGGGTTATCTTGAGTTCTGCAGTGCGGAGATCGAGACCTTGAAGAAGATCTCCACATATATCAACAGCATTTCCATCTATGTCGAGCAACTTGTGGAGGCCCGCAAAAAGGCAAACCGCATTGAGGATATGGCTCAGAGGGCTGTCGTTTATTCGCATGATGTGAAAGATATGATGGATAAGGTTCGTGAGAATGCGGATAAACTTGAGATGCTGATTGACGATGAGATGTGGACTCTGCCTAAGTATAGGGAGTTGTTGTTCTTTTAGCCTGTGATTCTATGTTTATTGAGAGTATAACACCGAAGGAGATGGAGAAACTTGATTTTGTTTCTTTTCCCGGGAAAATATATGTGATTGATTCTGTTGGAGCCGAGTTCAACAGGGCCATTGCGTATCTGCGTTCGCAGAAGGTCATCGGTTTCGACACAGAGACTCGTCCTACCTTCTCGCCGGATCAGCCGCGTTATGGTGTCGCTCTCTTGCAGTTGTCAGGGCCGGATAAGGCTTTCCTGTTCAGAATCAATAAGATGGGTATGCACAGGAGGCTTTGCAATCTCTTGGCATCCGATAAGGTGATAAAGGTCGGCGCTGCTATCCATGATGATATCCGCGGGTTGCAGAAAAAGCACGATTTCAAGCCGTCTGCCTTTGTGGATCTGCAGAAGATTGTATGGGAGTGGGGGATTCGCGATAAGAGTGTGAAGAAGATGGCTGCTATTATTCTGGGTTTCAGGGTGTCCAAAACCCAGCAACTCTCCAATTGGGAAGCAGAGCACCTGTCGGAGTCGCAATGCAAATATGCGGCAACTGACGCATGGGTGTGCCGCGAGATGTATCTGAAACTGATGGCGTCGGAGAAGAATCCTTTGGAGGAGCAGTAATGTCATCCCGAGCGACCGTAGGGAGTCGAGGGATCTAATAAGAAACTGTTTAAATTTTTCTACGAAAAATAATTAATGGAAACTGATGAATTAATTCTCATTTATCTTTTATGAGCCTTTTCGGCATATTTTTCCTCTTTTCCTCGTCAGATAGCACCGCTATCTTCCTCTGAAAACAGAAAAAATCTACTCGAAAATTCTTCATAAAATTTTAAATGATAAAAATTTAAACAGTTTCTAATAAAAAAGTAAACTATGATAAAGATAATACTGAAAAAAGGACGAGACGAATCACTGCGCCGTTTCCACCCGTGGGTATTTTCTGGGGCTATTGCCCAGGTGCAAGGAAACCCGGCGGAAGGCGACATCGTGGCTGTGCATGCCTCTGATGGCGCTTTTCTGGCATACGGTCACTATCAGGTCGGCTCCATTGCTGTGCGTGTGCTCAGTTTCGATGCTGACGTACTTGCTCCGGATTTCTGGGAGGTAATGCTTTCGCGCGCTCTTGCCGTGCGTGTTGCATGCGGTCTGCATCCTTCTTCTCATCCTGAACAGAGTGGAGCACCTGCAACGACCTGTTACCGCCTTGTCCATGGAGAAGGAGACAATCTTCCCGGACTTATCATTGATTACTATGATGGCGTGTGCGTGATGCAGGCCCATTCTGTGGGTATGTTCCGCGCAAAGAAGCAGATTGCTGATGCCCTGGTTGCAGTATATGGACCTGAGTTGAAGGCTGTTTATGACAAGAGTTCCGGTACGGCTCCGTTCAAGGCCGGTCTTGAACTGGTCGATGGTTATCTGTATAGACGCGAAGGTTTCGATCAGGATGAATTGACTGTACTGGAAAACGGACGAAAATTCATAGTGAACTGGACAGAAGGGCAGAAGACCGGATTTTTCCTGGATCAGCGCGACAACAGGGCACTCGTAGGAAGCCTTGCTCGCGGACGTAATGTCTTGAACCTCTTCTGTTACACAGGCGGATTCTCAATCTATGCTCTAAGCAACGGTGCCGCACATGTGGATTCTGTTGACAGTTCCAGGAAAGCCATGCAGATGGTCGATAGGAATGTGCTTGAAAATGGTTTCGATCCGTCCCGTCATACCTCACTCTGCTGCGATGCCATAGAATATCTTCGCGATGTGCCGGAAGGAAAATATGACCTGATGATTGTCGATCCTCCTGCATTCGCCAAGCATAGGGGAGCGCTGAAAAATGCCTTGCGTGCATATCAGAGACTCAATGCCGCAGCAATTTCCAAGGTTGCACCCGGCGGTTTCGTATTCACATACAGTTGCTCGCAAGTCGTTGACAAGGAGGCATTTGCATTGGCCGTATTCTCGGCGGCAGCCCAGTGTGGCCGCAGTGTCCGCATCCTCGACCGCCTCAACCAGCCATGCGACCACTCCGTTAACATCTACCATCCGGAAGGGGAGTACCTCAAAGGCCTGCTGCTGTATGTAGAGTAACCGGGCCCTCCGAGAGAATCATTATCCGCAGAAGTTTTTTTGATTTGAACGACCGTGACAAAAATCGACCTGGTTTTGTCACGGTTGTCCCGTTTTCGGGGGTGAAATGATGTTTTTGACGACCTTCGTGACAATTTTTGCTGCTTTTTTGTCACGGTCCTCTGTTAGGTAGTGATTTTTGCGGAGACCTGAAATGTCTCAGGCCTCCGCAAAAATGCAGGTGCTGCTGTGCGGGATTTCTGATGCAGGGGATAAAACGTATACTCCGTCAGAAATTTTGCCTGTTTTACGGACGGAGCAGGTAGGAAGCGCGAACAGTTTGCAGCACCGATAACGGATAATAAGTTCCAATAGTGGATTTTATGCACATTATTTTGCGCATTACAAAAAAAATATCTATATTTGCAGTCCCAAAACGAAAACGGTGCTTTGGCCGAGCGGTTAGGCACAGGTCTGCAAAACCTGCTAGGGCGGTTCGATTCCGCCAGGCACCTCACGAACCCCCTTTCAGTGCATTCTGAGAGGGGTTTGTTCGTAAAATGGTACTACATTGGTACTACATTTTGTTGTTCTCTCTCATTTTGGTACTGCACCAGGAACCGAAACGCCCCTAGAATCCAAAGAATTCTCAGGGCTTTGCGAATTATAAAACAACAACTGTCGCAGTTGTTATTCTGCTGCAAATCTACAAATTATTCCCTACCTTCGCAAAAGAATCGTCCAGCTGTCCTTACCCAACGACATGAAAATTTTAATCGACAACGGGCACGGCCTTAACACCTCAGGCAAACGCTCTCCGGACGGAACATTCCGCGAAGCCATCTATAATCGCGAAATTGCACGCAGAATTGTCTTGAATCTCGTAGATAGAGGCTACGATGCAGAACTACTGGTACCAGAAGATGACGACATTGCTTTGGCAGAACGTGTAAGGCGTGTAAATGCCGCTTGTTTTCTCTTTGGGAAGCAGAATGTTATCTTGGTCAGCATCCATGTCAACGCCGCAGGAGATAGCTCAAAATGGCTTAATGCTACCGGATGGAGTGTGTTCACTTGCTCAGGGCAGACGGAATCGGATAAATTGGCAGAATGTCTGTGTGAGTCGGCTGTCAAGAACTTTCCTGGTCGTCGCATCAGAACCGATATGTCAGACGGTGATATGGATTGGGAGGAAGGTTTCTATATTTTACGTAAGTCCTGGTGTCCCGCTGTGTTGACAGAGAATTTCTTTATGGATAATCATTCGGATCTTGAGTATTTGCAGAGCAGAGCTGGTAGGCAGGCTGTGGTGGATACTCATGTGGAAGGAATTGTGGAGTGGTTGGAGATGAATAAATAATTTATACCTTTGCAGTGCGAGGGGGTACCGATAACGGAGCTTCTCGTTCTTTAAATAACCCTTGTTTATGCGAAGTCGGATTGTAGTTCCGATAGCCGCTTATACAAGGGTTAATTTTGTAATGGTCTATGTCGTGGCAGATTCTTATTTCATGTCTAAAGTAAAACTGAAATTCGGATATTTAGGCCTTGGTCCATAGATGAACGCGTATGAATACAAATTTTCTGCGTGTAGTATATCCATATCGTAATCTGGTTTTGCATACTGTACGGCATATCGTCCTTTATGGATTTCATAGAACTCATATAAATCAAGTCCCATTCCTAGGATAGAACAAATTACATTTCTGTATGCTAATACTTTAGGAAGTAGACTGCCGTTATTATCTGTTACTGTTTTGAAGGCTCCATCTTTTCCGTCGCATCCTAGAGCAGTAAAGAAATTGCCTATATCATCTTTGTATTCATATGCCTTACTTTGATCACAAGAATCAATAAAGTCTCTCAATTGATTTATTGCAGGAATTTCTCGATTTTTATCAAGCCATTTCCACCAATCAAGGGCGTTTGCTCTGTAAGGACTTAGTGTAGAATAGAGAGCATCATCTGCACGAAGGATAATATGTCCAGCACATGTCTTAACCTTCTTCTTCAATGGTCCAGGTGCTGTGATTTGATATACTTTATTTAGGTCTGGTAATTCTACTTCTATTCCTTCTTTTGCCATTAAGGCAATAAGATAATGCACAGTTCCAAATGGATATTTGTGATAGTAATCGCTCTCGAGATCTCCTACAAAAGTCCTCTTTCTGTCAAGATTTGGATTTATTTTTGTTCCATAGTTAGATATCTCTCTATGATGATACTTGTCAAAGGCGACAATATGTTGATCAATGCATATAACTTCAGGCCTCGCCACAAAAATATCAATATAAATAGGAGCGTTGATGTCTTCTATCTCGCTGATAAGCCATATTGTTTCACGGCTATTGCTAAAGCCTACGACTCTACAGCCATAATACTTCTGCAAAATCATACCGCAAAGAAAACCGTCAATATCTGTATTGATGACGATATCCTTATTCTTTTCAAATATTTCCTTTAACATAATATTATTACTTCATATTGATTGTGAAACTGAAGTTTGTTATGGAGTCATTACTTGGCCCATATATGAATGCGTATGAAAACACTTTGTGTCCGCATATTGTGTGATTCTTTAAAAAGTCTTTTTCAAATATTGGAAGCCAGCGAGTTCTGCAGTATTCTCCTTTGTGAGTATTATAATGAGTCGGTAAATTGAAGTTATTGCAACCTAATAAAGCGAATACGGTTTTGACGTAGTTGGAGAAATCCTGTGATAGATTACCGTTATTATCTGTAATTACATTAAAACCACCGTCGCCAGAGTTGCGATTAAAGTTTGTATGGAAATATTTCTTAGTCTTTGCCTTAATGTCCTTGATAGTTGACTTTCTGTGCGCCTTATATTCTTTTGCTTTATGTTTTTTCTTATCTGAGTCAACATATGCCTTGGATGCAATCCTAATATCTTCGAGGTATTGAATTAGATTACATACACTTGTGGCATTGTTTGATTTCATTTTTAACCAATTCCACCAGTTTTTTGCATTTGTTTCGTAACCGTATAATGTAGAATACATCGCATCATCAGCGCGATTAAGTAAATCACCTAATAGAATTTGAGAGTTTGCAATCGGTGTTGATAAGGGTGAAAGGTTTACCTGGATACCCTCATTTTCTAATGATGCCAATATGTATTGGAAAGTGCCAAAAGGATACTTTTTGGGGTAGTCTGTGGCGCTAAAGACTTTGTTTTCGTCAATTTGAGGGCTGTGTTTTGTGTTAGAAGCCTTAATCTTTTTCTGGTGTTTTGAGTTTACTGCAACGATATGCTGGTCGACACAAATCGCGTTATCGTCAGTAACGAACATATCCACATATATGTTTTTGTATAAATCATCATGATCATCTGCTAGCCAAACAGCATCTTTGCTATTGGTGAAACCAACGATGTTGCATCCTAAGTATTTTACAAGCAAAGCACCGGATAAGATTCCGTCAATATCAGTGTTTATGATGATATTCTTGTTTTCGGCAAATAATTCCCTTAGCATATTCTAAAGTATTTATCAGTGTAACACTAGTCTTCTACGCTGAAATTCCATGATCCGAATGGTTGGCCGTAATTGAATTCCAACCCATCTTCGACGAAGTCGCAACTCTGTTTCTTTCTCAGGCCTTTGTGATTGAAGTTGCTTTCAATGAAACCATTGTTGAATTTTACCTGCATGTGTCCGACCCTTACATTGTCAAGGTAGAATGCAATATATGATGTCTGATATTTCCGCACTTCAACGTCTTTTGCTCTTCTCACATCAATTGTAGAAGGCACTGTTTTAAGATCATAGCCACCTCTTCCGTAGTTAACTACCCAGAACTCGATAGGGGAGGCTGCATGGAAGAGATTCTGCATAAGAGCGACTTTATTCTCGACATTAGGCCAGTTTGCTAATACTGCATCTCGGATTTCGTCAATCATCTGGTCTGTCACAGGAGATTTCTTTCTATGCCAATTTTCAGCATCGCCATACTCCTTTTTCATATACTCTCTATAAGCCGGAACATATTTTCTTGCATATTTGTCTTTCAGGGCAGATATCTGGGCATCAGTGATGAATTTTCTTCCTGTCACATTAAGAGTGCAAGTATTTGAATACTTAATTGATAGACCGATTTTTTCTTCCTTCCCAGTTTTGTCAACAGTAATCATTACAACGTCAGCCGGACCGACTTCGTCATTCTGGGTTTCAAATGAAGCGTCTTTATATGTCAATCCACGAGCATTCAGTGCCCTGATAATCTTTTCAGTGCTTGTATAGTTGATTATTTCTTCTACTTTCTTCCGGTCATGTCTTCTATCTATTGCTAGTTTAACCTGGTGCTGCTCTGCAGGTTTATTGGATAGTAGTTTGTAGAACAGGGCTATCTCAAATTCAACACCAGTATTGGTATTGGTGCTGATATCGTTTAGTGTGTGGTTATATAGCATGGCAAATTATGGATTTATAAGTTGAGAAACGGTCATGTTAAGACCTTTGGCGATTTTTAGAAGTGATAGATAGGATGGATTCCTTTCGCCTCTTTCAAGCATTCCTATATAATTCCTGTCCATGTTTGATTTTTCCGCAACCTCCAGTTGCGTGAGTCCTCTGTTTTCTCTTTTGGACCGGATGGTTTGTCCTAAGATTTTGAGTTCGTTATTATCCATGACATACAACAATAAGTATCATTATAAAACAGAAAACCGCCACGGGTGCGGTACTTTAGTAAAATTACAACTGATATGTTGATGATTTCTATTCATAGTCGGTGAACAGTGATGGCTCCGTCTCTCCTTTGCCAAACTGAACATTATATGAATACTTATTCTGAATTTCCTGGTCGCCAAACATATATCTAGCAAATAATTTGACCAAGGCTACATTAATGCTATTTCCAAACTGCTTGTATGCCTGGGAATTCTTCACATCATACATGAATGTATCAGGGAAACTTTGGAGTCTTGCACATTCTCGTGGAGTGAGATATCTTTTTCTTTTGCCTACAATTGAAGTTTGTGTGATGGCAACAAGGGCAGGGAAATACGTGCCTGGCTTCACACGAAGTCCTGAAGGCCTGATCTGCATGATATGGTCCCATATATCAGGATTCTTCCATTCACCGGCCTGCCATTCAAACTTTGCTTTTGATCCAAAGAATAACTTGTTCTTCTTTGCCTTCTCTAGCCATGCGTTGATAAACTCCTTGTTGTTCTCCCAAAGTTCGCTGTTTTTTCTGACAAAGTTCTTTGCCCAACCTGGCTGGTTGTCCCAATCTTTATAGAGAGGACTTTCTTCGATAGGACATAGGCAATCGCTCCAGATTGGGAAACCAGGTAATTTGTCACACTTGATTCCTTGAATGAATTCATTCCAATTGTCAATCCATTCAATCTGCTCAGGCTTTAACTGATATCTTTCAATATCTTTAATTTCGCTATCCTTCTGCAGTATATCATCAATGGAACATTTGGGTATTCTATCAATATTGAAATAGAAAGGAGGCAATTCTCCAAGATCCTTTCTGACGCACATGATAAATACTCTCTCGCGATGCTGTGGAACTCCGATATAGTGGGGACTGAATATGACGGGCTCGTCAATTACGTTATATCCGATATCTACTAATGAATCATGAATTACTTTCCATGTATTGCCACTGTCGTGGCTTGCAAGATTGCGAACATTCTCAAGAAGTGCGTACTTTGGCTTATGGTATTTCAGAATACGAAGAATGTCGAAGAACAGAGTACCCTTAGTTTCATCTGCAAAACCTTGACGTTTGCCCGCCTTTGAGAAGGCCTGACATGGGAATCCGCCACAAAGGACATCGTGCGGAGGTATGTCTTCTTCTTTGACTTTGGTTATGTCTCCATCTGGTTTAATGCCATAGTTGCGCTCGTATGTTTTACGGCAGTCTGCGTCGATGTCACTTGCATAAACGCATTCTCCCCCTAAATATGCCATGGCTTGATGAAATCCACCAATTCCGCAGAATAGGTCGATAAAAGTAAATTCTTTCATTTGTCTTTTTAGATGGACCGTTCTTGTTATAGCGCTGCAAATATAAATAATAATTATCACAATAAGTATCATTGCAATAATATTATTCAATCTATAAAAAAGAGACCAACTTCGTAGTGAGCAGATCTTCCACAAGGCAAAACCAGAACGCATGTATCAGCCCAAGTCATAGCATCGATATCTCGTTTGAATCCAAATTCAGACCAGGGGTGTTTAAGTCCTTTTCGATAGTCTGCTACTGTCCAGTTTTCCCAGTTCTCGTCAACATCTTTCCAAAAGAATCCTTTGCTTCCATCTGGTGGATTTCTAAAATCATAGACTTCGTGTCCGGCTTCCCTGAGTTTTGTTACTACTTCTGGATAATATTTGTTTCTCCAGCTGCTTGCTACATATATTTTTGCCATAGTTCTATGGTATTCTTTATGCGAAGGTAATCATTTTATATGAAAAGCGGTGTCGTCCTCTATGTCTTTCTGCGAAAGAACGCAACCTATCTATTACTCCGGACCGCCGCAAGACTCTCGTCTTTTTTACAAAAAGCCAAGAGACTTGCTCGTTGAAGGCGGTCCTCGGGGTGCAAGGACGGCGACCTCAGTGCCGTAGTCGATAGTGCAAGTCGCCGCCCACGAACGTTTCCCTGCTTACGTGTAGGCCGAGCCGCACATTCTTTGCAATCAAACGAAAAATCTTTATATTTGCAGAAATGCCAGTTGTTATGGATAAGAGACTTACAGACAAGATAGTACGCTACTTCGCAACCCAACCGATTGTGAAGGCTTGGGTGTTTGGCTCTTATGCCAGGGGAGAGGCGCATAGCGGAAGTGATATCGACATACTGGTAGTCTTCGATAAAGAGGCCAAGGTCAGTCTGATGAGACATGCTAAAATTTCACTGGAGTTGAGCGAGATTCTTGGTTTCGATGTGGATCTGATTACGGAAGGTACTTTATTATCTTTCGCTGAACGTACGGCTAACAACGACAAGATTTTGATATATGAGAGAGCAAGTTAGGGACAGAGGTCGCTTGGAGCATATTCTTCAAGCCATCGACAAAGTCTTTGAGTTTACAAAAGATGTCAAACGTGAAGACTTTAAGAAAGATAGCATCTTGTACTTTGCGATAGTCAAGAACATAGAGAATGCCTCTTAAAGAACAAGTCGAGAAATATCTCGCTGAAATGGAATAAGAAATCGAAAGCCCCGGATCTCCCTGAGCAATCAAACATTCGGGTTTAGTTTTTATGGGCTATCTTCTATTCTGAGAAACGGGGCTACATTGGGGCTACTTTTTGATAACAGATTGAGATACTTGGAGATTACTCGGAATTTGAGAATATCT
Source organism: Bacteroidales bacterium (assembly GCA_015060455.1). GTDB lineage: Bacteria > Bacteroidota > Bacteroidia > Bacteroidales > UBA932 > Cryptobacteroides. Next base: position 95,574 of record SUYM01000006.1, read on the forward strand.
GTAAAGTGTTGGTGTGTAATGAATTAGTAAAGTGCCTCTTTGGGATTTGTCTAATGATGTTTCAGCACGTCTCGCATTCATCGTGCGCTAGGCACCTCTAGAAAATGCCCTACAGATAGCTGTAGGGCATTTTTCGTCTCAATATGTGACGCAAATGTGACGCAAATAAAGGCTCCGGTACAAAACCCTGTGGCGATGATGGTCAGCGCTGCGATCTTGTGCCCTTGGTGGGAGGTATCCCTTCTGGAAGCAACCCGGAAATAAATATGACTGACGTAAGAGACCGCAAACTCTGCGTCGGATGTGGACGATGCAGCATATCCTGCTATGATGGCGGACATCAGGCAATCGCATTCGATGAAACTCGAAAGCCGAAGATCATCGGCCAGAAATGCGTCGATTGTCATCTCTGCGAACGTGTCTGTCCGACAGGAGCCATTTCTTCTTCAAACCGAATAAAGAAGATATCTCCCTGGCTTTAGCCGGGAGATGAAAGGGCGTTGAAATTTGTTTGGGAAGGATATATCAGTTTACACAAAATGGATTACCTCCAGACTGTCATGCTGAACGTAGTGAAGCATCTGTTACAGATTCTTCGCTGACGCTCAGTAATCGACGAAGTCGCTTCAAGCGCATGCGAAAGAATGACATGTAGTGTAAACATGTATATCATTACCTATAATTTATAATGACCAATTTCCATAATTTCCTGTTCAAAGCAGTGAACGGTATTCTGTTTGATATATACCCGTATGAACACTTAATGAATAGATTATGAATAAGGAATTTAAGGAATATGAATCTCCCGTTGCGGAGGTTCTGGAAATGGAATCCGAGGGGGCTGTGCTTATGACAAGTCTTACCGGAGAAGATATAAACGGATGGGAAGATATGTAAAATGAATGAGGTATGAAAAAGATGATATATTTTATGGCTGTTGCCATGTTTCTGGCTCTGTCATGCCAGAAGAATGAGTTTCAGGTAGATTCGTCCCGTCCGGTCAGAAAGTTGACTGTCGGAATTGAAAATGAAGGGGTTTCCAAGGTCGGTTTCGACGAGAATAATTCGTTTTATTGGCATGCCGGCGACCGGATTGCCGTCCTTACGACTGCCGGATTCAGGGCCATGACTCTTGACGGGCAGTACGCTGGACAGGCTTCTGGAGTTTTTACAGGGGAATTTACGGAAGATATAGGTGATTATGCAGTATATCCATATGGTGATCATGCAATGGATGAAAACGGTCAGTTGGTCTATGTGCTTCCATCTTCTTATGACTATGCATCCATTGCTGACGGGGCGAACAGTTATAACCCTCCGATGGCCGGAAAGATTCAGGGCGCAGGAGCAGCGCTGACTCATCTGGGCAGTTTCTTCAAGATCACAGTAGGCAATATACCAGCCGGGGGTGATGATATGAAGTTCGTGTTCACTGCGGACAAAAGGATTACCGGCGAGTTTGTGGTCGATCTTTCGGCGGATTCTCCGGTGATGGAGACTGATGATGGGCAGGGCAATACGGTAACAGTGAATTTCAGCAATTCTTCGGCGGGCAGCGAAGGCGTTTTCTATATCCCGTCACCAGTTGGGACTTACGGAGCAATAACAGCCCAGGTGTTTGACGGTGATGTTCTGCTGGCAGAAAAGACATGGACGGATCAGACCGTGAGCCGCAGGATTCCTAAACGCGGAAGTATGGATGTGGATTATGTGGCTGTCGTTAACGGCGCTGTCTATAAGACATTGCAGGAAGCACTTGATGTTGCTGACAGTCAGACTATTACCATTGTAAAGGATATTGCGCTTGACGCTCCTCTTGTACTCTCGCAGGGCAGTTCTGTGACTCTTGATCTTGGCGGTAATACTTTGTCGGGAGTCGCTACCTCGGCGTCGGCCTCCAATCTGATTGCTGTCAAAAGCGGAGCGCAACTTACTTTGAGTAACGGTTCGGTCACTTTTGCGGCTACCACTCCGGATACCCAGTGGGGAGGGGAAGGTCAGCCTCCGTATCCCGGATATGCGAACAATACGATAAGCAATTCCGGTATTTTGATCTTGGAGAATGTTGTCCTTGAAAACAGGACGAGCAAAGGAGGCGCGTCGTATGTGATTGATAATTACAGTGGAGCGAAACTGACTGTGGGCGAGGGAAGTGTCATCACCCAGTCAGGAGGCGATATCGCGATCAGAATGTTCAATGGCGGCTCCGGAGCGGTCGATGTGACCATAAACGGCGGTACCGTTACCGGTCATCGCGCTGTATGGATCCAACTTGCTTCCAACAATGCCTCTGTGGCTCCGATAATGAACCTGACGGTTACAGGAGGAACTCTCACCAGCACTGATACCTCATATTATCAGGCCGTATATTCATACAGTTATGGTAACGATATGAAGAATGTGACCATCAATGTCAGCGGCGGCACATTCAACGGTGATATCGCTCTTACAGGCGGCTCCAACAAGACCAATATTGAGACACTGACCATCAGCGGCGGCTCGTTCAACGGTCTCTGGGGAGATTTCTACAGTTATGGAGCGGAGGAACTGGCTATGCAGGCCATAAAGGTAAGCGGCGGCTCATTCACCGAGGATCCGACCGATTATCTCGCTGAAGGATATCAGGCCATCGAGAGCGGCGGCAGATGGGTGGTCAGTCCGCTGTAGCCGCTTTGTCACGGCAGACAGACCTCTGTCATATCGAGCGACCGGCACACCTCTGTCATATCGAGCGACCGACAAACCCTCTGTCATATCGAGTGACCGGAGGGAGTCGAGATATCTATTATATTATCAGCAATCTGGCGCACGAGCCTTTCACGGGCTTGTGCGCTTGCCCATCCCGATGATACCTATGGTCTTGCCCTCAAGTTCGTTCCATGTCATGTCCGGGTCGGTGAATATATCCATCCTGGAATATCTTCCCGATTTCACACAGTCATCGTAGTACTGACCTTCGCCCAGAATCGAAAGGATGTGCATGAAGGTTGACTGCACCACCGATGAGGTGGAATAGCCAACGGCATTTCTTACAGGGATACCTTTTGATGCGGCATATTCCAGGTCAATATTGTTTACTCCTGTCGCTGATTCGCAGATTAGTTTCAAGGACGGCGCTGCGTCTATCAGTTCAGGGGTTACCAGTACCTTGTTGATGATCATCACCTCACAGTCGGCCACTCTCTCAATGGCCTGCTCGGAGTCTGCTTGATGGAAGGCCATGCCGTCTACTTCGATTGCGAGTGCTGGAAGTTTGGTGGTCTTATTGTATATGACGAAGTCAACCAGAGTCCAAGATCTATTGGCATAGGCTTTTTCGCTTTCGGTCAAGACTTAAGCCGGACAAGCCGTCAGAAGACTTGTCCTTATGGGCATAAGGAATCAGAAGATTGTCATTCTGTCTCCGTTCCGCTCCGCTGCATTCCATCAGAACGCCAATCCTCTTCCCGTTGTGTTTGCGTGAGTACAAGAATATGTTTCAGGTCTCTAATTTTATAACCCCCAATTCTTCAGATTATACGTTGCTTCGACCAGATTCTCGAGATCGTCGTCAAGTTCGGCAAAGAAATCGTAGCCGGAAATCTCTTCGAGTCTGTCAACGCTCATGGCGCATTTCTGCATGTTCTCGTTGTCTGGTCTGTTGTACATGATGAAGGCGATTGACTGTTCTTTGGCAAGTACGGCCTTGAAAAATGCATCCGGGACGATAACCTTATTGCTTCCGATGGTTCCATACTGATTGTCGAAAATCAATGGTCCTGTGACGACGCTGATGCTTCCATATCGGTTGGCCCAGTCTCTGCATTTCTTTTCGAGGGTGCTCCATTGACCGGCATTCAGAGATTGATTCTGAGGACAGCAGTTGGTGAAATAGAAGGTCTGCTCCATGGCGGTGCTGCTCCATTTGAAGTCGGCTGCAGGTGCCATGTGACCTCTTGACCAACCGGAATTACGATAATCATAGTCCTCAGCCTGTGCAACGTCAGCAGATGGGTCCTGGCAGAATCTGAGATCTTTTCTGGAATTGATGCCATCGGTTTCTGCCGAGGTCAGTTCGTACGATACCCACTTGGGAATGAGATTTTTTTCATTATATGAAACCGTATATCCCTCATAGGTGATTATACATGTCTGCCCGTTACAGACAGTCTTTTCATCTCCATTCAGGTGGCCTTGTGCCGGCTGTTCTGTTTGCGGCGTAATCTCTTGACAATCATTTGCTTGAGTTTCCGTTTCTCTCCACTGCAGGGCAGTGATGCAGAATGTGATGGCAATGCACAGGAGCAATATGTATGAAATCTTTTTCATCTGGTATTATGATGTATTACATTCCGCGTTCGCGGCAGATTGCTTCGTATGCTTCAGAAATGGCCTTGAATTTTTCTTCGGCAGCCTTCTGGACGTCTTCGCCGAGGGTCGCTACCTTGTCAGGGTGATATTTTACTGCCATCCGGCGATATGCCTTCTTCACCTGCTCGTTGGTGGCGTCAGGAGTGATTCCGAGAATAGCGTAGTGCTTGTTGTTGCTTGGACGGAATATTGCAAAGATCGAGTCTGCATCATCCTTAGACAGGCCAATATATGTGGCGATTGCTTCAAGCAGGTCTATCTCCTTTTCATGAAGACCGTCACTGGCACCAAGAGATACGAGATAATGATATAATTGGAGGCGCTGCGAGTAGTCCATGTTTGCGCGCACCTGGCTGCACACTTCGTATATATTGAAATCCTTTGACAGGAGTTCATTGACGATATTTTCGGCCTCTGATCCCGCTTGTGCCCCGAAATTGTTGGTGAAGAATTGTCGGAGGGTCGCCAGTTCCTTTGAGGAGGTCTTGCCGTCGGCCTTGATTACTGCCGCAGACAGAACCAGGAGGCTCATGAGGAAACTGTTCCTCTGTCCCTGCATCCTGGTACGGTCATCATCCTGAGACCGGGAGGTGGAATCTTCCTCCATCATTGATGCGATGAAATATCCTAAAATACCCCCTAAGGGTCCGAACATCGCCCAACCGAGCGCTCCTGCTATCCATTTCCCAAGTCCCATTTTATCTCTTTTTGTGGGCAAATTTAATGTTTATTTTCTAAAGAATAAAGTCTATTCAAGGTCGATCTTTTCTCCTTAAGGACATGCTTGAAGCCGTACTTTCCGGCAAGCGATATCGCCTCCTGGCAGAACTCAACGAATTGTTCCCGGAGTGTTCCGCGGGATTCCAGGTCGGTATCGCAGTCTGAGCGGCCCTGGTCACCTTCCAATATGCAGTACTCTGCTGCTAGCAGGAGAAACCTGATGGCATAGTCGATATTCCCCATAAGGATATCAAGTCTGGCAGATTGCTCATAGACTCTCACGAACCGATGCGCAAGTTCAAGGCTGATGTGTCCTCCAGCCTTTTCCTGTTCCTTGCGGCATTCAGTGACCTCGCTGATAAGCGGCTCGATGAGGTCCAGTTCGACCTCCGGAACAACATAGAGTCTTGCATTCTCCATGTCAGTGATGTTTTTGGTCCATGCGACCAGTTCGGATTTCTTTTCCATCATAACATAAATGATTAAAAGGGTTAATACAATGCTCCCGCAGAGGGCTTTGACAGCCGTCTGATATGTTTGATGGATTGCTATGCCGGGAGATCCGGCTCATTTGATGCTGCAAACATAGCAAATCCTGGAATATCTGCAAAATTTTAGTGAAAGAAAATTTATAACATAATTTTATGTAAGTTTGCGGCATGAAAAAACCTCAAACCTATTCACTGTCGGAAGAAATTCTGAATTTCACCACTCATGGAGTCGGAGTCCTGGCGGGACTTGCTGTGTGCATTTTCTTTCTCATCAGAGGCTCTGCAATTGACTCGCCATATGCTTCATTCAGTCTCGGATTGTATCTGTTCGGGGTCGTCAGTTCATATCTGGCATCCACTGTCTATCATGCAATACCGTCGTTTCACGCAAGGGCAAAGGCGGTTGCAAGAAAGTTTGACCACGCTGCCATATACTGGCATATAGCCGGAAGTTATTCGCCGTTGACGCTTATAGGCATGCATGACGGTGGCCATCCGACATGGGCCTGGGCCATATTCGGCGTGGTATGGTTCTCCGCTCTTGTGGGTACCGGACTCAGTTTCCGAAAGATGAAGGCGCAGAGTTATCTTGAAACAGTGTGCTATGTGCTCATGGGTCTGACTATCCTGGTTGCCTTCAAGCCTTTCTATGACAGTTGCGGTCTTCAGATCGTGCTATGGGTGGCGGCAGAGGGTGTGGCCTACATCACGGGTGCCGTATTGTACAGTTTCAAGAATATTCCTTATATACATTCAGTATTCCATCTCTTTGTCATTCTCGGTGACATCTGCCACATGGTCGCGACATGGAAGATGCTTCAGATGTTTCTGTAACAGGCATCGGAGATGTGGAATGATTCCTCCCAATCCGACTTCGCTCAGGCCGACGGCTCGACATGACTGTGGTGCTGTTGTCACCAAATTGGTGAAAGTCAATACTTGGACTATTACTTATATCTGTTATAAATAAATTTATATAATATATATAGATATTAAATATAATATATGTTATATATGTATATCTATATATAATATATAGCGAAAAACTTTCTGAAATACAATAGGTTACGCTATTTTAATTTTAGAAAATGCTCTATACTTTTGCCCCATGAAGGGATGGATTGAGGTCCCTCTATTAACTGGTTCTTTAAATATAAAAGTTATGAGCAAAAGACATTTTATTGTGTCGATCAAGACTGTTGATGACACTCCGCTTTTCCCTAAGAATTTCAATGGAGAGAATTTTCTGTTTGGTGTAACTGCAGGCTCCGGTGCGAAAACTCATGTTGTCCATAAAGGGTTCGCGTCGTTTCCTACGGGCCTGGAGTCGGTTATTTATTGTGAAGATGGTCATCAGGCACGCAGATATGCAGATGAGGTTGCAAATCGCATATATATGAAGACCAACAGTCTTGGGCACATAATAGACAGTTTCGGAATACATATAGGTGAACTGACTAATGATGAGCGAACCCTGGAAGCAGTCATGATGGACATGATGACAAGAAGTATGGCTGCACGCGGACTTGATCCGGAGTCTATTCCGACATTGTCATTTGGTCCTGATGGTAAGTTACTTAACTAAGTCCTGAAAAACCTGATAACCCCATCCGTATGCATTCTCAAATGCACGTCTTCCAGCTGGCGTCATGAGACCACGGTCTTCTAAATCGATACATCGGTCCATGTTGAGATTTGTCCAATGACTGTTCTTTCTTCTTGGTGAGAGTCTTTGCGCGAGTCTGCCATCAGGAAGTTTCTTGAGTGTGCTGTCAATCCATCCGAAGCATAGGGCTTCTTCCACGACATCAATATATGGAAGTATGCCCGGTGGGGGAGTCTTGCTCCTAGACATGACGACCCAGCACTCCTTCTCCTTGGAGTGATTCTCTTGCAGCCATGCCCTAAGCTGCGACCTTTTTGAATATTCTAACAGTGTGGTGATTTCCATTGTGTATCCCGAGTATTTTATGATTGTACCCCTGCGGGTATAAATCTTTATGTTTTGATGCTGATTGTACCCGTAAGGGTATAGATTTGATTGAAAACTATGAAAAAATCAAAATCTGAGTGACTTTTTTATAGTTTTCGATAATATTTTAGTCTGAATTCGCGATTTGCAAATCGCAAATTCTTGATGTATTATCCAATAAGCCAATAAGATATGGCGTATAATGTGCTTTGTTCGATATAGCAATTTGCGATTTGTAAATTCTGCAATTCAATATACTACTTTCTCTCTGCGATGAATCTCTTGAGGAGGAAGGCAAGGAAGTATGGGAAGGTGTAGAACTTGCCGTTGAAACCGATGTTCTTGTAGCCGAACTTGATTCCATACTTGATGTCTGGGTACTTGTCTTCCTTTAGCAGGTTGTTCAGGGAAGCTGTGGCTCCGTCTGTTGCCTTTACTTCCACAGGGATAAGAGAGTCTGCATCTCGTACGAAGAAGTCCATCTCAAGAGCAGGCTTGTCACTGTGGTAGTAATAAAGGTCGTATCCTTGTTTCACCATCATGTCACCTACGATGTTCTCATAGATGGCTCCCTTATATGTTCCTAGATTCTTGTTGGCTCTAAGATCTTCCTGGGCTTCTTCATCTAGTGATGCGATAAGGAGTCCAGTGTCCTTGAAGTAAATCTTGTATAGTTTTGGATCATAATTGCCTTTAAGCGGCAGTTCCGGCTGATTGAGACAATAGCAGATGTTGATTACGCCAGCATAAGCAAGCCACTGGACACATCCAACATAATCTCTGTTGCGTGCGTTCTTTCCGATCTTGGTGATCTGGAATCGCTTGTTCTCTTTTGCAAGGAATGTGGAGATATGGTTGTACACCGCTTTGACTTTAGCTTTGTCAAGGCCTTCTACATATTTAGTGATATCTTCTTCGTAGTCTTTGAGAAGCTGTTTCTGAATAGCAAGTGTACCACTGAAATTCTTGTTGTTTACGAATGTCTTGACAACTTCAGGCATACCGCCGATTGTAACATAATCACGGAAGAGTTCGAAAAGTTTATCCGTTTGCAGGGTGGAAAGCGGTTTGACTTCCTTCATGTGTAGGTAAAGGGCCTCTATGAAATCCTCCTTATAGCCGTTTGCCCAAAGGAACTCCTCGAAGTCCATTGAATACATCTCGTAGTCTTCTTTATATCCAACGCTATTGGACTCGATCTCCTTATAATTGATTCCCATAAGTGAACCGGAGCAGATGACATCGAAGCGGCCATCAAGCTTGAAGAATTTCAGTGAGGTCGCACAATTAGGACATGCCTGAAGCTCATCAAAAAAGAAGAGTGTTTCGCCTGGAACGAACTCAAATCCCGGGTTGAGCAGCGAGATGTTTCTGAGGATAGTGTCAACCTCAAATCCGTCATTAAAGATCTCGCGATACTTCTTCTGCTCTACGAAATTGATCTGAATGACGTGCTTGTAGTTCTGATTGGCAAAGTGTTCTATCGAGCGAGTCTTTCCAATCTGACGTGCTCCCTTGATTATAAGTGGCTTTCTATCAGGGTTGTTCTTCCAATACTTGAGGTATGTGTCTACCTTTCTCCTAAGCAGATTTTCCATGTCGCAAATCTTATATTGTTTACTGCAAAGATAGCAGTTTTCACATAATTCGTGCTATTTTCGACGTTAATTTTCACATAATCCGGCCAATTTTTAGCCGAATTTTCACATTTTCCGGATTTTGATGGTGTGTGTACAAAAAGATAAAGCCCACAACTGAGCTTACAGTTGCGGGCCTTGTCAATAAGAATCGGCGGTAATAGCGCCTTGAGGATTACCCCAGCTTCACAGTAGCATGCTCGGTTTCATAACTCTGAATCAAATCTCTGAAAGCAAAGATATATAATAGGTAAAGCATTGATTTAGAAGTGGATTTCTTTGCTTTCCTTTGCGCAGAGTTGCCAAGAAAGCACAAAAAATCCTGCCCGGAATTGAGCAGGATGATATTGGGAAATTAACCTTTGATTTCTTTGTAGGCTGCCAGACCTTTCACTGTCAGCAGGTATTTCTGACGAGGATGACGAGGGGAGTCGGGATATAGCATGCGGACATATCCTTCGGACATAGCAGGGGAGAGGGAGTACTCTATAAAATTAGGCCTATTTTTAAGGCCGACTGCCTCAAGCATCTCCTTGACTGATAATTTTCTTTCTCCTATTGCTTCTACAAGGCGTTTGATGTTATCATTATCTGGAATGAAACTTAGATGTGTGCTTGTATGGGTACTTATATGGGTACTTGTATGGGTGTCCCCATCAAGTATCTCTTTTGCCTTAACATGAAGGTATCGGTTCATGAGAACATTGTCCTCTCCCATAAGGAGATTGCGGAAGAAACGTTCCAGATGTATGCTTTCTTTATAAATCCCTTTCTGCAGGTTCTGATAGTTCGCACGCACAAGTGCATTACGGAAATACCAGGAGTTCTTCTCAAATGTGGAATTATTGATGTTGAAGCCAAGTGAGCGCAGATACTTGATGATGAATACTGCTGTTGTTCTTGTATTACAGATATTTGTATTCTTAAAACCCCATTGAGTTTTTCAGGGACATTACCACCTCTTGAATCTTTAGATAATATAAATGTTGGTGAGAGAATTTGTTGCTATGTCACAGATGTGGAGTCCTGGTGTGATATATTTCTTGAAGATAGCTTCGACGTGTTGACTAAGCTGTTCTTTATATGATTTAGCCATAATATTGAATTTTGATGCAAAAGGCTACTAAAATTGTACTTATATAATTCTAATTTCAAATTGCTCAAGTTTATTCCAGCCTTATCGAGCTCTATTGCGTTTTCGGTATTTATTTTCCGATGCAGAAAGTGTAGATGATTATCAATCAGCCATTTAGCACTCTAAAAGGATTTGGACAAATATTGTGCAAACCGAGAGCAGAGGAAGCTTGCTTACTCTGCCGAGGTGCCGCCAATATTCGCCGCAGGCAACTCGTTGAGAATGTGTAAGTAAGTGTAATTTCTTGAATATCAAACCCCGAGGTACAAAAACTTGCAAAAAATCGCATTTTTTACCCCGAAAAGGTACAAAAACGGCTCTGAAACCGAGTTTGGAATTAGAGCCGTAATTTTGTGTGGATTTTAGAATATCGCACCCCTATAACATTCGCTACATATCTGTCATCGACAATCCTTTTTGCGATACAGTATAGTCTTTAAATTTGCCTGTGGCACGAGTAAAGACATCCACTTTCTCATTAAGAGCGATAGCATCGAAGTTTTCCTCTTTTCTCTTTACCTCAATGAATACTGCTTCGTTGTTCAATTCGTTCTCGGCAACAATATCAATCTCGTTCTCACCCTTTCGATCCCACCAACTGCCGATGCGTGTGTACGCCTTACTCTCCACAAGCACACGCTTGAAATAGCGTTCGAGCATCTTGCCGCTGAAAGTCTCGTAGTCGCGGTTGATGATAGTCTTTATAGCATCGTAGTTCTCAATTTCAAGCATATAGTTATACTTGTATATGAAACGGAACCAGAATGTGAAGAAGTTGTCCTCAATTGTATAGCGAACATTCTTTGTAGAACTCTTCTCGAAAATAGGTTGGTTTTTGGTAATTACTTCATACTCCTTCTCCAATTTTGTGAGGTAGCCACCAATCTCCCTGCCGACAATCTGTTCAATCTCCG
>SUYM01000049.1 GCA_015060455.1 Bacteroidales bacterium
ATATGAAGGGAAAACCTACTGCCGGCAATTCTAAATCAATCAATTACACAGTTCAGGATATTACTGCCCCATTCAGGAAATTCGGAAAGGTCCTTTTCATAAGCGCACATACGCACCTTTTATATAATACAGAGGATTATGATGTCAGCGGACTCAAAGTGACGGAATGGAACAACGGAGCTCTTTGCGGCAACTTCTGGACAACCGCTGTCAAGTCCGAACATAAACTTAACCTCTGTACAGACGGAACTCCAGGAGGATACCGCATCCTGACTGTTGATAACGGCAAGATATCCAGTTTGTACAAAGGAATAGGCAAAAAGAAGAATTATCTGTTCAGGGCGTATGACCGGAACCAGATGAATCTTGAGGCCTCAAAACTCGGCAGTTATACCAAGGGGGAAATCACCGGGGTGAACAAGGACAACTGGATATATATCAATGTGTGGGACTACAAGCCTTCATGGAAGATCACCGTTCAGGAGTTTGTGACAAATTCTGCAACAACTCTTGAGGTCAGCCGTATGGAAGAGTGCTATGATCCCTTGTATATGCTTATGTATGCACAGGGAGAGACAGACACAACCCCGCAGCTGACATGTACCATGTTCCGTGCGAAGGCAAACTCGGCGACATCAATGGTTACCATCAGGGTTGAGGATGAGTTTGGAAACAGCAGGATGGAACGTATGCAGCGCCCGAAAAAGTTTACCGTAGATGTTTATGCAGATGAGCTGACTGAATAAAACAATAATCAATATATGAAAAGACTTTGTTTAATGTTTATCCTCTGTCTCCTTCTTCCTGAGATGGCTTTTTCTCAATCAGGGGGGGGCAGACTAGTTACAGGCAAGGTTACTGATGAGACCGGAGAGCCCCTTATCGGTGCCGGTGTAACATCCAAGGATGGCTCAAAAGGTACGGTCACCGATCTTGACGGACGTTACTCCATCAGTCTTTCGGATAACGATGATGTGCTCGTATTCTCATTTCTGTCCTATTTGACCCAGGAAATAAAGATAGACGGAAGAACTGTGGTTGATGCCTTGCTCCTTCCCGATACCGAGTCGTTGCAGGAAGTTGTTGTGATCGGCTATGGTACATCCAGGAAGGAGGACCTGACAGGTTCTGTGGCAACGGTGAAGATGAGTGATGTGGTGGATTCTCCGGTGATGTCCGTGGATCAGGCATTGCAGGGCAGGATTGCCGGAGTGGATATCATGAATACCACAGGTGAACCGGGAGCAGCAACCTCCATCCGTGTGCGTGGAACGCGCTCCATCACAGCCTCCAATGAACCTTTGATCGTGGTTGACGGTGTTATGGATGTGGTGGATGATCTTTCCGACATCAACTCGTCTGATATTGAAAGCATATCCGTTCTGAAGGATGCATCTTCAACAGCAATCTACGGTTCGCGTGGAGCAAATGGTGTCATCATCGTTACGACAAAGAAGGGAACCACAGCCAAGACAAGAGTCACAGCCAAGGCTGAGGCCGGGGTGTCATGGATATCCAAGAAACTGGATGTGATGAACGCAGAGGAATTTGTCGTTTACCGCAACAATTACAAAAGGGGCTACAAGGAGGCCGGAAAATGGACTCCGGCTTATGATCCTAAGGATTTTACCAATGATACGGACTGGATTGATGCCATTACACGCATCGCACCATATCAGAATTACAATGTGAGTGCCAGCAGCAGTGACAAGGGACTTAACTGGTATGCCTCCCTCGCATTCACTGACACCGAGGGAATTGTCAAGGATACAGGCTATCAGCGTGTCACAGGACGTTTCAATTTCTCAAAAGACTTTACCTCGTGGCTTAATGTGGCGTTGAAGATTTCCACAAACTACAAGAGGAAGGATATGAGCAAGGCTGTATTCAGCGGCAGCGGATATTCCAACGGTGCGATCTATCTGTCTCCTGTCATTGGAGAAATGGATGAAAGCAATCCTTTTGTGGATAATGGTGCATTGATCAACACACCGGTGGCTTCCATCAAATATGAAGATTACTACAGCACGGGATGGGCAAATACCGATGTGCTGGAATTTACCATCAAGCCTTTCAAGGGATTTACTCTGAAAAGTCAGAATTCCGTGCGTCTGGCCCAGGACCATACCTATCATTTCTGGTCCAACAAGCTTCCTAGACGCCGCGACGAAGAAGGTGCAGATGCATATAAATATGAAAAGGAAGGTATGCTGCTTTCGACAGAGAATACCGCGACCTACAAGACCCGCATAAACAAGAGACATTCGATAGAGGCAATGGCCGGTTTTTCCGCTTCAGCATTGAAAACCATGAATACAGGTGTGAAGGCGGAGGGACTGATTATGGATGACCTCAAGTGGAACAATCTCAACGGCATTTCCAGCAAGGAGAACTACACTGTGAACTCCGGCCTGTCCAGGATAGTCAGAGAGTCTGTGTTCGGCCGTTTCAACTACAACTACCGGGGGCGTTATTATATGACGGCGACTGTCCGTGCCGACGGCTCTTCCAACTTTGCAGCCAACAATAAATGGGCGTTCTTCCCGTCTGCGGCAGTGAAATGGAATATCTCGAAGGAACCTTTCATGAGAGGCGTAGGCTGGGTAAGTGACCTCTCTCTCAGAGCAAGTGCCGGAAGGACAGGTAATGATGCTGTGGCCGCATATCGTTCATTGCTGGCATATTCTTCTTCGACTGATTCTTATATCTTCGACAATTCGATGGGTGTGACATATTATCCTTCGAGGCTTGCCAACCCGGATCTGACATGGGAGAAGACCGACCAATATAATGTTGCCCTTGAAGCATCGTTCCTCAAGGACAGGATAAGAGTCGAACTGGATGCCTATCATTCAGTGACCAGCGATCTGCTGTTGACGGTATCGACTATCCAGTCAACAGGTTACAAGAATATTTTCAAGAATCTGGGCAAGACCACCAACACCGGTGTCGAACTTACTTTGGATACAAGGAATATAGAGACGCGCAAGTTCGGATGGACCAGCATGCTGACAGTTTCCCACAACCGCCAGATGGTGGATAACATAGGCCATGAGGATTTTGTCGCATCTGTAAACTCTCCGGGAGCCCAGTCGTTCATGATGTACGGCTATAAGGCCGGCTATCCTCTCAATTCATTGTGGGGCTTTGAATATGGGGGTGTGATCCATACGGTAGAAGAGTTCAATGAGAATACACAGACCAGGCAGTACGCCTTCAGACAGACATATAACACAAAGAACTGTCTTGGAGTACCTAAATATATCGATCAGGATCATGATGGCCAGCTGTCCAACAAAGACCTTGTATATCTTGGCAATGCCGACCCTATAGTCTATGGAGGTTTCCAGAACAATTTCACATTCGGCAATTTCAGGCTCTCGGTATATCTGGCATACTCAATAGGAGGTGCGATATATAACTATTCAGAGCTGTACATGGGAGGAGGACAATACACTAACCAGTATCGTTATATGCTGAACTGCTGGACTCCGGAGAACAAGTGGTCGGATATCCCGATGGCAGGAACATCAGATGTAATGCTCCCGTCTTCAGCCTATGTATATGATGCTTCTTATCTTCGTCTTAAAGATGTCACCCTGCAATATACCTTCGATATGTCTAAATGCAGGAAGAAATTCTGCCGAAGCATAACTCTGGGCCTGTCAGGCAACAATCTGTGGCTATGGTCGGAATATCCGGGGTTCGACCCTGACGTGTCAACCGACAGCGGAGATTCGACGCTCAGACGCGTGGACAGGAACTCCTATCCGACTTCAAGAAAAGTGGTTTTCAGCGCTCAGATCAAATTTTAACACTTATGAAGACAAGATTTATCCTATATATATTGCCTCTGTTACTTCTTGCAGGTTGTTCACTTGAAGAAGACCGTGAGTCGTTCACCGACAGGGC
>SUYM01000032.1 GCA_015060455.1 Bacteroidales bacterium
TCATCCCAGCAGAAATGCTCGCATATCATCACGGCTTCCTTGTTCACAGCCTGGATAGCATCATAATAGCCTTTGAGCACATCTATACGGAACTGGTCATACTGCGAACACTTTCCGTCATCATCACCGGAATCCGTCTGAGTGAGACCCTTGGTCAAGTCGAAGCGGAAACCGTCGATCTTATACTCTTCAAGGAGATATTTCAGACTCTGCTTCACATGAAGTTTGACAAACTCATCACCGTGGTTCATGTCCCTGTTCACATTGTGCGGGTGCTTGGGGATCTGATTGAACCATGGGTTGTTGAGGGCCGTGCGGCAGTGGTTGAAATACATCTTCACCAGAGGGCTGTCGTCGGTAAGGTGGTTATATACCACATCAAAGAACACCGCAATGCCTCTTCTATGGCACTCGTCGATGAATGCCTTATACTCCTCGCGAGTACCATAGTCCTTGTCAAGTGCAAAATAGAGATATGGGTCATATCCCCATCCGTTGCGCGAGCCGAACTCCTGGACTGGCATGAGTTCGATGACGTTCACACCCAGGTCCTGAATATAATCCAGTTTGGACTTGCCGGTTTCGTCATTCAGCATCAAGGCCCTGAGGGTGCCTTCCTCAGTGAAGTTGCGCACCCAGAGTTCATAGATTATAAGGTCATCCTTGTCCTCAATCTTGAATCCGCTATCACCAGGGGTGTTCTGCCATGAATGCTGCCATGTATAGACAGGTCTTTCCATCTGGAATGCAGAAACCGGCCCCGATGTCTCGTCAGGATAGTTCGGCAGGTTCGGATAGATATCCTTCAGATTTGTCCTGTCCCACTTTGTATATACGATCTCGGTATATGGATCACAAACACGCACGGGCTGCTCTCCGATGAAGCCGAGACAATACTGATACATATACTCCTCAGCAGGCTCGATGTCCGTCAAAGTGTACCACCAGCATTTCTTTGCCTCATCCCTGTACATCGCATAGTCAGAAGACGGCTGCCAGCCGTTGAAATCACCAAGCAGGTAGCAGTAGTCGTGGCAGTCGCCATTGGTATCGATGTCATAAAGCGCAAGGGTCACAGAGTTGTTCTCCCTGTCGTAGTTGATACCATAGTTATATACCTTGTCAACCGGCATGGCCTTCTTTACAAGACCCATCTGATTGATCACCAGCGTAGTATCCTTACATCCGGTTGCAGAGAACAGGATTTCCGACTGGCGGGGAGCGCCCTCATTGGGATCCACCTCCAACTTGATTGTAGTGGACGTCCTTCCGCCGATAACGGAGGTCCTGCACCACTCGCTGCCGGAAAGTTGGCTGAGAGACCACTCCTTCGCCTCTGATTTGAGAGTCAGGGTAATGAGGTCATCTCCGCCTTCCACGCTGTATATATCCACAGTCGAGGCTACCGAAAATATCGGATTGTTCTTAGTGGAAACACCCTCGAACTGCTCCTCCATCTGGCAGGAAACTGCTGCCAGAGTCGCAATAAACAAACTGTATAATATCTTTTTCATCATAGCCTCCTAATTTTGTCCCGGTTTCTTGCCCTGTTCCATCAGATAGAAGTGGGTCGCATCCACTGAAATATAGATGTCGTATGTGCCGACTTCCGGAACCACGATATTGGCCTCACCATCAGGGTTGTTCTCCAGGTCATATCGGGTATTCATGGTAACCTGGCCATTATATGTCCTGACCTCTGTCCAGATCTTGTCCCGACGGAACTTGAACTCCGCTCCCGCAGGGATCTGCACACCCTCGGCGACATAATATCCGTCACTTGGGAACATCTCGAAATCCGAACTCCAATTGTTGGTGAATGTTCCGCAGATGCTCCACGGGCCTGCCTTCTGAGAAGGGTTTTCAGGAGTTTCAGGAGTAGTGTTGGAATCCGAACCGTTGTCAGATGCCTCATCCGGAGTCTTTCCTTCCTCCATGAAATACATCGCAGTCATATCCTTGGTCACATATATGTCATATACGCCGGCATGAGCGACAGAAGCCTCATCCCCGTATCCCGCATCACCAAGAGCATATCTTGTGTTGGCCGCAACGGCACCGTTGTATGTCTTCTGCACATCCCACGATGTTCCCTGTCTGAACTTGAATACAGAGTTCGCAGGTATTCCCACCATGCGGGCAACATACCAGTCACCCTCTGCATACATATTCACTGACAGTCCCCAATCACCTATGAAGTCTCCGACAATCACCCACTCGGAAAGATTTTCAGGACCTGTGATTTCCGCCTTCGGAACAGCCTTTCCGCCTTTTTCGATAAGGACAAGGCCGTCTGTAAGGGTTACAGGATCTCCGTCTGAGGTCTGGCCTCCGTCAGGAGTGTTGAAGATGAAGCGGGCTGTCATGGAGCCGTAGGTATCCTTGACCACCGAAAGCACCCATTTACGATATTGTACGCCATCAAACATGACGGTCTCAGACGGAGCGTTGCCCGGCCATGCGGCAGTCACCTGGGATCCGTCCTCATACCATCCGTAAAGATTTGTATGAGATGTCTTTCCATATACGACAACGTTCACCATCTCCTCCGGCTCCGGAATATAATTGTCGCCATTGACTGCCTCCGACCTTGGAGTGCCTGCCGTCATGAAATACATGAATTTGCCGTCCTTGGACATATATACATCGTATGTTCCGTCCGCTCCGACAACGGTGTTGTTTTCTGAGTTTCCATCGACAAGAGCATAGTACATATTCGGCGAGACTGTCTTGGCTGCGCTCTTCTGAGCCTCCCAATCGCCTTTCTTGAACTGGAAGTTCTTACCTCGTGTAAGTTTCACCTTCCTTGCGACATAATATCCGTCTTCTTCCACCATACGGACACCGCTCCAGCCGTCATGGTCACCTGCCACTTTCCAATCGACAAGTCCCGTATTACCAGACTGAGCGTCTGCAATCTTGCCTCCGGATGTCAGGAAATAGAACCTGGAAGCATCATCTGCCAGATAAATGTCATATACTCCCGTGTTCTCAACAGTGATGTCACCGCCATACTGCTGCAAGCCATAATAATATCCAGCCTTGACCATGGCCGCTACGCCATAACCGTTCGCTCCGTCCTGGCCCCACTCGCCGTTCTTACGGAATTTGAGCACATCAGACTCCCTGAGGGCAACATTCCTGGCCACGTGATAAGAGCCTTCCTTCACAAGCCAGAGGTCCTCCTCCCAGTTGGTAAACGAGCCGCAGAGTCCCCAGAGCGCGCCTTCGGGCTTTGCAGTAGAGAAATTAGGTACAGCAGTCTCCACATTTACACCCGCCTTCATCACATAGATGGTATCGCAGGCAGTGGTAAGATAAATATCATATTTTCCGGCCTCGTCCAGACTCATCTTCACACTGCCGGTGCCGCTCTTTGCCTTTGCCACATTATTTGCAGCCATTCCGGCGTATGCGGTGGTCCTGACAGAGTGGTCGTCACGATAGAGATAGCGGAAATAGAATTCGCTGCCATCGACCAGATCGACATCCTTTGCCATATAGCCATACGGAGTCTCATACATCCATATATCCTCGCCACCAGCGGTCAGCGGGCCGCTTACAGACCAGTCAGCCGCACCGTCCGGACGTACAGGACTATCACCGGAAGTCGGTTCAGAACCCGGAGTGAGCACCCAGCAGCAACCGTTTGTAGGGTTAAGCCAGATGTCATATACTCCCGTCTGAGTGATGTATATATCCGCTCCGCCACCATAATGCCATACAGGCTGATTCACCTTGAACCCGCCTCCTTTGAGCACGATGGCACCTGCACCATCCTTGCGGAAACAGAAATCATGGTCCTTTTTCAGCGTCACATCCTTCGCCACCCACCAGCAGGCCTTGTCGCCTTCCTGCTGCTCCATCGCGAGGTCTCCGTCCCAGTTGTTCATGAAACCGCAGATGGCCCAGCCTTTATATCCGTATGAAGCGCCGCCTTCCTCCTGTTCGAACATCTCAGCGTTGAACTCGTATGTAAGCGCATCCCAGTTGTTGAGATCGATATAAAGACGATATTTGCCGGGAGCGACTATCACCTCGACATCCTTCACCTGCTCATCTGCCTTGACCTCATGCAAAAGACCATGGCTGCCGTTTTCATCCGCTCCGAAAAGGGTGTTGTCAGCATCATCCAATGCGATATGGAAGCCATCCTCCATACCGACAGTAACGTCTGCATAGAATTTCTGAGAGAACTGTACTGCGCTGAACTCCAATGGCATAGACTCTCCGTTCCATACAAGGCTGATGTTGTCGAAAGCCTTCTCCATGCTGAACTTCAAGGTCTCCATGGAGAGGGTGAAATGGTAGAAACGGTTGGTTACGCTGTATCTCTTGCAGTCTCCACCGCCGGCAGCAAACTGCACCTCCTTCGGATTTCTTTCAAGAGCACCGGATGCAAGCCTGTCAGCATAATCCTTTTCCCATGCCTCTGGCTCAGCATATTCTGCGGACCAGTCAGCCTTTGGAGTCAGTTTGAAACCGCCCTTGGTTGTGGTCATCCAGTCCTCACCCAGGTCGATGACAGCCTGATATTTGAGACCATTTTCCGCATGGTCGTACATCAACTGCGACTTGACATGGTTCCATGTGCAGTAACTTCCGATGAAATAAAGATGAGGGAACATCTTAGGAGCATTGGTAGGCACAATCCTGGCCACTCGCGGAGCCGAATAGAACGGACGCACACCCAGGGAGGCTTTGAGATAGAAATTCACCTTGATCTCCTTCTCAGGTTCCGCACCGAGGCTCTGCACGATGGCATAGTTGATATCCTCATATTTTATCGTAGTCGAAGTTGATGCTACACCTCCGCCGAGGGCTGTCTTCTCTGACTCGACCTCTCCGTCCTCACCTTCCTTCATTATGGACACCTCGATAGCATAATTAAGTTGTGCTCCGAAGTTCATGTCGGCTGCATCCCAAGTGAAGCAGACCTCCTCTGACTGGTTGGACGGTGTGATTGTCAGCACCTCAGGGAATCCCGGATCGTGAAGAACAGGGTCGATCACCTCGGAAGGATTGACCATCACCTTCTCTTCCATCTGACATCCGACAGCGGCAATGCCTGCCACCACCGTCATTATCATATATCTAAATACCTTCTTCATAGCCTCCTGTATTATTTTGTAGTAGGATAACCATAATTCTGATAGAGCGCATCATTTGCAGCCAACTCTGTCGGAGGGATTGCAAACACGGTCATATATTCAGGGAAAGACTTTCCTGTGAAGGCATCACTGCCCTTATATGGCCATTTGTATTTGTCCGAATGATACAGACCGTAACGGATAAGGTCCGTACGGCGGTGACCCTCCCAATAAAGTTCACGTGCGCGCTCCTTCCTGAGCCAATCCTCAGTGACAAGCGTCTCTGTCACAGTAGCCTCATCAAACTCCGGTATCGCACGCTTCTGGATCTCCTTGATATAAGGAAGAGCCTTGGAGGTCTCACCAAGTTTCACACAGGCCTCCGCATATGCAAGATAAATCTCTCCGAGGCGGATAAGAGGGAAATCCACATCCGAATAAGCCTTGTTCTTGGCCTCTTCGAGATAATCCTCCGGCTTGATGCCGTGAGGGACATTGTTGAACTTGCGGCATACCCATCCATGTTTGAAATCATAGAGTTTGTCATTGTTCATGGACTCTTTCCTTCCTTCGATGAAGAAGAGGCTGTCAGCACGGTTATCGCCTATGAGATATGATCCCGAATTATAATCCGGAGTTGTAAGAGGGCGGAAGAAAGTCTTGATGAACTCGTACGGCATCCTCAGGCCCGCCCATCCGGCATTGACTCCGGTCGGCATCGAAGAATCCGAAACCTCGTCAGATTCAAGAGAAGCCACAAGGAGATAAGTCGTTCCGCCGTATGACTTGGTATATTGTGCATCATACGCAGCAGCGAAAAGGAATTCTCCGCGAGCCTCGTCATTCTCTCCGTTGTCTCCTCTGAAAAGGTCAGAATATTTAGGGCAGAGTGCATAGCCCATATTGAAGACCTTCTCACAAGTTGCCTGCACCTTTGACCACTCGGCAGTTCCCTGTCCCGGCTTGTCGCCCGGAGCGGTATAGACCTCCGCATTCAGATAAAGACGCACCAGAAGTCCTGCCACCGAGCCCTTGTCCGCACGCGGATAGTTCGACTGTGCCGCAGGCATGTCGCTGCCGTCAGCAAGAAGGGCCTCAAGTTCACCGGTAACATAGTTGAAGATGTCCTTGCGAGGCTTCTGCTTCGGCTTGTAGTCCATGCCAAGTTCATCCTCTTCCGTGGTAAAAGGCACATCACCGAATGTATCCATGGCCATCCAGTAGAAATATGCACGGAGGAAGCGTGCCTCTGCACGGAAACCGTCAATCTTCTTTGCCAGAGCCTCAGACACACCGCGCTGCCTGAGCAGTTCCGGAGCGGTCTGACGGAGATATTCGTTCACGAGAGTGATACCCTGGATCGTACGCACATATACAGCATATGTGGCATCATTCTGGGCTTCCGAATATGTGTTGGTATTGAGGGCGCGCACCCAGGCATCCTTGATCCATGCGCACTTGGCCTCATCAGTCGTTGTCTCCTGCGCCGACCAGAATGCACGGATAAGTTCAGATGCACCGCCGTCAGCGACTTCCAGGTCTTTTGTATCGTTCGACACAAACTGGAAATATATCTTTGAAAGGCCTTGGAGATAGGTTATCTCCTGATCGTCATAGACGTTGTCCGCAATGAAGTCCGTCTTGTTGAGAGGCTTCGTATTGAGGTCGCCTATGCAGGAAGACAGGAGTGCTCCGGCAACAATCAAAGTCAATATGTATAGTGTTCTTTTCATTTTCATTTTTGTTTTACAGATCCTTCACTTCCCCTTCGACTTCGCTCAGGGCTAAAGGTTCAGGATGACAGTTAAAACGTTACGTTAAGGCGAAGTGAATATGTGCGTGGACGAGGCCATACCGTGTTGTCTATACCGGTCTCGGCGCTGCACTCCGGATCCATTCCGCTATATCTTGTAAGAACGAAGACGTTCTGCACACCGAATGCAAGACGGATGTCTGTCTCCCATCTGCCGACTCCTCTGAAAGTATATCCGGCATTGATGTCGTCAAGACGGAAGAATGATGCATCCTCGATGAAGTAATCTGAATATGACTGCTCACCGCTGTTCACCTCTGTCCAGCCGGTCTTCTTCACCACATTTGCAAGGTTCGGGATATTACCCGCACTTGTGTCGAATCTTGATGTGGAATGAGCCGACGCAAAGTCGTTGAAGAGGTAGTTCCCCGCTGTTCCGTGGCCGTTGAAGCCGAAATCAAGATTCTTCCATGATGCCTTGAAGTTAAGACCATAGAAGAAGTTCGGAAGCGGGCTCTTTCCTGTCATGCGGAAGTCTTTGAGAGTGATCTCGCCGTCGTTGTCCCTGTCAACCAGGGCATTCTGGATAGGTTTGCCGTTTTCGTCATATATCTGCTGAGGGGCAAAATATGTATATGGCTCATAGCCTACCATGTGACGGGCAATCTTGCTGCCTGTACCATTCGAGATGCTTCCCACCTCGACCGCATAGTTCGGGTCGTCAGTGCTGTTGAGTTTGGTGAATCGGCTGTCCTGGAAGGTGCAGTTAAAGCCCACCTGAACGCTCCAGTCATTGGTCTGCACCGGAATACCGTTCACGGAGAACTCGATACCCTTGTTCCTGATGGAACCGATGTTCGTGAGCACCACGTTACCATAGTTGGATCCCATCGGGGTGGTCACGCTGTTGAGCAGGTCACGGGTGTCACGGAGATATGCGTCGAATGTACCGTAGAGACGGTCATTGAAGAATCCGTAATCGAAACCTACGTTGTAGTTGACTGTGGTCTCCCACTTGATGTCCGGGTCATAAGCCGCAGGCGTGAGCCAGTACTGATAGCCTGCATCACCCATGTTGTACATATAGTCCGGACTTGACGACTGAGAATATGTCGCCAGATGGACATAGTCGCTGATGCCGTCCTGCTGTCCTGTGACACCGGCAGAAAGACGGAGTTTCAGTGCCGAAAGCCAGTTTACATCCTTGAGCCAGTCTTCCTCCTTCATGTTCCATGCGAATGCTCCTGACGGGAACACACCCCAGCGGGTTGCCGGAGAGAACTTTGACGAACCGTCGGTGCGGAGTGAAAGAGTGAAAAGATATTTTGAAGCCAGCGAGTAGTTCACGCGGGCATAGAACGACACCATATAGTTCTCGTTCTGCCATGTGAGATAACGCGTATCGACGGTCTCGCCTGCCTTATCAGGATCGAGGAGAGGCTTTCCTGCAACTCCGGCAGCCCTTGACTCTTTCGAGTCGTTGAAATATGATATGCTTCTGTTTCTCCAATAGTTGTTCTGCCATGAGTAACCGGCCATCACATCAAGGTTGTGTATGCCCTCGAAGGTCTCATTATAGTTGGCATAGGCCTCCAGAACCATACTGCGGGAGAGGTTATAACCCTCGCTGTAGCGTCCGAGAGCATCCAGGCCGCTCCATTTGTTGGCGTCTGAATCCGAATAGGCCTGATAAGAGCCGGGGTTGACACCGTTGTAGTTGTTGGTATTGGTAATGTCCAGACTGCCGCTCACATTGAATTTGAGCGACTCCAGCCCATGCACCTTGTAATCCACAGCCGCACGGCCGATAAAACGCATTGAGCCTGACCTGCTTACCTCATCATACAACTGAGAAAGAGGACCTGCTCCAAGAAGTTTGTTAGGAGTAAAGTTCTTTCCGCGTCCTGTACCATAGTTCCAGAAACCGTTGGTCGTCTCATAGTCGATGTTTCCATTCTCATCTCTCCAGAACGGGTCCTGAGTCGGGTCCATGAAGGCTGCCGAACCGATGGCACCGCTGCTTGCATGATTGTTATATGCATAGACTCCCTTTGCGCTGAGTTCTACGGTCAGATGCTTGTCAAGGAAGTTCGGAGAAAGGTTCAGATCCAATGTTCCTCTGTTATAGTCGGAGGTGTTGAGTGTTCCCAACTGATAGAGGTATCCGATTGAGGCACGATATGGCATACGGTCCTTGACATTGCCATAGACGCTCACACCATGGTCGGTAACCACACCTGTACGGAACACAAGGCTCTGCCAGTCAGTATCCTTTGTTCCGAGTTTCTTGCGGATGATGTCTCCCTCTGTCGTTCCTGCCGCATAAGCATTGTAATAGAACTCCCTCATTTCTGATGCGCTCATCACAGGCACCCTGTTATCGACCGACTGCACGCTCACGCTACCGGTGTAGGCCACCTGCGGCTTGCTTCCCTTACCCTTCTTTGTGGTGATGATGATGACACCGTTGGATGCACGTGAACCGTAGATGGCTGCCGAAGATGCATCTTTGAGAATTGAGAATGACTCGATGTCATTAGGGTTGATGGTTTCAAGAGGGTTGGACATACCGGAACCTGCACCATTTGCGATAGGCACACCGTCGATGACGATGAGCGGGTCCTTGGAGGCATTGAGGGATGCCGCACCACGGATACGGATGGTCGATCCCGATCCCGGACCA
Organism: Bacteroidales bacterium; assembly: GCA_015060455.1. Taxonomy (GTDB): domain Bacteria; phylum Bacteroidota; class Bacteroidia; order Bacteroidales; family UBA932; genus Cryptobacteroides. The sequence continues at coordinate 9,527 of SUYM01000032.1, forward strand.
CCGTCGCCAGGCATCACATACAGACCTGAAACCTTTCCTTTGAGCATGTCCTGAGTGGAAACCACTGCTCCACGGTTCACCTCATCGGCCTTGATGGCTGTGATGGAACCTGTCATATCCTCCTTCTTCACACTACCGTAACCGATGACCACGACCTCATCGAGGAACTGAGTATCCTCGCCGAGGGTGATGGTTGCCGGCACCTGTGAAGCAACAAATGTCTGCGTGGCGTAGCCGATACAACTGATCTCCACTATGGAGGCAGCGCTTGAGACGGTCAGGACATAATCTCCATCAAGTCCTGTTGCGGTTCCGTTGGATGTGCCTTGCTCTATAACTGCCGCACCGATCACCGGTCCGAGAGCATCGACAACAACTCCCTTCACCTCATATCCGCCCTGCGCAGACATGCTTGCAGCCGATGCACAGACAAGTGCAACAGATGCGATGAATGTCAGTAATTTGTTCATATATAGGGTCATTGATTTCAAGTCAATCGGACAAATATACCTATTTGTATACAATAAATCGCGCCCCGGTTGACGAGTAGCGCGATTTATATGACAAATGGTAATGTTTTACTGACAGAGGCTATATGTCAAAGTCTACAAGCATCACATATTCTGCCGGTTGAAGGTCAAGATTCTTCTCCGTAACTCCTTCGCACACAAAGTTTCCGTCAAGAGTCTTCCATACTCCGGCAGATGGAAGCGGAAGGGTTACCTGAGACGGTTCCGTGCTGAAATTGCCGACTACCACAAAAGACTTCCCGGCCTTGTCGGTACAATGGATGTAACGCATCGACCAGTCGGAAGCGCCGACTTTCCATGTGAAGGTGGCATCGGAGTCAAAAAATGACGGATGTGCCCTTCTGAATGATATCAGGGAGCAATATGTATCATAGAGATTCTTTCTGGCCGGATTGTCCTTATAGTCCCATTTCACCGGCTTCTTTCCTGTCCTGTCCTTGTCGGTTCCTGAAGGATAGTTGATGGAATAGTCATATCCAAGTTCTCCGAACTGCCAGATCATTTTCGGGCCCGGCACAGTGAAAAAGAAGGCGGCATTCAATGCAAGACGTTTCATCCGCATCTCCAGATTATCCTTTACTCCTGAAACGCCCCATTGGGTCTGCTTATAGGAAAGGCGTTCCTCATCATGGCTTTCCATATAGCCAACCAAAGAGCCGAAAGGCATCGAAGTTCCCGAATAGAGACCGCTGAAGGAACTTTTGGAAGGATACCCCATAGCTGTCTGCCCATACGGCTCACACATCTTCCTCCATAGCTTGATGCCATGCTCCGCCAATATCTTTTCCTCCGAATTATCCGAAAGATGCTCGAATATGACCACTGCATCTTTGTCACAGGCCCACACAGCATCAGCATAATCCTTGAGGATAGTCACACGGGATTCATCCAGCCCCGACCATGCGGCTTCATTGCCCAATGTATTCTTCTGCGTAAAGCCTTTGGTGAGGTCAAAACGGAAACCGTCTATATTGAATTCTTCAAGCAGATATTTCAGGTTGCGCTTGACAAAGGCGCGCACGAACTCCGACTCATGATTGATGTCATGATATACATTATACGGGTGCTTCGCCTTGACATTGAACCACGGATTATTCGAAGCCGTCGCATCACCTTCCCAATACATTTTGGCCAGAGAGCAACTGCCGGTAGCATGGTTGTAGACCACATCAAAAAAGACCGCGATGCCCCGTTTGTGGCACTCGTCAATGAACTTCTTGTACATTTCCTTCGTTCCGTAGGCCTTGTCCACGGCAAAGAAGGAATTTGGGCTGTATCCCCAACTGTCGTTGCCATCGAACTCCTGGACAGGCATCAGCTCAATGACATTCACGCCCAGGGTTTCAAGGTAGTCAAGCTTCTGCAACGCAAGGGAAAGGTTGCCTTCATAAGAGCCGTTGGCGGTGAAATCCCTGAGCAGAAGTTCATATATTATAAGGTCGTCCTTGTCCTCAATCTGGAAATCCGTCACCTCCCACTGATAGGCCGCGCCAGGAGTCTGAAACACCGACACCAGGCCGGAGACCCCCTCCGGAGCCTGCCATATATCAGGGTAAGAGGACGAAGGTATATGTTTGTCGTTGTCTGCGTCATATATCAGTTCACTGAACGGATCCTGAATACGGACTGCAGTTTCATCATTTCCAAGATAGTACTGGAACATGTGTTCCTTGCCTGCCTCCACATTGTCAAAGGTGTACCACCAGCACTTGGAGGCAGGATCGCGGTACATCTTGTAATTCTCATCCGGCTTCCACTGCGAGAAGTCGCCTATCACATAGGCGAAATCATAACTTTCTCCACTGGCATTCTCCTCATAAAGAGCCAGAGTCACACTGTTTCCGGAATAATTGATACCATACTGCGTACCCTCAGGCATAGTCATCTCCTCACCCGCAGTAAAGGTATATTTTGTGTCTGTCACCTTGCAGAATGTGTCGGGCGCAATGCCCTTCTTCGACCCGTCTGCATTCCTGATGACCACCCCTATCTTCCTGAGCGGGAATTCTCCTGTCCCGTACCACTCCCTCAGGGATGGTCCGACCTCCAACAACCATACCTTATGGTCGCCACTGAGCAAGGTCCTGTCGTTCAGCTTACGGTATGCCGTGGTGTCCATCATGCTGACAATCGCCGCTGAATCCAGCGACTCAGCATCGGTCATCAGACATTTCTCCGTATTCTCATTCCATGCCGCCTGTACAAAAGACCATGGTTGGGCATCCGCAACTCCGGTGTGGGCATACACCTTTCCGGTGTAACTGTACAGAGGCGATTTCTTGCCTGCCACAAAAGCGATAACGCATCTGCCGTCAGCATCGGGTTCCTCAGGCCAGAAATACACACCGGTCCTGTCCGCCGGCTTGGGAGCAGGGGCAGGAGTCTCAGGCCGGGTCTCCTGATCCAGAGGGTCCTCAAGGCCCTCACATGAGAGGGTCAGCATCGCTGATATGGCAAGTGGAATGAAGAAAAGGTTTTTCATTGTGATAAATTAAAAGAGGGCGGCGATGCCGCCCTCGGAAGTGATCTATTTAAATAATACAGATTAAGCTGCTGTGAGAGCGAGTGTTACAGATGTAACCTGGTCGCCATTCCAAACAAATGTTACAGTTGCTGCATACGTACCTGAAGTGCCAAGAGTGATATCTCCATCACCAGAAGCTTCAGCGCCTGTCACCTGTACGATTTCTCCACCATGCCATCCGCCGTTGATTCTAACCTTAAATGGGCCATCAAACACTGTTGCCGTTGTCTTGTATACATATGTTCCAGCCTTTGTCTCAGAATCTGTAACAGAAGATGCCGACGCGTCATAAGTTGCGATACAGTCTCCGGCAGGGTCACCCCAACCAGATGCAAGGTTTGCTCCTGAAAATCCTACAACGAAAGTAGAAGGGTCAAGTATAGTTACTTCGCCAGTCTTTACTGCTGTATATGAAAAAGAGTTCTCGACTGCACCTGCCGACTGAGTAAATGTCAAAGTGATGTCATACATACCTGCGCCATCAGTAATTTCTATATCGGCAGCACCCGGCTGCAATCCAGCACCAAGATTGATGTTTACTGCTACTGTCTTTGCAATTTCATCATCAGAAGGGTCTTCATCAACAGCATCAAGGAAAATCTTCCAACCGTCATTGCAGCGGAACTTGAACTTGAAGCCGGCACGGCATTCTACGCCAGTTGCTGTGTAAGTAATGCTGCCATTTTTGAGTTCAGAAGCCTCAAATGGAATAGATCCCCATGCGCTGGTTCCACCCATAGCACCCCAATTAACTTTTGTAAGGACCATCTGAGGATACTTTAGAGCGTCATCGCTGTTAAGATCAATTGCCACATAGTAAAGTCCGGTCTCTTCAACAGTTATGGCATTTTCATTGAGTTCTCCGAGAAGAACTGTCTCACCCACGGGATAATCATCATATTTTGTAACATCCCATGTGGCTAAAGTAGCACCGTATTCCGCTGCCTTTTCTTCATTTACATACTGCTGTACAGTAAATGTTTTTCCTGCTTCAAGAACGAGATACTTCTCATACATGCCCTCACGGAGAGTCTGCTTATTTGCTTCATTCTTTGCCGGAGTCATCATACACTTTGTAGAAACACCTTCATAACCTGTTGCTGAACCTGCTACATACCAGCCGTCCTCGATCAGATTTTCGAAGTCTGAGCCACCATTTTCCTTGTTGTCGCATGAGGCGAACACCACGAGTGCCAGAGCACTCATCAAAAAAGCAATTTTTTTCATAATGTTATTTGTATTAAGGGTTGATTAATATCCTGAATTCTGTGTCCAATACGGCATACCGGTCTCCTTGTTGATAAGAGACTTCTGAAGTATGGCGTTTGGAATAGGAAACCATTTCCTATAAGCATCCTTCGCAGTGACAAAGTCCACATACTCTGAATCATTGAATTTACCAAATCTTATAAGGTCCCGGCGTCTTGTCATCTCCCAGGCGAGTTCACGACCTCTTTCATCAAGTATGCCCTGCTCAGAGAACACATCCGGGTAAGCCGTTGTATAAGCAGTCTCCGCATTCGCCCCGTCATAGGCGAACGCCCTCTTCATCATGGTCTTGAAATCGGAATTACTCTCAGCCCAGCCCTTTGGATTTGTTCCTGTGCGAAGAAGGAGCTCAGCCTTCATCCAAAGAACGTCGGCATAACGCATCAGCACAAAGTCATTGTCAGAGTATGGATTCTTGGTATCCACCTCATATTTATAGCATCTTGCTCCATGGTCTCTATTGTTGACTTTCTTTGTCTTTGCGGCATCAAAATCAACTTCCGGACGAATTGTCGAACCGAGATTAAATTCATCAAGTTCAATTTTTCCGTTGGCGTTAAAAATAGGGCCGACAAACCATCCCCAGCGGTTCTTGCTTTGGGTACCAAAACCTTTTGCTGTTTCTTCATAGGCCTCAAGTTCTGCAAGATACTGTTTTCCTGCACCGGTCTTGAATTCGTTCAGAGCTGCCTGATAGTCACTTTCGTTCTGAAAGTCATCCTTATACGGAGGGACAGGAGGAGTCGGAGGAGTTGGAGGGATTGGTCCCGGCCCTCTCACATCATTCTCTGCATATCTCTCAATAAACCCGGGACGGGCACAGAAACCGTTCCACGGCTCGGTTTTCATTCCGAGCACGCCCTTATGCTTATAGTGAAGCGTCAGAAGCTGTATTCTGAGTTTATTCATGCGGGAGCCCGGTATCTCACGGACATCCTTATCTGAACCCTCTTCCACGATAACAAAGATATTCTCCTTACTGTCCTCGTTTGCCACCTTGAAGTTGGCAAAGAAATCTGCTTCAATTGTATATGCTTTGGACTCTATCACCTCATCACAACATCTCAGACCGTTTACATAGAAGTCGTTTTCAGTCTGGATCTTTGTCACCTCTGGATATGCCTGATAAAAAGTTTCCGAAAGGTCGATATTCTCCGGAGTACAGTCGTATGAAGGTGCGTTCAGATAGAGCCTTGCCAAAAGAGCGTATGCAAATCCCTGAGTTACGCGGCCGTAATTGACAGCTCTATTAGCGTCGTTGACTACAGGAAGATTGGGAGCGTTTTTCTCAAGACATGCCACCAGTCTTGACCACACGACAGAAGGCTCCATCAAAGGCTCGGTCTTTTCTACGAATTCTTCAAGATAAGGAATACGGCCAAAGCAGTCAAAAATGAGATAATAATAGTAGGAACGAGCCACTTCAAGTTCACCCACATACTGATTGAATACACTCTCCGACATTGCAGACCTGTTCTCCGTCAATGTCTTGATGAGTTTGTTGCACAATACAGCGCCTGAAATAGTCGTATTCCATATTTCCTCAAAAGCAAGTGCATTGGCATTCCATGAGTGATTGTTCAGCCTCGACCAATATCCATCATCATTCCAGTCCAGTTTCGGATACCTTACCGGGCATACGCACTCGTCCGATGCCAGAGAAGATACTCCCCAATATCCCCAATGGTCGTGTATCCACTGCATGTCCGCATAAGCCTGACCCACCATGAGAGCCACATTCTCCGAATTGCTCATCATCTCGGACACAGTGGGATTACCGTAATTCTTCTCTTCCAACATTCCTTCGCATGCTGACAATGAGAAGACCGCACACAAGGATAAAAATATATTTACAATCTTTTTCATACTCTCAGCATTTTAGAATAGTGTCAGATTCAGTCCCAGCAGCACTGTTGCCACACTCGGATAGAAGTCACAATAGTCAATTCCCGGGCTGTCGATGTTCGATGTACTGATTTCTGGGTCCATACCGCTGTAAGAAGTGATGGTAAAGAGGTTCTGACCTGTCAGATATACCCTGAGATTATCAATGTACTTGTTCTCCTTGAATCTGAACGTATATCCCACTGTCAGGTTATCAAGTTTCAGATATGAACCATCTTCGAGATAATAATCAGTGAAGTTGCTCTTGTTGGCATATACCGTATTTGTCTTGGAGATATCCTTCATGAACACATTTGTCGAAGTGGATGCCTGAGGGCCATAGACTATACGGGCCACATTCAGAATCTTGTTTCCGGCCACTCCACGGAAGAAGACAGAGATGTCCAGATCCTTCCACTTGATGGTGTTGTTCCAGCCGAATGTAAGCCATGGCTGTGCATATCCTATGATCTGCTTATCCTTTTCAGTAACCACCGAAGCCGGACGGCCGTTTGCCGACTCATACATCCAACTTCCATCACTATTCCTGAATCCAAGGAACTTGTAGCCGTAGAACGCACCGACCGGATACCCTTCTTTCAGTATCTGCGTATCCATATTCATCACGCCTTCTCCTCCAATTGTACCCTTGTATGTCGTGTCGTAGTTGAAGTTCTTTGAAGGGTCTGACAGTTTGGTGATGATGTTCCTGTTGAATGCCACGGTAGGAGTTGTAGTCCAAGTCCAGTTATCCGACCTGACAGGCACTCCGCTGACGCTCAACTCGACTCCATAACTTTTCATCTGACCGGCATTGGCAAGAAGGGTAGGATACTGATATGGAGGAGTAGGCACCTCATAGTTCCACAGCAGGTCCTTTGTATGACGGTAGTACATATCCAGACTACCGTAGAGACGGTTGTCGAGGAACGCGAAGTCCAGACCGAGGTTGTACTCATACTTCTTCTCCCATCTGAGATCTGGATTGACATTTCTGTCTATAGTATACGTGCTGGCGTATTCTCCATTGTACCAGAATTTACCTCCCTTGACAAGGAGATCAACAGATTGAAGGTCCTTATTAAGATCGTTTCCTGTCACACCAAATCCTGCACGCAGTTTCAAGTCGTTGCACCAGGTCTTGTCTGCCATAAAATCTTCCCCAGAGATTCTCCATCCGAGACTGACAGCCGGGAACCATCCCCATTTGTTGTTCTTTCCAAAACGTGAAGAGCCTTCTCTACGTACTGAGGCCGAAATGAGGTATTTTTCAGCATAGTTATAGTTCCCACGGACGAAGAACGCTGCAAGAGTATTTGAGTTTCTGTAAGATGACGCATCCAAAAACTCTCTGGTAGCTGCACCATTCCCTATCTGATAGTATTTTATATTGTCTGTCGGGAAGCCTTTATTCTCAATAAATTCTCCATCATAGAAGAAATTCTGGTATGAAAAACCCGCTACAGCTGCAATATTGTGTTTACCGAACGAACGCGAATAATCTGCTGTCGCTTCGAACAGTTTATTAAAATTGCTATCGTATTTTCTTGTCGCCTTTCCCGAGCCGTTTTCATCCTTGAGCAACTGCTTGGCAGCATAAAACATACGGTTATCACCTTCTTCTATGGCTGCAAACGCATTGAACTTCAGTCCTTTTACAGGTTTAATGTTTACAGTTGCCTTTATGGAACCTCGGAAATAGTTGCCGTCGCCATACTGCTCTTTCTGATTCATGTGCTCTACGGGATTCTCCTCTCCATTACCCTGAGTGTGATAATAGCCGTTAGCTGTAGTCTCGTCATAAACAGGATATGAAGGGTTCAGCACCGCAGCCTGAGTCCAATTGGTCATATTGTAATCATTGCGATAGTGCATATATGACAGGTCATATTGGAGTTCGAGCCAGCCGTCAAGAGCCTTCTGTCCGGCAGCGATCTTGGCGATGAATTCCTCGCGATTGTTGTTCTTCGCGATACCTTCCGCATTCTTATAGTTCAACGATGCCCTGTAATTGAATTTGCGGGAAGAGCCGACAATGGCCACATTATGGTTATGTGTGATGGCAGCCTTGCGTGAGATCTGCTCCGTCCAGTCGGTCATTCCCTTCTTGTCGTTCGGAATGGTAGGAATGACCTTTCCGCCGGAAAGTTCCGCCAGATTGTAATATTCTTCAGGAGTAGCCATTCCGGTATCGGCATTTCTGACAGAGACCGAAGCATAGCCGGAATATTCCACTCTTGTGTTTGCGATATCTGCGAAATTATCGCCACGCTTTGTCGTGATGATGATCACACCGTTTGTACCGCGTGTACCATAGATGGCGGCAGCAGAACCGTCTTTAAGGACATCCATGGATGCGATTTCATCCGGAGCAATATTATCGATGTTGCTGACAGGAACGCCGTCAACGATGAATAACGGAGACGATCCCGTTCCCTGATTCAGAGTGGAGAAGCCACGGATCTGGATATCAAAACCGGTCGAAGTCGGGTCATTGGTAGAACGGGTGATGTTGAGACCCGCCACCTTACCCTGAAGGAGTCCGACAGGACTGACCTTCACACCCGCATTGAAATCCTCCGATTTCAGGGATGCCACCGAACCGGTGACCTCCTTCTTCTTCTGTGAGCCGTAACCGATTACGACCACATCTTCAAGAAACATAGCATCCTCGGAAAGCGTGACCACAGACGGCAATTCAGATGCCTTGAATGTCTGCGTAGCATAGCCGATGCAACTGATTTCGATTGTTGCGTCAGGCGATGATGCCTTGAAGCAATAGTCTCCGTCAACTCCGGTTGAGGCTCCGTTTGTTGTGCCTGACTCAAGTACAGTGGCGCCGATGACGGGACCCGCTGCGTCATTTACAACACCCTTGACCTCATATCCGCTCTGAGCAAATAACTCCGCCCCCCCCACTGTGCAAATGAGGGTGACAGCCAGATGAGTCAATATTCTGTTCATTATGATGTTGGTTAATTAGTTCTCTTAGGATTATGGTTGCCGGGCTATTTCTTTTCCTTTATGAAATATACCGACGCTGCTCCGAGGACAAGGAAGACTCCGGCAACGATGAACATGCTCACCTGAGCGCCTCCGACCATCTTGAGGATGAATCCACCGCATGCTGCCGCCACAATCTGAGGAAGGCAGATGGTGCCGTTGAACAGACCGAGATATGTGCCGATGTGCTCGCCTGAGAGTGAGTTGGTCAGAAGGGTGAACGGCACTGCCAGCATTGCAGCCCAGGCCACTCCGATAAGGAGGAACGAGATGAAGAGCAGATACTGGTCATGTATGAAGAATACGGAAGCGAAGCCCACGGCGCCGGCAAGAAGGCTGACGATGTATGCTGTCTTGATATTCCTGAACTTAGGGATTACAAGAGCCCAGAGCACTGAACCCACAGACTGCACCGCAAAGAGGATTCCCACCCAGTTGCCTGCTGTCTGATAGCCCTCGGACTTGACGTCGGTCGTGCCCCACACGGTGTCGGCAATAGCTCCGTTCGTATATGTCCACATATACAGGAAGGCCGCCCAACAAAAGAACTGCACAAGACCCACTGTCCAGAATGTGCTCGGAGCCTTTTTCAGCAATGTAAGCATACCCGGAGCCTTTTCCTGCTGCTTTTCAGGGTCGATTCCGTGAAACTCGGCATATTCCTTCGGAGGCATTTCCTTCACTTTGAGGGTTGTGAAGAGAACGCAGAGGATGAGGATGGCCGCACCTATGTAGAATGAATATTTCACAGTGTCAGGCACCTGTCCCTCAGGAGCGGTGTTGGCTATTCCTATCCATGCGAAAAGGAACGGGAATATGAATCCGACAAGACCTCCTGCGTTCACGAGGAAACTCTGTATCGAATAAGCCTTGCTCTTCTGCTCCTCGCTCACCATGTCCCCAACAAGCATCTTGAACGGCTGCATGGCCATGTTGATGGATGTGTCAAGAAGCATGAGGGCAATCAGACCGAAAGCCATGGCTCCTGCAAACGAGAAACTGAAGTTTCCTGCATTGGGAAGCAGACACATCACAGCGATGGCTATGAGCGAACCGAGGAACAGATAAGGTATCCTGCGGCCGAATCGTGTCCATGTCCTGTCGCTGTACTTGCCCACGAGCGGCTGGACGATCATACCCATCAGCGGGGGAAGAATCCAGAAAAAACTCAGACTGTGAGGGTCCGCTCCAAGGGTCGCGAATATACGGCTTATGTTGGCGCTTTGCAGCGAATACGCTATCTGTACGCCAAAGAATCCGAAGCTGATGTTCCACAGCTGCCAGAATGTAAGTCTCGGTTTTTGCATCATCTTACTAAGTCAATTGTTTGCGAAAATAATGATTACAATAAAATAATCATGCCCTGCAACTGACGAATTGCGCACAGACTTTGACGAAACGCCCATTTTTGGCGACGAATTGAAAGAGAACTTGGAGATGACATTTAAAATTGTTATCTTCGGCAAATGTTTTATTGAAAATCGTATGGGAAAGATACGTGTCGGATGGCTGATCCATATTTTTGCAGTCCTTCATGCTGCTGTCGCCCTCGCCTGCCGCGCGGGAGGAGTCGAAGATGAGTTGCTGCTCACCATCCTGACCATGACCATGGCCCTCCTGATCTGCGTCAAGAACAGATTCAATGCCGAATTTACCGCCGCCACCATCATTGTGGTCAACATCATCGGCTATCTTCTCGGCAACGCCGGCGCGACCATCCTGTCATACATGATGGGCTCCAACCTCGCCATCCACGCCCTCGCCACTGCACTCACCACGGAAATCCTCGGATGGAGCATCGTGGCATTCTCCAACATCATGCACAAGGGCAGAAGCGAATCCGGCCTGCGCACCGCCAGTTTCCTGCATTGGATAATCCTGGCGATGGGAGCCATATTCGCCATCCGCATCGGCATCATCTTCCTCGCGTCAAGCGAAATCTTCGCCTCGGGAGCCATGATGAATGCTGTCTCCAAAGTCCTTTCGAGTTCCTTTGCCCTGATTATCCTCATCTGCATAAACACCATCTATGTAAGATATTCCAGACGTCTCACGGAAAAGTTGTCCTCTGCCGGCATGGTCGCAGTCCTCGTGTGCTTCATGGCCATATCCGCCCTCATCGGTGCCGGTCTGTGCAGCATCGGACTCTCGTTCGAACCGAAAGTAGAGTCATGGATGGAGTTCTTCCGCATATACATTGTCGCGTTGATAGCCCAGATCACCATATACTGCATTGTGTTCATGGTCAACTACGCCATATCGGCAGACAACAGGATGCAGATAGAGAAGGAGAAGAAACATGCGGCCCAGTTCCGTTATCAGAAACTCAAACGGCAGGTCAACCCGCATTTCCTTTTCAACTCCCTCAACGCCCTCGACTGCCTTGTATGGGAGGAGAAGACCGAGCAGGCGAGCACATATATACACAAACTTGCAAGCGTATATAGATACATGATACGGAGCGAAGAGGAGGATTTTGTGACATTGGGAGACGAACTGACCTTTGTCAACATGTACATAGACCTGCTGAAAGTGCGTTTCCCGGAAGGATTTGACGTGATTATAGACGTGCCGGAAGACGTGCGGGCAAGGTTTGTGCTTCCGTGCTCCATCCAGTTGCTGATAGAAAACGCCACCAAGCACAATGCCGTGGGAGCGGAGAAGCCGCTTGTCATCAAGGTCGTTTCGACTGGCGACAATGTGACCGTATCCAACAACATGATACCTAAGGTGACAAGGGTACAGTCCACTGGATTGGGCCAGAAATACATCAGGCAGCAGTACATGGACCTTTCGGGAAAGGAAATCCTGATAGAGAAGACAGAAAAGGAATATAGAGTAACATTACCATTGTTATAACATGAAGGCTTTCATCATAGAAGACGAAATCATGGCTCAGAAGAGCCTGATCAGAGCATTATCCTATAATTTTCCGGATATTGACGTGGCAGGCACGGCCACCTCGGTGAAAGGGGCGGTCGCATGGCTGAAAGAAAACAATGTCGATATCATCTTCATGGACGTGGAACTTGCCGACGGCACCTGCTTTGAGATATTCCGGCAGGTGGATGTACGCGCCAAGGTCATAATGACCACGGCCTACGACAGTTATGCCTTGAAGGCCTTCGAGGCCGGCAGCGTGGATTATCTGCTGAAACCAGTGGAGCCGGAGCATCTGAAAAGGGCGGTCGCAAGATGCCGCATGAGCGGAGGAAGCATCGACTACGAAGCCCTGGCCCGTGCAATCGACGGGGCGTCCGGCAAAAGGAACTACAAGGAGAGGTACATCGTACGCTTCAACGACCGCATAATCCCTCTGGCCACCTCCTCTATCGCCTACATCTTTTCCGAGGACAAGAACAATTACCTCGTCACCTTTGACGGTCAGAAATACATCATCGACTCCTCCCTTGATGTGATAAGCGAAGAACTCGACCCTGAATATTTCTTCCGCATCTCCCGTGGCTGCATCGTATCCATGAAGGCCATAGGCACCATCATCAAGCAGATGGGAGGACGCCTGCGCATCACGGCCACACCTGAGCCTCCTTTCGAGATGACGGTCAGCCGCTCCCGCGTTGATGACTTTCTGGCATGGCTGGAGAGGTAAGTGATTCAGTATTTGGATATTTAATAATGATTTCGTATCTTTGCGCGCTTTTCCTCGGGTAGGAAAACACAGGTAATATCTATTAATTCATTAAAACAGATTCACAATGGCTGTTAAAATTCGTCTTCAGCGCCACGGAAAGAAGAATTTCGCATTCTTCCACATTGTTGTGGCTGACACCCGCGCACCTCGCGACGGTCGTTTCATCGAGCAGATCGGCTCTTACAATCCAAACACAAACCCTGCAACTATCGTTCTCAACTTCGAGCGCGCACTTGCATGGCTTAACGTAGGTGCACAGCCTACACTTACTGCAAAGCGTA
>SUYM01000033.1 GCA_015060455.1 Bacteroidales bacterium
ACAGGCCTATATACATGTGTGAGTATGCTCACTCGATGGGTAATTCCACAGGAAGCATGAAGGAGTATTGGGATCTGATCCGTAAGTATGACAATCTTCTCGGAGGTCATATCTGGGACTGGAAAGACCAGGGTGTCGCAGCAGTCAATGCCTCAGGAGTGAAATATTGGAAGTATGGCGGAGATTTCGAGCCGGAGGGAGAGGAAAATGACGGCAACTTCCTTATAAATGGAGTCGTATTTCCGGATTGCAGTCCGAAACCGGCCATGTATACCTGCAAATATGTCTATCAGCCTGTCGAGTTCACGATGGTTGATGCCCAGTCAATGCGTATAAGTCTTAAGAACCGCAATTTCTATGCTTCTACATCTTCATACTGTTATTCTTGGGAGATCAAGGATGAGAAGGGAGTTGTCCGTAAGGGTACTTTTGAGGCGCCGGAACTTGAGCCGGGACAGTCAGCAGAAGTCGTTCTGCCTGTGAAGAAGCTGACATATAAGCCGGGTACGACTTATGTTCTGAATGTATATGCCCACGAGAAAAATGCTCTGCCTTATGCGGAGGCCGGCCATGTCAATTCAAGTGAACAGTTTGTGCTTGTCGAGCCTGAGGCTGTCGTAAAGGGTTCTGACAGAGGCAAGGCCCCTTCTGTTGTCGATGGGCCGGATGCGATAGTCATCAAGGCAGGAAAGATAGCAGTTACAGTCGATAAAAAGACAGGTTATCTTTCAGGGTATGCGTATGGTGCGACCCAGTTTGTCAAAGAAGCGTTTGCCCCTAATTTCTGGAGGGCTGAGATTGACAACGACTGGCGTGGCTGGAAACCTTCCGTTTATCTTTCTGACTGGAAGACGGCTTCCGGATGTCTCCTTTCTTCGGCTGCTTCGTTTGAGGTGGTTGTTGAGGGTAATGTGGCTGTCGTGAATGTCATAAGGGATATCCACGATGGTAAGGCGACTCTGAAACTGGCTTATTCTGTATATCCGGACGGCCTTGTGAACGTGTCCTATGACCTTAAGATTGCGGACACTACTCTTGAGCCTCTTCGTGTAGGTCTTCAAGGCCAGATAGACAAGCAGTTTGGCAATATCACCTATTTCGGTCGCGGCCCTCAGGAAAACTACTCTGACAGAAATGACGGAATCTTCCTCGGAACATGGAATACATCAGTCGAGGATATGATGACTCAGTATGTATATCCGCAGGAGAACGGTAACAGGACCGATGTCCGTTGGCTATCCCTTACAGATGACAGCGGACGCGGACTTAAGGTCTATGGCGCTCAGCCTCTCAGTGTTTCAGCATGGAATACGACTCAGGAGGCCTTGTATAAGGCTGATCATATCGGTGAGGCTGCGGTACTGGAGGATTCGTTTGTGGTGAATCTAGACCTTGTGCAGACCGGTGTGGGAGGTACGGACTCGTGGAGCCAGCGGGCACGTCCATACGACCGGTATCGCCTTCTTGACAAGGAATACTCATACGGTTTCTGGCTGGTTCCCGAATTGTAGCCCTTAGGAATTCAGCATCCCGTCCACGATTTTGTCAGTTTCCCTGTTCTGCAGACATCGCAGCATTATAGCAATGTCTGCAGAGCGGCTCGTATTCGTCCTTTTCACCGAGGACTACGAGTTGCTCATTTTTTATGAGCCTGTGTGAGTGGTTTGCCGGGCTGCCGCACTTTACGCATATTGCGTGTACTTTCTGGATGTCTTCCGCTATGGCCATCAGTGCAGGCATAGGACCGAACGGCTTGCCGAGGAAGTCCGTGTCGAGGCCGGCGATGATGACCCTGATGCCCCTGTTCGCGAGTTTCTGCACAACATCGACGAGGGTTTCGTCAAAGAACTGAGCCTCGTCAATTCCCACAACCTCGACATCGCATGAGAGTTTGAGCATTTTGGCAGGGGAACTGATCGGGATGGAAGGAATGCTGTGAGAGTCGTGTGAAACCACTTTGTCCTCAGAATACCTCACGTCTATGCATGGCTTGTAGATTTCTACTTTCTGCTTTGCAAACTGTGCTCTTTTGAGCCTTCTGATGAGTTCTTCTGTCTTTCCTGAGAACATTGAGCCGCAGATTACTTCAACTGAACCTGCTTTTTTTGGACTTTCTAAAAACATTTCCTTATTTTTGTTGATTGTTAATCCGTATCTGTACTGCTTTCGGTCAACGGGAACGCAAATATATATAAATTTCTTGCTTTATGGAAAATAATCAGCAGCAGATTTTGTCGGAAATCCAGACTCTTATGGCTTCGGTCAGAAGTCAGTTGGAGGAACTGGATGCGAAGATTGCACAGTGGCAGCATATTGCCGGGGCGGATGATGCTCCGATAGCCATCGATTTGGATTTGGATATGGAACCGATGGACGTTGAGGAGGCTGAGCCTGTGGGTGTTGAGACTGTTGCGGCTGAGCCGGAGGATATTGAGACTGTTGCGGCTGCTGGACCGGAGGATTTGCTTGAGACGGCAGTAGTTGAGCCGGAGATTGATGAGGAGGCTGAGATTGCTGAGCCGGTTGGCGTTGTTGATGAAGTGGCTGATGTTGAGGGACCGGTGGGTATGGCCGAAGATATTGATGACGATCTGCCGTTTTTTGAACTGCCGCATGAGGAAGAACATATACTATCTCAGGTAGAGTCTGCTGAGGTGTCACCAGTTGAGGCTGCTCCAGCGCAGCAGAATCTTGAGTCAAAACGTGCTGTCATCGATGTAATGGCCCGGAAGCATGCATGGAGGACAGCAATGCCGGGAACACCTGTCAAGGATGTGCGAGGCGCGATTGCTCTGATGGACAGGGTGCTGTTTATAAATACCCTGTTTGGCACCGATGCCATGGCTTTTCAGGATACATTGAATCAGATCAATCAGATGTCTTCATTGGATGACGTTGTCGGATATCTTGCTACTGCACATCCGGAATGGGATTTTGATTCTGATGTGGTATATAGTTTCATGATGGCGGTCCGCCGCAAAGTCAGATAAAGCATGGCCGGAATACTGTATATTGTCCCGACACCTGTCGGAAATCTTGAAGATATGACTTTCAGGGCAATACGTGTCCTGAAGGAGGCAGACCTTATTCTCGCAGAGGACACCCGCACCTCATCGGTGCTCCTGAAGCATTATGAAATCAAGGGCCGCCTGGAATCTCATCATAAATTCAATGAACATAAGACATCTGCAATGATCAAGGAACGTATCCTTGCAGGTCTGAATGTAGCCTTGATAAGCGATGCCGGCACGCCCGGGATTTCTGATCCGGGTTTTCTTCTTGTGCGCACCTGTGTTCAGGAAGGTATTGAGGTGCAGACACTTCCGGGAGCGACTGCCTTTGTTCCTGCCTTGGTTTCTTCAGGATATCCATGCGACCGGTTCTGTTTTGAAGGATTCCTGCCTCAGAAAAAGGGACGTCAGACAAGGCTTGTGGAACTGTCGGAGGAGACCCGCACGATGGTTTTCTATGAGTCTCCATATCGGTTGGTCAAGACTTTGGAGCAGTTTGCAGAGTTTTTCGGCCCTGAACGGGAGTGCTCTGTGGCACGGGAGATTTCCAAGAAATTCGAGGAGCATAAACGCGGATCTCTGTCCGAGGTTGCAGCCTGGTATCGGGAGCATGAACCCAAAGGAGAGATCGTTATAATTGTCGCCGGCGCCCCGGAAAAGAAGAAAGAGAAGAAATCCTACAGGTCAGAAGAATAAAAAAAAGAAAAAAACTAAAAAAAAGAAATTTAATTCACCTGTCCGTCTCATGTTGCGGCGGTTTGGAGGAAATACATTATAGATTTGTAAAGGCATCTGATTCCGTTCAGGTGTCTTTACTTGATTTTTATATGTATGGAAAGGGAGATTAGTATTCAGGAACGGATATATGAGGTCCGGGGAGTGAGGGTGATGCTGGATTATGATCTGGCGTTGCTGTATCAGGTGGAAACTAAGGTTTTGAAACAGACGGTACGAAGGAATTTGGAAAGATTTCCAAGCGATTTTATGTTTGAAATCACAGAGGGCGAGTATAACTCATTGATATTCAGTATGAGGTCACAATTTGTGACCACATACGGCAGAGGCGGACGTCGTTATATGCCTTTTGCTTTTACTGAGCATGGTGTAATTATGCTTGCGGGTTTATTGAGGAGTGAGATGGCGATTCAGATGAGTATAAATATCACCCGTGCTTTCATTGCTATGCGCAACTATATAATGTCCACCCGGAGCATTGAGGCAGAACTTTCCGAGTTGCGCGCCAGGCTGCATCTTCTGGAACGCGCTGATGAGGAGACTTTGGAAGCGGTGAATGACCTGTCCGAGGATGTGCGAGCCGAGATTTCCACAATCTATCAGGCCATCGCCGCCCTGTCTGTGAAGGTCAATCCGCCACCGCAGCAGCGTAAAATAGGTTTCAAGACAGGAAATGATGACGAAAAATAATGTTATATGGAAAAAGAGATTAGTATTCAGGAACGGATATATGAGGTCCGGGGAATGAGGGTGATGCTGGATTATGATCTGGCGTTGCTGTATCAGGTGGAAACAAGAGTGTTGAATCAGGCCGTCAAGAGAAACATCAGTCGTTTTCCGGAGGATTTTATGTTTCAAATAGAGTCGGAAGAATGGGAACGTATGTCATCACAATTTGTGACGACATCTTCACGGCGACCCAAGACGGCTCTCCCTTATGCTTTTACTGAGCATGGTGTAATTATGCTTGCGGGTTTATTGAGGAGTGAGATGGCGATTCAGATGAGTATAAATATCACCCGTGCTTTCATTGCTATGCGCAACTATATAATGTCCACCCGGAGCATTGAGGCAGAACTTTCCGAGTTGCGCGCCAGGCTGCAACTTCTGGAACGCGCTGATGAGGAGACCTCGGAAGCGGTGAGTGACCTGTCCGAGGATGTGCGCGCCGAGATTTCCACAATCTATCAGGCCATCGCCGCCCTGTCTGTGAAGGTCAATCCGCCGCAGCCACCGCAGCAGCGTAAAATAGGTTTCAAGACAGGAAATGATGACGAAAAATAATAAAAAACGGCCTTCTGAGTCGTTCATATTGGCGGTGGTCGCTCTTGTATTTCTGATTATAGGGTATCAGACCGCTATGTTTGTATATAGGGCTGCTGTGATGAAGATAGCAGCAAATAGGGATGAACCGGATACGGTCTATGTGTATCAGCATGATGAGATGACAGACAAAGGATCAGTACAATCCGGAACAACACCCCGTAACAGTCACGGCGGCACGAGTGGGTATAAGGGGATAAGGTCAGAGAGAAGAAACTCCTCTCATTCGACCCTGGCGCAATCCGTAAGGCAGAATCTGCCGCGACGCAAGATTGAATCTTTTAGTTTCAACCCGAATACTGTCTCAGAAGACGATCTGTGTCGTTTGGGCTTCACCCCAAAACAGGCACAGTCAATCGTCTCATATCGTAAAAAGGGAGGCAGGTTCAGGAGAAAGGCTGATTTTGCAAAGTCATTTGTCGTGTCAGACAGTATATTCCGCCGTCTGGAGCCGTACATCGATATCCCATTGATTGACCTGAATGAGGCCGACTCCGCTGCATTTGATTCGCTTCCCGGAATCGGCGGCTGGTTCGCTGCTAAGATGGTGTCATACCGCACGGAACTTAAAGGCTATTCATATAAGGAGCAACTTATGGATATATGGAAATTCGATCAGGAAAAATATGCAGCCCTCGAAGATCTGATTACTGTCGTCCCCGGAAATGTAACACCTTATCCCTTATGGGATTACCCTGCAGATAGCCTGCGCCGTCATCCATATATACGAAACTACGAAACTGCCCGCGCCATAGTCCTGTATCGCGAAAACACTCCCCGCGAAAAATGGACTGTAGAAAATTTATCCGCAGCAGGAATCCTTTCGGAATCTGCTGCGGATAAACTGTCGCGGTGCGTGATAGCCGCTCCGTGAAAAACTGTGCTGTGTTAGTCCTGCACGTTGGCGAGCACCTCGCGGATTTTGCCTTCGATCTCGTCACAGAGTTCGAGGTTGTCTGCAAGAAGCGCCTTGACTGCTTCGCGTCCCTGGGCAAGTTTGCTGTCGCCGTAACTGAACCATGAACCGCTCTTCTTGATGATGTCGTACTCGACTGCCAGATCAAGTACTTCGCCCACATGAGAGATGCCTTCGCCATATACGATGTCGAACTCGGCCTTCTTGAACGGAGGCGCCATCTTGTTCTTTACGATCTTCACCTTTGTGCGGTTGCCGAGAGCCTCGTCGCCATCCTTGATCTGTGTGGTGCGGCGAACATCTACGCGTACTGATGCATAGAATTTCAGGGCGTTACCTCCGGTCGTGGTCTCCGGATTGCCGAACATTACTCCGATCTTGTCGCGAAGTTGGTTGATGAAGATGCAGCATGTGTTGGTCTTGCTGATGTTTGCAGTCAGTTTTCTGAGTGCCTGGCTCATGAGTCTTGCCTGGAGACCCATCTTCGAGTCGCCCATCTCTCCTTCGATTTCAGCCTTTGGTGTAAGTGCGGCGACAGAGTCGATCACGATGATGTCGATGGCTCCCGAGCGGATAAGATTGTCTGCAATCTCCAATGCCTGCTCCCCGTTGTCTGGCTGTGAGATGAGCAGTGTGTCAAGATCGACTCCGAGATTCTTTGCGTATGTGCGGTCAAAAGCATGCTCTGCATCAATGATGGCTGCGATGCCACCCTGTTTCTGAGCCTGTGCAATAGCATGGATGGCCAGCGTTGTCTTACCACTGGACTCAGGTCCATATATTTCGATGACTCTGCCACGAGGATATCCACCGATTCCGAGGGCGGCATCCAGAGCAATCGAGCCGCTCGGTATGACAGATACTTCCCATTTAGGCTGATCTCCTAACTTCATGATCGTACCTTTGCCATAGTCTTTCTCTATCTTGTCAATCGTTGCCTGCAATGCCTTGAGTTTCGCAGCATTGATTTCGGTACCTTCCTGTACTACTTCCTTAGCCATAAATGTCAAAATTATAGGTTTCTAAATATGCCGGCGGAACTTTTCCGACAGCGGTAACAAATTTAATATAAATCAATAACTTTTCAATATCTTTTCCGAAGAAAATTTCAAACGGTTGTCTTAGTATTCTGCTGCAAAAATATTGTCACCATGTGCTAAAACCCGGCACAAGTGCAGGGTTTTCAGTAGGAACGACATAAATATTTACACCGTTTCGCTCACACCGTACATCTCGTCCGTATTTTGCCCTGTTTTACGGATGTGCGGTATTAAAACTTATGCTCCGTCCGTATTTCGCCCTGTTTTACGGATGCGCGATATCAAAACATATGCTCCGTCCGTATTTTGCCCTGTTTTACGGATGCGCGATATCAAAACATATGCTCCGTCCGTATTTTGCCATGTTTTACGGATGCGCGGCATCGTCGCTACGTCTCCGGCAGATTCACTTCAATCAGAAATAGGGCAGTGTCATCAATCGGAGTGCCGGCCTCCATATATATAAGTCCTGTCCCGGATTTTTTCAGAGTCAGAATCACCCCATGTCCGTCCTCATCGATTTCATAATCATATATCCCTCTTTCCCTGTCAAATTCCAGATAGTCGAGACCGATGTCAAAAGGAGCGTCAGAAGGCATCAGGTGGCAGCCGATATGGATCCTGTCGCCAATGTTTCCGACAATATAATCTGACGGGTACTGCTCCATCATCACCTGACCTACATATTTCAGTTCGCTTTTATCCACCCTCCAACTGTCTTCGCTGATACCATTATCCCGAGGACATACGGTGATGTGGTAATGACAGTTGCGCTCTATGTCCAGACTGTTTCTGTCCTCGCCCAGATAGAACCTGTATTTCAGCGGGCCGTCGCTACTCTCCCAGTCGGAAGACGTATAGTCAAAGTCTATCTCTATATATGAACAGGTCTGACTCCTGATGTCTTCCTGCCCGAATACCTTATCACTGTCATTCCCGATGTCATCCTCCCGGAACAATCCCTGCATGTTCTCAAGCATATAGACACAGACGGATTCGCTGATGCCATGGATGTAGGTCCTGTTCATGCCGACGCATCCGCCCTCATCGAGTGAGAATCCCACATGGAAACAGTCGTCTTCACTGACCGCTCTGCTGCTTTCAAATACCTGCATCCTCTTGGGGCAGTTTCCTATACGGACTCCTGTAACACGCATGGTGACATCCTCTGACAGGGCGCTCCTGTCCATCCGTAAACTTATCTTTGACATCAGTCTTGTCAGATTCAATGTTATCTGACCGTCAGCGCCTATTACGCGGGTGACAGGTTTCACATACATCGGCATGCCTTCCCTATACTCATCAGGATAGGCCAGGTGGCAATAAATCCCGGAGAGATCTTCAATGCGGGAAACGCTCACCTTCATTCCGAAATTGACCATGGCGGTAAAGGTGTATTCCTCACCCTTGAGCAGACTGCTTTGAAAGACTGTCCTGCCATCGGTGGAATATATATGCCTTTCGAGTTGTCCATGTGAATTGAATATAAGCAGGTTGATGTCGCTGATCTTTTCTTCGTCAGGCAGTGCGGACTTGGCCTGCATCCCTGAGGTGATGAAACTGATGGTGACCTCCGCATCGGCAAAGGGGCAGGCCGGACCTATGCACCCAGGGGAGGCAGCCGTCATGGTCAGCACTGCAAGAAATCTCAGAATTGTATTCCGTAGTCTTTTTTCTCTGTCCATGGCTCAATGTCAAGTTGAATTTCGTTGTTCAATATGCAGATAGGTGTGTCCGGGTCGGATGTGCCTTTCCTGCGGATAAGAATATCATAGGAATACATGCTCCCTCTGTCTATCGTGTATATTTCTCCACTCTCATCACCAGTTCCGATGTTTATGGGCCAGTAGTACGTGATTCCATCGATCTTGCCCTCTATCACAAGTCGGGTCGGCGGATTTGACGGACTTCCTTCTGAACCCCTGTTGGGAAGACATCGTAAATGAATATCCGGTCTCAATACCCCTGTGCCCATCATGTCTGCTATTTCAGAAAAGACAAGGCCAGGGTCTGTGAATCTCATCAGGTCATCTTCATGCAGTCTTCCGTGGTTAATCAGATATTCGGTCGTGTTCCTCACGTTGTCCATAAGTCCGCTTGTCCCGCAGACGTTGATCAGATATGCCTTGACATGGGTAATCTGCCTGCCTGCATAGGGAGTTCCGCTGAAATCGCAACTTATCGTATTTATGCACACCTGGCTTGTAACAGGCCTCAGCCTGATCTGTCCCTCCGTGTCGTTCTCGGATTTTCTGCATTCTCCCGTCCTTGTGGGTGTCTCTCTGCTTTCGTTTTCTATGCGGCATCGCATCTGACCCAGAGCACTGTATGAGTTGATGCCTGCCCAATCAAGTCTGTCTGTGCATCCTCCGTGACAGACAAATATGATCTTGGCCCCGTTTGTTGATTCTACATATGCAATATCGCCGTTGAAATCGCTGATTCTCTGATATGAATCCAACCTGCTGAGCCTGTCGTCATCAAATGTGAGGATGTCCAGAAATGTATTTCCGGTGGATGGACCCGGGAAATGGCCGGCGTCCCGGTCAATGGCTGGCGGCAGAGCGAGGTCAGTCGTAATTGTCGAGGAACACCCTGCCGGGAGCAGAAGGAAAAAGAATGCCCAGAATGCGGGCGAAAGCATCCATAGAAAGTGGAAAAAAGAAAGGTTATGTGAGTGTGATATCCTGTCCCGGCAGGAGTTTCCCGATTTTTTAAAATACATAACAAATACCGATTCTTATATTGTCAATTGAAAATCCGGACGTGTCAATGGCCTCCATGATATGCAGTATATACATCAGGTCTATCCTGAGTCCCTTCCAGACGGTCAACGTATATCCGACCCCTGCAATCACATCAGGTCCGCGCCTGTCCCTCATTGCTCCTCCCATGCAGAGTACAGGTCCCCTATATACCTCTTGGGGCCAGTATCGGACCAGCAGTGATGCTTCGGTGAACCACTCCTGGAATTTCCTATCGCTTTTGGCCTCGCCCGTTCCGGACAAGGTGTGCCAATGGGTGAGAGTCTCATTGTCTTTACCGTTTAAAAATTTCCCAAACCTGATTCCTGATTCGGCTCCCATGCTCCAATGCTCCGAAATCTGATGGTCAAATCCGACACGAAACGTCCTGGTGACGATTGTTGATGCGACTTCGACCCTCAATGAAATTTGTTTCTGCGCGTGTCCCTCCGCAGTCAGGAAGGCAAGGCATAGGAGTGCTGTGATCAGGCGTCTCATTTTTTCGGCAAATCTATGACGGCATCACCGAAGGATTGCAAGAACTAAAAAAAGATTCATCACTTTTTTTCTTTTTTTTATGTTTTAAAGATTTTTTTGATGCAGGTAAAGATTTTTTTAGCGTCCATTAAAATTTATTTTATGATTTTTTGACGCACTGCACAAAAAAAAGAACACTCTAAATCGAGTGTTCCTTCATCCATCGGGCTATGCCTGCACTGGCCTGACCCTTTTCCACTGACTTTATGTGTTCCTTGTCGAACTTCCTGTACTCTTCCATCAGATGCTCCTGATTGAAACTTTCAAGTATCCTTATCAGTTCTTCCTGACTCTGGGCCAGCGGGTAGGGGAGTTGGTCAAGATGGAAATAGTAGCCCCTGTCGTATTGCCGGGCATCTGTGGCGTACAGGATACATGGACGCTCCAGAAGGCTCATGTCGAACATCGAACTTGAATAGTCTGTGATAAGCAGGTCGCTGGCACAGAGCAACTCGTGCATGTCATGGTATAGTGTGGCGTCAATCACATCCGGGCTGCCCAGCAGAGAAGATATGTCAAATCTGCCGATGAGATTGGGGTGCAGACGCAGAAGGACCTTCACCTTTTCAGAACCTAAGGCCTTTTGAATTGCAGGAATGACCATAGACCAGTCTATCATGTATGGCTCTATTGTGGCTGGTTTGCGGAAGGTGGGTGCATATAGGACTATCTTGGAGCCCTGGGGAATGTCGAATGCCTCGGCCACCCGCCTTTTTATTTCAGCATGAGCCTGCCTGTCAAAGAGGATATCATTTCTTGGGATTCCGCATTCAAGGACCTGACCGTCGTACCAGAATTTCTCCTTTGCAAGAGTGGTATGGAATCCGCAGCCGGAAATCATAAGGTCGCAGACCTTGGAGTCAGCCTTTGCCCTTATCGGATATTGATAGCCAAGTTTATCCTCAACATCCTTTTCTATCTTTTTCAGGGCCATGCCGGCGTGCCATAGCATCAGGTATTTCTGACCGGGACGCTTTTTCCAGCCGATGTTGTAAGGGTGTGTGCGACAATTGGTTATGAGAAATTCGGCAGTGTTGATTGCGCGGAGGTATTCCATGGAACGGAAGGTAACGCACTTTATGCGACTGTCGATGCCTCGGGTGTCAACTCCCTTGCGGAACACCCAAATAATCTCATATTCAGGATGATTATTCAGAAGATATCCGGTCAGCGCCTTGGGATTGCAACTGTATTGCTTGAACTCATATGACCAGCAGACCACACGTCCTTTCTGTACAGGATTGCGTCTGCGGATGAGGGAGGAAATCAGATTTTGAGGAAACCTGCTCGCCAGTTTATAGCCCCAGGCTATTGCTTTACCGAAGTTTTTCATTATTGTCTTATAGTGAAACAGTTCCAAAGTTAGCAATTCTGCTAAAATTAGAAAAATTATGTGTATTTTTGTAAGTTAATGTGTGAGCGAATAGAGGGAATTTATGGAAAACAGTTTATGAAGAAAGTCATCACATACGGAACATATGATCTTCTCCATCAGGGTCATATCAATCTTCTCAGGCGTGCCAGGGAATTGGGGGATTATCTCATCGTCGGTGTTACGAATGACAGTTTTGACCGCGCCCGAGGCAAACTGAATGTCCGCAACAATGTGTTGGAAAGGGTGGAGGCCGTGAAGGCTACCGGACTTGCAGACCAGATAATCATAGAGGATTATATGGGTCAGAAGATCGACGATATCCTTAAATATGAGGTGGATATATTCGCGATAGGATCGGATTGGGAGGGCAAGTTCGACTATTTGAATGAGTATTGTCAGGTGGTCTATCTTCCTCGTACAGAGGGTATTTCGTCAACGATGCTCAGGGCTGAGTCGGAACGTGTAGTGAAGATGGGAGTATGTGGTTGCGGAAGGATTGCGCGCAGGTTCGCCCCGGAGGCGGTATATGTTGATGCAGTGGAGGTGACGGCTGTATATGATGTCGATGCTGCTGTGGCTCAGGAGTTTGCTTTGGCCAATGACGTGAAGAAGGTCTGCGGGTCGTTTGAGGAGATGGTCGAGGCAGTTGATGCCGTGTATGTCGCAACCCCGCATCTGGATCATTACGCTCAGGTGAAATACGCCCTGGAGCATGGCAGACATGTGCTGTGTGAGACGCCGATGGTGCTTGAAAAGCAGAAGGCTGAGGAACTGTATGCCTTGGCGCAGGAGAAGAAATCAGTGCTGATCGAAGCCAACAAGACCGCCTTCTGTCCGGCATTCAACCACCTGATAACCCTTGTAAAGAGTGGGCTGATCGGTGACGTCGTGGGCATAGACGCTTCAGAATCAAAACTTTGGGATAAACACCGCCTGGAAAGGGAACTTGACCCTGAACGCGCAGGAGGCTCGTTGTATGAAATGGGATCGTATCCGCTTCTTCCGATAATCAAACTTCTGGGTACGGATTACAGGAATATCAACATATACAGCCGGTTGAACGAGCAGGGAGTGGATGTATATACACGAGGAATGATGCGTTATGACAGCGCAGTCTGCTCTTTCCAACTTGGTCTGGGTGTCAAGACCGAGGGCAATCTCGTGATATCAGGAACGAAGGGATATGCCTATGTGCCGTCCCCTTGGTGGAAGACAGAGTATTTCGAACTCCGTTATGAAGACCAGAACAGGAACCGTAAATACTTCTATCCATGGAACGAACCGGGTCTGAGATATGAAATCCAGGAATTCATCTCCTGTGTGGTCAATGGCCGTATGGTCTCTCCACGCCTTACACCGAAGGAAAGTGTGTGTATGGCAAGTGTCATGGAACAGTTCGGTAACCGTCAGAATTTTTATAAGATATGAGACGCGCACTTGTTGTAGGCGGGGCAAATGGAATAGGACTTTCCATAGCCTTGCAACTTGCTGTACGTGAGGATTATGAGAAGGTCTATGTTGTAGATCGCGCCAGGCTGGATCCGGTGCATGCCCACCCCAAGGTCGAGGCTTTTGAGTTTGATCTGACAGATGATGATTATTCGTTTTTTGACAGATTCGACGACATAGACACCTTGATGATTACGGCCGGATTCGGAAGATTGTCTCTTTTCAAGGACATCACGGAGGACCATATCATCAGCAGCATGAATGTCAATGCAACCGCGATCATGCGTCTGATTCATCGTTTCTATGACAGGATATCCTCTGAGCAGGATTTCTACTGCGGAGTCATGGTCAGCATAGCAGGTTTCATGTCTTCTCCCTTCTTTTCTGTCTATGGCGCAAGCAAGGCGGCGCTCAAGATATTCATAGAGAGCGTCAATGTCGAACTTGAAATGGCAGGGTGCACCAACAGGATACTCAATGTGTCACCTGGCTCGATCAAGGGGACATCTTTCAACGCAGGTCAGACGGACCTGTCCATGACAGAGTCTCTTGCAAGGGAGATCATCAGCCATCTCGAAGCCAAGGATGACCTTTTCATCCCTCAATATGAGGAGATATTCAGGACAGTCCTGCAAAGGTATCATGACGATTTCCGAGCGGAGGGGAGACATTCGTATGAGTATAAACTTAAAAGCGGAAGAGTATGAGCAAGGTTTCGGTTATAGTCCCGGTTCATGATTCACAGAAATATATAGAGACTTGCGTCAATTCGCTGCTGGACCAGACACTCAAGGATATCGAGATCATCCTTGTGGAAAACGGAAGCAGCGACGGTTCGTTGGCGGAGTGCAACAGAGTCGCAGCCCTTGATGAAAGGATCAGGGTGATACATCTTGATAAGGGAGATGTGTCTTTGGCAAGAAATGTAGGCGCGCAGGAGGCAAAGGGGGAGTACATAGGTTTTGTTGACAGTGATGACACCGTCGAGGCCGATATGTATGAGGTCTTATATGGCATATCCAAAGAGAATGACCTTGATGTGATGTATTCCAACAGCGTGAGGATATATGATGACAGACCTCCTAAATACAAACATTCGGAGTCTGGTGAGATATTGATATTGGGTGTGAAGGAAGCCTTGGCGCTGAATTTCAAGCAGGTAATCAATTCCAGTGTATGTACGATGATTGCCCGGAAGGAACTTTTTGATGATATCAAGTTCCCTGAGGATATGAGATTCGAGGACAGGGCGACAGCATACCGTCTGATCAATGCGTCAAGGAAGGTGGGTTATATCCGCAAATCCTTTTACAGGTATTATCAGCATAGCGACAGTTTCATACACCGGCCGGACTGGAAATACTATTATGACTATGCCGAGGTCGATCGCAGGAGGATGCAGTTTCTGAACGAATCCGGTATGTTTACAGAGGAAGAGGTCAGGGAACTGGCCCAGACGCCGGCAGACTATTACATCAGGAAACTCCGCCACCTCAGGAGACTGGCAAAGACCGGGTTGCAGAAGCAGAAGACTCAGGAACTGGTTGACGGTCTCAGTGTTATACCGGAGGGCTGTAAATTGCCTCTGAAGGCCAGAATCATCAGGCAGATAGCAAAGTTGATATATCGTAAATAGTATGGATATAGTAATAACATATGTAGATGGAAACGATCCTGTGTGGAAACGGGATTATGAGAAATATACCAATGTGCCGGTGATGGAGAAGCGCTTCCGTGACTGGGGGACATTGAAGTATCTTCTGCGCGGCATAGAGGTGAATATGCCTTTTATCCGCAACGTCTATCTTGTTGTGTCTCACCCGTCTCAGGTGCCTGCATGGGCCGATGCGGAAAATCTGAAGATAGTTCTTCACAAGGATATAATACCTCAGGAGTATCTGCCGACATTCAACTGCAATCCGATAGAGATGCACCTGCACAGGATACCGGGACTTGATGAGGAATATCTTTATTTCAATGATGACCTCTATCCTGTGAGTCCCTGCCGTCCTGAGGATTTCTTCCGTGACGGGAAGGGAGTCATATGGTTCAGCCGGCATTGGTTTGTGTCAGGCATGTACAAGCATATATGTAAAAATTCTGATGTTCACGCCCGTAAGGCATTGGGGATGAGACCCTCATGTTTTTTTGTCAGACCGCAGCACACTTGTACACCCATGCTCAAAAGCGAGTGCGAAAGGCTGTATGGGATATTGAAGGACGAAATTCTTGCTTCCCTTACGCGTACCCGCACGCAGGATAATCTTAACCAGTATATGTTTCTGGATTATCAGTATTATCAGGGACGGATGATACAAGAGAAGGTGTCCAACAAGCATGTGTCTGTTGCCCTGGCATCGGAGTCAACACTACGGAATGCGGTCCTGAACCCCCAGAGGAATATTCTTTGCGTCAATGATGTCCGCTTGAGTGATAAGAAATATGAGGTTCTCCGAAAGGCTTTGATTGAGGCCTTTGAACAGAAGTTTCCAGTCAAATCCAGATTTGAATTATGATGAAGCAGTATAAGATCTCGCTGATAGTGCCGATATATGGAGTGGAGAAGTATATCGGTAAGTTTGCGGAAACTGCATTGGGACAGACATATCCCGACATTCAGTTTGTTTTTGTGAATGACGGCACCAAGGACCGCTCAATGGAGATTCTTGAAAATCTTATTGAGGAAAAGTTTGCCCATCTCAAGTCCCGTATTACAATCATCAACAAGGAGAATGGCGGGCTGCCTTCTGCCAGGAAAGCCGGTCTTGATGCTGCCGAAGGAGAATATGTGCTGTTTGCGGATTCTGACGACTGGATGGAACTTGATGCCGTTGCGAAGGTCATAGCAAAGGCTGACCAGACGGATGCGGACATCATATATTTTGATCTTGTAAAGGAATACGGCCACAGAAGCAGTTATAAGAGGGAACGGGACTACACAGGTGCCACGAAGATGGATTTTATCGTTAATATGTTCAATTATAAGTCCTTCGGTTATACGGTCACCAAATGCTTCAAGAGGAAACTTTATACGGATAATGTCATCTATATACCTAAACTCGGTATGCATGAGGATATATATCTGATGTCTCAGATAATTTTCTATGCAGAGAGTCTGGTCCATATTCCTGAGGCTCTATATCATTACAGGAAGGACAATCCGGATTCGTTCTGCTCACAGGACAAACGGAAGCGACATATCTCATCGACTACAAATCTTCTGGATCTGTATGAGCATTACAGGGACAATCTGAAGGGAAGTCCTGTTGAGAAGGTTGCCGGAAGCATTCTGATGAGGGCCGGTCAGCATAGCATCATGCACGGATACGATTTCTTTGCAAAGTATCCATATCTGGCAGGGGACCTGCGCAAAACCCCTCTCAGTTGCCGCTATCGCACAGCCCTTCCGATGCAGTTGATTGTAAAGATCTACGCTTTGTTCAAATTGCACTAAATGAAAGTGTCAAAAACAGGAAGATAGAAAATTCCTGCAACATGACAAAGTCATCTGCAATCTTATCTGTTGCAATACTCCGGTGAGTGTCGCAACCGGCTGACCTTTGAGATAGACGGCAGAAGCAAAGATTTCTTACTGATCGGAAAAATCCTAATATCTGTTTGGTCAAGCGGTTATATCTTCTTCTCCAAGTGAACCTCAAAGCAATAAAACTCCATAAATATTACAATATTCTTGGAGTAAACTCCTAAAATCTTTTAAGATTTAAGGAATTTTCCATAAATTTGCATACAAATATCAAACTTTTCTAGCCATGATACATAGAGCAATTGAGGAAAGAATACATAATGCACTTGCAAAGAAAAAGGCAGTAACCATTATGGGACCACGCCAGGTCGGAAAGTCAACACTTGCAGACGCTATAATTCCTAAAGATGCAAGGATTCTGGAAATCAACGGTGACAACACTGATGTACAGACTATGTTTATCAATGTTGATGAAGCCAAGATGAAGGTCCTCATCGGAAACAAGAACTTCCTCTTTGTCGACGAGGCTCAGAAGATTGAGAATGTCGGTAACATGCTCAAAATAGTAGCCGAGAAATTCAAAGATGTAAAGATTATCGTCACTGGCAGTTCTGCATTCAAGTTGGCCGAGGCAGTAAACGAATCCTTGACAGGCAGAAAGCGTGAGTTCAGACTCTATCCTCTTTCATTCAAGGAAATGGCCGACGAGACCAGCACCCTAGAGGAGTCACGTATGATTGACCACCGTCTCATCTATGGCTACTATCCGGAGGTCGTTACATCTCCGGGAGATGAAAAGGAAGTTCTCAAGGAACTCATAGACAGCTACCTTTACAAAGATGTCATGGAGGAAAACAACATTGCCAAACCGGACAAACTCGTCAAACTGGTGCAGGCTCTTGCTTTCCAGATAGGCTCTACCATATCTGCCAATGAACTCGCAGGCCTTGTCGGTATTGACGCCAAGACTGTTGAACGCTACATTGAAATCTTGGAGAAAAGCTATATCATCTTCACGCTGCCGTCATATGCCAAGAACCAGCGCAACGAGCTCAAATTTGCGCGCAAACTCTACTTCTGGGATATGGGAATCCGCAATGGTGTCATAGGAAACATGGCACCGGTATCCCTTAGGTCACAGGAGGAACTTGGCCACATGTGGGAAAACTTCGTAGTCGCAGAGCGTATCAAACGCAACGACTATGCAGGCAGAACATTCGTACAACATTACTTCTGGCGTACCCAGCAGAAGAAAGAGGTTGACCTTATCGAGATTGAGGACGGCGTTATGACCGGATATGAAATCAAGAGAAAGGTGGGAAAGCGAGTAGGTGCTCCGGCTTCCTTCACAGCAGCATACCCTGATGCGCACTTCGAGTGCGTCACGCCAACTGATCTGATAGGATTCCTGATGTAAAACTCTCAGCATTGGTAAGATACCTGATTTATAGGCTAAGAGGGTCTTGATAAGAAATCTGGATATACTGCTCAAAAATCCTTATATTTGTTTGGTCAATCGGTTTTACTGTCTGACATTACATTGAATAAATTTAATGATTATCCGCTATCCGTGCAGTGGTTTTTCAGATGCTTTCAGTCTATATTTCTCTCCCGTCTGATGTTCAGTTTGCGAAGGATGCCGGCGTCACAGAAAAATAGGCCGTTTTTTCTGTGACGATGTACTGGGTAGCGAACTTATGACAACTTAAACTGCAAAAACGGCACTCACGCGAGCGCTTATCCAGTCCGTTGTCTCCAAGTATTCGACGAAGTCGCTGGAGCGAGTGCGGAAGAATAACATCCCCGGCTTGATCGGGGATTTCTCCTTCATTGCGGCTTCGACCGGCAATCTTTCCCTCAGTGGGGTGGCGTGAGGGACTTCCGGATTCAGACCTTTGATGCGTAGTCTTTCGGAAGCACTCCGAACTGCTTGTAGAAGCAGCGTGAAAAATATGAGTGGTTACTGAATCCTATCATATAGCAGACTTCATTCACCCTGTATTTACCATTGCTCAGAAGTTCTGCAGCCAGTTTAAGACGAACAAGTCTTATGTAATCATTCGGAGCCAGCCCTGTCAATCCGATAATCTTTCGCCGTAGACTGCTGCGGCTGACTGCCATTTCAGAAGCAAGAGTGTCTATTGTGAACTGCTCGTTTCTGATATTCTGTCTGATGAGGTCTGTTACCTGTCCGAGCCACTGAATATCGTGTTCCTTCATTTCCCCCTTTCCATATTCAAGACTTGGCATGTTTGCAAACTTCTCGAATAGTACCTTCCGGTTTTTCAGCAGGTTTTCAATGGTGGCTTTCAGGTAGTTTATAGAAAACGGCTTTTCAATATAAGCATCCGCCCCGTAATCAAGCCCTGCAATCTTTGAGGAAATGTTGTCTTGTGCTGAAAGCAGGATGAATGGGATATGACACAGCATCTTGTCTGACCTGACAGCGTGCAGTAGTTCAAATCCATCCATGTTTGGCATCGCAATGTCGCTGACAATAATGTCTATAGCCTGCTTTTTTATGACAGTCAGAGCTTCGTTCCCGTCAGCGGCACCATATACCCTGAATGGCTGTCCTAAGTTTTTTATAAGAAAATCAAGCATTTCCTTTGTATCATCCACTATCAGAACATTACTTCTCCTTTCGTATGTGAGTACCGGCGGGTATATATCCCTCTCGCTGTCTGCGTTTCTGATCTGTTCGCGGCTGCTGTCATGGGTGAGGACGCCTTGAGGAATCGATATTGTAGCAAGGAAGCCTCCAAGCCGATCGCTCCGACCAACGGAAATACAGCCCCCGAGTTTGTCGATAAGAAGTTTTACAAGGCTGAGCCCGATGCCGAAACCTCCTTCCGAACCTGATGTGTCAGACCGGTAGAATGGTTCAAAGATTTTTTTTGTCTCATTTTCAGAAATCCCCGGACCGTCATCGGCAACAGAAATGACAATGCGCTTTTCCGAATCTCCTTGCTGCTCAGAGGCTTCTATCTCAATAACGGATGAAGCGTATTTTAGACCGTTTGCAAGCAGGTTGCTCATGATTTTACTCAAAGCCTCCGCATCTACATTATATTTCAGCGCATGTTCCGGCAGGCGGGTATGAATGGTTATGTTTCTACCCGAATTTCCGAAGCGTTTCACGATATTCCTGATGAACTCTCCTATCTCCACTTCGGTATAACACAATCGGTAACCGTCCTTATCTATCTTCCTGAAATCAAGGAGCTGTTTAATCAATTCCATCAGGCGTCCGGTATTCTGCTGCATCACGAGCAGATTTTCGTTAGTATTGTCTGACCACTGTCCTTCTTCAAGAATCCTTTCCAAAGGGGCTTTTATCAGTGTCAAAGGAGTCTTGATTTCATGTGCAATGTGTGTGAAAAACTGAAATTGGGAGCGATATACTTTCTGCTGCATTTCCATTTCCATCTGTTGCTTGTCCCGGTCTCTTTCTTTGCGAAGATGCCTTATGTACTGGAGTGTGGCGGCTGCGCACAATGCGATTGACAGCAGTATATATAGGATAATGGCAGCCTTGCTGCGCCATAGTGGTACCTTTACTGTAATGTCGATATGTGATATTCCGCTCCAACTGTCATCATTATTAGAGCCTTTTATCATGAAGCGGTACTTTCCTGCTGGCAGGTCCATCAGTGTCACGGATGGTTTGTCGGTGTATATCCAGTCGTCGTGAAGTCCGTCCATCATGTATGCGTATCTGTTCTTGGACGGCAGGATGTAACTCAGACAGTCATATGAGATTTCAAAAGAAGTAACTTCCGGTCCGATTATGATCCTGTTCCTTTCATCGGCTTTTACGCGTTCCGAGGAGCCCTTCTTGTGGAGGACTATGCCGGAAATAACCACGGGAGGAGCAGCCCTGTTTATATGAAATCCGGACGGATAGAAACTGTTGAATCCTTTGATGCCACCGAAGTAGAATCTTCCGTCTGAAGCCCTCATTGACGAACGGTAGTTGAACTGGTTGCTCTGAAGTCCGTCCTCGTGTGTGTAGATTACGGATTCGTATGTCGTCGGATTGTACTTGACGATTCCGTAGTTTGATGAGAGCCATAAATTACCTTCTGTATCGTCAAGAATACCATATATGATATGGTGATAAAGTTTCTTTGTGTTGTCGTAGTTTATGAAAGCATCCTTTTCATAGTCATAGCGGCATATCCCGCTTCCTTCCGTGGCGAACCACAGATTGCCTTCCCTGTCTATGTGTGCTCTCAGAACATGGTTGTTCGAGATGCTTGTCGAGTCTTCAGGAGCGTGTGTGTAGGATGTGAATTTCCCCTTGTCGAAGCATATGACTCCGTCGTTCTTTGTGGCAATCCACAGTTTGCCGTATCTGTCTTCGATCATGTCGTACACAAAGATATTGCTCATCTGACAGTATGGCTCGAATCGGTCTGTCCCGTTTATCCATCTGCAGAATCCTTTCATTGTGCCGACGTATACATTCCCATCTGAACTCTTGTATATTGAATATATATGGTTGTTAGGTAACGAATGAGGGTTTCTTCCATCGTTACGAAGCCGTTTTTTTATAGTGCGGCTCTCTGTGTCCATGATGTCGATGCCTTTGGAGAATGTCCCTATCCACAGGTCGTTTCCATTAAGCATGAGAGCATGTATGTTGTTGTGACTCACTGCTTGGGGGGGGCAGGAACTTATTGTGGAATAATTGGTGAATCTGTTGCCGGCCGGGTCGAAATAGTTCAGTCCGGAGTCCTCGGTGGCTATCCAGATGCCGCCTTCCCTGTCTTCGCAAAACTGGCTTATCGCCTTCCCTTTTAAAGAACCGGGGTGGGGCTTTTCCTGATATATATTAAGATTGCCGTTCTGAGGGGAAATGTAATATGCTCCGTCGAAATACGTACCTATCCATATACCCCCTTCATGGTCGGTC
>SUYM01000034.1 GCA_015060455.1 Bacteroidales bacterium
ATCGGATTCCCCACGGAGATAACGCTCCATTATTTCAGAATCAATGAATTTCATAAGCGGTCCGTTTAGTGTTAAAAAGGGCTTACCCGTATAGTACGGATGAAACTCTGTTTCTACTCAACGGAAAACGAGAAAGATTTTCATATATTTGCAGGAACGAAGGTTTAGTTGTCAAAATTATTCTATATTTGCGGGCGATGGATTTCCGGAGATGACAGAGCAGCACGAGAAATATCTTATCGAGAAACTCAAGAAAGGGGACAAAGATGCCTTCAGACAGTTGTTTGAGCATTATTATCCTCTCTTTCTTGCATTTGCAAAGCGCATGCTCCGCGACGATTATGTTGCAGAGGACCTTATCCAGAATGTATTCATGCGCACCTGGGTGCTCCGGGAAAGGCTCGACGAAAAGCGCAGCATGAAGAATTATCTTCTGGTCGCGGTCAGAAACGAAATCTATTACTACTTCAGAAGTGAGTTCAAAAAGAAGCACGACCAGTTGCAGGAGGAGGCAGCGGTCAGCAGTTTCGACATCAACAGTGCCCTGTCCGCAAAGGAGATGGAGAAGAACATCGCCAAGGTGATTGCCGCAATGCCTGAGCGCAGAAGGGAGATATTCGAAATGAGCCGCACCCAGAAACTTTCCAATGCGGAGATCGCCGAGAGACTCGGGATCTCGATCCGCACCGTAGAAAAGCACATCGAGAACGCCCTCTCGGACATCCGCCACAAACTCCCCGTATCGATCCTCGTGCTCATCACCCTGCTTTTCTGAAATTTCTGACAAAGCACCTTCTGTTAGGAAATCACGAAGCACTTCGTAGTAACCGGTACAGATAAACGATAAATTATTTGGTTTCTGTACGAAATAGAACTACATTTGCAAAAATGGTTAAATTATGAGACCTTTTGCAAACATAGGAAACGTCCCATTCGACATCCAAGTCCTGTCATCTATCTTCCCTGATTGCCGCCATATAACCGAGAAGGCTATTGCCTTGGTGGAATCGGGCAGGATCATCAGACTGAAGAAGGGACTGTATGTAGTTAGCGAGGAGGAATCAGGGAAGCCTTACAACAAATTCCTCATATCAAACCATATCTATGGTCCTTCATACGTCAGTCAGAGTTCTGCTTTGAGGCATTATGGTCTCATTCCGGAAAGAGTACATGTTTTGCAGGCTGTAACTACAAAACACTCCAGAGATTTTGAAAACAAACTAGGTATGTTCATGTATCAGAACTGCTCCAACGAGTACTTTCATATCGGTGTAAGAATTCAGCAGGAGCAGGGGGTCAACTATCTTATTGCAACTCCAGAGAAGGCTCTCTGCGACCTGATTAACTTCAGCAAGGGCGTAAACCTCAGGTTTGTCAAGGATGCCAGGACATTCCTTGAAGAGGACATCCGTTTTGACATTGATGAACTGGACAGACTTGATATTACTATACTGAAAGAGTGCAGTCTGTACAGCAGAAGAAGAAAAAGCATTGAGAGCCTGATAAAATACATTGAAAATGAACGAGATCTTTAATCAGATGATGGCCCTTCACAACAGGACAGAGCAGAAATTGCTCATGCTTCCGTAACAGAATACCTCTCGACTTTGCCCATCTTAATGAAAGGGCAAAGGAGTTCAATGGAATCGAGTTTACCAAAGAAGACTTTATCAAGATGCTCAAAGAGCGTTTTTCCAAGGCGGACATCAAGCAGGTCAAGGCAGATGTGCTTCCATTTGTCGAGAATATCCACGAACTCGATATCTGGTCAAACGACTACTTTGTCCAGTTGTGCGACATGATTGTCTTCGAATAAGAAAAAATCAAAAAAGTCATACGTGTAAAGAAGAGTTCTGCATACTTATGGTGATAACACTATCACTATGAAGCAGAGACTATGTAATGAGGGTATATCTGAAACCCTCGAAAGGTATTTTGATGGCAATTGCACCTCGGGAGAGGAAGCAGCCGCGAGGGAGTGGCTCATCGACAATATAGCCGACCCCAAGCATGATGCACTGTTCGAGAGGCTGCTCGGCAGAACCAGGCCGGACAACGACCCGGAGAGCCTGAAACGCTCTGCTGCGTGTCTGGACAGATTCATTGCAGCAGAACAGGAATATTCCAGAAAACAGAAACGCACAAGAAGAATCTTCGGATGGCTCGGCACAGCAGTGGCCGCGTCAGTTGCCGCCATTGCCTTCCTGCTCTTCACCAAGGAGGAGCCGGTGCAGTGGCAGGAGATCTATACGCACAGGGGCGAAACCGAAAGAATCATACTCGCAGACGGGACATCACTCTGGATCAACTCCGACACAAAAGTCCTCTATCCGTCCCGTTTCGACTCCAACACCAGAACCATTTATATCGACGGAGAGATCTATGCAGATGTAACTCCAGACAAACGTAAACCGTTCATTGTCGCGGCCTCGGACATACGTGTAAAAGTACACGGCACCCAGTTCAGCGTCAAGGCGTTCTCCGAGATGGACAACGTGGAAGTTGCGCTCATCAGCGGAAGCGTCACCATGGAGGACAGCAACAGCGAAAACGGATTCTCCCGTACTCTTGAGCCGGGCGAACTTGTGAGGTACAACAAGACCTTCGGCACAGCGGAAGACTACAGGATCAATCCTGTCACATACGGAGCATGGCAGAACAACCACAACATCCGCTTCATCAACCAGAGCCTCGCTGACATCGCTGAAGACCTTGAAAAGCGTTTCGATGTTGAAATCGTAATCGAGGACGACACTCTGGCTCAGACCCAGTACTATGCTTCATTCGTCAACAACGAAGGACTGGACAAAATTCTCAGCACGCTCAACAGCGACAGGAGAATGTCCATATCAAAGAAGCACGACACCATCGTAATTTCACCGAACAATTAATATTAACAACCTTATTATCAACCACATGGACTATCGTAAGAAACTAATTCTTGTACTTTCCATGTTTGTTGCCATAGGGATGCAGGCGCAGAACATAAGCCTCAAATCCGGCAACTCAAGCATCCGGGAAGTAATCGAGACTCTCCAGAAAGATTATGGATACTCGTTCTCGATCCGCACCAGCGAAGTCAATGTCGAGAAACCGGTCAGCATAGATGTCGCAAACGCAGACATAAAGACCGTCCTTGACAAGATCTTTGCAGGAAGCAAAGTGTCTTATTCTATTGACGGCAAACTCATCTCAGTGACAGAAGCCGCGCCACAGAAACAGAAAAAGAATGCTACGGTAACAGGCCAGGTCCTCGATGAGATCGGCCCGGTAATCGGTGCTTCTGTAATGGTCAAAGGTACCAAGACCGGTGTCATCACCGACTTTGACGGTAAATTCTCGCTTGACTGCGGAATGCCTGCCCCTGTGACAGTAGAGATCGGATTTCTTGGAATGGAAACCCAGACTGTGACAGTGACAGACCCGTCACAGCCTATCAGCGTAACCCTTGCCCCGGACGCAAACGTGCTTGAGGACGTGGTGGTGGTCGCTTACGGTTCCCAGAGACGTGAACTCGTTACCAACGCCATCTCGTCATTCAAACCAGATGAAAACTCTGCACGCACAGCCCTGTCCCCTACTGAAATGCTTCAGGGACGAGTTGCAGGTGTGAACATCTCCACATCGTCAGGTAACCTCGGTACATCTGAAAGAATGAGCATCCGCGGATCCAGTTCCCTGAGTGCCAGCAACCAGCCTCTCTATGTGATAGACGGTATTCCACTCAACAACGAAAGCGGCTCGCTCTATAGTTTCGGTGAAGACCTCAGTTCGCTTTCAGTGCTCAATCTCAGCGACATCGAGTCCATCGAAGTACTTAAGGATGCCGCTTCTGCAGCCATCTACGGATCACGCGGTACCAACGGAGTCATCCTCATCACCACAAAGCAGGGACGCGACGGCAAATCGGAGATCAAGGTGAATTACAACTTCGGCATGTCCGAGTTCAACAACAAGAACCGTATCAAGTATGCTGATTCCGCTTCATGGATCGAGGTATATAATGAGGCCATCGACAATTACAACCGTCAGAACGGCTACACAGCAGGTGACGGAAGTTTCGTGAAGCATATCCGCAACCCGTACAACGGACTGCCTGACACAAACTGGCTTGAAGTGGCCTCTCGACTTGGAATGTCCCACAATGCGGACCTCTCATTCACAGGAGGCAACAACAAGACCAAGATATATGTAGGTGCCAACTTCGCATATCAGGAAGGTGTGATAAAGACCAACGACATTACAAAGGTCAACCTGAAGGTGAATGTATCGCACCAGGTGGCAAAGTGGCTGAACATCGGAGCCAACATGAGCGGCAACTATATGAAGAACAACCGCGTGCCAGGTGCCAGCCTCGGTTCGACCATCGTTGCAAGAATGGTGGAGCAGCGTCCTTTCGACCGTCCGTACAAGACAGACGGAAGTTACTACCTCGGAGGTACTGAAGAACTCTCTCGCCACAACCCTGTCCAGATTCTCGCCGAGCAGACTTCATACGTCGATAACGCTCGTTTCCTGGGAGCGATGTGGGCAGAGGCAAAGATCATTGACGGCCTGAAATTCAAGGTGTCGTTCAACACTGACGCAGGCTACACTCTCGACTACCTCTATTATAATGCAAACCACCCTTATAAGGAAGACAACGGACGAATCATCGAGAAGAACCGTTTCCTTATGAGCAACCTCATCGAGACATACTTCACATACGACAAGACATGGGGAGACTGGACATTCGGAGCCATGGCAGGTCATTCATACCAGAAGACCAGCGCCCGTCAGAACAGTATCGACGCCCAGAATTTCCCTTCTCCGTCATTTGACACAATCGGAGTGGCGGCAAACATTGCAGGTGTGACAGGAGGTCTTTCCGAATATGCAATGGAATCAGTCTATGGACGTGTCAACCTCGCATGGAAAGACAGATACGTTCTCAACGCGACAGTACGCGCCGACGGATCGAGCCGTTTTGCACCTGACTGCCGCTGGGGTGTATTCCCTTCTGTATCATTAGGTTGGAATATCTCAAAAGAAGATTTCTGGTCAAGTCCTGCAACTGACCTCAAGTTCCGTCTCAGTTACGGTAAGACAGGTAACCAGGACGGTATCAGCAATTATGGCTGGATGCCTCTTATCAGCGGTGGCAACAACTACGGCGGCATCAGCGGTATCGCAGTAAGCAACAAGGGTAACGAGAACCTTACATGGGAAACAGCCGACCAGTATGACTTCGGTTTCGACCTCTCATTCCTCAATGGAGCGGTCAACATGATGTTCGACACATATCTCAAGAACACAGGCAACCTCCTCTACAACATGCCTATGCATGCGACATCAGGTCAGACCTCAATGCTCGCAAACATCGGCAGCATGAGGAACTATGGTGTGGAGTTCACCCTCAACACCCACTGCGACCTGGGTCCTGTACACTGGAGTTCATCATTCAACATCGCGCACAACAAGAACAAACTGACCAAACTTCTGAATGACGACGTCGTTGCCATCGGATCCAACCATGCCCTCAAGGTGGGCGAGGAGGTAGGTTCATTCTACCTGCTCCGATTTGACGGTATCTATCAGTACGACGGTGAAGTTCCGACCCCTCTCTACAATGAAGGTGTACGTGCAGGTGACATCAGATACTACGACCAGAACGGTGACGGTCTGATCAACGACAGCGACCGTATCATGGTCGGCTCGCCTAACCCCGACTTCTCAGGCGGATGGAACAACTCGTTCTCATGGAACGGTCTGAACCTCAGCATATTCTTCACATATAGTTACGGAGCCGACATCTACGCCCAGTGGATGCAGGGTCCTACACGTATGGGTAACTATCAGGCCCTCCTTCAGGAGTGGTGCGATAACCGATGGACCGGCCCGGGCAGCACCAACCTCTACCCGAGACCAATCCACTCATATCATGGCAACAACAGCCGCTCCTCTACATATTACCTGCAGGACGGCTCGTTCATCAAACTCAAGTCATTGATGCTGTCATATACTCTGCCTCAGAAGTGGACTGACGCCATGAAGATGAAGAGCGCACGCGTATTCATCCAGGGAGAGAATCTCGCTCTGATAAGCAAGTACAGAGGATGGGACCCTGAGATTTCCACCAGTCTTGACCCGTCACTCATCGGTATAGACAACTACGGCG
The DNA here is from genome assembly GCA_015060455.1 of Bacteroidales bacterium. Classification (GTDB taxonomy): domain Bacteria; phylum Bacteroidota; class Bacteroidia; order Bacteroidales; family UBA932; genus Cryptobacteroides. The sequence goes on from SUYM01000034.1 coordinate 6,158, forward strand.
TTCCTTCGCCACGTATCTATAAACTTGGAGTAAACGTCACTTTCTAATCCCGTACGACTATGAAAAGATATATAAGCATATTTACACTTCTTATACTGCTTGCCTCTTCGTGCGATTTAGAGATGAATCCGCACTCAGCAGTATCGCCTGGCTCTGTGGGCACAAAAGACATCGCGGCCCTCAGAAGCGGAATGTACTATAATGTACAGGAGCGCCCCGGTACAGAATCATACATCATGTTCGACCTTTTCGGAGGCGAACTCACAACAAAGCAAAGCACCAATTCCCTTGACCTTATCAGCACCCTTGCAAGTGCCGACAACGGCCTTATGAAAGAGGCTTGGCAGGGATATTACAAGGCTCTGATGCAGGTAAACAACGTTTATGACATCGCACAAGGCCTTCCTGATGGAAGCCAGAAGAACCTGGTGCTCGGAGAATGCCACTACTTCCGTGCATATCTCCACCTCTGCCTTGTCACACGCTACGGCGATGTGCCGCTGATGAAGGAGAACACAGACGACAAGGTGTCGCGTACCCCGGCTGCGGAGGTATGGAAATTCATCAACGATGAACTCGATCTTGCAATCGGTCTGCTCGGCACTCCAACCAGCCAGAATTATCTGTCATCTGACGCTGCGAAGGCGCTCAGAGCACGTACTGCCCTCTACACAGGCGACAAGAAAACCGCTTATGAACTGGCAGAATCGCTTATAGCAGACGCCCGCTATGGTCTGGATGCGTATGACAAGATCTTCCGTGGCGGAAACAATAAAGAGGTCATATTTGCTTTCTCATGCCTGACCATCGAGTCAAGCATTTCAATCAGTGCCCTCTTCTACTCATATAACCATCCTAACTCAGGTTCATACGTCTATGCTCCTGCCAAGGAGGTGATGACAATGTTCGCAGACACAGACACAAGAAAAGAAGTATCCATAACCACTATGGACAACCTCAACTTCATGAACAAATATCCGAGCGGACAGAAAGGAACTGACCCTGTCGTGATCTCACGTCTGGGAGAGATGTATCTGATCAGCGCAGAGGCACAGGGAGTGGAGAAGGGTCTGCCGCGTCTTAACGATCTGCGTGCATTCCGCGGCCTCCCTGCCGTATATCCAGGAACAGAGGCTGCCTTCATCGATGCTATCCTCGACGAGAGAAGGCACGAACTCCTTTGCGAGGGACACAGATGGTATGACCTCGTAAGACTTGGAAAGGCTGTTGAAGTGCTCGGTATCCTTGAGCACCAGACTCTTATGCCTATTCCTGAGTCGGAAAGACAGGCGAACAGAAACCTTACCCAGAACAAGGGTTATTAAAAAGCGACTTTTATGAAGACAATTATAAAGACTTTACCCGCTCTGCTGCTTCTGGCAGCACTCAGCGGATGCGGAAAAGACAGTTTCGACAAGCCTGACTATTATACTCTGAAGGCTTCGACAGAGTTCGGCCAGGGCATTGTCGATGCATCGGAAGGCTATATCACTCACGTGAAGACATCCCAAGAGACTGAAATCATGGACGGAGTGTCTCTTCTCGAACTCGGTTACCTCAACGGGAAGAGCCACGCCATGCAGGCCTATATTTATAAGGTAGAACTCGGCGCAGCCATGGTGAAAGTGTCGGTACCGGACGACGATACAAAAATCGAGAAAGTGCAGAAACTCACCCTTCAGGCCAATGCCATTGAGAACTCCGGAAAATATCTCGTAATGGGAGGTATAAGCGGAGGAAGTTTCAATGAAGAAACGGGAGCGCCATCCGGCATTCTCTATCATAACAGCAAGGCATATTCTTCCGATTTCGGAAAGGACGCAGCGTTCTTCGCCGTCATGAAGGACGGAGCGGCTGTATGCCTGTATGCTTCGGAATTTGAAGCAAAGAAGAGCAAGGTCACAGAAGCCGTGAGCGGCAGTGCCATGATCCTGAAAGACGGATATGTGCTTACGGAAACCGATGCCTCGACAACAGCAAAGGCTGCCGTAGGCGTGAATGAAGATGGAACGGCCATCTATCTTGTCGTAGTGGATGGCGGCGACTATTTTTACTCTAACGGAATAGCAAACAGCGATATGGCAACTCTTCTGAAGGGTTGCGGAGCGTCTGAGGCTATGATCTTGAGCAGCGGCAAAAACGTGTCTGCATTTGCAAGAGACGAAAATTCAATAGACCTTTTCAGGGTCATCAGCAAACCGAGCAACGATGGCCTTGAGGCTGCCATAGGCAATGGTCTGGTAATCCTTCAATACTAAACATTCCGATTATGAAAAAGATATTTTCAATATTTACCGTCCTGCTGACAACACTTGCAGTATCGGGCTGTCTCAACCACGAGGACGAGACCGGATTCACTCCCGAGAAGCCTGTGATTTCCTTCTCTCAGGAAAGTGTCAGCGTAGAAAAGGGCGGCGGTGAAATCACCATCACCATAGAATCCAACCTTCCATGGCGTATCAAGAGCGATGCGGCATGGGTAAGCCTTGCTTCCAGCAACGGACTTGAAGGAGGTGAAATCAAAGCGACCGTAGCCCGCAACCGTCTTCGTGAGGAGCGTACAGCCACTCTGACTGCATGGGTGACAGATGACAGCAAGGCTACACTCTCAGTCATTCAGGCCCCAGCCGAGGCAACAGAGTCCATCACATACCACGTAAAGGTGGATGGAGACGGTCTCGCTTCCGGAGCCTCATGGGAAGAGGCCACTACCCTTCCGACAGCCCTCGACGCTGCTGGAGACGGCGACGTGATCCTTCTTGCTGCCGGAACATATACCCCGACTGCTCTCATCCCGGGAGGAGAAGCGCCTGAGGAGAGAACATTCGACATCCATAGCAACTTCACCATCGAAGGAGGATATCCTGCAAATGCGACTACAGGTGCTGTAGCAGATCCTGCAAACGAGACCATCCTCAGCGGTAACCTCGGCTCTACCCAGGCATATCATGTAGTGGTAGTCTCTGCTGTCAAGAGCAATGGAGCAAAAGCAGTTCTGAAGAACCTTACCATTACTGACGGAAAGGGTCATACTGTAAACAAGGAAATTACCAGATTTGCTGGAGAGTCTTCTTTTGACGCAGGAGAAGGCGCCGGTATGAGCATCGGCATCTGCAACCTGGAGATGACTGGCTGCAAGGTCATCGGCAACACAGGACAGATGGCAGCAGGCGTCATTATCGACAACGGAGCAAATGTCATATTCAACAACTGCTCTTTCAACGAGAACGACGCAAACGGCAACGGCGGCGGTGTATGGAACGAGGGAACAATCACAATGAACAACTGTACTATCGCCAACAACAGAGCCACAGGCCAGTGCGCAGGCTATTACGGAGTTGCAGGAAGCAAGGCATACATATATAACACTGCCATCCTCAGTAACGACAACACCAAAACAGCCAGCCGAAGCGGCGGCGGAGCCTATCTGCGTGAGAACTCCGAGACCGTATTTGTAAACTGTACATTCGCTGACAACAAATCCGGAAACGGCGGCGCAGCATGCGTCTATGGAAACTCTGCCGTAGGAGCGGTTGCCAAGTTCATAAGTTGTACCATCACAGGCAACACTGCCACTAACGGAGGCGGTATCTGTATGTACAATGCAACACCTGTTGCGGAAATATACAACTGCATCGTATCCGGAAACAACAGCGATATAGGTCTTGCCGGAACTGTCGCTTCGACTGATTCCCAGGTGATAAAGAATACATCCATTATCGGCTCAGCCCTGCTTGGCGCAGAAGGCACAACTGTAAGCGGATGGTCTTTCGACGCAGCGACCATGCTCGGTACTCTTGACTACTGGAACAGTTCTCTGACCAAGTCATTTGCACTCGTAGCCGGCGACAGCAACCCTGCAATCGACCAGGGTATGAGCGCTGCAGAACTTCAGACTCTGGCTTCGGGATTCGGAGCAGACGCTTCTCTTGCAGCAAAAGACCAGAACGGTCAGGACAGGACAAAGAAGGCCATAGGTTCATACGCATTAAATAACTAATAATCATATATCATGAAAAAGACATTCAAATCATTATTTCTTTCAATGCTCGCAATAGCTGCATTTGCTTCATGCGAGAAGGAACCTGAAGGAGAAGGCGGCGGCCAGAAGGCTGACGGCCTGACCATCCTCGCAGTAACAGACGGTACGCTCGTGCCTGCATGGACGGCAGGAGACGAGATCAAGGTGGCTGTGGGCAGCAAGTCATACGACTTCACTGCAACAACTGCCGGCAAATCCGCAAAGTTCACCGATGACGGTTCGCTTACAGCCGAACTTATCGGAGACAATGCCGTAAGCGCTTATTACAACTGCTCATCAGCACGCGGAGCATTCCGTATCTCCGGTGAGCAGACCTACAGGGACGGCAAGAGTTCTGCAGCGATTCCTATGTATGCATATACTATGAACGCGCCTGCAAACAACACTCTTGCAATGACATTCAAACCGCTTGCTTCTGTTCTCAGAGTGACACTTCCTGTTCACCCTATAAGCGTCGAGACCATCACTGTCCGCGCTGCTGAGGAAGCGACAGTGGCAGAAGGCGCCATCGCAGGAACATACGTTGTCAATGTGGCAGAGGGAACTGTTTCTGTAAATGCTGATGCAGAGAGCGTTGAAATGACCTTCGCCACTCCTCTTGACATCACTCAGGGAGGTACTGTAGATATCCCTGTGGGCTGGTTCGCTGTGAACGGAGGTCTTGAGATCGTACTTGGATACGAGAGCACAAAGGAAATGAAATTCGTTGCCGGAGCCGAGGGCACTTTCAAGTCATACAGCGACGCTGACGGATTCAAGGCAGGTGCGGTCGTACCAGTAGAGTTCGAGATGGACGTAAATTCATTCCCACGTGAATACTACGTGACAGCAACTGCTCCTGCAACCGGCAAGGGTCAGAGCTGGAGCGCGCCTGCAACCCTCGACTATGCGCTTACAAACGCAATGGCTGGCTCTACAATCCACGTTGCAGCAGGTACTTACAATCCTACCAAGGCTCTTCCTTACACAGCAGCAGAAGGCGTTGAAATCGGAACAGGAGAGGAACTTAACGGCTTCGAGGTAAAGAGCAACGTCACCATCATCGGCGGCTACCCTGCTTCTCCAAGCACAGGCGCTGTGGCTGACGCATCCGTGAACAAGACCATCCTCGACGGTAACAACAAGAGCAATCACGTGCTGGTTGTCGGCGCTGCAAAGGTTCCTGGTGAGAAGGTTGTCATCAAGGGTATTACTGTAACTAAGGGATATAATACTGAAGAAAATACGTTCAAACTCACTTATGGAACTGAGGATGATGCAGTTGCACTTACTGGAAACAAGGCTGCGGGACTCGGACTCATAAACACTGAGGTTGAACTTGAAAACGTGACTGTAACAGCCAACAAAGGCAATCAGGCTGCCGGCATTTTCGGATACCACGCAAAAGTGACAATGAAGAATTGTACAGTATCCAAGAACAGTACAACTTCCAACGGAGGTGGAGCATGGTTTGATAACGGATGTGAACTTATTGTAGATGGCTGTACTATATCTGAAAACTCTGCTACGCACGAAACAGAAAATGTCAACGCAGGTGGATTCTATCTCCACGTAGGCGAGGGTGAGACACTGACTGCACAGGTCAAGAACACAACCATCTACAAAAACTCAGCAAAAACTTACGCCGGTGGTATATTCCTCTATGACCAAAGCGGCAACAACGGAATTACAGCATCATTCGAGTCTTGCAACATTACCGAGAATACATGTAACATGTCCGCAGCCCTTCAGACATATTTTGCAAAGGCGACGTTTGTAGATTGCATCTTCGACAAGAATGTGGCATCAGGAAACGGGACAATAAATATTGCAGACGATGGGCATGTACATTTTGACAGATGCCATTTCACAAACAATCAGTCTGCCAACGGTGGTGCGATACAGAGTGCTCGAATTATAAAATCCGGCGGCGCTTTAGTAGCAGAGAAAGGCGGTTCAATTACTGCAACCAACTGTGAGTTTACAAATAACACTGCAACAGGTAGAGGTGGTGCGCTATATCTTCGAGGTACCGGTGCCACATATAACATCGCCAACTGTACATTCTCAGGGAACAAATCCGGTCATTACGGCTCAGCCATCGCAGGTCACAATGATGGAACTACGGCCATCACCGCCAACATCATGAGTTGTACCCTTGTCGGAAACACATCTACAACTTCAGATGCAAACAAAGGCAGGACTGGCGCAATCGGTATCGAAAAGGCCCCTTGGAATGGAAATGTGTACAACACCATAATTGCAGGAAACACACACATTATTTCAGATGTAACTGAAAACAACACATTTGTCTCAGATGTTCAGGTTACAGCAGGTTCACTTTCAAGAAAATATTCTTTCGTAGGCTCAGACTACTATGGTTCAACAGGCGCAACTGCAACTGTAACCCCTGCATTTGACTACACGACCATGCTCGGAGCCCTCAACAACGGAGTGATGAAACTCATCGGTGCCGCATCAGCAAACCCTGCAGTAGGCAACGGTATGCCTGTGGCTGACCTCAAGGCTCTTGCAAATGATTATGTCACTGCTGATGTTCTCGGAAAAGACCAGAACGGAACTGCCCGCACAGGCGCTGTCGCAGGAGCATGCGTAACACAGTAGTCCCTACTGTCATCCTGAGCGAAACGAAGTGAAGCGAAGGATCTGTAAACTAACAATTGTAAAATGAAGAAATTTCTATTTAACATTCTTATGATCATGACCCTTGTGGGAGGCCTTGCCTCCTGCGGGGGTGATGATATAAAAGACGGTGGCGATTACTCCTTCCTCTTTGCAGAGAACCCTGTCATGGTGGGCCCTTCCGGAGGAAATGCCAGCGTCATGGTCATTGCCGATGTTGCCTTTACCCCTGTAGCCCTCGACTCGTGGATAACTGATGTCACTGCCGAGTCTGCAGAACTGGTAAGTTTCAAGGTCAGCGCCAACACTTCATCATCTGCCCGTGACGGCAAGATAGCCTTCTATATCGACGGAACAGAAGATGTGAAGGAACTGACAGTACGACAGGGAGCCGCACAAAGCGGCCTGACTGTCGGCAAGAGCAGCCTTTCGTTCGAGGCCAAAGGAGCAGAAGAGGAAATCGCAGTGAACGCCAAATCCAACTGGGACATTGAAAGCGCTCCTGACTGGCTCACCGCCACAAAAAAGAATGCCTACACTTTGGTTGTCACTGTCGATGTGAACTATCAGGGCAAGGCTCTTGCCGGGGAGATAGTCATCAAGACAGCCACAGAGTCGGCAAGCATTACCGTCAGCCAGAAGAACGACAACTCATTCTTCCACGGAGCATCCACTGCAATGGGACGCAGGTTCGCTTATAACAGCGGACTGGTCACCAGAGTGGTCACAGACAAGAGTTACACGGTAACTGATGGAGTCGAGGCTCTTGAAATCAAGTATATGTCAAGCCACACCGGAAGCGAACTTCCGTACTATGCCTATATCTTCGTTGTGGATCTTACCAAGAATGTGACCATTCTGGCCTCCTGCGTCGGAGATGATCCCGCAAGCATAAAGAAGACCGACAAGGAAGTCACCAAGGCAGCAATTATACGCGAGCAGTTTGCTTCGATGAAGAGCAAAAGGCCGGATGTAACCGTATGGGGAGGTATCAACGGAGACTTCTGCTATGGAACAGGCAGTCAATCAGACCGCAACTCCCTGCTCCACGGGGTCATGCACAAGGACGGAGTGTGCCTCAAGGAGACCTTCGACGGAGGAAGCGTCTGCACTGTATTCGCGATGATGAAGGACGGCTCAGCCCGTATCATCAAGCAGAATCAGTACAACACCTATAAGGCTGATATCCAGGAAGCCATCGGAGGACGACAGATCATCATGGATTCCGGGGCCATCACTACAGTAAAGAACGGTACGATGGACCCTCGCACTGCCATCGGAGTGTCTGCCGACAGAAAGAAAGTGATAATGCTTGCCATTGACGGCAGACAGGCACAGCACAGCAACGGAGCCGACTACCCTGACATGGGCAAGATATTCAAGGCCATGGGCGCATACAATGCCATCAACCTTGACGGAGGCGGTTCCACCACATTTGTTGTTGCGGACGCTTCCGACGCCAAGGGATTCAAAACAAAGAACTCACCATCAAACAGTTACGGAGAAAGAGAAGTACCGAACGGTCTTGCAATCGTATCAAAATAACACAATTTACAACACTTGTCATGTCGAGCATCGTCGAGACATCTGTAAACATCAATTTACAACACTTGTCATGTCGAGCATCGTCGAGACATCTGTAAACATCATTAACCAATATGGAAACTAAAAATTACATCGCACCGGAGTCCCGGACATACAGCCTTCTGGCAGAGGGCGCACTGTGTCTGTCGGTGCCTGCACCAGACAATTCTCTGCCGGACTATGACCCATCAGAGGGAGAATGGTAATAATTAAAACTGATCGAATCATGAAAAAGATATTCACACTCATTTCATTCGCAGCACTGCTTTTCAGTTGCGTAAAGCCGGAGATGGACGCTCCGGTGGTGGAGGAAATCAGCTACAATACCATTCTTACCGCTGATATTCCTGCAGTCAAGGTCGCTATCGACAACCAATATACAAAACTCACATGGAGCAACGGCGACAAGATCTCCGTACTCACATCTTCCGGAGTTTACAGAGAGTTTACATACACAGGCGAGGACGGAGCGAAAAGTGCGTCATTCAAGGGTAATCTTGAAGAGGGCGAGACGCTCGGCGGCTATGCCATCTATCCTGCACACGAAAGCCATGCTGTAGCAAACAGCCGTCCGAAGGTATTTCTTCCTAATAAATATGCCTGGGAAGAGGGTGAGGTCATGGGACCTATGGTAGCCACGATCAACGACGGAAAGGCAGCCTTCTCACACGCAGGCGGACTCTTCGCATTTGATGTTCAGAACCTCCCTGCAGGAACGAAGGGATTCAAGTTCACTACTTCCGTTAGGGACATCACAGGAGGCTTCGCATATCAGAATGCGGGCACTCTCAATGCCGTGGAAAGCACTTCCGCAACATACGTGACCATGTCGTTCGACCCTCTCCAGAAGACCTCGAACATGAAGTTCTATATTCCTGTTCCGACAGGTTCATATCCAGACTTCACCATCCACTATATCAATGACAGCAACGTCCCTGTCAAGATGCGCGAGTCAAAATCGATAAACGTGATCGAGGCCGGCACCGTAAAGGTATTCAGCGTTTCGGCAGATGGCGGAGCATGGTATGTGACAGCAAACGGATCTGCCTCTGCAAACGGTCTGAGTTGGGCAAATGCCACAACTCTTACAAAGGCCCTGAGCAAGGCACAGGACGGTGACGTGATCCACGTGGGAGCCGGAACATACGTTCCTGAGACATATATTACAGGATATGCAGTGACTGACGGCACTGTCGCAGACACCGAGAGCACTGCAACATCAGCAGACCACAAGGCCTTCGTCATCAGCAAGGCCATCACCCTCATCGGAGGATATCCTGCAGCAGGCGGAAACATGACCGCTCCGGAGAGCAACCCTACCATCCTCAGCGGAAACAACACATCCGACCACGTTGTCATCGTTGCCGCCCCTAAGGCAAAAGGTACTGTAAAGCTGTCCGGTTTCACCGTGACTGGAGCAGCATCGGTATCCGGCACAACCTCTTGGAGAATCAACAACACCACTCTTGCAGATCATTCAGGAGCATTCTGTGCGCTTAACACAGACCTTGCCCTTGAAAACATGACAATTTCAGGCAACAGCACAGCACATGCTTCTGCAATGTATAGTGCAAGTTCCAAGGTTGACATCAAGAACTGTACATTCTCATCAAACACATCCTCCGGGAATGGTGTGGTATGGTTCCGTGAGGGCTCCGAGGTGAACTTTGCAAACTCTGAAATCTCCGGCAACAAAGCAGTGATCGGTGCAGGACTGTATCTTACACTTGTTGAAGGTGCAGAAATGACCGCAAATATTTCAGGAGTCACAATCTCGAAAAACGAAGCGACTGCAGAAGGTGGCGGCGTATTCATCAAGCCAACAGGCGTAGGACAGAGACTGAATGCAACAATCGAGGGATGTACGATTTCTGAGAACGAGGCAGAAGCCGGAGCCGGCATATATCTGGCAAACGCTTCCGGCGTGACCGTCAGGAATACTGAGATTTCAGGTAACATCGGAGGCACAGGCACTCAGGGCGGTACATTCTCAGTTATTGATGCAGACGCCAGATTTGAAGGATGTACATTCTCTGCAAACCAGGGCAACACTACAGCCAATATGCTTATAAAGGCAGGGTTAGGTGTCAACAACAATGTCTTCGACAAATGCGTATGGAAGAAGAACACATCCACAAGCTGGGCAACAATCTACATCCTCACATCCGGCGAATTTGCAAACAACGTGGCTATGACAAACTGCCTTTTTGACAGCAATGAGGCGGTCGGTAGAGGCGGAGCCATATATGCAAGAGCCACAGCAAGTGGCGGCGTCAATCTCAAGTGCGTCAACTCTACATTCCACGGCAACATCGGAACTGCAGCCGGAACTGCCATCGTTGCATATTCAGGCGCTGCAGCCAACAAAGTCAATGTCGATATGATAAGTTGTACTGTTACCGGAAACAAGAGCAAGAACAGCGGCAACCACTATGCTGTTTATGCCGAGAATGCCGGAGCGACTGTCAATCTGTATAACACATTAACCGCCAACAACCAAGGATCCAATGAGAGATACAACGTCAACAAAGGAACCAACGGTGTGTTCAATGAATATTATTGCCAGGACGGTCTGAGATATTACGACAAAACGGGAACAAAGACTTCTGATAACAACGGATTCGTCTTGAATACCATGATTGGAGCCCTGAACACTTCTGGCGTATGTCCGCTTCTTCTTCCTGCATCCAACCCTGCAGTGACAGGCGGTATGCCTCTTGGCGAACTCCTTGCACTTGCCAGCGATAACGTTACTGCATCAGTTCTGTCAAAGGACCAGACAGGCAACACCCGCAACGGTAATGTCATAGGTGCATGGGCAGGAGTATCTGCTCCTACCGAACTCACTCTTTCAAAGACATCCGTATCGGCACCTGCTGCAGGAGGAACATTCACAGTGAACGTCACAGGAGCGTCCACCTGGACTGTTTCCAGCCCGGACTCATGGATCACTGACCTTGCCAAGAGCGGTTCATCCCTCACTTTCAAGGTCCCTGCATACACTGCGCTCCAGCCACGCACAGGAAGCGTATATGTTACCCTCAACAACAGATACTACGCCATCGCTGTGACTCAGGCAGCCGACGTCACCGCATATTACAAAGGAGCCACATCCGACCTCGGAAGGAAGATAGCCCACGGCACATCATTCATCTCGACAGTCACATCTGACAGTTACACTCAACTCGACTATGGTGTGGGTATGCTCAAGATGCAGTTCAAGGGACAGGAAGCAGGTACAGACCACCCGATGGCAATATATATGTATGAGGTCGATCTGTCAGGCGACGCGACCCTTGCCGTAACCTGCGCCAATGACGCAAATTCAAGCATAGCATCCACTGCTTCCGGTTCAACCAAGGTGCAGACCATCAGGAGGCAGATGGCCGCAATGCAGGCAAACAGACCGTCGCAGGTGGTACTCGGCGGCGTGAACGGCGACTTCTTTGTCGCTACAAGCAACAATCTGCTTCAGGGAGCCTGCCATAGAAACGGTGTCTGCCTGAAAGATTCCTTCTATGAGGATGTCAACACCGTTTTCGCCATCAAGAAGGACGGCTCTGCCATGATCATGAACCAGACCCAGTATGCAGACCAGAAGGCAGACATTCTGGAGGCAATCGGCGGACGTCAGAGACTGCTTGCCTACGGCGAGGTGTATGTAACCAATAATTCCGACTACACTCCACGCACCTGCATCGGTGTATCAAAGGACGGCACAAAGGTGTATCTTCTGGTCATCGACGGCAGAAACAGTTCATGGTCATACGGAGCGACATTCCACGATGCTGCCAAGATACTGCTTGCAGCCGGAGCATACAACGCAATCAACGTTGACGGTGGCGGTTCTTCTATCTTCATTCAGAGAAGCAGCGAGGACGGCACATCGTACTCTGACTACAGCATCCTCAACAAGCCGACAAACACTGACGGAAGTTACATCGAAAGAGAGGTCGTGAACGGACTTGCAATAATCAGAAAGCAATGAGGACTTCTTTCAATACCGTACTTTTCTGTGTCATCCTTGCAGGACTTGTCTCCTGCAAGGACGGCATGGATAATGGCTCCAATATCCTGTCATTCACGGCCGAAAGGACAGATTTCTCCGCTCCACCGACCAAAACACATCTGGTAGATTTTTTCAAAGTCCACTGGAACTCAGGTGACAAGGTGGCTGTCCATGCCGACGGAGGAAGCGCAGTATTGTACACCGCACAATCGGATGGGGCATCCACAACAATGACTTCCGCAATCGGGACGAATGGTTCTTCATTTATGATGGTATATCCGTATGAGGCTTCCAAAGGCATACTGGACGGAAAGATCGCATTCAACCTCCCATCGCTTCAAAAAGCATATAACGGGACATTCGACCCGGAGGCGACGGTTTCCCTAGCCTCAACCGACAACCTTACAGCAGAGGTTGTTTTTGATAATGCGCTGTCACTGATCAAGTTCAACATCCCGGAACACCTGTCGGGAATGGTCCATACGGTCACCTTCGAGTCTCGTAGCGGTGAGCCTCTGTGCGGAGCTATCCTTTGTGATCCGTCTGACCTGTCAAACGAGATGTATCCGGGAGGAGAAAGTCACTCGGTGGTAACAATGAAGTCTGCTCCGGCAATGACCGCGGGTGACTATTATATTGCGATCCGCCCGTGCACCATGACTACAGGATTCCGGGTGACAGCCCTGATGTACGACAAGACATATTACTCAAGAGAACTCACATACAGCTATACCTGCGAGGACGACTACATCTATAATATCGGAGAGGTCGGCTCACCCGGCTGGTACTATACTTCGTTTGATTATATAGTAACAACAGTTTCCGGAGTGGGACAGACCAGGGCTGACGGAGGCACACTCATAGACGGAAGCTGCGAACAGACCACCTGGAGAAATGTGGATGCCTTATGCTGGATGCCGGACGAAAGCGGACGGATCATGGCTGCCGACAGAGGATATCACTATCTCAGGATATTCGATCCTCAGACACAGGAGACCTCGACATGGCTTACATCTAATTCCTCATCCTATATGAAGGTTCCTTGGAGAGTCACCACTCACGGTAGCGACCTGTATATCGCAAATAAGGATACCGACAACATTCTGAAAGTAGCCTCCGACAAGACTGTCACATTGATTGACAACGATTTCGGGGAGACCAACGGTATCATGGATGTGGAGTTCGATTCTGACGGAAACATGTATGTACTTGACAGAGACAACAACACCATTTACAAATACAATGGCACAGACGCCTCGTCAAAGGCCGTATATGCGACACTGACCAAGCCTCTTTCCATGAAGTTTCTGCCAGGGGACAACTTGCTCGTCACTGATCAACAGAGTATGATGAACATCATTTCCACTGACGGAACAAACAGTGCTTTTGCAGGAAGCGGAGTCAATGGAAAGGCGGACGGAAGACCGGGCGACCTGTTTTCAGCCAAACTCGGATATATCTACGACTTCACTATCGGAGAAGATGGGACCATATATTTTTCGCAATGGAACGGTTCGCTTTCGGATCAGGAGATAACGACAGGGAGCAACGTGCGGATGATTGTGCCGGATGCTTACGGCAACTACGACCATGCCTCTGTCGTGACCTTGGCCGGAGCTGACGATTCCGGTTTCGCTGACGGAATAGGAAAGGAAGCCATGCTAAAAAGGCCTTATGGTATCATAGCCTCCACAGATCAGAGATCAATCTATTTCTCCGACGAGTACAATTATGTCATAAGAAAGATTGATGTAGTGCCTGTCACGGCAAAAGTCAGATATGAGGATATTCTTTAAGAAATTCTTCGTACATTCGCGGAAAATTAATGACACGACAATGAAACGTACTATTCTTTACCTTGCAGGTCTGGTGATGGCCGCTGCGCTTTGGACCGGCTGCTCACAGGCAGACAATTCTCTAGGAAAATCCATGGGAAGATGGGCTGATTTCGGCCTGGAATCGATGATTCAGAACCGTCAGGGCGGTCTTGAATACATTGAAGTCACCATGAACACCGTCATCGGCAAGGACACTGCCGGAGTGCGCGACAGGGCTGCTGCACTCAAGGCAGACATCGATTCTGCCGGCCTGAAGGTATGGTCTGTACACATGCCGTATTCGCGAAAGATCGACATCTCTCTTGTCGACAGCACAAAGAGGGCTGATGTGGTGAACTACATGGCAGACATCATCAGAGTTGCCGGAGTGTTCCAGCCGCAGTTCATCGTGCTTCACCCAAGTTCTGAGCCTATCGCACCGGATGAAAGGGCAGAAAGGCTCCAGAACAGCCACGAGTCCATCGGTCTGCTTGCTCCTGTTGCAAAGGAGATCGGCGCAGAACTCTGTATCGAGAACCTCCCACGCACATGCCTGGGAAGGAACGGCCAGGAGATGATGTATCTGATTGACGGTCATGACGGAGTGGGACTTTGTTTTGACGTGAACCACCTTATGTATCAGAGTCACGCAG
>SUYM01000007.1 GCA_015060455.1 Bacteroidales bacterium
TCCTTCTCAGAGAGAGGTAGCAGATTTTGCCATGCCTCTAGTGCTTTCTTTATGTTTAAATACTTCATAACGCATTCGTTCTTTACAAACGCTACAAATATATTAAAAAGTTGCGAAAAAGGTTATATACATACAACCTTTTCTGTGATTTTTTGTTCAAGGTGGGTTTGTCTGTTGAATGGGATGATGTTGAAATCTTGCCCTTTTTGCCATCAAAAAATATCTTCGGTGTTCACGCGGTGTTCACGGACCCCGAAATCGCATGAAAATCGAGGGAAGTCAGCAACTTGATTTCAGATATGAAAGTTCCCTAACAACAAAAAAGCACTCACGAAAATTTCGTAAGTGCTTGATTTTCAAGTAGCGGGACGCAGGATGTTTCAGTCGCCCGGAGGGCTCCTTCTAATCCTTTCGGTCCGGTCGCATGGTACCCAAGAAAGCCGTGTGGGGAATCCCTGTGATGTTTCTGGTTATGGAACCGTCAGGCCACCGGTCGCTGCGCTCCCTGTCTGTCCACCGTCGTTTCCGTCGCTTTGAAAGCAAGCTTTCAGCGCCCGAAACGCCAATGTCCAGGCCCGTCGGGGCGTGGCCTGCCGGGTATATAAACGAAAAAAAACACAGCGGTTTGCTGTGCTTTCTTGTAGCGGGACGCAGGATTGAACTGCGGACCTCATGATTATGAATCATGCGCTCTAACCAGCTGAGCTATCCCGCCATTATGTTTCAGAACTTGTTGAGATAGAAGGACTCGAACCCTCACTGACAGAGCCAGAATCTGTAGTGCTACCATTACACCATATCTCAATTTGGCTTCCCGTTTCTGAAATTGGGACTGCAAAGGTATAAAGTTTTACGGACTTTGCAAAATATTTTTCAAAAAATAAATGATTATCCGCAAACGGTGCAGAAAAACTCACCTGATTACAATCTATAATCTCATCCGGGATTTGGGTACGTTTTTCCGGATGAACATTGGAAATTTCGCTTCTCATCCGGGTTTCGGGGGTTGTTTTCCGGATGAAAACGTAATATTGTGGTTGGCGTCAGCAAGGTGTGGCGTCGAGATGCACAGCAGAGGCCTCCATTTGACCCTGTTCCGGTATGACGGCTCGGCATGACGATGAGAGGCATAGTGCGAAAACACAGAAAAACTGCACTAGGCACACTTCAAAACGAAGAGACCTGCAGCAGTTTGCATATGTTTTTGCTGCAGGTCTACCGGAACTGCTGCCGGGTTATTATAATTCGGGATGCCACGGCACTCAATGCGGATAATCAGTAAAAAATATCAAGAAAGATTCTCAACTCCTACTGCCCACGGAAAAGGGAGCGGCAGAGGGCTGGGACATCTGAGACCTTGATGACCTCGATAGTTCCAAGGGTCTGCTGGCCGACGCCTTCGAGGCTGCTGTAGGATGAGACGAAAATTTTCCTGAAACCCAGGCGGGCGGCCTCGATCACGCGGCGGTCAGTCTGCGCGACAGGGCGTATTTCGCCGCTGAGACCGACTTCGCCGGCAAAGCAGACGTCAGAAGGGATGGGAAAATCGAAGTTGGAGGACAGCACGGCGCTGATGACTGCCAGGTCGCAGGCAGGGTCGCTTACTTTCAGACCGCCGGCCATATTGAGAAAGACATCCTTGACACCGAGTTTGAAGCCGGCCCTCTTTTCCAGGACTGCCAGAAGCATATTCAGGCGGCGGACATCAAAGCCGGTTGCGCTACGCTGAGGGGTGCCGTATGCCGCGGAACTCACCAGGGACTGCACCTCGATAAGGAAGGGCCTCGTGCCGTCAAGCATGGCGCTGACTGCCACACCGCTCAGACCTTCCTCGTGCATCGGTATGAGCATCTCTGACGGGTTGCTTACCTCACGCAGACCCTTGCCGGTCATCTCGAACACAGCGAGTTCAGATGTGGAGCCGAAACGGTTCTTGATGCTGCGCAGGAGCCTGTATGTGCCTCTGTTGTCTCCCTCAAACTGCAAGACGACATCGACGATATGTTCCAATATCTTAGGGCCGGCGATGCTTCCCTCCTTGGTGATATGCCCTATCAGAATCACCGGGACACCCGTATCCTTTGCGAAACGCAGCAGCAGGGCGGCAGTCTCCTTGATCTGGGTGACTGAACCCGGTGACGATTCGACATTCTGCGAATACATTGTCTGCACCGAATCCACCACCATCAGATCCGGCCTGATCTCGCGTGCCTCCTTAATGATATTTTCCATCAGGGTCTCGCTGTATATAAGACAGCCGGCATCATCTCCTCCGATGCGCGCCGCCCTGAGTTTCACCTGCTTGGCACTCTCCTCTCCGGTCACATACAACGTCTTGAGGGAAGGACAATGAAGCGGTATCTGCAATGACAAAGTGGATTTTCCTATACCGGGTTCGCCACCGATAAGCACCAGAGAGCCCTCCACAAGACCTCCTCCGAGGATTCGGTCCATCTCGGAATTGTTCAGGGATATCCTCTGCTCATGAGACGAGTCTATATCCGCCAACGGCATCGGCCTGCAAGATGCTCCCGGCACATTGACTGCCTGAGCCACAGCCTTCCTCCCTGTCGCCACCGTCTCCTCTACCATAGTATTCCACTCTCCGCATGCAGGACACCTTCCCATCCACTTAGGACTCTCATTTCCGCACTCCTTGCAGAACCATACACTTTTTGTCTTCACTGCCACCATAATCCAAAACATTCATTTATCCGGTCCCAAAGATAAAAAAAGATATTGAACCTTCCGGAACAATATCTTCTCTTTCTCTATGAGAAATAAATTACTCTGCTACAGCAGTGCTGTCGCATGAAGCGCAAAGTGCAGTTGAATCGCAACCGCCAGCGCAGTCAGCGCATGAACCTGAGCAAACTTCCTCTACTACAGTTTCCTCAACAGCCTCAGCAGGCTTGTTAGCGAACAAGAAATATGCACCTACGCCAAGAGCGATCACTACGAGTGCCCAAATTACCTTCTTCATGATAGTTTAAAATTTAAGGGTTATACAAAAAACAATATAGCGCAAACATAGGTATAAATTTTCAAAATAGCAAATCGAAACTGTGGTCATCTGTCCAGTTCGAAAACTTCCATGTCATGGATGCGCCCGCCGTCAATATGGAACCGCAATGCTGTCCTGACCAGATGAAATCCCTGCAAACCCGCCGCTCCCGGATTGATTACCAACATATTACGCTTATTGTCGCGGACAACTTTCAGGATATGCGAATGTCCGCATACGAAAATATCAGGCCGATATGTATCTATCAACTGGCGCGCCCGCGGGTCATATCTGCCGGGGTATCCGCCTACATGCGTCATCAGCACCCTCATCCCTTCACATTCAAAAAAGCGATGCAGGGGATGGGTATATCTCAAATCATGATTATCACAATTCCCTGCCACACCGACAAGCGGCTTGAAACCCGCTATTTCCTCAGCAAGTTCCATCCCTCCTCCAAAATCTCCCGCATGCCATATCTGATCAACCGGCGCAAAAAAGTCACGGAACTCCTTTGAAAACACCCCGTGTGTATCTGAAATCAAACCTATGTACATATCCGCAAAATTATGTATTTTTGTGCGTTAAACGCTCGCAAGATGGAACTTTTTTACTCAAAAGACATAGATGCAGGCATCTGCCGCCTGGACCACGATGAATCAGGACACTGCATCAAGGTGCTCAGACACAAATGCGGCGACCAAATCAATGTCATTGACGGATGCGGCACATTACACACCTGCAAAATAACGTCGGACAGCCACAAGGCGGTGGAGGCGGTCATCCTGAAAAGCGAGGAAAACTGGGGCAGCCACCCCTACAACCTCCATCTGGCAGTCTGCCCGACCAAGAACAACGACCGCTATGAGTGGTTTGCTGAAAAGGCATGCGAAATCGGCTTCGACACCCTCAGTCCCATCATCGGAGAGCATTCCGAAAGGCGCGTTCTTAAAATCCAAAGAGTGGAAAAGATCCTTGTCAGCGCAGCAAAGCAGTCTCTGAAAGCCACGGTCCCGACAGTCAACGAACCGGCAAGCGTGCTTGAATTCATCAGAAGCGCCGCAGAAACCGACGCCTTGAAACTCATCGCCTATTGCTTTGAGGATGAAGAGACTCCGAGAAGAAGCATAAAGCAGATGCTTGACTCCTATCATGGATCAGAAATCATCGTCATGATAGGTCCGGAAGGCGATTTCTCAGAAAAGGAAGCCCGCACGGCCATGGAGGCAGGCTTCATCCCCGTCCACCTCGGCCAGTCACGGCTGAGAACAGAAACAGCCGCTCTGACCGCGGCTGCTGCAACATATTTCCGTTATATGTAAACGTCTGAACCCAAGGAGACTACCCTTCCGGATAGAATTTCGATGCCACCGCCAGACCTGACGGTATCACAAAATGATGATTTTCGCCCTTCCATGTATCCTCATCCCACTGAGGACTGACATATGGACCGTCATGATCCGCCAGAAATGACAGATATGTGATAGGGAATCCCTGAGCGAGATACTGGGACTCATAGAAAGTCTGCACCTGGAACAGCGCATCCACTGCATCGCGGCCGCACAGGGACGACAGTCCGCTTTCATACAGACGCTCCCTGTCCTGACCATAGATGTCCGTCGCACAAGCAAGTATCTTCAGACCGTTCTGCTCGGCCATAGCACGCGAATACTCATGCAGATAACGGCTGTCAGTCTTCAGATGGACTATACCTCCGGGTTTGAGGAAATTCCTGTAACGGGACATGAAAAGCGGCGCTGTGAGCCTCTTCTTCTCGCGTCCTATCTGCGGGTCTGCAAAAGTTATCCACACCTCGGACACCTCTCCCGGAGCAAACAGAGATTCTATGAATTCGATGCGGCTACGTACAAAGCCCACATTCGTCAACCCGTGCTCCTCGGCATATTTCGCACCCTTCCACAGGCGGGCACCCTTGATGTCTATACCTATATAATTGAAGGCAGGATTTCTTTCCGCAAGGTCAATGGTATAATCTCCCTTGCCACAACCCAATTCAAGAACTATCGGCTTGTCGTTTCCGAAGAAGTCGCGGCCCCAGTTGCCTTTCAGCGGGTGGTCGCAGTGCAGCACCTCAGAGGTGGCAGGCTGGATCAGACACCGGAAGGTCTCGTTCTCACGGAATTTTCTTAGTTTATCCTTTCCCATAGACTACTCAGACTTTTGAGGCTTGCGGTTGCGGTTATTGCGTTTCTTCTTGCGTTTGCGGGCCTCGTCAAAACGTGTGATGGAATCATCGCCCACAGCACTCACAAACTCCGGTGCAGCAGGCGCCACATCGCTCTTGAGCGACTCCGGTTTCTCACCACGACGGTTCATCCTGATTATCTCCCAGACATCCTCTGCCGACAACGGATAAAGATTGGCCAGCGAGGTCGAATCGTATGAGAAATACATGGTTTCGCTGAGAATATCCGTCTTCATCAGATAGGCAAGGCCATCCTCGAACTCCAATGGATTATGAACCTTAGGAATACGGGACTGCGCATCCATATAGACCGCCGTCTCATAATTAAGACAGCATTTGAGTTTGCCGCACTGACCTGCAAGTTTCTGAGGATTGAGCGAGAGGTCCTGAACACGGGCAGCAGAGGTGGTTATGGACTGGAACGAAGATATATAGTTCGAGCAGCAGAGTTCTCGTCCGCAGACTCCCAGGCCACCGATAAGACCGGCCTCCTGACGCGCACCGATCTGCTTCATCTCGATCCTGATGCGGAACTCCTCTGCAAACACCTTGATAAGTTGACGGAAATCCACACGGCCGTCTGCAATATAATAGAAAATAGCCTTGGTGCCGTCGCCCTGAAACTCCACATCACCTATTTTCATCTCCAGTTCGAGTTCCTCGGCTATCTGACGTGAGCGTATCATCACATCATGCTCACGCGCAATCGCCTCCTGCCACTTCTCAATATCGAAAAGTTTTGCCTTACGATATATCTTCTTGAACTCAAATGTCTCAGGATTGATCTTCTTGCACTTCATCTGATGGGCCACCATAGGACCTTCAAGGGTCACGATTCCCAGATCATGACCGCTTGCTGCCTCCACGATCACAAGGTCCCCGGTCTTGAGACTCTGACCCGAGGCATTACGATATATACCCTTTCGGGTATTCTTGAAACGGACCTCGAAATAGTCCTTATACTGTTCCTGGCTGATTCCCTGCAACCAGTCATATACTTCAAGTTTGCAACATCCCGGACGATAGGTGCACACAGCCTCTCCCCCTTCCGTACGCTCCACCACACATCCGCGGGAGCAATCATATCTTCTTGACTCCATCATACACTTAAAAACATACGGTTGACCAGGTCACAGAACACTATCTTGGAACTTACATTCCTGTCGATCATGGCCACCGCCTTCTCTAAATTTGTTATCGTTCTGGAACAGAAGGTCTTTGCAACCTTACCCGCCATTCCATTATAAAACTCCGCCTCCTGCTCCGCCACACCGGCAATCTGAGGCATATTCTGCTGGATCATGAATATCTTTCTGATACAATCCGCCGCAAAGGTACAAAAACCTTTCTGTTTTTCACGGGAATCCAAAGCCGACATCACCTCGGAGCAGTCCAATGCTCCCATAAGGTCCCTCGATGTCAAGGCGTTCATAAGGTCCATGAAGAGATCCATCGAACGGTTATAGTCCTCCCTGTCACCCTGCGGTCTGAGGGCCTCCACCCGGGCAGCCTCATCCTTGTCCAGAGGCATGAGCCTCACACTCTGGCAACGTGAGAATATGGTCTGCAACACCTTCTCCGGAGCATGGGTTATGAACATGAATATCGTCTTCTGAGGCGGCTCCTCAACCATTTTCAAAAGCCTGTTGGCGGTCTCCTGGTTCATCTTCTCCGGAAGATAGAAGATCACGGCCTTATAACCGTCCATGACCGGAGCCAAAGAAAGTCTGCTGATGATGGATTTAGCCTCCGCAACTGCAATAAGGCCGGTCTTGCTCTCTATTCCGATCGCCCTTTGAAGGTCCGCCTCCGAAAAATACGGGTCCGCCAGCACCAGTTCCCTCCAATATTGGAGATATGACTCAGATGTCGGGGTTTTATCGGACACCTTAGGTCCCTTGTTCACAGGAAAGACGAAATGAACGTCAGGATGGATCAGTTTGCTCATCTGACGGCACGACTGACAGACTCCGCAGGAATCCCCGCCGGAAGGATTGGCGCAATTGAGATATTGGATATACGCCAAAGCAAGAGGCAGCGCCCCACAGCCTTCGTTTTCATACAGAAGCATGGCATGTGCCACTCTCCCGCTGTCAGCCATCGAAGCCATCGACCTGATGACAGAAGCATTTCCTATTATATCCGCAAATCTCATTACTTTATCCTGTCTGCTGTATAATGTGCCAACTGTTCAAGACACTTCTTTTCATATGAGTCCGGCAACACATCAAGGGCCGCCACAGCCTTCTGCACAAATCCTTCAAGGGCTTCCTGGGCATACCCGATGCCTCCGTTTTCCTTCACAAACGCCACAATCTCATCCCTGTTGTCCGGGCAGCCTGCTATATCCCTGACCAATCCCCTGATGCGCTTCTCCTGCGCCTGTCCCGCATTCTGCATGGCGCCGAGCAGAGGCAGGGTGATCTTCTGTTCAAGTATATCCACTCCGAGAGGTTTTCCGACAGACTCGGTCCCGGCATAATCCAGAATATCGTCCTTGATCTGGAAGGCAGTACCGAGAGCAACCGCATAATCCCTCGCCGCCTTTACAAAGACCTCAGAATCTGACACCGAAATCACCGCGGACACGCATGAGGCCTCAAACAATGAAGCAGTCTTGCTGTATATTATCCTCAGATAGGCATCCTGATCCGTATCACAACTCTGCGCCTTCTGGAGTTGGAGCATTTCACCCTCCGCCAGATCGCTGAGGGTCTTGGAGTATATCTTTATCACCCTCGCGTCGCTGTCATCGTCTCCCAAAATAAGTTCCATGGCCTTGACCAGCCAGTAGTCCCCCACAAGCACGGACACCGACGGGCCCATCAAGGACCGCAAGGTCGGCACTCCCCTTCTCTGGTCACTGTTGTCCGCAACATCGTCATGAAGCAGGGTGGCGTTGTGAAGAAGTTCAGCCGCAGCAGCATATCTGATTGTCGCCTCGGAAACCTCACCCGAAGAACAGGCCCGTGCAAACATCAGGGCAAGGAGAGGGCGAAGTTGCTTGCCTGAATTGGAGAGTATGGAGACATTAGTCACATTGAGCAGGTCAATATCACTGTCCAATGCACTCTTGATGCGCTCCACAACGCTCTTCCAGGAAGCACCCAAATATTCCTTGACAGACCTGATGTCCATGTTATTTTCCCTTATTCTTTTTCTTTGCGTTACCGAAGAAATATGTCAAAGAGACACTTACACCGTTGAAATCGGTATTACGAAGAGTCTCAAGGTCAACCTTGCTCAGATCTGCAAATGTAAAATTATATCTCGCCGCAACCTGGAAACGCCATATCTGCAAACCTCCGCCAAGCCCTACACCATATTCAAACCGGTCTGCTGATTTCCAGATGGAAGCAAGGTCGCCCCAGCCGTTCAAGCCATAGCCCACAAAAGGGCTAACCTCGATGTATGGACGGAAGAGAATCAGATCGGCACCCCATTGAACAGAAGGCATGAATTCAATATAGCCCACCGAAAAATCGAGCGGAGCAGCCTGCGTAGTCGCCGCCTTGACGTTATACATCAGCGTGGGATGTATCTGAAAACCGAGAGGGAGGTCAAACTTATATACTATTCCCGCATGCCATTGGGTCAGGGTCTGCTTGCCGACCTCCTTGACATTGGAAGTATGGAAATTCGCCCCGCCGAAGACTCCGAAATTGCCGGCATGGGAATTATCAGCAAAACACAGCGACATCAGTAACAATGCCGCTGCAAGTAAGATCTTTTTCATGATTTCTTAGAGAAGAGCGTCAATCTTTGCAGCAAACTCAGCCTTTGAAGCCGCTCCGACATGTCTGTCAACAAGTTCGCCGCCCTTGAAGAAAAGCAGTGTAGGGATGCTTCTGATGCCGTAAGTCATCGGCACGTCATCGCACTCATCCACATTGCACTTGCACACAAGAGCCTTTCCCTCGTACTCAACAGCAAGTTCATCTATGATCGGAGCGATAGCCTTGCACGGACCGCACCATGTCGCCCAGAAGTCAACCACCACCGGAATATCCGTATTCAAAGTCTCTGCGAAATTCGCATCTGTAATCACCTTTGCCATTATATATTCTTTTAATGTTGAGATCCTTCGCTCTGTTCAGGATGACAATGAAGGACCATAAAATGTCAATCCAGTCGCAAATATAAAAAATTGCAACTGGATTTACAACAACTTTGATACCGCCTTTTCATATGACGGCCATCCGTCTTAATAACTCTGTTCTACATTCCAGACAAAGGCCCTCAGACCAAGGTCCGGAGTTTCCTCGTCCATTGCGCGAAGACAAGCCATGATTTCATCGACCTTGTCGTCCGGGACAACGGTCAACATGGCGTTATTCATTGTGGGCCAGGCATGGTTGCCGAGGTGCGGTTCTCCTGTCTCGCTACCGCGTCCTGCTATGTCCTGCCACATGGTGAAGCCACGGACGCCCATCTTCTGGATTGCGTCGGCAATGTCCATGTTGTAGGCCTGATCGTATGCTATAAATATCGTTTTCATAATGGTTTTCATTAATGTTTACAGATTCTTCACTACACTTCGTTTCGTTCAGAATGACAAGAAGCGCTTCTTATTGACAGTGTCTCTGTCATCTTGAGCGAAGCGAAAGATCTGTCTTCCTATGCCTTTGCGGCTTTTTTCGCAGCCTTGCGGGCAGCGCGACGCTCCTGCCATGATGCCATTGAAGCATACACTGTCGGGATGATCACAAGGGTGACAAGAGTCGAAATAGTAAGACCCCATGCCACAACCATACCGAGCGAGCGCCACATTTCCGCACCCTCTCCCTGACCGACCGCCATCGGAACCATACCGAGTACAGTAGTAAGAGTGGTCATGAGGATAGGACGCAGACGGGACTTCGCCGCGATCACACTTGCCTCGACAACACTGTATCCTCTCTCACGCATAAGGATAGTGTAGTCGATCAGCACGATACCGTTCTTCACCACAATACCCATGAGGATAAGGATACCGATAAGACCCATCACACCCAGAGGTGTGCCGGTCACGGTCAGTCCCAGAATAACACCGACAAAAGCAAACGGAATCGAGAACATGATCACAAACGGACTCATGAACGACTCGAACTGCGACGCCATCACGATATACACAAGAATGATGATCATCACAAGGAGCATTATCAGGTCGCCGAACGTCTCCTGCTGGTCCTCGAACGAACCACCGACCTTCACGGCGAGCTCAGACGGGATTTCCGTTTCGGCTATCGCCTTGTCTGCAGCTGCCGCCACATCAGAAAGTGCCACTCCGGTACCCACAACAGCGGAAACTGTAATCACACGCTCACGGTTCTTTCTCTTGATGGACGGAGGAGTCAGAGTCTCGACAACCTTTCCGAGTTCCTTGATCCTGACACCCTTGCCCTGATTGTTGTAGATGACGATGTTTTCAATATCCTCGATGCTGGTTCTGAACTCCGGAGCATAACGCACACGGATATCGTACTCGTCACCATCCTCACGATAGAAGGACTGAGTGGCTCCATTCATTGCAGCACTGAAATATGATGCAGCAGTGGTTGTGTTCAGACCATTGATGGCAAGTTTCTCCCTGTCGAAATCCACCTGATACTCAGGAGTATATTCATCACGGCTGAGAAGCACCTCGGCACATGTTCCTGAGGCGAGCAGTTTCTCCTGGATCTGCTTTGCCACGAGGTCCGTGGTCTCGAAGTCATAACCATAAATCTCGACATCCACCGTCGAAGCGCCACCCATTCCGCCACCGCCTTCGGTAACCTTGATCTTCTTGAACTCAGGATAATCGGCAAGAATGTTACGGATGATGTCGGCAATTTCGGACTGTGACCTTTCACGATCCTCCATACTTCCTATATTGATGTTGTATGAAAGGATATGGGTACCGTTGTTCTGCATGGATGCAAACGCGTTGTCAGAATCGGCCTGACCCAAAGAGAACGAGCAGTTCTCTATCTCAGGAATCTGCGCGACGAATTTGTCATACAGTTCAAAGCCCAGATTTCTCGTTATGTCCTGACCTGTTCCTGCCGGAAGTTCAAGCTGAAGGGTTATTCGGCCCTGGTCTGAGGTCGGGAAGAACTCAGTCTTGATCTTTGGACCAAGGAGACCCACAGTCAGGACGAAAACACCGATGGAAACGAGGGTAACTATGGTCCTGTGGCTTATACACCACCCGATAAGGTGACTGTATCCTCTCGATATCCAGTCAATGAATCGGCTGAAGTTTCCGAAAATCAGGTCATGAACCTTTCCTGTCTTTGGCTTGAAACGCAGGAACTGCGAACAGAGCATAGGTATGAGGGTAAGCGCTCCGATCGTAGATACGATCATGATGATGCTGGTGATCCATCCGAGCTGCTTGAACATGATTCCGGCCATACCCTTGATCATTGTCAGAGGCATGAATACGGCAAGCATGGTCAAGGTTGAAGCGATGACGGATATACCCACTTCCTGAGTAGCGTGTACAGCCGCTTCTTTTGGCTTTGCGCCTCTTTCAAGATGGGTGGAGATATTCTCCAGAACCACAATGGCATCGTCGACCACCATACCGATTGCAATGGACAGAGCCGACATGGAAACGATGTTCAAGGTATTTCCTGTAGCCCACAGATACATCAGGGATGCAAGGAGCGAAACAGGGATGGCAAGTACGATGATGAAAGTGGATCTCCATCTTCCGAGGAAGAGGTAAACCACGAGCATCACGATGAGGAATGTCACCAGAATGGTCTCCTTGAGCGAGTCCAAAGTGTTGAGGATGTTCTCGGAACTGTCCATCACCGTCGTGATATGTATGTCGGACGGGAGGGTCTTCTCTATCTTCTTCATCTCCTTCTGGATACCTCGGATCACATTCACGGCATTGGCATCCGCCTGCTTCTGGATCACGATCTGAGCACCCTGCGTTCCGTTTACGTATGCTTCCTGATACCTCTCTTCGATTCCGTCCACCACTCTCGCCACATCACGGAGATATATGGTCCTGCCGTTGACATGACCAACCACGATGTCAAGCATCTGGTCTGCATTGGTAAACTCCTTCTCCACACGGAGAGAATACGCATTTGATCCTATGTCGATAGTACCAGATGGGACGTTCCTGTTTTCTGCAGCAATGATGCTGGAAATGCCTGACACCGTAAGTCCATATGCTTCAAGCTTGTTAGGATCACAATAGACCTGAATCTCACGCTGCGGGGCTCCTGCTACCGATACGGTTCCCACGCCGGAAACACGCGCCAGAGGCGTAGCCACTTTGTCGTCGAGAATCTTCTCCAATGCAGGAAGACTTTCCTTTGCTG
Source organism: Bacteroidales bacterium (assembly GCA_015060455.1). Lineage (GTDB taxonomy): Bacteria > Bacteroidota > Bacteroidia > Bacteroidales > UBA932 > Cryptobacteroides. The sequence continues at coordinate 12,515 of SUYM01000007.1, forward strand.
TGGCTGCCATGATCATGATAGGCATATCATCCGCGCTGAACTTGAAGATCAGCGGAAGCGACGCTCCATCCGGAAGGACGGAGTTGACCATATCAAGTTTGTCACGCACGTCGTTGGTCGCCACATCGATATCCACACCCTCGACAAATTCAAGAGTAATGAGAGATATGTTTTCTTTTGAAGTAGAAGAAATGTTCTTCAGGTCGCTGACACCGTTGAGAGAGTTCTCAAGCACCTTTGTGAGATTCGTCTCTATATCCTCCGCACTCGCTCCCGGATACGACGACATGACCATGATCACGTTAGCATCGAACTTAGGGAAACGGTCGAGAGATATGTTTATCAGCGAGAACACACCGAATATGGCCAAGGCGATGAAGATCAACGCCGTGGTCACCGGGTTATTGACCGCTTTTCTGTATATGCTCATATCCTGATTATTCGTTTACTGACACCTTTATACCATCCTTGAGGCGGATCTGACCGCCTGTGACAACCACATCGCCGTCTTTAAGGCCTGAAAGCACCTCATACTCGGAGCCCATACGACGGCCAAGTTCTATCTTCTGATAAGAAACCGTACCGTCTTCGTTAAGCACATAGACAAATCTTTCGCCCGAGCCCTGCTGCTTCACGACAGCGATATCCGGAATGACGACATTTCTGTTCTTTCCGAAATCGACCGTAACCCTTGCAAACATTCCCGGACGGAGAGAGCTGTAATTGTTCGGCACCACCACCTCCATCGTGAATGTGCGGGTTGCAGGGTCTATTGTAGGATAGATTCTTTCTATCTTTCCGTCAAATGTAAGTTCCGGAAGGGCATCAGCCTTGATTGTGACGCGGTTTCCCTTGCCGACCTTGGAGTACTGCGATTCTGAAACGGCCACCAGGAGTTTCACCGGTTTGATCTGCTCGACCGTGAAGATAGGGGCAGACATTGAATACATATCTCCCGCATCGTAGTTACGGGCTGTGATCACACCGTCGATAGGAGAAAGGAGGGTCGTATTTTCAATAAGGTTGTCCACCTGTGTCTTGGCAACGTTGTACTGAAGTTCGACAGCATCAAGGTCTGACTTTGAAAGTCCGCCTGCCTCATAAAGGGCTTTAAGTCTGCCGAGTTCCACCTCAGCATTGTGAAGTTGGAGTTGAGCCTGCTGGAGTTGAACCTTGTCGATCTCTGCAAGCACCTGGCCCTTCTTCACATTGTCACCCACCTCAACATTGATCTTTGTGATACGGCCGGCAGTCTGAGGGACGATATTGTTCTTCACGTATGCCTGTACCGTAGAAGTGTAGGTCGCGTCCTGAGGAACATCCTGAACGAAGACCTTCTGAACTGCAACAGAAGGGTCCTGAACCTCTGCTGAAGCCTGCTGCTCAGTCTGCTTGTTTCCGCTGTTGCCGCAGCCTGCAGTCACGATTGCAGCGGCAGCAATTAACATTGTTCTGAAAATAGTTTTCATATCTCTTTTTTGGATTATTCTTAATTTGCTTCAATACCAAGGGTCTGCTCAAGTTGAGACTTTGCCGTCACGAAATTATATATAGCCTGTGACTGGGCCAGTTGGGACTGTGTGAGAGCCAGTTGGGCGTCATTGAGTTCTATGAGAGTGCTGCGTCCCACCTTGTATGCAGCCTCGGCGATGTCATACGCCTTCTTGGCAGAAGTCACCGCCTCCTGGGCAGCATAATAACTCTTCATGTTGGTCTCCATCGTATTGAGATTCTGACGGATTGCAATTTTCAGTTGACGCTCTGTGTTATCCACCTGGAGTTGTACCTGCTGATACTGGTTCTTTGCCTGACGGATGGCCTGATGGCGTTTGAGACCCGAGAAGATCGGAATGCTCAGGCTAAGGCCGACGGTAGAATATGGGCTCCACGGGAATTCCTTGAATGACACGTCGTTGGCCATTGAGATATATGAGAAGTTGAATGATGCCGCGAGCGAAGGAATGCAGGCATATTTCTGCAACTTGATGTTCTCTGCAAGTTGCTCCACCTGATAGGCGAGTTGTCTCATGGTAGTATTCCTGTCAAGACTGACCGTGTCATGCTGGTGGATGTCATAGAGCATCTGCTGAGAATAGTCATCAAGATTTCCTGCAATGTCAAGATTCATGTCCAGATCCACTCCGAGAACGGCCTTGAGTTGCCACAATGCGAGTTCGACAGAACTTTCTGCATTATATACATTCGGAATCGAGTTCGCCACAGTGGTCTTTGCGCGGATCAGTTCAAACTCCGACACCTTCTGGGAATCATACTTCTTCTGAGTCTCTTCAAGATTCTTCATCGCATTGTCATATACCTGCTCATAGACGTTCAGGGCTTCCTTTGCGAAAAGAATCGAGAAATATGCGTTCTTGACCTGAGTCACCATGTCCAGTCTTGACGAGCGGGCCTTCTCGATGGCGAGTTCCACGTCGATTGCCGAGAGTTTCAGACTCTTCCAGAGTTGTGCATTGACCAAAGGCATGGCTGCTGTTGCTCCGGCATTGAGGGTGTTGAACATACCGACTTCGATCTCCATCGGAGAACCGCCCATGTTCATATACATCTTCTGTTTCTTGATAGTCCTCTGATACGATGCCGACAGATCGATCTGCGGGTAAAGAGCCGCATACGCACCCTTCTTGGCATATTCTGTCCTTTTGATTTCGAGGTCTGCGACCTTGACCGCCACATTTTCGCTTAATGCGATCTGAAGCGCCTGCTCCAATGTTATGACCACCGGATTTTCTGCTGTCTGAGCCTGTTCGAGCAGAAGGTCAGTTTCGGTCTTGGGGACATCCTGCTCGGTCTTCTTGTTCTTGAACTGCGCCGTTGCAATAAACGGGCAGACAAGAAGTCCTGCAAGGATTGCTGTTGTCAGTCTGATTTTTTTCATTAAATATAAATATTATTGTACGATTTTTTCGAGCCGCAAAGTTACTACAAATTTCATGCTGAGGGCGCAGCCGGATTAGTCCAAAAGCACACACATTTGGTCCAATATGATAAAATGCTTACATTTGTAGGCTAAAAACTCGACACATGGCGGAAAAAAGGGTCAAGACATTGAAACCGGCGGTGATTTTCGGCAAGGACACCGTCAAGAAGGTCGGATACATCGACGAATATATATTCGCCTGCGAAATCAAGGGAGGAGACCACATAAGATATTCCAAACCGAGACGTCCCAAATACCATCTTGTCATCATAGTGATAGACGGTTCCATCGACCTGATAATCAATGGAGAGCCACACCATTTCGGCAGACATTCCTACATAAATCTCCCGACATGGGCGGACGTGTATGAGATTTCATATACGGACGATTTCCACGCCATGGTAACAGCAACAGACAACAGTGTCGTGGCGGATATTTTCAGAAACCGAAACCCCTTCCCTCCCGATTTCAGATTTTCCATAAGCCACAGCCTCGGAGGGGAAATCACAGACGAGAAGGACGTAAGGATATTGCAGAAGGATATCAGCAATCTGATCGAATCCCTGTCTGACAGGAACCACAGGTTCGCCGAGGAGATCAACTATGCCTATTTCTATATCATGCTGACTGATATGGCCAATATGCTGTGGAGCAAGTATGGCGAGGGCACTCCGACACATCACACTGACATGAAGAGGTCCGAGAGCATACTGAAAGGTTTTGCAGAACTTGTGAGCAAGCATATAATGACTGAGCCGTCACTTGATTTCTATGCCGGGCAGTTATGTGTCTCCAAGCAATATCTTTCACTCATCATCAAGGAGAAGACCCGTGTCACGGCCGGGCGCATCATAGCCGTCATGCGCACAGAGGCTGCGTCAAGGCTGCTCCGTGACCCCGAACTGACCATCCAGCAGATTTCCGCCAGGATGTCCTTTGCCGACCAGTCTTCGTTCGGAAAATTCTTCAAGAAGCACACCGGAGTGTCGCCGATGCGCTACCGCCAGACACTAAGAAAAACTCTCCTGACCTTACGGCCGGGAGAGCAGATTTCTAAGCAAGACTCTTTGCATAAGTAGAAGGTTTCGGCTTCTCCTTCTTAGGATGCACGATGGCGGCAGGCTGTTTCCTGACGAAGGCATACACCAGAAGCCCTATGCCCAGAAGGACAAACGGAATGCTGAGCAGTTGGCCCATATTGAGCATCATGCCATTTTCAAAAGCCACCTGCGGTTCCTTGATGAACTCTATCAGGAAGCGGCTTCCGAAGCAACCGATGAAGAAGAGTCCGAGGAACGTGCCTCTGTACATCTTGTTCAACCTGTACTTATAAAGGAGAATAAGGGTGACTCCCAGAATCAGATAACTGAGGGCCTCATACAGTTGGGTAGGATGCTTGGGCTCAGTCTCGTTGCGAAGTTCAAAGACGAATCCCCATGGGAGTTCGGTCACATCACCGTATATCTCGGAATTGAAGAGGTTGCCAAGGCGTATGAAGGTCGCGGCAAAGCATACTGCAATCGCAAGATGATCCAGGATCCAAAGAAAATCAAAGTTGTTCTTGCGTCCATAATGCCTTGCAAACCAAAGCATTGCTATAATCAATGCTATTGTGCCGCCATGACTTGCAAGACCTCCCTTCCATGGCATGAATATTTCCCAGAAACCTTGCCAGCTTCCGAGATAATAATCCGGCTGATAGAACAGGCAGTGCCCCAGGCGCGCTCCCACAATCGTTCCGATAAGAAGGGTATAAAGCAGCGGGTCAAGCAGTTTCACCGACACCCCCTCCCTCTGGAAGAACCATTTGAAAATGAACCATCCGAGGATGAATCCCGAAATGAAAAGCACCGAATACCACCTGATTGCAAGCGGCCCCACCGAGAATATCTCAGGATTTACGTTCCAGTTGATGAATAATGTTTCTATCATAAGTTATCATGATTTGGCATCGAGTGCAAAATGATATGTAAAATGCTCGTGATACCTCCTTTTTTGTGGGTATCACGAGCATTTTCAGTGTGATATTGCTCGTGATGCAATTACTTGCGGATGGCTGCGATACCTGGAAGTTCCTTACCTTCGAGGTACTCAAGCATTGCACCGCCACCGGTAGATACGTAACTTACCTTGTTTGCAAAGCCCATCTGAGTCACCGCTGCAACTGAATCACCGCCACCAACGAGGGTGAATGCGCCGTTCTCTGTTGCCTTTGCAAGGATCTCGGCGATGCGGTTTGTTCCCTTTGCAAATGCAGGAATCTCAAACACGCCCACAGGACCGTTCCAGAGGATGGTCTTTGAGTTCATGAGAACTTCCTCCCACATTGCGAGTGTGCTTGGAGCAGCGTCCATACCCTCCCAACCGTCAGGAATCTCTGTGTTGAGACAGATCTTTGTGTTGGCGTCGTTAGAGAAGTCATCAGCGACTACAACCTCCTTCGAGAGATAGATCTTCACGCCTTTCTCCTCTGCCTTCTTGAGAGTGTCAAGTGCAAGTTGCATCTGGTCGTCCTCGCAAAGTGAGCGTCCGATCTTGCCTCCCTGAGCCTTTCTGAATGTATATACCATACCACCGCCGATGATCATGTTGTCAACAGCGTCGAAAAGTTTCTCGATGATAGTGATCTTTGAAGATACCTTTGCACCGCCCACGATAGCAGTCACAGGGTGCTCAGGAGTCTTGAGAACGTGGTCGATAGCCTTGATTTCGCCTTCCATCACATAACCGAACATCTTGTCATTAGGGAAGTAGTCAGCGATAAGTGCTGTCGAAGCGTGAGCGCGGTGTGCAGTACCGAATGCGTCGTTGATGTAGCAGTCAGCGTAAGAAGCGAGTTTCTTCACGAAAGCCTTCTGATTTTCCTTGACAACCGCCTTGGCAGCCTTCTTCTCATCTTCAGTAGCGAACTCGCCTCTTGGCTTGCCTTCCTCCTCAGCATAGAAACGGAGGTTCTCAAGAACGAGGCACTCTCCCATCTTGAGGGCAGCGACCTGAGCGTCTGCATTCTGGCAGTCATCAGCGAACTTGACAGGTGCGCCGAGGAGTTCCTCTACGCGACCGAGGATATGTTTGAGAGAAAATTTCTCAGTTACGCCCTTCGGACGGCCGAGGTGTGACATTACGATCACGGCACCGCCCTTCTCAAGCACCTTCTTGAGTGTAGGGATGGCTGCACGGATACGTGTGTCATCTGTAATCTCCATCTTCTCATTGAGCGGAACGTTGAAGTCCACGCGCACGATTGCCTTCTTGCCGGCGAAATCGTAAGAGTCAATAAACTGTTGCATAATCTTATAATATGTTTGTTAATCCTTCCTTGTATATGTTTCTGTCATGACGAGGCGCCCAGTCACATCGAACTGCGCTGCCGTGTCAAGCCTTTCGGTCACATCAAGCGATGCTGTCATGTCGGGCGGGCAAAGCAAGTCAAGACATCTAAAACCGGACAAATTTAGCAAATTTCGGGGAAATACAAATCGCAACGATGCACTCCGTCCGCAAAAAGGCCATTTTTACGGACGGAGAGCATCAAAATTGTCGGCGCGTCCGTAAAAACGGCTGATTTACGGATGGAGAAGGCATTTTAGTTCAGTGCGTCCGCAAAACTGGGCAAAATACGGACGGAGGGGCTACCTGTTGGACTTACTCTTGGAAGAGGTCTGAAAGTTCTTAGGTTTGATGCCGAACTGCTTCACGAAACACTTGGTGAAATAAGACGGGCTGTTGAATCCCACCAGATAGCAGACCTCGTTGACACGATAGCCGTCCTGGGAAAGCAGTTCGGCAGCCTTCTTGAGACGGATAAGGCGGATATAGTCGTTAGGAGTACTGCCCGTAAGTCCCTTGAGTTTACGTTGCAGCACCGTCCTGCTCACGGACATGTCGCCTGCAAGTTCATCAATATTATATGTATCGTTTGATATGTTTTTAAGAATCAGTCCGTTAACCTTTGACAGCCATTCGCTGTCCGGACCTGTCATCTTTTCGTTATCCATGCTTATTTCAAGTGATGTCTGGAAAGATTTATGAATGCGGTCACGGCGTGACATGAGATTATTGACGGTAGCCCTGAGATGCTCAAGAGAAAACGGTTTCTCGATGTAGGCATCAGCGCCATATTCAAGACTCATGATCTTGGTCGCCATAGAATCCTGTGCTGTCAGAAGTATGAACGGAATATGGCTTATCTGCTGGTTGGAGCGGACCGTCGTCAAAAGATCGAATCCTCCCATTTCCGGCATGTAAAGGTCACTGATGATAATGTCCACCGCATATTCATCAAGGACTTTCAGTGCCTCTGCGCCATTGTCTGCTCGCAGCACCGAATACTCCTTTCCTATATTGCCCGCTATGAAGTCCTGCATATCCTTAGTATCTTCAACAACAAGTACACAGATGTCGGAAGGCTCGGAGTCGGTCGCTCGTGCCGTCTGTTCCGAAGAAACGTTGTACGGCAGTTCCACCACCATCTGGCATCCTTCATGATACTCTCCGTTGACATATATCCTGCCACCGTGCAACTCCACCAGATGTTTCACAAGACTGAGCCCCACTCCAAAACCGTTGGCCTTTCCCGGATTGACCTGATAGAACATATCGAATATCTTGGCATGCTGCTCCGGAGGGATGCCCGGTCCGTTGTCTGTGACAGATATTCTTACGGCGTTGCCCTCCATAGGCGACACCCGGACTTCGATGCTGTCCACAGTATATTTGACCGCATTGGCGAGCAGATTGCTTATAACCTTGACAAGCGCCTCCGAGTCCGCACTCAGAATGGCATTCTCTCCGGAAAGAGTTACCGCGATATCCACATCCGGACGCATAAGTCTGAAACGCTCCACTGTCTCGGACACAATGATGTTCACATCCGTCGTGCTGAGGGTCAGTTTGAAACTGTCCTTCTCTATCTTCCTGAAATCCAGCAACTGCCTTACAAGGGTCAGAAGCCTGTCGGAGTTCTTCTTCATCAGATGAAGATTGGACTCGACCTCCTCATTCCACTCTCCTGTCTCTATGATCCTGTCGAGCGGAGAACTTATCAATGTGACTGGAGTCCTGATCTCATGGGCAACATTTGTAAAGAATGTCATCTTGCTCTGCACGCTTTCTCTCTCGTTGTTGAGTTCGATAATGCGCAATTCCTCCTCCTTCCTCCGCTTAAGATTCCTGTCAAGCAGTTTATATACAAGCAGTGCAAAACAGATGAACAGAACCACATATATTATCCTGGCAGGAAGGCTTTCGAGAGGATGAGGCTGAACAAGTATCTTCAAGAGGGCTTCCTCGCTCCAGTAACCGTCATTGTTGCAGGCCTTGACCCTCAAAGTATATGTTCCTGACGATGGCTTGACAAGCGATATTGTCCTGGCCCTGGAATAATCCCATGTATCGCTAATCTCATCTATCACATAAGCCACACGGTTCTTTTCCGGGGCTATATGGCTCAATACATCGAATGTGATTTCAAAGGAGGTGACATCATGTGGTATCCTTACCTGCGAGTCCTGCACCATAAGTTTTTCGGACTTTCCGAATGCATCCTTTGACGCCGTCGTGACCGACGCTATACGCACCTGAGGCCTCACGGTATTCTCCAGGATATTCAACGGGTCGAAAGAATTAAGACCGTTAACTCCGCCGAACCAAATCCTGCCGTCAGAGGTCTTCAATGCGGAATTGTAATTGAACTGATTGCTCTGCAGTCCGTCCTCAACAGTATAGAACTTTATCTTGTCAGCATTCGGACCGAAACGGAAAAGGCCCGAATTTGATGAAACCCAGTAAAATCCGGCATCATCCTGAAGCATCTGGTAGCATACTCCAGGGATTTCGCTGTCGGCGGACAAGGACACGAAACTGTCAGTTTCCTTGTCATAACGACATACTCCGGCACCGTTGGTGCATAGCCAGACATCCGAGTCACGGTCTATGAATATGCCGCATACCCTGTTTGAAGGCACAGAAGGATAGGTCCAAGACCGCCACTCACCTGTTTCTGAGGAAAGACAATATACTCCGTCGTTCTTCTCCGCACACCATATATTTCCCTGCCTGTCTTCTGCAATATCACAGATAAAGCAGGACTCCAGTTCCTTTATTTCAGTGAAACGGCAGCTCTCCCGGCTATATGTGCATACTCCTTTCATGGTGCCGACATAGACTGTCCCGTCCGATGCCTTGAAAATCGAATAAACATAATCGTTTACGATGCTGCCCGGCCGAAGAGGGTCGCTCATGTTTCTGGTGACCCTGCCTGTGTTGACGTCCAGGACATCCATTCCTTTCGAGAACGTACCGATATAAAGAAAGTCCCCGTCCATGCAGAGAGCATGTATATTACTGAAACTCAAAGAAGTATAGTCTCTTACCTCATGAGTCTTGACATCCAGCAGGTTGAGTCCGCCGGTCTCGGTAGCCACCCACAGATTACCATCCGGACCTTCACATATATCGCTTACTGCATTGCCTTTGAGGGAGCCGGCAGTCCCGTCGTCATAATACCAGGCGATATCCTTGTGTTTCGGCTGACGATAAAAGACTCCGCTGAAATAAGTCCCTATCCAGAGCGCACCTTCCCGATCAATATAAAACCGATAAATACTTTCGTTATCAAGAGCATCGTCACTGCGCGTCAGGGTGCGCCGCACATCGTCATACACATACAGTCCGGCATCACTGCCGACAAGAATGTTCCTGCTGCCGCTTTTCTCCTTGTAGAAATCATGTATTCGGCTGTCTATCGATGCAATCCGTATGAACTGACGACCTCCTGAGAGACTGAACATAAACATATCTCCGCCGTCAGTGCCGACAAGCAGCACGTCTCCTTCAAACTCCGACACTGCCGTGATCTCGTTCATTACAGGAATGGTGTGACGGATGAACAGGTCCGACTCCTTTATATACCGATATATGTCTGAACCGATGCTGACCCACAGATTTCCGGACGAATCCCTCATGACAACTCTGGCAAAATATCCATCCTGTGACTGCGGGAACTCATATTTCTTGGGTTCTCCGACCCCGTCCCATTTCCAGAGCCCGCTCTCTGATGCCACCCACAGATCCGTCCCGTCATAACTTATGCTCTGGACACCTGTTATGTCATCTAAAACCGGAATGACTGCAAAAGATTCGTCTCGGGGGTCGAAAAGAAGGAGTTTATAATCGCTTCCCACCCATATCCTGTATCCGTCCTTGTGCGGAAGCACAGCGTCAATCTTCAGGTTTACGCCATCTATATTCTTCCTGAACACATCGAAAGTATATCCGTTGAACCTGTTCAGTCCGTCCTTTGTAGCAAGCCACATATAGCCGTGAACGTCCTGAAACATGTCAAGGATACTGTTTTCAGAGAGTCCGCTCCTGACGTCATAGACTCTGTAATTGTCCGACGCCAGGAGAGATAAACTCTGAAAGATGACTAAGAATATGAGCAGAAGCCTTTTCATTATTCCTTAACGCATCTTACTGCCGCTCCTCGTGTCTTGAATACATTCTTTCCGCCAAACAGGCTGGTCCATCCTGAGTTATACGTATAATAAAGGCCATTACCCTTGGTTGCATTGCTCTGCGTGTTTGCCCAATAGAGATAGCCTGGCTGCTGACCGTTCTGTACGACATTATCAACAGTTATTGATGAGGTTCCCTTGCTGGTGATATTCACCCATGTGTTGTTTTCATTCTGACAGTACAGAAAACCGGTAAATATCCATTTGTCTCCGGACGCCTTAGGATTATTGACATAGTTCAACGGGATCACATCATGGGACAAATCCAGTGTTCGCGGATTTGGATTACCGTTGTAGTTGTCTATCTGCCTGAGAAGGTCAGGCTTTGGAACTCGATAACCCGCAGGGCACGGGTCGAAAGCGGTCTTTGTATTGCTCACTCCTCCCCAGAAATCTTCGTTCGACACAGTACACCAATCATTATCGCTGACTGTAACAATCTTGTACGGAGCAGCGACAGACTCTTCCACAGACATTCTGGAAGTGACCGGCTGGTATGGGAATCCTGCATCCCGAACACTTTTACCGTCCATCATGAACGGATCCTTGCGTCCCCACTGGAAATATGCCACCTGAGTAAAATGAGGCTTGATTTCTCCTGAATTATATGACATGCTGTAATTTACATCTGTCTTTGCCAATGCTGACGCCGAGAGTTTCTGGCCAAGAGCACGGTCCATGAACTTTCCATAAGTTCCACAATCGACATCCTCAATAGGGTCATCGTTATAGTAAGAGAAAATCATGAAACTCCAGATGAGATTGTTATCCTTGTCATAGATGGCCACGACACCCCAGTTTCCTGTGCTGTCATAATAATTTCCGCTGACGATTTTCGGATTGACAGTATATGTTTCACTCACTGTTCCACGAGGTGTTTCTGAATATACCGCAGAACTACCGCACTTGATTAGACCGCTGTTTCGTTCTGACTTTGTAAGTATATCCCACTTTACCGGCTCGCTCACCTGATAAAAGTCACCTCTTGCCTTGACTTCAAACGTCGTTGTATAGTCTTCTGCACCCAAAGTCTTCGACACTGTCACCGTATTCGCCGCACCATAAGCATAATATCCGAGCATATTTCGCGGATCATCTCCCACATACCATTGCACTGCCTTTTCAGACGAGAGTTCGACATCTAGAGAATTGACTTTGTTTGCAAGGAGCGGCGCACCGGCAAATTCTACCGGAACAACGAGTTCCTTATCGTCCTTCTCCAAGGTAGCAACCACATAGACTTCCTTGTCTGTAAGGTCTGCAGGGAATGCAGTCATCCAGACGGTCTGCTCGCTTTCAAGTGAAGCAGGCTCTGAAAGAGTGACGATGACCCTGTCCTGTGTGGTCTCGCCTGCAACCAAAGCGCCGTCTGCTACAGTAAACTCACCTGCAAGTGCCGCTCCCCTTGAGAAGAAACCTACACTCTTAAGGTCATACGCAGCATACTGTGTTGACTTGAGGTTAATCTTGATGATTGAGTTGAAATAGTTGAGGGTGAACTTTACCGGCTCGTCCGCGGTTGTGGTTATCTCCTCTGAAAGTGCATAAGAATACTTTCCTATGCTGCTTCCGCCCGCTGTCTGTGTCTGGGCGGAAGGAAGAGTAACAGCAGTACCGAAACCTGCCGTTGCAGGATATACTACGCGTGCCTGAACTCCCACCTGAACATTTTCAAGGGTAAAGCCCCAGATATTATTGCCTGCCTCCCCGGCCTCGACTGTCGCACTGCCGGCTTCTGAACCGTCAGAATATACGACCTTCACGGCATCACCCGCTTCCCAGAGACCCGGATATTTTCCGTTCTCCTTATCGCCTATCGAGACCTTTGTTCCCGGCGCTGTGGCGGCGAAAGTCACAGTCGCATACTGCGCCTCCGGATCAGTATTGCTGTTAAGGGAAGATTTGTCTTCCATCTCAGGCTTCTGGCATGCAGCGACCACCGCTGCTGAGAGAGCCAGTATCTTCATTGTTTCAATCAGTTTCATAATCTTAGTCATTATAATATTGTAAGGGTTACCGGTATTTGTACTTTGGCTCCGGGTGCCAGTTTCATTTCATATCCGATACGGCATGTGCCGTCGTTCGGGAGGTCATACTCATGAGGCGGATTGTTGTTCTTGATGAACAGTTCCGCGTCCGCGCCTACGGTGACTTTCAGTTTCTTTCCGTCCTTAGAAAGCACGAATACGCCACCGCCGACAATCTCCGCCTCTGCCGGGGTACACATAGTCCACCTCAACACAACCTCGCCGTCACCATTTTCGACATAGTCTGTCACAGACAGATTCTGCGACCTGTCAAGAACAATCCTGCGGGATGCCTTTGACACTTTCGGGCCAAGCGTGGAAGTAAGGTCCACTTCAACACCTCTGGCAGTCTTTGTGTCATAGACCTGTGTAAATTCTGCCTTGCCGGAGATTATATGGTTGGCTCCGCCAAGAGTCAGGGTGTTGTGGGCATCGCTGCTGAGCCTGAACACCTCCCATCTCTGAGAATCCTGTTTCATGTTCCAAAGGTCAACGCCCTTGCTCTCCAGGCTATAGTAATCCTGCATTCCAAGGTCCATCGCCCATCTTACGCCTTCATTCTCATATACGAATGAACCTGCGTCCATGTGAGCATGAGAATATCCCGCTGTTCCCGCCTTTACACCAAGGTATGCACTCTTTTCCGACGCCCAGTCTTCACGGTATATGAACACCGGATTGATGCCCGAACTTACCCACGTGTTCACCTTAGGCTTACAGGCCTTGCGGATATTCATTCTTGATGCAAAGATAGGAAGACATGGGAGAAAACGCTCCTCCATATACTTTCCGAACTTAAGGTCAGGATCACGAAGATACTCCTTCTCTATATAGAGCAGAGACGGATCCTGCAATTTTGCCGCAAACCAGAACATCATTATGTTTCCATACGATGTCGGCGCCGCGTCCGAATAGTTGAAGCACTCGTTACCGGGACCATTCAGGAACTGAAGGAAACGGGCCGACTCCATGAATCCGGGAGCCTTGTCCAGGCCTGCACAGTGGCCGAAACTATAATCCAGAGCATCGTTAAGAAGGACTGAATATGTGGTGCCGTAGCCCCAGTACTGATAGCCTTCCGCATACCCTCCGTCAGGAGCATATCCGGCCAGCGACCTCGGAACCGATTTCACGGCGTTCTCTATAATCCTGATACATTCGTCCCGCTCATCTTCAAAGATTGCAAGGGCCGCACATACAAGACCTCCGTTGCACACCTGGTTCCAGTTGGTAGTCGAACGGTAAAAACCTTTCTTTCCGTTCTGGGCAGGAGCAAACCCCTTCTCTACTATTGCCTTACGGATTATTGCACGTGTATCAGGCGACAGATTGTCATAAAGCCAGTCATAACCGACAGCCAGAGCAAAACACATTTCTCCGACATCAAGGAAATGAGACGGATTCCAGTCAGAGAACTCACATGCGGCAAGCATTTCCTGCTCTGCCCTGCGCAGATACGCTTCATTTCCTGTCATCCTGTATGAATAAGATAGATGGAAAACCCTGGCAAGCACCGTCCTTGACACATCAAGGAGTCTCTTGCCGGTCTTTATCCTCCGGCTCACAGGCATGTCCAACACCTCGTCCGAATATCTGATGATATCCTGATGGAATCTCATCATATCCTTGTCCTTTGCTACCAGACGCTGCACCGCGGCTTCCTCCCCGGACTTCATCAGAAGACGAGGATGCGACGGCACTGCATCATAGTCAAAGGTATAGGCAGAAACGACTACGACAAGATGAAGAAATATCGATATTAAAACCAATCTTTTCATTATTCGGCAGGCGTTTCTTCAACAGGAAGTTCTTCCTTGATACATCTTACTGCGGCTCCACGGGCCTTTCCGGTCTTCTTGGACGCCAGACGGCTGCTCCATCTTCCGTTCCACGAGAAACTGATCCAACTCGCCTCGGTAGCGGTAGCCGCCTCGTTATTTGCCCAATAAGCATAACCGGCATGCTGACCATTCTGCTGTGAACTTGTATTGGCCCAGTTGTTTCCGGACGAAACGCTCTCGTTCCACATCATGCCGGTATAAAGCCACAAGTCGCCTTCGGCCAGAGGATTGTCCACATAGTAATACTTGATGGCCTCTGCTGTCTCATCTATTGTTCGACCGGTTTCCGGGGTCGTGCTTCCGTCTTTATCGATCTGGCGGAGTATTGCGGCACTCATGACCTTGTATCCCTCCGGACATGGGTCAAAGACTGTCTTTCTGCCTGACACGGCTCCCCAAAGATCAGACTTGAGAGAAGCATCTGTCTCGGCGCACCAGTCCTTCTTGTCACTGCTGAGGACAACCTTATAAGGGTTGGATATTGTCTCGGCGATGGTCATCGTGCCAGTAGTAGTCGTATAAGGAAACTTAGCCGCAATAAGATCCTTCGCATTGAACATGAACGGATCCTTTCTTCCCCACTGGAAATATGCGGCAGAAGTGAATACTCCATCGGCTACAGCCGCCTTATTGGCCTCATCTGCAAGCCACCTTCCGGAAAAAGTCTGACCGAGAGCACGGTCCATCACCTTGCCGTAAGTGCCGCCGCAATCGACATCGGCAGGGGCATCATCGTGGAAGTAGGAGAAAATCATGAAACTCCATAACAGATTGTAGTCCTTGTCATAGATACCCACCGTGCCCCATGTTCCTGTCGATGTGTAGTTGTTTCCATTTACGACATCCACGGTAATGGTGCAGTTCTCCGACACCCTTGATGTAGGACGGGCATTATAAGCATTGCTGCCCCCGATTTCGAGGAGTTTCCTGTTCATATCCGCCTTGGTCAGAATCCCATAATAGACAGGCTTGCGCACCTTTGAGAAATCACCTCTCGGTCTGACATCGATAACGCAAGGAACCGTTCCTTCCGCGCCCTTTGTCTTTGCTACCATCACAGTATTTGCCGGCCCGTAAGCATAGAAGCCGTGCATTTCACGCGGATCATCCATGACATACCAGTCAACAACAGCCTCATTTGAGACATCTATGTCAAACTCAGTCACGGCTCCTCCCGCAAGTTTTCCAACTTGCTGAGCCAAAGGAAGGAATACCTTTGTACCTTCCGCGTCAACAAGAGTCACAGCGACGGTTACATTTGCACCTGAGAGGTCAACAGGGAGGATGGCGAGCGATGCACTTGCTCCCTGTGCAAGAGGTGCAGGAGAGGCCAATGTAAGCGAAATCCTGTCCTGGGCTCTTTTGGCTATATTGATTTCACCGTTTTCCTCTACTCTCCAGTCTCCCGCAATACCATGGCCGTCTGCAAGAATTTCCACCATCTCGAGGCTGTATTCCGAATACTCTTCTGTGGTGAAGTTGAATTTCACTACGGCATTGGCACATTTCAGCGTAAACGGGACAGCACCGGATTTCTTTGTCACTGCATTGTCAGAGACATAGACGGAATACTTACGGACTCCCTCCGCCTCAAACTGCTCGGATGGGAGAGTCATGGTCTGAGGATACTCCGCACCTGCAGGATAAACAGCCTTGACATTAGTTCCGACCCCCACATTCTCCATCTGGAATGTCCATTTGGCAAAGCCGGCTGATTCTGCGCCAACCGTCGCCTCACCGGCCGAACTCCCATCGTAGGAATAGACGATTTTTACAGCATCTTCTTCGTTCCACAGCATGGTTCCGTCTGCAAAAACTCCTTCAAAGGTCACAGATGCAAATTCTGTCGGAGGTTCGGACGAGGACGAGACATTGCCGCCTTCGCCGTCGGGTTTCTCGCAAGCAACAGTGATTATGGCTGCTGCTGACATTAATTTAATCAGATCTGAAATTTTCATGACCGGTCCATCTGTTAACAGTTACTTCCCCATGGGTTCTCATCGAAGGATCCCGCAGAACCTCCATCATCAGTGATCGAACCGCTGAGACAGCACTGCTCGATCAGAATTTCCATCTGCTCGCACTTTGGCGAGAGATAAGCGATTTCTGAATTCTTCTTCATAAATTCACGGTTTAATTATTGATAATCTTGTTGTCAGTTTCCATGTTGTTTCCGCCTCCATAGTTCCCTCGAAGCCTACCAAGGTCGCACCTTCGTTATATTCGTCCCATGTCTGTTCTGTATTAGCGTCCCTGACAAAGAACTTCAACGCGGCACCGGACTCCTCTGTTGCAGTGAGATACATTGTCACGCCGTTCTGCGACAGGCTTATGCAGGTATCCGAAATCAGTTCCGCATGGGCCGGAGTGGTCATGGACCATCTCACATCAGGAGTCTTTCCCGCAAGCGAGGTCATCTGGTCTGTCACGACAAGGTCATAACCGTCTCCTTCCGGAACAAGTTCCACCGTCCTGATCTGCTTATCGACATCATAGTCGGTGCCGTTTCTGTTCAAGGCATAGCATGTAAAGCGGCCGCCAAGCGGATTTTCCTTGCCGTCATAATAACTCTTGTCCAACATCGCTCCGGCCTTGTAATGGAATATATTGTCATTCAGAGTAATGACATTATGACAATAGTTGTTGAGTCTGAACACATCCCATCTTGTCGAGTTCTGACTATAGTTCCAGAGATCTATGCCGGCTGCTTCAAGGGTGCTGTATGTCTGATTTCCAAGGTCCATAGCCCATCTTGTTCCATACGCGTCAAAGATGAAACTTCCTCCATCCATGTGAGCATGAGTGGTATTTGAACGACCTCCCTTGATTGCAAGGTAGAAATCCCTTTGAGGGACAGCAATATCAGTATGTACCATTACGGTAGGGTGGACATCCGCTGTCTCGCCACCATACCAGATCTTCTGCTCCGGCGGAGTCATGTTGTCCGCCATCAATGCGGCATCTGCAAACACTTGCACCAACGGCAGGAAGCGGCGCTCATCGAAGTACTCTCCATAACGCCCATCGGCTATTTTAGGAAGTTCGCTGTAAAGCAGGCTGGCATTATCGTAAAATCTTGCCATATACCACAGAGGGATACGCGGATACACCGGCGCCTTGGAGTCTGAATAGTTGAAACACTCACCCGACGGGCCCTCCATGAAGATTGCCCACAGTCCTGTCTTTTCAAAACCTCGTGAAGATGCTTTCAGGCCGCCATCATGGCCGAATATATTCTCCAGCGCAGCCATCGTTATGACCTGATATGATGTGCCGTAAGCCCAGTACATATAACCCTCCGGATAATTTCCGTCATTGCCATAGATAGTCATTCCGTGGGTCCTGTTGTTCTCGACCAGCGTCTCGATAACCTCCGCCATCGCATATTTGTCTTTTTCATAGCAGGCAATTGCGGCCGCTATGAGTCCTCCAGAACAAACCTGGTTCCAGTTGGCCATATTGTTGCGGAATGTCTTGCCGTCATCTGTCAGGTACGTGTCAAACGCAAAAGCCTTCAAGGCGTTTCTTGCCCTCTGACGGGTCTCCGGCTTGAGGTCACCGTAAAGCCAGTCCAGACCGATTGCAACACCAAGAGCCATTTCTCCCACATCGAGATAATGCTCTTTCTGATTCCAGTCGTCATAAGAACACACCTCGTTGATGGTGTTCTCCGCCTTTGCAAGATAACTGGACTTTCCGGTTATCTTATATGAATAAGAAAGATAGAGGATACGCTCCAAAGCCGTTCTTGACACATCCAGAAGCCGCTTGCCAATCTTCTTGTACATAAGAGGTCCCTGATTCATGTGCCAGTCTGCACGGGTAATTATCATATCATGAACTGTCGAAAGATAATAATCGGAACCTATTGCCTTACTGATGCGGGCAAAGTCATCCGCACGAAGAAGAAGACGAGGATGACCTCCCATCTTCGTGAAATCGAAAGACGTGCTGACCGGATCCTTGGAAATATCATCCTTCTCCTCCGGTCCCACCTCCACATACTTAGGAGCAGGAACCTCAGGCTTCTCGATTTCCGGGATATCAACAGTGCAGCAAACAGCGAAAACACCCGCCGAAAGCACTGAAATTGCTGATAATATTCGTTTAGTCATAATGTATATTCTAATATGTCCATCCTTCTGTCGGTGTGAGATTAGGATTCCTCTGGGTCTCAACAAGCGGAACCGGCCATATAGTCATATATTCCTTCCAGTGCCATCTGTGACCGACAAAGTTGCCCCACATTGACTTGAGTCCGCTCGTGCCTCCCTGGCATTTCGTATCCTTGTATGTTCCCCATCGGATTTCATCAAAATAATTCACGCCTTCAAGAGGGAACTCCACCCTCTTTTCATACTGAATCTTCTTACGAAGGTCCCATCTTGTGTTCACGGCATTTTTGCCTTCTCCCTTTTCCAGTGCAATCATTCCCGCCCGTGCCCGAATTTCATTGACTATGGCAAGCGCCTCATCAAAACGGTCTTTCTCATTCAGAGCCTCAGCAAGAGAAAGATAAACGTCTGTGTATCTGATCAGAGGGAAATCACAATGACACCTGCGGCGGTCGATATAACGTCCCTTTTCGGTTTCATTATACTTCCTGTACAGGTAATAGAACGAATTTCTCTTGTCATGCCACATATCCTTTCCGTCGCAGTCACCATCTGTTCCTCTCTCAATGAAAGGCCACCTCAACTGCTTACCCAACATGGGGTTGCCGCTGTTATGATAAGGGCTGTAGCAATCAATCGGAGTATATGGTGTGATAACAGTCTTCAAAAGACGCGGATCTCTCGACTGATAAGCCTTCATAAGCCGTTCTTCATTGCCGTTGTCAAGATAATAGGTGTCCATGACGGTGGCTCCGATGCGTGTGACCGCGCCACTATATGCGGTCTTATATTCATCTTTATCACTGGACTTCAGCCCGTCACGCAGGAAGAACACCTCACGCTGCACTTCCGTAAGGTTCTTCCAGCCCGGAAGATGGTCGTTCCAGTCAAATGCGCTTCCGTCGGCATTGTAGTAAGAATCGACGAAGTCCGGATTGGGCATAAGTTCCGACCATGCGTCATAGTGATCCCGTGCTCCTATGATATTCTGGATATTGCTCGAATAGCCGCTGGTCTCATCAAACTGAAGAGGAAATATCATTTCCTTGTCCTTCTCGTTTTCATACTTGAAGAAGTCTTCCCACTCTCCATTCCAAAGTCCGTAACCGCACTCGGCCACCTTCTCAAAATCCGCAATGGCAAGATCCCATTGTTTCAGCCACATATATATCTGACCTCTCAAAGCATAGGCAGCACCCTTTGACGGGCGTCCGTAATTGGCGGTCAGTGTGTTATCCGGACAATACTCGCACTCGATGTTGTGAGTAAGATCCTCAATACATAGAGCCCATACCTGCTCCGCGGTTGAGGCTTCCCTTGTCGCCTCATCGGCTGTAATCGGGGCCTTGTATATAGGGACACCTCGGAAAAGCATGTTCAGACGATGATAGAAGAAGGCACGCATGAAACGCGCTTCACACATATACCGGTTGTACTTTTCGTCTGAAAGCCCTGCCTTCTGGAGATTTGCAAGAGCGTCGTTACACCTGTGGATGCCTTCATATCCGAACTGCCACTCACGGGTAAACCAATTGAATCCTGCACTCGGCGCGGTTGACGAAAGTATGGTGACACTGTTATAATACGCCGTATTGAAGCCCAAAGCCTCTATGCCATTCCAATTGAGACCGGTAGTTTCGGCAGGCTTCGTCTTTTCAAGATCATTGTTGTACAACACGCTGTATATGCCCGCGATACCCTTGTCGGCAAGGCTTTCTGATGTCCACATCACTCCCGACGAGACTTCGTCGTATGGATACTTATCTAATGAGCAGGCAGCCAGAGACAGGCAGCAGAATAATGCTGTTATTATATTTTTCATCATTTTCATAGTTTTAGAAAGACACCTGAAGTCCTACTGCATACTGACGGATAAGAGGATAGCCGACCGATGTACCTATCTCAGGATCAAGACCGGGGAATTTTGTTATCGTCAGCAGATTCTCTCCTGAGAGATATACCCTGATCTTGTCCATTCTGATTTTCTCCATCCATTTCTTAGGGAAGGTATATCCGATCTGAGCGTTCTTGAGTTTAAGGTAATCACCCTTATAGAGCCAGAAATCGCTCTCAAGGCCATTATCACCCTGACTGCTGTTCCTCAGTCGAGGATATGTAGCGTTGATATTGGTGCGCAGATCCTCCTTATTTGACGGATCGAAGAAATAATGGTCATCAGCCACTCTCCGGGAGATACCTCGTCCATTGGATGTCTGTGAACTATTGTAGATGGCATGATTCCAATAAAGGTCAAAACCTGCCGAACCGGCCCAGAGCATGAAGAAATCCAGACCTTTCCAGTTAAGGGAAACCTCGAAACCGAAATTATAAAGAGGGGTGGAGGATGTTCCCATGAGGTTTGCGTCATTGGTATCGCCGTAGTTTCCGTCACCGTTGGCATCCTCATATATAAGGTCACCATACCAGAGAGCGTTCTTGCCTACCTTTGTGACTCCATTGAACGAATAGCCCTGAGCAATCATGGCCCTTACCCACTCCATATCGGACTCTGTCCTGATCATGCCGTCCTTAGGTCCCTGCCCGAGTCCCGGTTCGCCGTTCCTGTATGTTCCGTCACCGCGATAGACCTTTCTCATGTAGTACTCACCCATCATTCTGTCTTCGAGTATCACTCCGCCGAAACCGCTCTGGGCCACATCTCCGTAGTTATTGTAGAACTTATCCGGGAATCCCTTCTCATCGTAAGTCCAGTACCTTTTGAGTTTACCCTTGTACTTGATGACCTTGTTGGCATTGTAGGCATAATTTCCCTTTACCGAGTAGAAGAAATCTCCCACAGTATCCCTCCACCCGAGAGAAAGTTCGATACCCATATTCCTTACAGCCGCTATATTCTTTGTCGCACCCTTCACATTACCCATAGTGATTGGTATTGAAGGGGTATAGAGAATGCCTGAGGTGAGTTTGTGATAAGCCTCGAACTCTCCGGAAAGCCTGTCTTCAAAGAAACCGAAGTCGATACCGAGATTGCTGATCTTTGTTGCCTCCCACCTCAGTGTGTCGTTACCGAGTTTTGTAACGGCCAGGCCGGTTACCGGTATTCCATCTACAACCGCCTTGTTGACATCGTATGTCGCCTGATAATCGTAATTACCTGAGGCATTGTTTCCCAACATGCCCCACGACGCTCTCAACTTGAGATTAGAAAGCCACGCCGATGTGGCCTCCATGAAACGCTCCCGCGAAATCACCCATCCGGCAGAGAAAGAAGGGAAATATCCCCATCGGCTTTCCGGGGCGAATCTTGACGAGCCGTCACATCTCAAATTGGCTTCGAAGAGGTACCTTGACTTGTACGCATAGTTAAGTCTTCCGAAAAACGACATCAGCGCCCATTCATACTCGGAACTTGAACTGCTGGAAAGAGAGGTCGCCGAATTGAGGGTGTGGAGGCTCCAGTCGGTCATACCCTTCCTTGTGACCGAAAACGATTTCGCATGATAATTGGAAGTCGTGAAACCGGCGAGAGCGCCGACATCATGTCCATCACCGAACTCCTTGCCGTATCGTACAAGAATTTCCGAATTGAGACGCTCATTCTTGCTTGACTTGTTTGTTATGGTCCCGTTTTCCAATGAACTGCTGTTCACCCGCTTGTCGAGGACATAGTTCCATGTGCCGTTGGGCTGATTCCAGGAGGCATACTCGAAGAAATCCGGAGCATAATTGGCACTCATCTCTATTGAAAGCCCGTCATAAGGCTTTATCTTGGCATAGGCGGTAAGGTTTATTCTTGTTGACTTGTCATATCCGTCACGGGTATTCATCTGCGCAAAGATATTGTTCGCAGTTGTGGACTCCTCGATGGCGGCAGGCTGTCCCCACTTGTTCGCAGAGCCCGGATAAAGACCGGGTGTGGTAAGGTGAAGATACTCGAAACCACGTGCTATGTCAGTCATACCAAGTTCACGATAAACTCCATTGATGCGGGTTCCTATATCCAGCCACTTTGCGACCTTGTATTCCACATTCGTGCGGAACTGAATCTGCTCCATGCCCGAATCCATGCCTTTTTCGTTCATGATACCGTCAGTATCCTGATAACCGATGGAAACGAACCAGTTAGATTTTTCGTTTCCGCCCTGCACCGAAAGGTTGTGCTTGTGCTGGAAACCGTTTCCGATAATCTCGTCAAACCAATCGGTGTTAGGATAGGCTATATAATTCGGAACTCCGTAGGCGTTCAGTTCATTCGGAGCCTGTGCCGCAGCCTGCCAGGCCTGGATTGTTGACGGGTCGAACACGATTCCGGTACCCACATTCTCACATCCCTCGTTAATCAGACTCATGTGACGGGCGTAGTCGCTGACAAGAGAAAGATTGTTCTGCGCCGTCTGCAATGAGCCGATGAACGAATAGTTAACCTTCGTCTTGCCTTTGCCGGATTTTGTCGTCACCAGAATGACACCGTTTGCCGCACGCGAACCGTAAATTGCAGCAGAGGCGGCATCCTTGAGAATCGTGATGCTTGCAATGTCTTCCGTATTGACATTGTTCATGTCCCATTCGATACCGTCCACCAGCACAAGAGGTCCGTTGGCTCCACTTGTGAGAGTTCCGTTTCCTCTGATTCTTATGGATGCCCCGTCAGAGCCCGGTTGACCCGAAGACTGAGCAACCGCTACTCCGGACGACACTCCGGCGAGAGCGGCAGAAGCATTAGGCACCGGACGGCTTGACATCTCCTCATCGAAATTTACTGTCGAGATGGAACCGGTCAGGTTGATTTTCTTCTGCACGCCGTAGCCGACGACGACCACCTGTTCAAGAAGTTCCACGTCCGACTGCATGACAATCTCCACATGCTGAGGCCCCGTGACCGCCATTTCGTAATTCTTGAAACCTATGGAAGAGAACTCCAGCACGGAACCGTTCCTCACATCGATGGTGAAATTGCCGTCAATGTCTGTTATCGTTCCGTTGGAAGTACCCTTTTCCATAACTGCCGCTCCCGGTAAACCAAGTCCCTGTTCGTCCTTCACAACACCATAGACGGTGTCAAGACTTTGGGCCCTGAGCATCGGTGCGAGAAGAAGGAAAAAGGAAATGAAAATGCCGGGCAGGCGTGTAATGATACTTTTCATTAGTTATTGAGTTTTAGAATAGACTGTTAAGCACTTTTGCCAACCGGTAGCCGGCATACTGCATCTGGGTCTCGATAAGTGGCATCGCCGCATTTACAAAATCCTGCCCCAGAGTGTCCCCCGGTTTTGAAAGTTCAAACTGAACCATGCAGCGCTGCACATTGTCGGCGGCCCAATCCTCGACCGTACCTGCTGTCACGCCCTTGATTTCCTCCCTTGTCAGAAGGTCAAGTTCATCGGCATACTCGGTCGCAGACCATTTCCTGCACGAAAGAAAGGCCATATAGTCCCAGACACTGTGAATCTTTATATCCACCGCGGGCTTGTATGTGCCTGCACAGAACTTTACCCAGTAGTTGTACTTGCGGCCCTTGAATGCTATATGCGACGGGCAGTGCATGTCCGCCACACAGTGGATGATATATTTAAGATTGACCGCTATGGTAGAATCTGTCTGGTTTTTATGATCTTTCAGTATCTCCACCGCATTATTGATTGCCTGCACGGCATCACCCTGAGGACGTGGAAAATAGTTCAGGTCCTCATCCACAGCAAACGCATGCCATGTGTCAATGAATTTATACTCCGGAGTATGACGCCAGTCGTCCATCCATGTTGAATAGTACATGATTGAATGGCCTCCGAGACATTTTTCGATCTTCTTCTTTGCAGACGGTTTCAGATGTTTCTCTGCAAGAACCGTGATGATGTCGTGGCATTCATGACCGAATCCGAAAGCAGGTGAACAGAGAATCAGTGCAGCAAAAACAATAAGAAGAATTCTTTTCATGCTTATTCAAGATTGTTGATTTTGACCAATGCTTCAAGGAAATAGTAGTCCGCATAACTGAGAGGAACGTCTATCTCCGAATTACCTGGTTTGTTTCCTGTGCTGTGTTTCAGAATAAAGCCTGCACATTCTCCTTCCCCTGCAAGATAGTGATCAGACGACAAGGTACGAAGTTGACGTTCAGCCATAGCAAGACAATCTTCTGCCAGTTCGGCATCCTGAGTAAGAGTGCTCAGATCAATAAAGCTGGAAGCCATTACCGCAGCGGCAGACGCGTCCCTGTCATCCTCCGGAACAGCAGGAGAATCAAAATCCCAATACGGGATCCCGTCTTCTGGCAAGCGTCCGAGGAGCATTCTTGCAACATTCTCAGACTGAGACAAATACTCCTGTACGCCGGTCTCTCTATACATCATCGCATAACCATAGACAGCCCACGCCTGTCCGCGAGCCCATGCCGAGTCATCCGAATATCCCTGAATGGTCTGCTTGCGGCGGATTTCTCCAGTCTCCTTATCGTAGTCAACAAGGTGGAAACAAGACCAGTCCTCCCTGAAATGGTTTGCCATTGTAGTGTTGGCATGTGTCAGAGCGATATTTTTCAGCGAATCTGCACCGAAGAGTCTGTGTGCATTCATCAGGAGTTCCAGATTCATCATATTGTCAATAATGACCGGACACGACCACTTGTTGCCCCGGATATTGAAATCCCAACTGCGAAGAACACCGGCAGCCGGATAATAACGCTTCGCCAATTTTGCAGCACCTGCCGCTATTTCCGGCAGATACGTGGTGTCCCCGGTGAGTCTGTAACCGTTGCCGAAACTGCAATTGACCTGAAACCCTATATCATGGTCAGTCTTCCTGTTATAGAGTCCATACAGTTTTGCGGTCTGCTTCCTGGCAAGAGACAGAATCTCCTCATTTCCGGTATATTCGTAGATATACCAGAGGGTCCCGGGAAAGAATCCGCTGCACCACCACTCACAGCCGGAAGTTACCAGACTATCCGCCGTGAATGACCTTGGGAACTCATCATCAGCCAATTGTGAATCCATCAGGACCGACTGAGCGACGGCTCTTTCAAAAACACGATCTGACATTTCGCGAAGAGACTCCTCCCTGCAGCATCCTGCCACAGCGACAATCAGAAGAGGAAAAAACAGTTTTAATTTCATTTTAGTTTTATTGTTATCAACACCGGACAAAATTAACCCGTCTCAGTCTGAAAAAATAGCACAATCCAGTACATTTCTATAAATATCCAAATATGCCGTCCCCGCTCCAAAACTGGGAACATCTGTGCGTACAACAATCACTACCCCGTCCGGTACGTCCGCAAAAAGGCCATTTTTACGGATGGAGAGCATCAAAATTGTCGGCGCGTCCGTAAAAACGGCTGATTTACGGATGGAGAAGGCTGATTTTCTGTGAAGTGTTTGGTAATACGGATTTTAAGTGTACATTTGCGGTGTTATAGAACTGTTCTGGTTCGCCATCCATGATCAAATGGCGTCAAGTCTGTTAAAATTTTGATTATGGAGACAAAGGAAATCATCTGTCTTGATGTCAAGACCGTACCTGCATTTGATATTGAAACTCACATGCCCCATACAGCATATACTGTGTCATGTATGCTGAATGGCGTATTTGCCATTGCTTCCGGGTGGGTACTCCGTGACGCCATTGAGTTGTTCCGACAGTTATATTGCATAAATGAGAACGTAGCCATCCGCCTGACCCGCCCTTTCAGACCTCAGAAATCACAAAACCATTAAATCAGATTGCTATGTCTTCATTTACGGAAAAGGAGCGGGAGTGCGAGATGGCGTTTGATAAATCCGGTCCATTCTGGCACCTCTATACGGACGGACGAATAATGACAGATTTCCTTTGCTGCGAGGAAGATTTCAAGATTGCAATGACAGCGCTGGCTGTTACGGCAATTTTGTCAACAAAGGTCCTCATCATCACCTTCGAGTTAATGAGCAATCACCTTCATCTGATAATGAGCGGTGACAGCGAAGACTGTATGGAGTTTTTCAGCAGTTTCAAGACTCGACTCAGGAAAGTGCTTCTGTCATTGGGGCGGATAATAGACTGGGATCCATTTTGCGCAGAAATACTACCGATAGAGACTCTCACGGCATTAAGAAACGAAATCATTTATGTAAACCGGAATGCTTTCGTAGCAAACCCGCAATATACGCCTTTCAACTATCCCTGGGGTGGTGGAACAGCCTACTTCACACCCTGCATCCATGCGTTGCCGGCAAGGTCCGTTAAAGAGATCGGATTCAACAAAAGCCGTAAGTTGACACATTTCCGTGAAATCAAACTGATTGAGAAACTCGAATTTGTGGGAGATACGGCTCACATACCGTCGTTTTGCAGAATTGACATCGGGGAGCAGATGTTCAGAGATGCAAGGAGTTATTTCAATTCCTTGACACGCAATGCCGAGGCATTCAGCCAGATTGCAGAAAGGCTGAAGGACACGGTGTTCCTGACAGATGACGAGATGTATGCCGCAGCCGTCAAGTGTGCAAAGCAGGCATTTGACAACCAACAATTGGCGACCCTGAGTCCTGACCAGAAAATCAAGTTGTCCAAGGAACTGCATTTCAAATATAACGCATCCAAGCAGCAGATCCGCCGTATTTTGAGACTCGACCTCACTCTCCTCAATGAACTTTTCCCGACATAAATCCGCCGGCGCATCCGCAAAAACGGCTGATTTACGGATGGAGGGCAGCAAGTCCGCCGGCGCATCCGCAAAAACGGCATAATTACGGACGGAGCATACATTTTAGTGAGGCGTATCCGCAAAAAGGCCATTTTTACGGACGGAGAAGTCAGGAGCGCTTACCCGAATATCGAATTGAGCACATAGGCGAGGCGGTAGCCGCCCAGGAGGAGGCTTTCTTCAAGCATCGGGGAGAAGTCATATACGAACTGATATGAGAGGTTCGGGGTGTGCTTGTCAAGACGCTCCACATAGTCATATATCCTGGCTGCATTCTGAACCGTCACAAGGAACCAGTTCTCATAGGTGCCCTGCATGACTGCCTTCTTGAATTTCTTGTCCTTTCTGTCCAACTGGTCAGCCCATTCCTGATAGCCCCACCTGCGGGCAGAGTCAATCATCTTGCTGTCAAAGACAGAGTGCAGACTGGTCTTCTGTCCGAACCATTTGACCTTCAAATCATTGCCTCCGCGGTCCGACAGACGGCCGGCATGCATGGGACAATGAAGGTCACCCACCATGTGGATTATCATCTTCACATAATCCACCTTCATGCTGTCTGTGAGGGCTGCCGCATTTTCAGTCAGTTCCTTCGTCACCATATTCAAGGCTGTAACGACATCACCCTTGTCGTTCTTCGGCATGGTCTGGTAGGTATATCCCTTATCCACATTGGCATAGTGCCAGGTCTTGGTGTGGCTGTAACTTGACTCCCAATAAGGCGAATTCTGGATATTGTCCATCCACGAAGAATAATATACAATCGACTTGCCGTCAAGAAGTTCATCAAGCGCCTTCTTCGCCTTCCTTGTAAGATTCTGCTCGGCAATGGCAGCAACAACATCATGCCCCTTGGGACCCCATGCAAACGAAAGATGGCTCAGCGAAAGAGCAAGCGCCGCACACAAAATGAAAATGACTCTCTTCATAAATTCATATTTATATCCTGCAAACATACACAAAAAGTGCATTTGCGCCTATAACATCAAGACAAAAGTATAGGAGAAAATCAACAATTTCAGCAAAAAATAGAGTATTTTTCCTCGAAATTATTTCCCAAAATCGCCATCTGAGACTATTCAGACGGCGATTTTTGAATTTATCCGTTTTCTTTTTCGGGACACGGATAAGTGTTCTGAACTTTGCAGGCGGACAAATATGAAACGTTATGGAGATTTTAGAAAACAAAACGAGTATTGAGGAACGGATATTCTCTATCCGGGGCAAGCAGGTGATTCTGGACAGAGACCTGGCACGTCTATATGGAGTTGAGGTCGCTCAAATGAATAGGCAGGTCAAGCGAAATATGGAAAGATTTCCTGATGATTTTCTGTTTCAACTTATTAGAGAAGAGTGGGATGCTTTGAAATGCCATTTTGGCATCTCAAACTCCAGAGGAGGTGACCGCTCGCTTCCTTATGCGTTCACAGAACAAGGGGTTTCCATGCTTGCCGGACTTCTTCGCAGCCCCATTGCGATAGAAGCCAATATACGAATAATCCGAGCATTTATTGCGCTGAGAAAAGCCGTTAAGGATAACGAACTTTTACTACACAGAATAGAGCGGATAGAATATCGGCAAAGTAATTCGGAATTTAGAATTGAAGAACTCTTCAACAAAATAAAAGAGAACAATGATACTACGCCTGTCCAGGGCATCTTCTTCGACGGGCAGGTGTATGATGCTTACGTTTTTGTGGCGGGGTTGGTGCGGAAGGCAGCAAAGAGGATAGTGTTGATTGACAATTATATAGACGAGACGGTGCTGACGCTGCTGGACAAAAGGGCTTCCGGTGTGGAGGCTGTGATATATACCGGGCGCATTTCGCAACAGTTGCAGTTGGACATCGACAAGCATAATGCGCAGTATCCGCCCATCAATGTCAGGACGTTCAACAAGGCGCACGACAGGTTCCTGATAATAGATGACGAGGTGTATCTGGTCGGTGCTTCCATCAAGGACCTCGGGAAGAAATGGTTCGGCTTCACGCTGATGGAGAACACCGATGCGGAGGAATTGATCGGGAGGATATGACACATCGAAGAGAATAGTCGTCGCAGGAAAGTAAGTAGTACAATATAAAAAGACGGATTATGGAGATTTTAGAAAACAAAACGAGTATTGAGGAACGGATATTCTCTATCCGGGGCAAGCAGGTGATTCTGGACAGAGATCTGGCGATGCTGTATGGTGTGGAAACTAAAGCGTTGAATCAGGCGGTAAAACGAAACATTGAGAGGTTTCCATCGTCTTTTATGTTTCAACTCAAACAGGATGAGTTTTCAGAACTGGTCACAATCTGTGACCGGTTTGAGAAACTGAAACACTCCTCTGTCATGCCTCACGCATTTACAGAGCAAGGTGTTGCAATGCTTTCATCAGTCCTGCGAAGTCCTACAGCAATCTCTGTCAGTATAACAATTATGGAGTCCTTCGTTAAAATGCGACAATTTATAATGAATAATTCGCATTTGTTTCACAGGATGGGTGTTTTAGAGATGCGTGTCATGGAAACTGAATCTCAAATTGGGCGGATTATGAATATGATTGATAATAATAAATCCCTCCCAAAGCAAGGCATCTTCTTCGACGGGCAGGTGTATGATGCTTACGTTTTTGTGGCGGGGCTGGTGCGGAAGGCAGTGAAGAGGGTTGTGCTGATTGACAATTATATAGACGAGACGGTGCTGACGCTGCTGGACAAAAGGGCTTCCGGTGTGGAGGCTGTGATATATACCGGGCGCATTTCGCAACAGTTGCAGTTGGACATCGACAAGCATAATGCGCAGTATCCGCCCATCAATGTCAGGACGTTCAACAAGGCGCACGACAGGTTCCTGATAATAGATGACGAGGTGTATCTGGTCGGTGCTTCCATCAAGGACCTCGGGAAGAAATGGTTCGGCTTCACGCTGATGGAGAACACCGATGCGGAGGAATTGATCGGGAGGGTATAAGACCGCAAATTGCGACCGTGAAGAGGATTGCGATATTTTTAATGAAACTTTATTTCAATTTAAATAATTTTATATATGTTTGCAGTATGAGGATAATATCAAGACAGAAGTTAAAGGACTATTGGGAGGTACACAATGAGGCTGAAATTCCGCTCAGGGAGTGGTATGCAAAGGTAGAAAAGGCAAAATGGACCAGTTTCAATGACATCAGACGGGATTTCAATTCAGTTGATTATGTCGGCAATCAGAAATATGTATTCAATATCAAAGGGAACAATTACAGGCTCATTGTAGCAATCAAATTCACTCCCGCACTTGTATATATAAGATTCGTTGGCACACATAGTGAATATGACAGAATAGACATCAAGACAATATAAAATGGCACAGATAAGAACTCAAAGAGAATATGAAGCCATAATGGCCCGTATCGACACCCTATTTTTCGAAACGGATGAAAACACTCCAGCCGACGATCCGCGTCTGACGGAACTTGACATACTCTCCGCACTCGTGGAAGAGTATGAAAGCGAGCAATTCCCCATCGCTCCCCCGACCCTTTCCGAGATGCTCATACACAAAATGCACGAACTGAACCTCACGCAAAAGGAATTATCCGCGACCCTCGGCATGACGGCGCCCCGCCTGTCCGAAATACTCAACGGCAAGAAAGACCCGACCTACCGCCAGGCACAGAAGATTGCACAGACCCTGGACATCGACGCAAACATTGTGCTGGCGATATAGAGATACCATAATCTGACGGATTCACACAAAATCTTCCGTCTGTGGCCTCCATTACACAAGTAGGATGATTTTTGAAAAAATTCGTCCCGTGGGATCCGGTAACTCCTACGGGACGAACAAACTCAGCGCTTTTTGCAGACCAGTTTCATTGTGTCTGCATAATCATCTCCTACCTCCATATAATACACGAGTACCATACCTTCGGTCGTAAGAGACTTGATTTCACAGTCATACTACATAATATCCGGCTCCGGAGTTGTCTCTGCAAAGACAATCTTCTTACCTGTAAGAGTCCAACGGCTGGTTGACAGCACAGTGCCATTGACTTTCACGGCACACGAGCCATCAGAAGCGAGGGTAAAGACATATGTTTCCTCCAACCCGTCCGCCTCTGAATCTACAACTCCGTCCTCAATGTACTCCCACACCCGGGAAGTAATCTCCCAATCCCCAAGTATTGATGAACTGTTCACAGCGACCTCTTTCTCTTTCTCACACGAAACCGCCATCAATGTCATTATCAGACCTGCAAAAAATAGAATTCTTTTCATGGTTATCCGCAAAAGGTGCAGCGAAATCAGTAAATGCTAAACTTCTAAACTTTTCAAAACGACCGTGACAAAAATCCGCCTGTTTTTGTAACGAAGGTGCAGTTTTTAAGGTAAAATTGATGTTTTTGAGGACCACCGTGACAATTTTTACCAATTTTTTGTCACGGTCCCGACTCAGATCAGTTTACTGCACTGATAGCGGATAATCACTATTTTTTCATAGTTTGGTGATGTTATAATTTTTCTCGCGCTAGCGCGAGGGTTAGACATTGAAACGCATGGCCTGGGAAGTCGCTTACGCAGGCTTCCTGACCACGCTGATTAAAAATTATTCTCTGGCACAACGGACTGCAAAGCCGCTCGCGCGATAGTTGTAGCTCGACGGATAGACGCCGCCACTGCTGCTGAAGCTCAGGCGGAACGCGTAGTAGCTAGAGTCGCTGTTAGGAGAGGCAGACCAATAGTAGCCGCTGTCACCGACGTTGACTAGGCCGCCATCGAGGCTGCTGCGACACCCCGAAGCAGGGTACCACGTTATAGAAGGAGATGAAATGCTGAAAGATATTCCTTCATTTATCGAATCGTATGTAGTATCATCAAACCCAGCCTTTGACCAAACACCATCGTCTCCACCATCCGGAACACGCCAACCGGCTGGACATGGGTCGTAAATAGTCTTGGAGGACTGCCAACGGGAGTTGTCTGTTGAAGATGAACCTGTGTAATACCAATCGTAATTTACGTCATTGCGCTTTATGGAGGTCGTAGGGTGAGCAGTAGCGTATTCTATTGTACCATTGCCTGAATTTGATGACACTGGAGACGGCCATGATATTGTCGATTTAGCGGTAGTTTCTGACGAAATAGACGAAGACCCGAGGAACGGATCCTTACGGCCCCACTGATAGAGCAGACCGAGAGCTCCGACCTCACCAGGAGTAGCAGATGTAGCACCGAGGTTACGGTCCATCATCGTGCCGGCGTTGTTGTAATAAGTCTGACCCAGAGGCTGGTCGGTCAACCATATATGCCATGACCAAAGGATGTTTCCTGCGTCATCCTTGGCAGCGACAACGGCATTACCTTCCTTGAATGTATCTGCGGTCTGAAAAGTAATGTAATCGTCAGCATATGATACAGACTTTATCAAATCGCCAACCAATGGTGCTATTGAGGTTCCAAAGGACTCCCACAAGACAGATACACTTGCGATGTCTCGCATAGGAACATCACTATTACCTTCAGTTGCATAATACGAATAAGTACCTTTTCTATCTACTATATAGCAATTTGCTGTTCCGTCAACAGACAAATTACTATCGAATGGTGGTGTAACAAAACCCTGAGTTTCTCCATACATATAGACACCATTCTTGCATAGATAGATAGTATAATAGTATTCTGTCGCACGCAAAAGTTGCTTTAATTTTGTTGAAGACATCTCGCGCGTTATTCGTACCTTCGAGACATGAGTTGCTTCGATATCCATTTCATCAATAGTTGAATATATGAAACCTGCTTCTTGATAATCCGCCATTTGTTCCACATCAAGGAGTGTATTAAACGTAGCAGTTGTTGGAGTAACTGCAGACAGGCTTAAAGTCATCGGACCTTTCTTCTGGGTCTGTACGCCATCTGTAGAAGGAGGTGTTTGTTCGTCATCAATTTCTTCGTTTCCGGATCCGGCATCGTCAATTCCACCAAGTTCTACGTTTGTCTCACTTTCAAGGCCGTCATCGCAAGATGTTACAAAAAGTCCGGCACATAGCGACATTAATACCAAAAAAAATAAGATCTTTTTCATACTTCTAATCATTAGCTTTTATGCATTCTATAAGAAATTCACACGCAAAAGGAAATACATCCATGTAAGACATGAAGTGCGACAGAGATTTCTCGCCATGAAATAAATTATTTCGATAACGGGCAACGATTAATATCATTGCCTTCTGGATATCACAAGCATCATTTTTATTTGATGTCAGAATTGTTTCTACTAGTTTTTTATGCTCATCACCTAACTTCAGTTTTTCAAACCGAGAATTTACTTTTGCTGCATGCTCATCAACATATCTGCCCCGTGCAAACTTCAGAAACTTCTCCAAAACATCCTCCTGATGTATTGCTTTCCCATGACTTAATCCTCCATAAATTCAATAAGTTGCGAACAATCAATCTCCTTGATTTGATGCGTAGTCAAATCCTCTATCAACGCATACGACACTACAACTGTTCCATTCCCTCCCGGAATCAAATGATGAACAATGTCAAGAAGCATTGCTGATGAATCATCGTACTGCCCTTCTACAGTTTCATCGAAGCCATCTAAAGCTTCTAAATGTACATAGTACTTAACTTTACGGTTAATTGCCATAATAATAAAACAAATGACCACCCCAGCCCCGAGATGATTAAGGTCCATAAAAAGAAAGTGTGAGGCTGTTTCGTCTATCAATCTGAAGGTTGTGGAAAGACCCAAGTAACGATAAACAACGCGATACCCCACACTTGGATAGATATGGGGAATCGGCGCGCACAAAATGGGACAGTACGCCCTGCCATAACCTAAACAAGAATGAGTGTTGTCCGTCTCGTCCCGTTACTTAGAAAACTTCCACATTTTCAGATTAGGACAGTGCGAAAACACTTTCAATATGTATGTCGATGGGCAACAGCCCTATCACGCATCAAATTTAGAAATTATTTTCTACAAACAACACCCTGCCTGTGAGGTATCGCATTGTAATAATAGAAAACTCATCAAATTATACCTATATTTGCAGGCGGAAACAGCAGAGGACCTGCCGAAAAAACACCCGACTATGATGACTTTTGAGAGCCCTGGCGCATTCTGGAAAGATTATGAACTGATTGACTCCGGCAATTTTGAGAAACTCGAAAGGTTCGGACCGTATATTATGGCCCGCCCTGAGCCTAAGGCGTTGTGGGACAAGTCATTATCGGACGGAGAATGGAACAGGATGATCCACACGCGCTTCAAGACAGGAGCAGGATTCGGCAAGGCAGGAAAGGAGGACAGCGGCACTTGGGAGCGCCGAAAGAAGATGGATGACCAGTGGTATATCCGCTACAATGGCTCTCAGGAGGGGCTGAATTTCTCATTGCGGCTCGGACTGACCTCATTCAAGCATGTGGGTGTGTTCCCTGAGCAGTCTTCAAACTGGGAGTATATATACAAACAGACTAAAGCATTGGTGGAAAAGGCGGATGCAGAAGGGAAACCGAAGCCGAAAGTGCTGAATCTCTTTGCATATACCGGCGCTGCTTCTCTCGCCGCAAAGGCT
The DNA here is from genome assembly GCA_015060455.1 of Bacteroidales bacterium. GTDB lineage: Bacteria > Bacteroidota > Bacteroidia > Bacteroidales > UBA932 > Cryptobacteroides. The sequence continues at coordinate 47,155 of SUYM01000007.1, forward strand.
GCCGGTGCGGACGTGACTCATCTGGACTCTGTTCGTCAGGTGGTGACATGGGCGCGCGGAAACATGGAGGCAAGCCGTCTGGACAACATAAGATGGATCGTGGAGGACGCTCTCAAATTTGCACGCAGGGAGGCAAAAAGAGGCAACACCTATCAGGGTATCATCCTCGATCCGCCTGCATACGGACACGGACCTGACGGAGAGAAATGGAAACTCGACGAGTGCCTCAACGAAATGCTGCAATGTGTGGCGGCCATCCTCGCGCCGCAGGACAGTTTCATGGTCCTCAACCTCTATTCCAACGGTTACTCGGCAGTGCTCGGCGAGACCATCGTCAAGCAGGCCTTCTGCCTTAAAAACGCATACAAGTCCCTCGATTTCGGGGAACTTGTACTACGCGACTCGTATGGCAAGAATCTGCCGCTGAGTGTATTTGTAAGGCTGGCCAGATAGCGGTCGCAGCCTATTCCTCTTCTATATCAAGCATTGAGTTGAATCTTCCACGGATCTCGTCGGCATAGGCGTCGTCACCATAATGGTCAGTGAGGTCCGCTATATAGGATATGCAGTTGTAGCATGCCTCGAACTCACGCTTGGCCACATCATAGTATCCAAGGAAGAATTCGGACGAGGCAAATATCTGATCCATGAACCTTTGTGCAAGAGCGAGGGCCTTTTCTGAGGCTCCGGCCTGATAATATGTCTCTATCATGTCGATGACCATATACTCGTTCGAGAAGCCCATATAGGTGACATCCAGAGGGAAATTAGTCTCCGGCACGCACTCCTGACACATATCAAGCAACTCTATCGCACGCTCCTTGTCACCGATCTTCAACATCTCCTTGGCGGCATTGACAAAGACATTTCTCTGAGAAAGCACACCGCAGAAAGTATAGAAGTTCTGATAATCAACATAATAGTCAGTACGTTTGAGAGCATCCCAACTGAACACGTTCTTCATCTTGTGATACAGGTCCTCAGGGTCAGCGAATCCGATGTCGGTGCTCTTGGTCTTGTTCTTTATAGGCACGAACTTATATGAGAAGCCCTCATACATAAGATAGTCCTTGATGCCGATATTGATGTCCCCACCCATGCTCAGAAGGTTTATAGGACGGTCCCACTGGTAGTTGGAGAGCAGGTCGAGCATGAAAAGTTCCGGTTTCGTAAGATAGTCCTTTCCCTTCGGTATGGTCAGGACAATCTGATCAGGAATCATATCCTCATATTTCTTGTCCAGGATGCCATACTTGATGACATTTTCCTTGTTGACAGGAAGAATGAGTTGGCGGGACATGATATAGTCAACCTTCCTGCCGCTTGACAACGAGATTTTAACCTTCGGATGCCTGAACACGCGCATTACATCTGAAAGAAGCAGAGCCTGTTCGCGTTCATCGTATATATATATGTATTCGTTTGTTCCATACAGATATTGTTCAGGTCCCACAGAAAGGTCAAGAGGCGCAGATTCGTTGACGGCCCATTTCATCTGGTCGATATGCCAGTCCGTGCCGAGAAGCGAGGTGTTGGCTATACGCACATCAGGACGCACGTTTTCCACTTCCTGGGCATACCAGAGCGGGAATGTATCGTTGTCGCCGTGGGTAACGAGAATACCGTTAGGACCGACAGAGTTGAGATAGTTCTTCGCCATTTCCACTGCAGTATAACGGTTGCTGCGATCGTGGTCGTCCCAGTTTTCCGATGCCATGAGGGCTGGGACTCCAAGAAGGAGAAGTGTGACAGCGGAGGCGATGGTGATGTCAATGGCAGATTTCTCGACTCGGCCTTTGGCCTCGCTCGCAATCGACGAAGTCGCTGAAGCGCACGCGGAAGAAATGACAGAAGAAGAAATCCTTTCAGATATCCAACTATACACCGCTGCCACAGCAAGGCCGATCCATACGGAGAAGAAATAGAACGAGCCAGCATAGGCATAATCTCGTTCACGCACCTGATATGGCGGCTGATTGAGATATACCACAATGGCGATTCCCGTCATGAAGAACATCAGGAAGGTCAGCCAGTTACCCCTCTTGTCGCGGGCAAACTGGAAGAAGATGCCGATAAGACCAAGCAGCAGAGGAAGCATATAATAATGGTTCTTGCCCTTGTTGTTTTTCAGATAGTCAGGCGCATCGGACTGGTCGCCAAGACGGAATTCATCAAGAGGCTTTATGCCGCTCTCCCAGTTTCCGGCAAAAAGTTCGCCCGGAGAAGGTGCATGAATATCGTTCTGGCGTCCGGCGAAGTTCCACATGAAATAACGCCAGTACATCCAGTTCATCTGATAATCAAAGAAATATGACAGATTTTCCCCGAAGGTAGGCTTCTTGTGTGTCGGGTCCATATACGACCGGTAGAACTTGATGTGCTTGTCGTCAGAACTCCACATACGAGGGAAAAGCATCTTGTCCTTTGCGTCATATACCACGTCGCCCGGACCATCGGCACTGATATATCTGTCTCCCATCGGAGCCCAATATTTAGTGGCCTCTATATCATAATCAGCATCGAAATAATGCCCATATATCAAAGGATTGCTTCCATATTGCTCTCGGCCGAGATAGCGCACAAGGGTGAACGGATTGTCCGGCTGATACTCGTTGGTAGGAGTCTTTGCGGACGAACGGATCACGACGATCGAGAAGAGCGAAAAGCCCACGACAATCATCGTAAAGCACAGAAGCGCGGTATTCAGCAGGACCTTTCCCTGTTTGAGAGTGCGGAACAGTCCCCAGAAGCACAGTCCCAGGAGAGCGACCATGAAGAACACTGCGCCGCTGTTGAAAGGAAGTCCGAGGACATTGACAAAGAAAAGGTCGAAATATGCAGCAAATTTCGGCAGATATGGAATGATGCCGAAAAGGATTACCGCAAGGATAGCCACTGAAAGCAGGAAGACCAGCAGGTATTGCTTGAAGGTGTAGTTCCTGCTCTCAGGCCTTCTGTAATAGAACATGAAGACCAGTGCCGGGATTGCAAGCAGGTTGAGAAGGTGCACTCCGATGGAGAGTCCCATCAGGAAACTTATGAGCACGATCCACCTGTTGGCATAAGGTCTGTTTGCCGTCTCATACCACCTTGTCATAGCCCAGAACACCAGGGCGGTGAAAAGGGACGACATCGCATACACCTCCCCCTCCACAGCAGAGAACCAGAATGTATCAGTGAAGGCATAAGCCAATGCTCCGACAACACCTGAACCCAGCATCGCCACCACCTTTCCGGGCGAATATCCGTCAGCATCCTTTGGTTTGAGAAGACGTTTTGCAAAGAATACGATGGTCAGATACAGGAACATTATGGTCAGTGCCGAAAGTATGGCGTTCATGGCATTTACCGCCACAGCAGCCTTTTCCGGGCCCGTGAACATGGAGAAGAACCTTGCGAAAAGTTGGAATACAGGGTTTCCCGGCGGGTGTCCAACTTCAAGTTTATATGACGATGCGATGAACTCACCGCAGTCCCAGAACGAAGCGGTAGGCTCTATCGTGAGGAGATATACGCAGGCGGAAACGGCAAAAACCGCAGCCGCCACGATGCCGTTCAATCTATTTACTGTCTTTTTCTTCATTTTACATATTATATTCAAACTTACAAATATACACATATAATCGCTATCTTTGCAAAAATCTTGAACAATGGCAGACAACGACTGGAAAAAAAGACTTGGCGTGGTATTCTCCACCAATCCCGATTTTGTATATGAACAGGAGGAAGACCAGCAGGAGGAGACCCTTGAACCGTGCCGGCAGAACCTTATTGTCTCGATCGACAGGAAGGGCCGTGCCGGCAAGCAGGTGACGCTTGTCAAGGGGTTCGTCGGGAGGGAGGACGACCTGGCCGAACTTGGACGGACGCTCAAAGTGAAATGCGGAGTGGGCGGCAGTGCCAAGGACGGGGAAATCGCAATCCAGGGAGATTTCCGCGACAGAGTTGTTGACCTGCTCAAATCCATGGGATATAAGGCAAAACGAGGTAACTGACATGCTCTTCAATTCACTTGCATTGGTTTCCATTCTTTTCATCATAGTAATCTTGAAAAGAATTGCAGATTTCCTGCCGACACTGGTCACATGCCTTCTCTGGTGGAAGGAGAACATCAACATTGACGTCAGCCTGAAAACAAGAAGGGAGCGCGACCTTATCGCGACAGCCTTCATCCTGCCGTTCTGCCTCATCTGCACCAGAGTCGGCCTGTACTCCCCCGATTTCATGACCGGGATGACAGAACCTCTCAGACTTGGTGTCACGACAGGTGTGTTCTTCTGCTATCTGCTTGTCAGGGAAGGACTGAGCGCAGGGATCAGACCCAAGAACATCAGCAGCGCTGTCTGGCATGCCGGAACCACCGTCGAATACACATTCTTCATATTTCTCGCCTTGGTCCTGCTGGCGACAAGCGGACTTCTGCTCACATCATTGTCTGTCCAGGCAATCAAAACTGCAATGTTTTGGCTATCAGGAACTATCTACGCGCTGCTGCTGGTCAGAAAAGTGCAAATTTTCGCATCAAACAGCAGTTTTTTCACAGGAATTTTGTACCTTTGCGCCCTCGAAATTCTGCCTACCGCGATTCTCATCGTTTCTGCGGTAGTTTTTTAAGCGGAATTTCGCCAAACAACAACACCAGAACAAGAATAATGAGCGTAAAGAACATCCTGATTTCACAGCAGCAGCCGAAGACGGCTTCGCCTTATACCAGTATTGCAGAAAAATTTGGAGTGAACTTCGATTTTATTCCTTTTTTCAAGAACGAAGCACTTTCATCAAGAGAATTCCGCGCTCAGAAAATCAATATACTTGATCATACGGCCATCGTGTTTTCTGCACGCACAACAATTGATGCGTTCTTCCAACTTTGCGAAGAACTCCGCGTCAAGGTGCCTGAAACCATGAAATATTTCTGCACATCAGAGGCCGTTGCAAACTACCTCCAGAAGCACATCGTATATCGCAAAAGAAAGATATTCTTCGGAGACGGAAAGCCGGAGTCAATCCTCGGTCTCATCAGCACAAAGCACAAAGGAGAGAACTTCCTGATTGCAACAGCAAGTTCCAACGGCAAGGATGCAGTGACCAGGGTGTTTGAAGGCTCTCCATATGCCCACGAGACAGCAACTTTCGTAAAACCTGTGCCGCAGGACATCAAGAACGTTGACCTCCACTCATATGACGTGGTTGTATTCTTCAATCCGGCGGACGTAAAGTCCCTGTATGAGAATCATCCGGACTTCAAGCAGGAGAACATCAGATTCGTATCATACGGCAAGTCCATTGTCGGAGCAATGAATGAGGCCGGGCTTACAATCGAGATTTCGGCACCTACACCAGAGGCGCCATCAGTAGCCAAGGCACTTGAAATCTACCTCTCAAAAAACTGATTTGGAACAGACCGTCGCTAATACCTTCCCCAAACAGGAAAGATTGTGCGGCAAGAAAGGCATAGAACGTCTTCTTGCCAAAGGGCGACATGGGAGTGAGGGACCTCTGCGCTATACGTATATAGCAGACAACGGGCTGGAATACTCCCGCGTACTGGTCTCCGTTCCGAAGAAACTCTTCAAGAGGGCCGTAAAGCGCAACCTTCTGAAACGCCGTATCAGAGAAAGTTGGAGAAAAAACAAAGGTATGATACTGCCGGGACACGGCATCGACATTCTCCTGACCTATTCCACAAAGGAAGTGCTTACATATCAGACAATATTCTCACACATAGGGAATATCATAGTCAAGATCAACAACAAAAGGCTCAATACAGCAAAGAGCGATGAAACCACAGCAGAATAAGACCATCAAAGTCATCAGAAAGATTCTGATCTTTCCTTTCGTGCTGCTGATCCGTTTCTATCAGGTCTGCATCTCTCCCCTCACCCCTGCCGCATGCCGTTTCACTCCGACCTGTTCGCAATACGCCCTCGAAGCGTTCAGAAAACACGGCATTTTCAAGGGTTTTTACCTGTCCGTCAGAAGGATTCTTCGTTGCCATCCCTGGGGAGGACATGGATACGATCCGGTTCCATAAAATCTGTTGTTTTTGCTAAAAACAACAAATATACGGCCCACAACAACAAAAACAACAACAAAAACAACAAGCACTACAACCACGGAAAAGAAGAAAAGCGCGACCTTTGCCTCCGGTTAAGAATCTTATTCGTCTCTTTCTTCGAACCCGATTCAAAAATGTGTGCAATTCCTTTCAAGGGATTCGACAGAAAGATACACATAAAAAGGGAAGCCGTGACGGTTTCCCTTTTTGTATTATATAGCATTTGAGATATAATTGCCAAAACTGGTTTTGAAACTAATCTATCGGAGCAAAGCGACAAGGTGGCTTCTGCCACCCGGCCTAAGGCCAACACTAATCAAGTTTCAAGACCGCCATGAAGGCACTCTGCGGAACCTCGACTGTACCGATCTGGCGCATACGCTTCTTTCCCTGCTTCTGCTTCTCCAGAAGCTTTCTCTTACGCGAGATATCACCGCCGTAACACTTCGCGGTTACATCCTTGCGGACAGCCTTGACGGTCTCACGGGCGATGATCTTCGCACCTACAGCCGCCTGTATGGCAATATCGAACTGCTGACGAGGAATGAGTTCCTTGAGTTTCTCACACATCTTGCGCCCGAAGTCGTATGCATGGTCTGCATGGATAAGGCTCGAGAGGGCATCTGCAGGATCACCATTAAGGAGAATGTCCAGTTTTACAAGTTTCGCCTCCTTGAATCCGATCACATGGTAGTCAAACGATGCATATCCCTTCGAAATGGACTTGAGTTTGTCATAGAAATCGAATACAATCTCAGACAGAGGCATTTCATACGTCAGTTCCAGGCGGTCCGCAGTAAGATAATGCTGGTTGATGAGAACTCCCCTCTTGTCAAGACAGAGTTTCATTATAGGACCGTAGTAATCCGATCTCGAAATGACCTGGGCACGTATATATGGTTCTTCAATATGGTCAATAAGAGTTGCTGCAGGCAGACCTGACGGGTTATGCACATCAAGACATTCGCCTTGAGTGGTATAGACCTTATAAGAAACGTTTGGAACAGTCGTGATTACGTCCATATTAAACTCACGGTACAGACGCTCCTGCACTATCTCCAGATGAAGAAGACCGAGGAAGCCGCAACGGAATCCGAATCCAAGGGCAAGCGAAGACTCCGGCTCGAACACAAGAGACGCGTCGTTAAGCTGGAATTTCTCCAAAGACGCCCTGAGTTCCTCATATTGGTCAGTCTCGACAGGATACATACCCGCAAAGACCATAGGCTTCACCTCCTCGAATCCTGCAATAGCCTCCTTACATGGATTGTTCACATGGGTTATGGTATCTCCCACTTTCACCTCCACCGCGCTCTTGATACCGGAAATTATATATCCCACACTTCCGCACGGGATCTCCTTGCGCGGGTGCATCTTCATCTTCAGTACTCCGATCTCGTCCGCATCGTATTCCTTGCCTGTGCTGACGAACTTGACCTTATCGCCCGGCTTGATGGAACCGTTCACCACCTTGAAATACGCTATGATTCCTCTAAACGAATTGAACACCGAGTCGAAGATAAGGGCCTGAAGCGGAGCATCCGGATCTCCCGCAGGCGCTGGAATCCGCTCGACAATGGCATCCAACACCTCTTTCACTCCTTGTCCCGTCTTTCCGGACGCAAGCAGCACCTCCTCCGGCTTACATCCGAGAAGATCCACCACCTGGTCTGTCACGACGTCAACCATCGCAGAATCCACATCAATCTTGTTGAGCACAGGGATGATTTCAAGATCGTGTTCAATGGCAAGATACAGATTGGATATGGTCTGTGCCTGAATACCCTGCGTGGCATCGACAACCAGAAGAGCGCCCTCGCACGAGGCGATTGCACGCGACACCTCATAGGAAAAGTCAACGTGACCCGGAGTGTCGATCAGATTGAGAGTATATTGCTCACCATTATATACATAGTCCATCTGGATAGCATGGCTCTTGATGGTTATACCCTTCTCCTTCTCAAGGTCCATGGAGTCCAGAACCTGGTTCTCCATGTCACGCGCCGTGAGAGTGTTGGTTATCTCCAGCATCCTGTCCGCCAGGGTACTCTTGCCATGGTCGATATGGGCTATGATACAGAAATTTCTTGTCTTCTTCATTGTGTCAACGATAAATCACGCAAAGATAATTGATTTTTTCTATATTTGCTTAAACCACAAGCCCCCTTCATCCATCTAATACGGCGATGACAGACAGAGAAATCATAACCCTGCAAAGATCAGGCGAATACGAACAGGCGTTCAACGCCATCGTCGACTCCTATTCGGAGCGTCTTTACTGGCATGTAAGGCGGTTTCTCGGAAGTCATGACGACACGAATGACCTCCTTCAGGACATATTCCTGAAAATATGGAAGGGACTGCCGTCATTCAGGGGAGATTCGCAGATATTTACTTGGATTTACAGGATCGCGACCAATGAGGCGCTGACATATCTGAACAGAAAGGGCAGCAAGGCAGGGCTGGATGTGGAAATCGCAGACGCGCTCAAGGGCGACAAGATTGATGAGGACCCATGGTTCAACGGCGACTCCTTGCAACGGGAACTGCATAAAGCCGTCCGAAGCCTTCCGGAAAAGCAGCAGCTGGTGTTCAACCTTAGATATTTTGATGAGATGAAATATGAAGACATGTCGCAGGTCACCGGTACCTCGGTCGGAGCATTGAAAGCCTCTTACCACCATGCATATAACAAAATAAAAGAAAGGCTCGAGAAGATATTCATTCATTAAACCATATAGCCATCGACCCGTCTAAAGCCTGTGATTCTGAGTGAATCATCCACTGTCATCCTGAGCGAACGAAGCACCCACTGTCATCCTGAGCGAGTGAAGCACCCACTGTCATCCTGAGCGAGCGAAGCGAGTCGAAGGATCTGTAAAACAAAGAATATATGAAAGATATACTACAAGATAACAATCTAAGGCAAATGCCCTACAGCACCCCAGACGGCTATTTCGAAGGCCTTAAGGCGGGACTGAAGATGATTCCGGTCCGTGAGAAGACAACCCCTTGGAGAAGATACGCAGGCATCGCTGCAGCAGCGGCCATCCTGCTGACTGCAGGCGGATTCATAGCCGGAAGGCTGAGCGGAAGAGCGGAATTCTCTGAAGAAGACTACATAGTGTTTTCCGATGAAATGACCAATACCATCTATCAGGAAAGTTACACGGATCAATACGCCACAGTTCAAGATCTGACGGAAGACGACCTCATCGAATACCTTATATATACAGGCGTTGAAATCGAAGAAATCGAAGAAATTGAAGAAATCGAAGAAATTGAAGAAATTTAAACACTATCATCATGAAAAATTTCACACTTATCGCAATTCTCGCACTGCTCTCATTCTCAAACATTCAGGCACAGCCGAAACAGAAATGTAACTGGCAGGAAAAGATGATGAGCGAAAAGATCGCTTTCATCACAATGGAGCTCCAGCTCACCCCTGAAGAGGCACAGGTCTTCTGGCCGGTCTATAACCAGATCGCAAAAGAAAAGTTCGAAATGCAGAAACAGGTCAAGACCGCATACGCATCCCTTAAAAAGGCTTTGGCAGAAGGAACTGCTTCCGACAAGGAAATCAACGCCATACTTGACGACTACCTCGCAGCAAAGCAGGCCAACAAGGAAGTCGGAAAAGACGACGCAGACCGATACCGCAAAGTACTTCCTGCCAAGAAAGTCGCTAAACTGTATGTTGCCGAGGAAAACTTCCGCCGCCACCACATCCGCAACTTCAAAGGCGGACACAAGGGCCCTGGCACAGCAGGTCAATCGGCACAGGGCGGCAATGGATCCGGCCGTCCGGCACAGGGCCAGGGTGGCGGAAAACCGGGAGCGAGGAAATAGCCCGTTAAGGAGTGGCCCTTGGAGGCCCAACTGCACAGTGGGTGTAAGTACATTAATACTTCCGTGCAATCCACATCTGAAGAAAGCGGTCGGATACGGAGTACACCTTTGTCCTGCCTTCTACATGATAAGTGATCATCTGAAGTCTCAAAAGATGCCGTATGGCATTCTGCACCGAACTTGGGGATTGGAGCGAATGCCGCTTGACAAAAGAAACAGAAGTCACTTCAGATGCCTTTACATCTTTGGCTATTGCAATCAGGGTCTCTTTCTGGACATAATTCAACAAGGACAACTGTGTCAGGAATGAATGCTCTTTGTCCTGAAGGATATCACTGACCGTATCGTCCATCAGTTCCTCTGATATCTCTACATCCGGTTCATTATAGGCAAAAGCATTATGTAATGTCTGATGAACATAATATGTATGGCCCTCAAAAAGGTCATACACATACTCTGCTGCATTCCGGGATATTATCCGGCCATTTCTCGCAAACATATCATCAATAAAATCGACATATATCTCTCTATCAATCTTGTCAAGGAACATCTGCTCCACACTATTGTAGAAGGGCTTCGCCGGGGAATTGAACATATTCTCAAGCGTATGTCTGTCACTTCCGGCAAATATGAACACGCAATTGCTCATCCTCTGTATGTAAGTCCGGAGCAAAGCCTCTGTATTATCTTCCGGATATTTTCCAATCTGCTGAAACTCATCTATCGTACATACGCAGGGTTTATCTGTATTTTCCAGATAACTGAAGATTTCCGACAATGTAAGTTCGGGTGAACGTATATCACCAAGCCTCACATCAAAAACAGGCAATCCAGTCATCGGATCATAGCCAAAACTGCCGGTCAGCGACTTTAATACAGATATGAATACATCCAACGCTTGCCTGCCCTTGGGAACCAACTGTGTATAAATCTCTTTACTCAACAGCAAGATGAACTCGTGAAGGCTTGTTGTGGAATAGATGTCCACATAAAAAGTATGATAGTTCTCAGATATTTCATTCTGATTATACACATGACGTATCAACTGTGTCTTGCCCATACGCCTCGGGGAAGTCAGCAGCATATTGGTCTGATTTCCAACACATTTAATCAGTCTGGCCGTCTCATGTACCCTGTCACAGAAATACTCGTCCGAGATAATTCCGCTTATGATAAAAGGATTCTTCATATCTGGATTCTTTTGAGCAAATATAATTATAAGATTTTAATTATACAAATCGTATAATAATTTTACCGTAACGACACCAGTACCGAGTCCAGCACTGCGGACTCGCATCATAACCCCAAAAGTCAAAACCGACATTTCGGACAATTTTCATGAAACTGGGAAGCGTTTATCAATAAAAGTATAAACAAGCAGGGAACCTCATGCGAAGAGGTAGAATTCACGTGTGAGGTCCAGATATTCCTTGGTGTATTCCCCTCCTTTCTGGATTGTGAGCATCGAGTCTGTCGGTCTGTCGGTCCGCTGACGGGAAAATTCTGCAATTATGCGGCTCGGGGCCTTGCGGGGAACCGTGCGGATGCGGGTTATCTTATGCTGATGCAGGCCACACATGCGGGCATGGCGGGTCAGGTCATGCTCGGTGTCAGCAGGGAGGACCATGGCCACGCGGCCTGTGGAGGTAAGATGGTCTGCCGCGAAGTCGAGGATTTCCCTGTAGGAGAGCCCTGTAGAGGTGTGCCGGGCATTGTTTCTTCTTTCTTCCGGGGCCTGAAGGGAGCCGTCGAAATAAGGCGGATTGGAAAATATCAGGTCAAAGCGGTCTTCCGGCAACAAGGCCGCTGCATACTCTTCCAACGACTTGTTGAACGCGTGCAGCATATCAGCCCAAGGGGAGGCCTGGAAATTCTGCCCTGCCTCGGTCGCAGAAGGCTCATCGATATCTATGGCATATACCCTGATATCCGTGGCGTGGTTCATATCATCTTGAAAGCCATCTATACCATTCTGTAATCCGTTTCTGTCATCCTGAGCAACTCTTCTGTCATCCTGAGCATTGCCTTTGTCATCCTGAGCGTTGCCTTTGTCATCCTGAGCGTCAGCGAAGGATCTGAGCCGCTGTGCCGCCATGAGTGCTATGGTACCTGTGCCTGTACCGATATCAAGAAGCCTGCAATCCTGTGGAGTTATGGTCATAAGGGCGCCGAGCAGCACGCCGTCGGTGTTCACCTTCATGGCGCTGCGCTCATTGACGACGCAGAATTGCTTGAAACGGAATATTTGTCGGGGCTTTTCCAAAACACACAAATTGAAGGTGAAACATAAAAAACTATCACTCAGTGCTTTACCACATTCAGGGTGGGGCAAAACGACCCACCTTCGAATAAGGAATTTGCTGTATATCAATACGTTACATTACACCCTCACACAAATTGTCCATCCACCATATACATAGACCTGTCGCACATTTTTGCAAGGTCAGGGTCGTGCGTCACGATGACTATGGTCTGGCCGTACTTGTCCCGGAGTTCAAAGAACAGATTATGCAGGTCCTCCTTAGTCCTGGAGTCAAGATTGCCGGAAGGCTCATCTGCAAAAAGGACTGCCGGGCTGTTGATAAGGGCGCGTGCAATGGCGACTCTCTGCTGTTCTCCGCCTGAGAGTTCCGATGGCTTATGCGTAAGGCGGTCAGACAGTCCTAAGTCGAAGAGGAGTTGCGCGGCATGCTGCTCTGCATCCTTGCGGGAGCGCCCTGCGATGAAAGCCGGAATCATCACATTCTCGATTGCAGTGAACTCCGGAAGAAGATGATGGAACTGGAAGACGAAGCCGATACGCAGATTCCTGAACCGGGCGAGTTTGTCGCCTTTGAGTTTCAGGACATCCACCCCGTCGATCAGAAGCGATCCTGAATCCGGGGTCGAGAGCGTACCGAGAATCTGCAACAAAGTGGATTTACCCGCTCCGGAAGCGCCCATTATGGACACCACCTCCGATTTCGACACACTGAAATCCAAACCCTTGAGCACTTTGAGTGTCCCGAACGACTTTTCTATACCTTTTGCCTGTATCATATATTCATATTTTGGATAACTCCGTCCGCATTCTGGGCGATTTTACGGATGGAGCAGCACTTTTACCGCCTTCCGTCCGTAATTTAGCCTGTTTTGCGGATGCGCTGCGCCAGATAATGCAACCGGGCATCAAAGATATACAAAAAAAAGCAACTACCATCAGATAGTTGCCTTTTGTCGGGGTACTGTGACTCGAACACAGGACCCTCTGGTCCCAAACCAGATGCGCTAGCCAACTGCGCCACACCCCGAGTTCCCTCAATTGGGACTGCAAATATACGGCGAAAAAATAAAAGTGCAAAACTTTTTTATAAAATTTTGCACTTTTATGGTTTCAGATTCCTCGACTTCGCTCGGAATGACAGAGAGAACACGCTCGTTATAACATCGTGAACACGCCCGGAATGACAGAGAGAACACGCTCGTTATAACATCGTGAACACGCCCGGAATGACAGAGAGAACACGCTCGTTATGACATCGTGAACCCGCTCAAGATGACATCTGGGAAACGCCATGCTGACAACCGGAAAATTGTCAGGACGACGACTTTACACCATCATTCCGAACAAATCAGAGTGAAGAATCGACTACAGATCAGAGATTCGGATTAATAGCCTTCCACTCTTCTACCGGTGGGATGATGCCCAGGGAGATGATCTCGTCACGCATCTTCTGAAGATGTACGTAAGAAGCATCCAGAGCAGCGATTTCCTCAGGAGTTCCTGTAACCTCACCATAGTGAACGCCTGTTGCGTCGATAACGGTAGGCATAGCCATGAGGACATTGTGATATTTCTCATTGTTCACATAGCAACCTGCAGGCCAGTGGAACTCAGGACCGCCCATAGCAGCCTGGATCATGAGAACTGACTGATATGATGGGCTCTGGAATGATGAACGGCCGCGGAGTTTGATGATGTTCGAGCCACCCTGGATAGTTGCGTGCTTGATCTCAGCCCACTTGTCCTCAGGGATATTGTACTCTGACAACGGCTTGCCGTCAACTGTGATCTTTGATGCGAAAACAGCCATTGCCTCACCATGACCGCCGTAAGTGCGTGCGTTCTCCACCTTGTACTGTGGCACGCCGAGTTCCTTAGCGATTGCAGACTGAAGACGCGTAGAGTCGAGGGCTGCAAGTGAAGTCAACTGGCTTAGCTTGAGACCTGAGCGGATAAGTGCTGTAAGAGCAGTCACGTCAGCAGGGTTGAAGATCACAACCACGTGGTTCACGTCAGGGCAATACTTCCTGATGTTGTCACCGAACTCGGCAGCAATCTGGCAGTTGCCTTTGAGAAGGTCCTCACGGGTCATACCCTCCTTACGAGGTGCTCCACCCGATGAAATGATGTACTTGGCACCTGTGAACGCCTCCTCAGGATCAGTTGTCCAAGTGATGTTGGCTCCCTCGAATGCGCAGTGGTAAAGTTCCTCTGCAACACCGTTCACACCAGGACCATAGATGTCATAAAGACAGATGTTTGGAGTGAGGCCGAGCATAAGAGCAGTCTGAGCCATGTTTGATCCGATAGCGCCACCGGCACCAACGATCACAAGTTTGTCATTTGTCAAAAATTCCATAATTCTAATATAATATTTATACTTGATTCCAAAATCACGCAAATATAATGATTTCTTCCGATTTGCCAATATGATACCGGAGTGATACATATAGAACATCAGATGAAACGCTGAACATCAAAAATTTTTCAGATACAAAAACATTTGCTATCTTTGCGGCTGAAATTTAATGAGATAAGACAAGTGGAACCTCCCAGTCCTATATTAAAAAACCAGAAACTCTCTGCGGATCAGACCTCTGACGATCCGTTGTCCCGCGATATTTATATGATTATGGGTGAAACTTCTGACGATGGTCAGGAGGGTTTTTATGTGTGTGCATGGTCTGCGCGCACTGGTTTGACGTATATAGGAACGCCGGGCAACATGATATCATAAGACTGCCGGGAGACCTGAACAGAAAAGAGATTAGACTGATATATGGCACTTTATTTAAGAAAGAAATTAGACAACAAAGCAGAAATTGCCGTTTGGCAGGTCACGGAGACCGAAGAGGAACTGATGGCTATCACCTCCGTTCCTACTGACGAACTTGAAGAGATAATGCTTTTCAGAAACGAAAGTCACAGAAGGCAGAAACTTGCCGTAAGAGCACTTATCAATGAGGTTTTTGAGGAAAAGATGTACCTCAACCATCATGACAACGGAAAGCCGTACCTTGAAAACTGCGCGACAACTATCAGCATAACCCACACAGACAAATACGTGGCTATAATCATCCATGACGAGGAAGAAGTCGGAATAGATATAGAGGCTCTGGACAGAGATTTTGCAGCTGTGGAAAAGAAGGCGCTGTCGGAAGAGGAGATCGACGACCTGGATGACGACAAGAAGAACGAGCAACTTGCTATCTACTGGTGCGCGAAGGAGGCCATCTTCAAGAGAATGTCACAGAACAGAGTGGATTTTGCCGAGCAGATCGAGGTGGAGAAATTCAACGTCAGAAAGGAAGGAGAACTGGAAGCGACCTTCATCCACAAGGACGAACACGAGGAGGATTTTGAACTCGAATATATGATGTTCGACCGCCATGTTCTTGTTTGGCTTGTAGGATAGGCAATAAAATAGAAATGTTAGCCAATTTATAGATTTTATAATTTAGACACAACTATATATGCCTGTTAACCAACGAGTTAACAGGCATTTTGTTTGATTGTTAATAACTTTTATCTGATATATACGATAATGTTATGGTAATTGAATTATCTTTGCCATCCAAGATAAATCTTGGCATATAAATCCAATAGAAATAACCAACAGGACCGCGATTTTCGAGAGGATTGCGGTTGTAATTTACACTGACCGATTATGGTAAAGCATGTAGTAAAACGCGACGGTAGGGTCGTGATGTTTGACAAGAGAAAGATTGTTGACGCCGTTCTGAAGGCGATGGATGTTACAGAGCAGGGAGAAGATATCGTACTCGCTGCCGAGATTGCCTCTGCCGTATCTAAAATCGATATGGAGAACATGAGCGTGGAGGACATTCAGGACCAGGTGGAGAACGAACTCATGAACAGCCCTCGTAAGGAGGTCGCAAAGAAGTATATCGCTTACCGTAATCAGCGTAACCTTGCCCGCAAGGCAAAGTCGCGCGAAATCTTCCAGGAGATCATCGATGCCCAGGCAACCGAGATCACCCGAGAGAATGCGAACATGAATGCCGACACCCCTGCCGGCATGATGATGAAGTTCGCTTCGGAATCGACCAAGTCGTATGTAGATGAGTGTCTTCTTGCAGACGATGTCAAGGATGCTGTCAAGAACAACTATATCCATATACATGACAAGGACTATTACCCTACAAAGAGCCTTACCTGCATCCAGCACCCTCTCGACAAGATTCTGGAAGACGGTTTCTTTGCCGGCCATGGCGAGTCACGCCCGGCAAAGAGAATCGAGACAGCCAGCATCCTCGGCTGTATTTCCATGGAGACCGTACAGAACGAGATGCACGGAGGTCAGGCCATCCCTGCATTCGATTTCTATATGGCACCTTTCGTAAGACGTTCATTCCAGGAAGAACTCGACAAGATCGGTGAAATCAATGGAGAAGACTATTCAAGACTCTACAACACTCCTATCGATGATTATCTCAGACGTGACCTCGTGGGCATTCAGGGAGACGACAGGGTGATCCAGCATGCAATCAACATGACCGTAAGCCGCGTACACCAGTCTATGGAGGCTTTCGTTCACAATATGAACTCAATCCACTCACGTGGTGGAAACCAGGTAGTATTCAGTTCGATCAACTATGGAACCGACACCTCAGCAGAGGGACGATGCGTCATCCGCGAGATTCTTAACACCACATACGAAGGTGTCGGCAATGGGTCAACAGCGATCTTCCCTATCCAGATATGGAAGAAGAAAAGAGGCGTAAGTTATCTGCCTGAGGACCGCAACTACGACCTTTACAAGTTCGCATGCAAGGTGTCTGCACGCCGTTTCTTCCCTAACTTCGTGAACCTTGACGCACCATACAACCAGCACGAACTCTGGAAGGCTGACGACCCGAAGAGATACCAGTACGAGGTAGCGACAATGGGATGCCGCACACGTGTGTTCGAGAACCGTTTCGGACCAAAGACATCCATCGGACGCGGAAACCTCTCATTCACAACCATCAACATCGTGAAACTCGCAATCGAGTGCATGGGCATCGCGAACCAGGAGGACCGTATACATGAGTTCTTTAGCAAACTCGGCGCTACCCTCGACATCGCGGCAAAGCAACTCAACGACCGTTTCAACTTCCAGAAGACCGCTCTCAAGAAGCAGTTCCCTCTTCTGATGGGCGCCCTCTGGCTTGACAGCGAGAAACTCGGAGAAAACGACAGCATCGAGCCTGTAATCAATCATGGAACCCTTGGAATCGGTTTCATCGGACTTGCAGAAACGCTTATCGCCCTCTGCGGCAAGCATCATGGTGAATCCGCCGAGGCACAGGAACTCGGACTCCGCATCGTGACATTCATGAAGGACAAAGTGGGCGAATACTGCGAGAAGTACAGACACAATTACAGTGTGCTTGCAACACCGGCAGAGGGTCTTTCAGGAAAGTTCACAAGGGCAGACAAGAAGAAGTTCGGCATCATCCCCGGCGTAACAGACAAGGACTACTACACCAACTCGAACCATGTACCTGTTTACTACAAGTGTACACCTAAGCACAAGGCCGAGGTTGAGGCTCCTTATCACGCACTCACAGGTGGCGGACACATCTTCTACGTGGAAATCGACGGTGACGCGACTCACAACCCTGAGGCTATCATGGCAATCGTCGACCTGATGGACAAGTATGACATCGGATACTGCTCGGTAAACCACAACCGCAACCGCTGCATGGACTGCGGATATGAAAACGCAGATGCGAACCTTGAGAAGTGTCCTCACTGCAAGAGCACCAAGATCGACAAGCTCCAGCGAATCACCGGTTACCTCGTAGGTACCACAGGCCGATGGAACGGTGCAAAACTCGCAGAACTTAGAGACCGCGTGGTGCATAAATAGGATTCCGCACAGCAGATAAAACATTCTGCGATATCTATAATACCGGTACTACACGAAAAATAGATTTTCATGTGGTACCGGTGTTGTTTTTGGTTCAATTTGACTGGTTTTCTGGACCGGTTGGACACGAAATGCGGGAGTTTGTGCAGTACCGGTATCAGGCTGCGCAATAATGTCAAACAGCCTTTATATCAGATTGGAGACAATGCGGTCGGAGACAAAGAAACGGGACTGAGGGATGCGGAGATTTCCTTCCCGGTTATATACAAGATCACCGGAAGCCAAGGCCATGTCCACAGCACCAGCGGCGCAGCATCCTCGCAAGACATCCTCCGGCAGACCTGCGGAAGTCCTCATGCCAAGCATGACCTTCTCCATCACAATCTGTCCGCCGTCCAGCACCTCTCCGTCCATCACCGCCGTAAAATCCCCATACTGAGCCGCCTCAACATATCCACGAATATCTTCCTTGTTCCATTGACGGACAAAGAGAAGGGAGTCTTCTGACAGAGCACTTATAGCCTCATCTGACGGACGTAACATGAAACTGTGAGCACCAGGACCGAGCCCCACATACGGAACATGTCTCCAATAAGCCGAATTATGCAACGCCTCACAACCGGGTTGCGCGAAATTCGAGATTTCATAATGATGGTATCCTGCACGGGACAGTTCCTTGCATAGAATCTCATACTGCCGCGCACACTGCTGCTCCGGAGCCTCCTCGAACCGTCCTTTGGTCATCAGTTTCTCCAGCATGCTTCCCGGCTCGACAGACAACTGATAGGCGGAAATATGCCTTGGAGCAACTCCCTTTGAAGAAATGTTCAGAGCCTGGGTTATCGTCTCCCTCCAAAGCCCGTCAGAAAGTTGAGGCAAACCGAAGATAAGGTCTATGCTTATATTCTCTATGCCCGCATCCTCTATGATCCGATATGCCTGCCTGGCCTGATCCGCACTGTGACGACGGTTCATGAAACGCAATATGCCCTCATCAAAGGACTGCACCCCCATGCTGATGCGGTTTACCCCAAAATCCTTCAAGGCCCGGACATAATCAACGCCCTTTTCGACAATGTCCTCGGGATTGACCTCCACGGTAAATTCCCTGTACTCCGGGCGTCCGAGAGCAGCCACAAGCCGCTCAAAGGCAGACACCGGCAGGATTGAAGGAGTCCCTCCACCAATATAAAGGGTGTTCACACCACCTGATGCAAACACCCTGTCTATTTCATGTCGCCGTGCCCTGATCTCTGATTCCAGGGCAGAAAGATATGCCTCTATCTGACCCTCCTGCGAACGTTCATTGCTGCGGCACTTTGGAGCGACCTCCGAATAGAACCCGCAATAAGTGCAGAAACTCCTGCAGAAAGGTACATGGACATATATCATTATCTGAGCATGAGTTCAGCCTCGCCGAGTTTTGACTGCTCGGTATATACCTCCACAGTGTATATGCCCTTCTCAAACGAAGGAATCTCGTTGATATAGATTCCCATCTCGACCTCCTTGCCCTGATAGTCAACCTCTCTTGATGCTGAGCAGATCATCGGTTCTCCGCCAGCCACGCTGAATGTGCGCTGAGTGCTGTTGGTCAGAAGTATTCCGTTAGGGTCCTTTACCCTTACATACACTCTCACAGGACCGGCCTTGGCAAGATCGTTTTCAACAAGGGCGAGAGAAACAATCATCTTCTTCACCCTGCTGCTCCTGTCTGTAAGTTTGTCCGAACCGTTATATGCTTCAAGTCTGATTCCGCGAGCCTTTATGACCGCGCCCACAGCCACCTGGCTTGAAAGACTCTGAACCTCCCTGCTCAACTCTTCCGACTGCCTGCGGCTCTCCGCTGCCTCCCTGCGTGCCTTTGCTGCATCAGCGGTCAACTTCTTGTTAAGGGTGTTGAGCGAGTCGATCTGAACAATATAGTTACGCATTATGCTCCTGAGCGTTCCCAGTTCCTTCTCATACTTGCGTATCATGCTGCGGTTTGTAGCCTCAGTCCTCTTGATGCGTTCGATCAGTTGAGAAACCTCCTCCCTCGAAGAGTCAAGTTGCGAGTTGATGGAATCGTAATCCGATGACAGAGTCGCATAATCATTCTGAAGGTCAATCATCTGGGCAGTAAGTTCCTCCTTTTCAATATTCAGGTCATTGATAAGGGTGCTTTTCTGCCACCATATGTACGCAAGAAAGCCGGCAAGGACTACAGCGACGGCAGCAAGAGCAATTGTCGCAATCTTCATTTTCTTGTTGGGATCGGTCTCCTGGTCGTATGAACCATAGTCCGTGTTATCCAGGTCTTTGTTGAAATCCATATTTCCTCCTTTGTTTAATTGTTTCATTGGCAACCACAAATATAACAAATTTCATTATATTTGCGGAAACACCGACAAATTTAACAAGAACAGGACCATGAAATATCTTATCCGCAGTATAAAATACTTTTTCTACTTCTCCATCCTCTGTTCCCTTATCATCGGAGCGCTCATTGCCATCGGAGCGGTCGAGGGCAATATCGACGCCATATTTGACGAAGGATACAGATCGATTGTGAAAATAGGCATATTCTTCATCATTGTTGCGGCGGTATATCCAAAACTCGGATTCATCACACGTCAGATCCCGTCAGACAAGAGTTGGGAGCAGGCGCGAGAGAGCATTGTGAAGTATATGTATGAGCATAATTACACCATCGAGAGCGAAAGTCCGCAGGTGGTTACCTTCCGTGTGCGTGGTGCCCTCGCAAGGCTGAGCAAGATGTATGAGGACAGGATAACCCTGACAAGAACTGCCGAAGGATGGGCTCTGGAAGGCCTGAGAAAAGACGCATTCAGACTTGCCAACGGTATTGAGCATGTCCTGAACGCGCCTGTACAGGAGTCCTGACTGCAACTTATTATCTTCCGGAGTTCAGCATCTTGGCAGCCTGGTCAAGAGCCTCATAGAAATCCTCTCCGAAATAACGTTCGATGGGTTCGCGAAGAAATTGATATACGCGGACCTTTTCCTTTTTGCCTTTTGCAAAGGCGTCCTGACAGATATGCCATCTGTGGAGGTTCAGGGCGCGGGTGCCGTTGCTAAGTTGCGTGATGCGGATAGGATAGAGCCAGCACGAAATGGGTTTGCGGAAGTCGCCCTTACCCTGGAACCAGCATCGTTCCATTGAGCAGAAGCAGTTGCCTTCCTCATCGAAAAGCGTATATACACACTCTTCACTGCCAGGAACAAGCGGTGTAACCATATCCCCGTCTCGGTCAATTTCAAAAAATCCGTTTGATGCCACCACGGAGCGTCCCTGCTCTGACATTATAGGCGAGAAAATATGGTAGTTCTTCTCTATCGCTTCCGCCTCACATTCTTCGAGAGGGGCACCGCTGTCGCCGATGACGCAGCAGCAGCCCTTGCATTTCTCGTAGTCGCAGGCAAAGTATTCTGTCAGTATCTCCTCTGACACCAGACAGTCGTCAATCTGAATTATTGTTCCGTGATACATTGTTTGTTTTCTATTAAATATTCCACTCTTGACCCCTCGGCAAGCAATTTAAGCATATTCCTGACATCATCCTTAGTGATGCTGTCAATCCTTGACTTATAATCCGTATGGAAATCCTTTCCTTCCGCGTATCTCATTCCGAGAACATTCTGCCAGTAAACAGGGTCTGACTCCATCTTCCCTATGCGCTGTTTCAGGAGAGCCTTATATGATGAGAGTTCCTCATCTGTAAGATCGACCTCATGCAAGGTCTTCAGAAGTTCCCTGAACTCCCATAATGTCAGAGACGGGTCTTGATGGCAGGTCCCGGTCGCAAAACCATCGACTGAGGCCTGGCCAAGTGAAAGCATGAGACTTACGCGTTCCTGAGGATAGAGGGTGCATTCGTGCTTCAACCTGATATGCATTCCATTTCCTGTCATCTGTTGCGAAAGAACCTTCGTGAGACACATGGACATGACTTGCGCCGTATAATAATTCTGAGAAGTCAGGGATATGGGTGCCGACATTATGACATCGACCCTGTCTTCATCACCTGTCCTGACAAGTTTCATCGTACCTGAAATCGGCTGATAATTCACCACCGGGCGGGATACCGACCTTCCCAGCGTCCGGAACAGACCGGAATAAACAGCAAGCGCCGCCTTCAACTGCTTTTCATCAATGTCTCCCATCAACACCAACACTCCGGAATCAGTTCTGCCGGCCACCTCGCCATGCAGACGTTCTGCCTTTTCCATGAAATCTTCCGAGAACCCTCCCTTGCACGCGGTGTATCTGTAATCGGGACACATCACACTGTCCATGACTGCGATTCTGTCCTCCAATGTGCCCGCAAGAGAAGCAAGGCGCAGAGCCTCGCAGTTTTTCCTGTATTCAAACTTTTCCCTGTCCGCAGATGTATCATTCATTACAGCAAGAAGGACCTTCAACAGATATTCTATGCCGTCATCGGGGACTCTTCCACTAAGTCGTGTTGTGGAATGATCCACCTTGATATCCATGGTCATCCCGTGCCTCCTGATTATGTCGCGGAACGTTTCCGAATCCGCACCGGCTATCCTGCACAGGTCGAGATAGTCCGAGAAATATGCCGCCTCACCGGCCTGAATATCAGCCACATTACCATAGCCGCCACGCAATATGAACGACCAATGTATCAAATCCTTGGCATCAGTATGCTTTACGACGACCTTGAGCCCGTTAGACATTGTCCACATCGAACCTCCGGTAAGATACTCCTTTCTGACTGATTTCACCTTCATCTTTTCCACCGGCAAAGGCAGGGCAAGAGTGTCCGACGGGTATGCCCACGGAGTGTCCGACGTCCAGCCCTCGCAGAATATCTCATACATCTGAGCCTCAGTCAGGCCCTTGTCTGTCGTGCCGCATGTCAATTTCAGGTTCGCATCTTTCTTGAAGGAGGCCTCATTCATGGATTTCAGTACGTCCAGTTCCTTGTCTGTCGGAATGTCCCTGGTCATCAGGAACCTGTTCTGCTGAGCCGCAGAGGAAAGAGACTGATTATAGAGAAAGGCAGAGGCGCATCGTGCAATATATGTAGCATTGGACAGGGATCTCTCAAGGGCAAGACGCGAGTCAAAATAATCAGACTCAACATCCTTGAACTCCGTCGGTCCGACTCTGCCGTCTGCCAACGAGGAGATGGCTGCGGCTATGATTCCCACTGCCGCCCGGACATTCTCAGGGCCCACTTTGACCTCCACCGTAAACCTGTTGTCATCCAGATGATTAGCGGGACCTATGTAATTGCAGAGAACCTCGGCATATGGTATGTTCCGCCGCCTAAAAAGTTCCTTTATCCTGTTTTCTGCAATGATTGCGGATAGGGACATGTATTTTTCCACCACCATAGGCTGGATGGTATTCATCTTTGCCCGAGGAGTACGAGGAAGGCGCCACGTTGCCGCGACACACGATACCTGAGGGTTGCCGCTCCCGGAAACTTCCAGTTCGACACCACCTTCAACCCATTCATATCCACGACCTGCTGAGGATTCCTTCGATGTAACCATATAGGAAAGCATCCTCAGTTTCTCAATCATCGTTGCAGCATCGACATCTCCGGCGATGATTATCGCCTGGTCAGAAGGGGCATACCATTTTCTGAGAAGGGTGTCTTCTGATGAAGATGATTTCTCGACTATACCCATCATCACAAGCAGAGACGAATCTATGGCGGTTTTTCTTGCAGAAAGATTGACGTTCCGGAAATGATATATGGTGGCATCGTCAGTAATTCTCACGAAGCCATCACGACCCGACACCGCACCAAGAGATGTAAAGAAATCCTGCACAGAGGGAGCCAGCAGGCGTTTTTGCGAAGCGATGCCGTCACGTGAAATCCTTATGACAGATTCACTGTCCATGTTTTCAGATGACCGGGCGCCCACATTCTGCACAAGAGCAAAATCCGCCATCCCCTTCAGGAAACTGTTGGTGACAATATAGCACCTGAGTCCATTGGGCATCACCTCCGTCCTGACCGCCGGATCTGACGGCAGCACCATCAGTTTCTGTGCATAGGAATATATTGAAGACATGGCCACAAAAACAACGGATGCGGCCATTATCACGACTGTTTTTAAGAGTATTCGCTTCATGTTTGCAAAAGTACGACAAATTTTTCCTATTTTTGCATGTTGTACGCTTTATAGCAATTAATGTTAAATAAAAATAGAAATGACCATGAAGAAGATTTTTCTTTCACTTATCGCAACAATCATGACTTTCGGTGCGGCTTCCGCACAGGACCTCAACGAGGCGATTACTCTTGCAAAGGACGGTAACGCTGCATTCGAACTCGGCGAATACAACCTTGCAGTAGAGGCTTTCACCAAGGCTATTTCAATCGCTGAGGCTATTGAGGGCGAAGAGGCTGCAAACCACGCAAACACTTGTAAGACAGCCGTATGCGCCATCTATCTTTCAAATGCAAAGGCTCTCCTTAAGGCCGGTGACTATGACGGAGCACTCGCAAAGTTGAACGAGACTATTTCTGTCGCTCAGAACTACGGCGCAGAGTCAACAGTTGCTGACGCTCAGGCTCTTATCCCTAATGTCTATATGGCTCAGGGAAACGGCGCGCTTAAAGCAAAGGATATGGCTGGCGCTATCGCAGCATATTCAAAGGTGATTGAAATTAACCCGGCAAACGGTGACGCATACCTCCGTCTTGGCCGCGCACTTGCTGCTACCGGAAAGGTTGAGGAGGCTGTGGCTGCATACGAGACTGCCGCTGCAAACGGCGAGGAGAAGGATGCAAAGAAGCAACTTTCTACTCTCTTCCTCAGGAAGGCCCAGGCAAGCCTCAAGGCTGGCAAAGGTCAGGAGGCCATTGACTTTGCTGTCAAGTCTAACGAGTATCATGAAAATGCAAATGCATATAACCTTGCTGCCAAGGCTGCTCAGAAACTCGGAAAGAATGCTGACTGCATCGCTTTCTATGACAAATACCTTGAACTCAAGCCTAATGCAAAGGATGCTGCAGGTGTGAAATTCACTATCGCAGCCCTTTACCAGCAGATGGGAAACAAGGAGAAGGCCGTAGAGTACTACACTATGGTCGCTTCTGACCCTCAGTATGGTGCAGGCGCACAGGAGCAACTCAAGACTCTCAAATAAATCTGATGAGACAACTTGAACTGCTTGCTCCGGCAAGAGACAAACATATCGGCATCGCGGCAATAGACTGCGGTGCCGATGCTGTGTATATAGCCGGAGAGCAGTTCGGGGCACGCCAGGCAGCCGGAAATCCTGTCGAAGACATAAGGGAACTATGCGACTATGCGCATAAATTCGGCGCCAGGATATTCATAACATTGAACACAATCCTGTATGAAGACGAACTGGCCCGGGCGTACGATTTCATGTTGAAGGTGCAGGAGGCCGGTGCAGATGCCATCATCGTGCAGGACCTTGCGGTCGTGCAGATGGCTCGGGAGGGCTATGGCGGCAGGTTCGAGCAGTTGCGCATACCTCTTCATGCCTCCACCCAATGTGCAGTCCGCACTCCGGAGCAGGCACGCTTTCTTGAAGGCCTGGGGTTCTCACGACTGATTCTGGAAAGGGAACTGTCGCTGGAACAGATAAGGGCGATCCGTCAGGCAGTGAGTTGCGAACTGGAGTTCTTTGTTCACGGAGCGTTGTGCGTATGTTACAGCGGTCAGTGCTATCTTTCGGAACTAATTGCGGACAGGAGCGCAAACAGAGGCGCATGCATTCAGGCATGCCGGTCACGATACGACCTTGTGGATGCTTCCGGAAAGGTGCTGGTGCGCGACAAGGCCCTGCTTTCGCTGAAAGACTACAACCTGCGCGAGCGGCTTCTTGAATTGGCGGAGGCGGGCATAACCTCCTTCAAGATAGAGGGGCGGCTCAAGAACGAATCATACGTACGCAATGTGGTGCGCGACTATTCTCTTGCCCTGGACCGGCTGGTCGGGAATTCTCAGAACTCGTATTGCCGCGGCTCATTCGGGAGCATCTCCGGAGGCTTTGCCCCAGACACGTCCAGGACCTTCAACCGCGGATATACCGAACTTTTCATTGACGGTGTCCGAGGGAAATGGGCGGCAATGGACGCAGCCAAATCAATGGGCGAGCATATAGGCACTGTGACCGCTGTCGGCCGGGATTCTGTGCAGGTGAGCCTGAAAAAAGGCGTTGTCCTGGGCAATGCAGACGGATTCTCATACGTTGCCCGAGGCGGACAGGTCGAGGGTTTCCGCGGGGATGTATGCTCCGGCAGCAGCATCAGATGCAAGGTGCCTGCATCGCTTTTTGTAGGAGCGCAACTATATAGAAATATCAACGCGGCCTTTGAAAAGGAGATTCAGAGGCAGGCCTGCGTCAGGGGAATCGGCGCAGAGGTATCTTTGGCATTCTCCTTTGACGGGGGTTGTTGGGCACTTGACGCTACGGCCATATCGGAAGACGGCCGCAAGGTGAGATTCAGGACTGAGGCAGGAGAACAGACCGCTGAAAATGCTGAGCGGATGGCGGCAATGATTGAAACCCAGATAAACAAGGGTTCGGGTCATTACAGATTCACTCTCGCAAGGGTTGACAGCCCGTCGGGGCTTCCGCTGATGAAGGCCTCAGCCCTCAATGAGGTCCGTCGCCGCCTCGCTGAAATGCTGGACGGGAAAGCGGTGATATGCAGACCTCTGCTGAACAGAAGCATGGAGGCCGCCGGAAGCAAGGATCTTTCCGGTAACGGCTCGGAGGACGGCAGCATACATTCGGTTGAGGCACAGGGTGCGGAGCCGTCCGAAGCACAAAGTGAGTTACTGTCCGGAAAACAGACATCATACAAGCAGAACATATCCAACAGCCTCTCGGAGGCGCTCTACCACGCCCACGGAGCATCAATCGGCGGAAAAGCCTTCGAGATCGAGCCGACACCCGGCGCAGAACTTATGCGCACGAAATACTGCATCCGCCATGAACTCGGAATCTGCCCGCTCCACCATGACATCAACTCATCCGACCTCCCGAAATCTCTTCGGGGCATAAAAGCAGGCACTCCCCTGTTCCTTCTGAACAACGGGAAGCGCCTTGCCCTTCATTTCGACTGCCGCAACTGCGAGATGGTGGTCAAAGAGGCTTAACTATCTCCACCCTCATCCCAAGAGCATTGATGATACTGAAGAAAAGCCCTGCGCTCGGATTCACGTGTCCCCTCTCAAGTTTCGATATGTATGACTTGGTGGTATTGACCCTTTCTGCAAGTTCTGACTGAGTCACACCCGCAGATATTCTGGCAGTATGCAGTATCTGACCTGAATAGAAAGCATAAGCGTCCTCAATAGCCTTTGTTCGCTGAGGCGTTCCCGGCTTGCCGAACTCGGCATCCAACACAACATCATAATCCCTGATCTGATGATCGTTTGTCTGCATAATAACTCTCCTTTATCTTAATTGCCAATTCAATCTCGCTTTCTGGTGTTTTCTGTGTCTTCTTCTGAAAACCGTTAAACAGCACAACAATGTTGCCAGCATCAAAAATGAAGAACACTCTGAAAATATTACCAGAGTACAACGTCCGTAACTCATAAATACCATCGCGTATATATTTGACGAATTTTGCAGAAACCTTATCTTGTGACTTCAGCAAGAGCAAGCCATACTGGACCTTCTGCAGCTCCTTCTCTGACAATCCCTTAATAAACCTCTCAAAATATCCACCATAAGTAACAATTCTCCTATCATCCATTGCAAAGGTATTGAAAGTTTCTATATTTTACAACTTTTCATTCCGTCAAGTCAAAAGTCATGGAAACGTCGCCGAAACGGCTGTCAATGCCTGTGTTGGCGTCTATCCATCGCTTGGCTAACTGGCCGCGCCAGACTATATCGTCGCGGGTGTTCAGCGGAAGATTCAGTTCCACGCCGTAACTCATGGACTTTATCCTTACCAAGGCAGTGCATTTCCATTCTGTCTGTGTGCCGCCATCATCCTCGGTGATCATGAACGCGCAATGGGACATCTGCCCGTTCCAGTCCGAAATCAAAAGGGTATTGAAGGTCTGCGGCTTGCCCGACTGGCTTCGCTTGACGACTATCATAAAGTCCGTGACCTTGGGATTATACATCTTCAATTCTGCCTCGGTCGCTGCTGTAAAATCATCGACATATCCTACCTTGACGAAGAACTCAGAGGCTCCGGCAAACCATGTGTCATAATTCCGGTGCATGGTGAAGTCTTTGAGTATCAAACCCTTTGAGGCGGTCCCGGTCGCCTTTGCCGATGGTTTTACAATTATGGACCCGCCCCCATCTCCCCATTCGGGATCCTCGCGCCGCAGCAGTTCCAGGGAGGTATATTCCGCATCCGAATTTCTGTTCACCACCCACACCGGCACCAATGCCGCCATCTGCTCATCAACCACCACCTCTTCCAAACCTCGCGAGCCGTCTTCATTGACAATAATCCTGTAACCGATGTTTGCATCTGACCCATCTTCCGGATCAAATGTAATCACAGGCATTGTCTCCCCGTCCCATGATTCGGAAAACGGCCAATAGATCTGTATGTCAGACTCGGTCAAGGCGTTGAGGAAGGCCTCCGGATCAGAGAACCTTTCTCCACCGGACTTGGTCTGGGCAGAAGAGAGTACATGCTGCCGGATAAGGTCGCGCAGAGGATTTTCATATGCCCCCGGGCTGCTTCTTGTGAGGAGTCTGCTTTCGCCGACCCCGCGCCCGGGCTGCTCAAAAAGGTCCGCCATCGTATATTCCTCATCATACCCGTTGACAGAAGAGGATTCTACGGCCTGATGAACCTCGTTCAGATGAGTAAGTTCCAACGGAACAGCCGAAAGGAGCGTGGCGACATCAGCCAGTTCAACGATAGTAGTTGCACCGGAATCGACATGCTTGTCAAAATCATCATCAATAATTTCACAGGAGGCTGCGGTCATCAGCGGCACCACCGCCGATATTACCATGAAAACATTTCTAAATGACATCTTTTTCATAACATAAAACTTTAACACCGCAAAGTTCCGGAGACTTATCCGTGTCCCAAAAAAGAAAACGGATAAATTTAAAAATCGCAGTCTGAGATGCCTGTGGTGGCGAATTTTGAAAAGAATTTCGAGCAAAAACACTCTATTTTTCGCTGAAATTCACTTTTTAAATCTTTGTGACATGGCTGTAAAAAGATGTCTCGACTCTCCTTGGTTGCTCGAAATGACATTTGGATAACATTTCATTGATATGGATGTCATTTCAAATTTTTATAAGGCGGGTTTGAGAAATTTTTAAACAACTTCTTCTATATTTGTATTATTGAAACGTTACCTATGGAAGTAAGAGCAAAGAAGGCCTTGGGCCAGCACTTTTTGACAGACCTGTCCATCGCACAGAGGATCGCTGACGCACTGATAGTTCCGTGCGGGGATGGAAAAGACGGATTTCACGGAGCGTCAGACTCCCTGTCACAGGAGTGTGTCAACACATTGGCAAGCCTGCCAAACCCGCTGCTGGCATTGGAAATCGGACCGGGAATGGGCGTACTGACCCAGTATCTGCTGGAAAGACCCGAAGTCGATCTGAGAATGGTGGAGATTGATACAGAGTCTGTTAACTACCTGCTGATTCATTTCCCTAAGGTGCAGGGCAAACTCATGGAGGCGGATTTCCTAAAACTCAAACTCGAAAAATTCTTCAGCGGACAGTTTGCAGTGGTGGGTAATTTCCCATATAACATATCTTCACAGATCTTCTTCAAGATTCTTGATTATAAGGAACAGGTGCCGCAGGTGGTGTGCATGATCCAGAAGGAGGTGGCGGAACGCATTGCGGAGAAGCCCGGCACCAAGACATACGGTATTCTTTCGGTATTGCTTCAGGCGTGGTATGACATTGAATATCTCTTTACTGTCGGCGAGGGAGCATTCAACCCTCCTCCAAAGGTAAAATCCGCAGTCATACGACTTGTGCGCAACTCCCGCAAGGAACTCGGGTGCGACGAGGGCCTCTTCAAGACCGTGGTCAAGACCGGATTCAACCAACGCCGAAAAACCTTGAGAAACTCGCTCAAACCGCTTATCCATGCAAAGGCGGACCGGGAAGGATGGACCGAGGAGCAGTTGGCGGAGTTTGTGGCACAGCCTGTTTTCGAACTGCGTCCGGAAAGGCTCAGCGTGGAGGATTTCATTTCATTGACATTAAAATTGGCATAAACATGAAGGTACTATTGGTCAACGGCAGTCCACATAAGACCGGCTGCACATACACAGCCCTCAAAGAGGTTGAAAAGGAACTGATCAACTCAGGAATAGAGACCGAGATAATATGGCTCGGAGTCAAACCTATATCAGGATGTCTCGGATGTGCGCAGTGCATAAAGAAAGGCCCGAACGGCGAACCTGCATCTCTGCGCTGCTTCATGAACGACCCGGTAAACGATTTTCTCGACAAGGCAGAGAAGGCAGACGGCTTCATCTTCGGTAGCCCTGTTCATTATGCCGCTCTTTCAGGCGCGCTCAGTTCATTCATGGACCGCGCATTCTACGGCAAGGGCAAGATATTCCGCTACAAGCCGGCAGCAGGCATCGTCAGCGCCCGCAGAGGCGGCACAACAGCAGCATTCGACCAGGTAAACAAATATTTTACAATCTCGTCAATGCCTGTGGTGTCATCAAAATACTGGAATATGGTACACGGAAGCACTCCGGAGCAGGTGGTGCAGGACGAAGAGGGCATGCAGGTCATGCGTGAACTCGGCCGCAATATGGCATGGCTGCTCAAATGCATCGAAGCAGGTCGCGCCGCAGGTGTTCCTGACCCTGTCAAGGAGAAACCGGTGATGACGAATTTCATCAGATAGCGCGACACCTCTCTCATGCTCAGCGACATACAAAAAGCCGCCACCCATATTAGGGCAGCGGCTTTTCATAATCGCCTATATTCAAGACAGTTAAGTTCCTTGCGAATTATAACGATGTCTCAAACTCTTTCAGGAAGCGGAGGTCGTTCTCGAAATAGTTTCTCAGGTCACGCACCTGCCATTTGAGCATCGCGATACGCTCCACGCCCATTCCGAAAGCAAAGCCGCTGTATTTCTTGCTGTCAATGCCAGACGCTTCGAGCACATTCGGATCAACCATTCCGCAGCCCATGATCTCAAGCCAACCTGTTCCTTTGCAGATGTTGCAGCCCTTGCCGCCGCAGATGTTGCAACTTACGTCGATCTCAGCAGAAGGCTCTGTGAACGGGAAATATGAAGGACGCATACGGATCTGAGTCTGAGCGCCGAACATTTCGCGGGCGAAAAGCAGAATCGCCTGTTTCATGTCCGCGAATGTCACATTCTCATCGATATAGAGTCCCTCAACCTGATGGAAGATACAGTGTGCACGGGCAGAAATAGCCTCGTTACGGAACACACGGCCGGGGCATACGATACGGATCGGAAGCGGCATCTTCTCCATGGCACGCACCTGAACACTTGATGTGTGTGTGCGAAGAAGCACTGGGTTGTCGCTGTCGCTGATGAAGAACGTATCCTGCATCTCGCGGGCAGGGTGCTCTGGCGGGAAGTTCAGCGCCTCGAATACATGCCAGTCATCCTCAACCTCAGGACCCTCAGCCACATCATATCCGAACTTACGGAAGATATTCACAATCTCCTCTCGGGCAATCGAAACCGGATGGCGCGATCCCAGTTGCACCGGATCACCAGGCATGGTATAGTCAAATGACGCAGCGCCGGCAGCAGGCGACTCCGCAGCAGCCTCCTTCAAGGCCTCTATCTTTGCCGCAGCAGTATTCTTCAATATATTAAGTTTCTGACCATACTCCCTCTTGAGTTCCGGAGCCACAGTCCTGAACTCCTCGAAAAGAGCCGTAACACTACCCTTCTTTCCAAGAAGACGCACACGCGCCTCTTCGATTTCCTGCTCGCTCTTGCAGTCAAGCGCTTCAATTTCAGCCATCAAGGCCTCTATCCTTTCCTTCATATATAGAATCAGTTAAATTTTATCCTTTTTGGAACTCTTCCATCCGCAAAAACGCCTGATTTACGGACGCACACACATTTTTCATCAATCCCATCCGTAAAAACGCCATTTTCACGGACGGAACTGCAAAGGTAATTAAATTTTGCAGGAAATCAGCATCTTCCAGAAAGATGAATCGCGAAGAGGAACCCTCACGCCATCACAATCGACAAAAAAGAGAGACTGCGATGCTGCAACACGATATAAATTAAACTCCTTATCAAAAGTAATATGATATTGCTCCGGAGATGCCAGACCCTGAACCTGTGAAAATCCTGTATTGACATAGGTTTTCAACGAACTTCTATGGTTCAATATGCTTTGAATATATGAAAGATAAGAAGGTTTCTGCTCATCCTTGGTGGAAATCGCCCTATATATGCTTATCAGATTATATATCAGCAGACTCCATTCCGTATCAAGCGCACGGAGATGACTTTGGAAGGCATTGAGATTCAAATGTCCATCCGGTCCGCAGAACTCATCGGCAACAAGATTCTTAAGGTATTCCACAGCATCTGAAAAACATGACTGACTCACACCATGCTGCCCGTAATACAGCAACAGCAGATAAAGGGCACGCGATTGAGGGGAAGACTCAAAATTCACCTTCGCATTGTCTGCGTTCTCCATCCTGAAATGAAGATTATTGTCTACCAGCACACTGCTGACTATCCCGGACTCGCTGCTGATATAGTCATAAAACATCTTGTAGTACCCTTCATAGGGCAAGACGAAGGCTTCTTCGGTGAAATGCGACACAAAACTCAAGATTCTCTTCTTGATATCCTGCGACATATCTATGCATAAAAAATCAACCACCTCCCTGCTGCAATCCTTATCATCAAAGACGGCACCATCTCTAACCTTGACGAGAATGAAGGAGTTGAACGGGAACATATCCGGACCAAGAGACAAGGCTGACAGGAACACCTTGAAGAACGTCGCCGTATCAAAATCACCGAGCGCCACCTCAACATTTTCTGCGGGCGCTCTCCTTCCATACGGCGCCAGATATCCGATCGATTTGCGCAACAGATCCCACTGCGCCCCGAAATCAGCCGCCGACCGAGTGTTCAACCCCAGACCTTCAAGCACCGAAGGCAGATAGAAAAACTGGAGACCGATATCACCGAACGCCTTTGAAATCAACAGGTTGTCATACTTGTCATCAAAAACCATGTGAGCATTTTTCTCCCAGGATTTCTCAAGGAAAACCACCTGACAGTCAGACACCTTTGTCTCCGAAGCCGGCACCGATATGACCCGCGCCCACTCCCTGGTCTCCCGCCCGCAAGCCATTGATACAGCGGTCAGAAGAATATTCTCCCGGTCCGAGACATCACTGTCCGCCCTCATGATCCGATTGAACAGGTCAATTACATATTCCGCCTGTTCATCACTCATTTCATTGATTGAAGACACCGCCTCAGAAAGAGTTATATAATGAGCCATATCGCAATCTTCACGCGATATCGCCAATTCACTCTGAAGTTCATCCAAGATACGGATTTCCTTGCCATGAATCCTCCCGTCCGCCTTGATCAGATCCACCGCAACCTTGAATATTGTCCGTTTTTTCAGGGGTGTCAATGATGATAACATATCCGATTTTTAAATTATAACTGCCATCTTTGAATTTCTGGTTTTCGGCCGATTATATTCCCCATAAATACAGTTTATTCCGCTGCGAATATACAAAATTTGCAGATTGTGGATAAATAAAACACCTTTTGTTTGCCTTAAAGAAACGTCAGAATGATAATTGTCTGAGCCACCATCATCAATGGAACCGGAATCGAAAATTTCAATTTCTGAGTCTTGTGATGAAACAGATACATTCCGGCAAATGCGCCGAAACTTCCCATCAGTGCCGATAATACCAGTTCCTATTACTTAATCTCTATAATATCCCCTTACCCCGTTAAGCATGGTGCTGATGTATTTGCTGAAAGCCGGATCCTTTGAATAGAACCCAATCTCGTCGGTGGCATATTTACTTGGGAAAGCGAGGACTGCCCGTCCTGAAACGAGCCAGCATGTCATCGTCAGATACTCGTCCAACGGAATAAGTTCGATTCCATGAGCAAGGTATTTCTCTATCAACAACCTCGACATTCCTTTATACATATCTTCATAATCAGCAAAAGCAATCTGCCGTTTTGGCTTTCCAAGATAATATGTCTTCACCGAATCCATCTTGACGTAGATTTGCTCCAGTTCCCGCCCTAAGTCATCATCATAAGATATCCGACCCTGCAACCGGCTCAGATATCGATCGACGTTTCGAGAGAACGATTCAAAATTCTTTTCTCGTGATTTATTGAAATATTTTTCACAGACTTCCGAGTCATCAAATTTACGCTTGCGACGCATCGAATCCAACTCTGCATCCATATCTCCCCAAAAACAAGGATTTATTCTCTGCTCCCTTATCATCCGATGAAATGTTCTCCCCTCTATGTCATAATATGCAATTGTCACCTTGCCACCATTGTCAGCATGAGACAGGAGCATATGATTCATGCGAATGAAGTTCTCGGGCCGGCTCAATATTCCATAATAAAGCACGTCTTCAAAAATAACTACGCTATCCCTCGGGGTCATCTCATCCAACAATGCATTTACCTCTAGCAGGTAATCTGGAAATATACCAAGATAGCGGGTTGAAACCGAGTTCTGGACATCAAGAAGGTTGTTGGAGATGTCTTCCAGATTATTGATCATACTCTCTGTCCTATATGCGTCCTCCCGCTGCTCTACCACAAAAATGATTATGGTTATCAGCAGAGAAACAGCAGCCGAACTGACAATAAACTGAAAAATCTTATATAAAACAGAGTGCCGCACCCAAGAAACAAGGCGCGCCCATTTCGTCGAGTGAGATTTTGCTTCTTCTTTGTTACTCATCGTGTTCATCATTTTTACACTCCGGCTTAAGCGCAAAACCGGACTTCCGAATATCCTCAAAAATCTGACGGTCAAAATGTGGGTTCTGCAACGGCATTTCCTTCAGGCTACTGATACAATACTCATATTCCTCCTGTACAGACTTATCCAATGCGTCAACACAATAAGGTATGACAGCAAAGTCTGAACGGAAGAAAATCATTCGTTGCTTCAAATAAGGCACTTCTGATGGTCTGAAAAGGAGGCTGAATCCACCTGAGAAAAAGCTATGATCCATCTCCATTCGAGATTTCTTATATAGATCTTCTTTATAAATGACTGCGCAGTATTCCCTGACTATCTTGTCTGACGGGCTCCTGTTAGTAAGAGGATCAAGCAGTCCTCTGTAATTCAACTTAAGGAGAGGGCTTACCTTTCTTGCAACCTCTTTCTTAAGTGCCTCATAATCTGAATCTGAAAGATTCTGGATGACATCCTCAATAAGTCTTGTCCTATATTCTTCACAACGAGGAAGATTCAAGGTGTATGCGTCAAGAGCGGCATCGAGTTCCTCTTTTGTCATCTCTACAATCGGCTTCGACAGTGTTGCTGTGAACTCTGTTAAAACAACCTCACCCTCTTCTAATATAAGATCAAGACGTTCTGATGATGAAAGATCGTACTCAAAGCAACGAGACAATTCCTCACTTTGGCTTTTGATTAGGCTAATTTTATATACATCCCTGAGAGAAAACATGGAATCCAACATGCCTTTTACCTGAGAGTCCAGTCCTTTTATATGAAACACAGTATAATCGAGAACATAAATAGCCAACAGTCGTCTCCGACATTCTATCTTTGCTTTTAAAAGTTCACCAGCCACTTGCTCAATGTCATAAAGAAAACCTCTTATAGTCGATTCGCTCTTGAACCGCTTCGAAAGATAATTGCCATAATCTGCCAAAATCCCATTCAACGTCGTTTTAGTTCTTTCTACAACATGAGAAAACATACTATATTCGTTCTCCATCCTTACGCGACTCTGATCTAAAAGATATAACAAATTCCAGATATAGGATTCAACTGAGATAATACCACCAACTTCTCTAAGAGTGGTTATTATCCTATCCTTAATTTGCGTGTATAGATGGTGTCCTATGGATTCCTTCTTTTCAGATTCATTCAGAAATGGATGTGACAAAACATATTTCCACACCTTCGAACGAGTCGCCTCAAACGTATCTTCCGCACAAAGCCGAAGCCTATCTGTCTCAAAAAGGCGTTTGCAAGAAAAGATGGCTTCGAGTAAATCCTCACAACTAGCATCCTTCAGCCTTTTTAATTCTTCCTTCCAGAATTCATCAGTCGCATCAGTGCTATCACAATACTGACGAAGCAGTTCTAACCTCGCTTTGAGAGCATAAATCTCTGCCAACTGTTCACCCTTATATACAACGTGACACACTCCAAACCGTTGTGCCCAGCCTAATTTGTCCGTGAAGTTAAACCTTCCACCTTTCCAGCCTCCGCATGAATCCAGTGATGTATAATCTAAATAACCCAGAAGAAACATACCCGCACCCAATGCCTGACAGAGGACATTGATATTATCAACCGTCTCACAATTTTCAGTCTTATTGTCTATAAGGTAAAAGTTGTCATAAAGAGGAGACGTGATAGTCTTTGTCTGCCCTGCCACATTAAACGAAATCGGTTTGTTTGGGGAGGCTGTCTGAAGATAATCAAGATCAAGAATTGACGAATATGTGTTCAAACGAACCCTTGGGGTGCTATAGCCCGATGGATTCATTCTCCGAAAAACTCCATATAACACCCCAAAGCCATTAATAATTACCTGATTCCCATACATCTCCCTTACAAGTTGCGCTACATTAATAAATGCACCTGCGCCCATACCTCCGGCAAGGGACATTGCAATGTAAACATCAACGTATTCGGAAATGAGCGAATTTATTGAAAGAACCGACTCTATTGCCTCACGTATCTTGTATCTCAAAAGTTCAATATTCAACTCTGTAACCAGACGTCCGTTTGTTCGCAACTGCCCAGTTCCGCATTTAAATGAATGAAGGATCTTACCACTATTTTCAGGAAACATCCAATCAAACACCCCTTGCGTACGACCTTTTTCAAAAGCCAAATACGCATTTTCCGTCTGCAAAGGCACGATTTCATCAGCCGAGAATATTTCCCCAAAGCGAGGATGTAATTCACACCAATCGCTATCAATTGCAAGGAAAGCAATCACTGGCGGAATATTTCCATCACCAAACGTCTCCTCAAACATTTTCTTGGTGTGGGCTATTGCCTTTATACCAGTACCTCCAATACCTATATAAAGAGATCTCCGAACATATGTCATACGCGGTTATATATTAAACGACCATTGTTTGTTCACTTCGGGGTATGCTTGCTCCTCGTATTATTCAAAAATCTGTTCAGCGCGAACCATTTTCCAGCAACAGATAAGGATCTCGTTCAATAATCCCCGATGCTTCCAACCGCCCAAGCAGACTGTCATTATCATCATCTGAATCAGTCCTTTGATAAAGCATCAGATAAGACAATTTTCTCAAAATATCCCGCTGCGCGTCATCCGCAACATTATATGCCTCCTGCATGATCTGCATCAGCGGGGTCTGAGCGGCAAGAATTTTCTCTGCCCGTTCTTTTGAGATTGTGCTCACAATGATATGAACCGAATACGTCAGCAGGCGACCGGCAAGACGAGGCGATGTCAATCCTTCAGCCTTTTCAGGCAACAGACTATAGCCATCCGGCACTTGTATGTCCGCCTCCCTCCCCTCGACCCGAGCTTTATCCAGCATCACCTTTTCAAGTTCCTCATAAGTGGCATATCCCATTATGGCGCACATCAGAGAACAGAAATTCTCGTTGTCCATCAAATCAATAGTGTGAATCATCAGATCTCTGACATCCGAAGTCGAGGGCACCTTATCGAATTTACTATCCGTGAAAGCAAAGATAGAGTATTCTCCATCATTTTCCTGGACAGTGATTTCTGACCGATATTGATTGTTCTTGTTCAAACGCTTCAACTCGTACGAAACCAAGCCTGCCACATGCTCGGGCACAGGTATCGGAAACGGAGAATAAACAAATAGCCTATCCGGCTCCTTTGCATCACACTTCAAAACAGTATTGAAGCTGCAATGAACGCCATCAATAACAGTCGTAAACACCCCCTCTTCCGGACATTGCGAAGCAATACCTGCCTCGTCAAACATCAGCTGAACGATCGCTGCTACGTCGACACACCGGTCTGGTTGCCGCCTAAAGAAATTGAAGATACTCATATCCTGCAAATTTATCTATTTAATATCGTCTGCTATTTGCAAATAATTCGGTCAGATGTCTATATCTGCTAGCCCCAAATTCTTAATCGTAGAAATTGCTCAATTTTAACGGAGGTGATACTCTGAAGATTGTAATAGACTGTTTCTTGTCATCGCGAGGACTCAATATATTGATATTGTTTTCGCCCCTATCCTTCAGATATTTATGCACCTTTTCATTAGCTGTCTCATCCACGCTGATCGGTTCCATAAAGATAAGATTCTGCTCTGTCTTATCTACACCTCTATGATCCTTAATGCGAGCTTTGTTAAAGAGATATACAGAATACTGATAAAATTTACCGAGCATTTCAGTGTTTAATAAGTCATTCAACTGATTGAAGGTTGAGTCAAGATTGCACAAACCGGCATCCATCAGTTCCTCTATCTTGCTGGCCAGCTCTATCTCAGACGCGTTTCCTGTCAAATCACGCTCAAATGATGAGAAATCACCTTCATTTATATCAAAGAATACAATGACGTCGAAATTATCCTTGATAAAATCAATGTCCACCTTCTCGTAATGCTTTCCTCTGACATTCTCATCTGCCATATAATTATTCCAAGGGTTGAAAATGTCAAAAGTACCGTCCTCATGCACAGTTCTCAATGCATACGCATGGTTCTCCACCAAATGCGGATCCTTATTGGTAAACGAAGTGTCGCTTGGGCTTGCAGAATATAATGTTATCGGCAGTTTGTCTTGCAAAACATGCTTCTGCATCATTTCAAGCAGTTTCTGTCTATCCGGAACATTCTTGGTCATGCAATAGAAAGCAGTCTTCCCGGTCACAGCATAACTATATTCAACCATTCTCACTCTCTCCTCACCATCGGCACTTGCCCCTTCAATTGCATCATATCCTCCCTTATTTACCTTAGCCCATGCCTTCTCAACAGCCATAACCCATGGGTCATATGCGTCACTAGGCTCTTCCTTCATCTTACCGACTCCGGCATAAATCGGAGTTCCGCCCTGGTTCCAGAATTTATTGTCTATATCTACATTGATTCTGTTTCCATCTTTATCATAGAACTTAACTCTGAAAAAACGATTAGTCTCACCAAGAGGTTCTATCATTCCATGCTTGCCAACAATGTACTCAGGGTTCGTATGAGCAATCGTCGCCAGTGTTGCCATAAAATAACAGTCTCCCACATTTCCCTGCTTTACATCATCCATCTCAATGCCGTCAGTCTCTGGAAGTTTTGACATCCGATTAAGCTCAGAATATTCATAACCCTTGCCCTCATGTTCCTCCTTACATTGGATAATCTCTCTCTCAATCGCATCAAGATCAAAAACATCCGTCGGTTTATAATCCGGAGCAAATCTAGATGTTTCAAACTGGACTTTTTTTCTCTTGCAGTCCTCAAACGCCTCCGAAAGAGATGAGCCGACAGATGCGTTCAGGCAAAACGCAACTCTCCTCTTTTCGCCTTCCGGACCAAATAAAAGCGTAGCAACATCAATGTCACTTAATTCAATCGTATTCGAATCTGTAGCATATCTCTCTACGACATTCATTCCAGACAGTTTGTAATTCACAAGAAGGCGAAACAGTGTCTTGCGGAATCCTGCCAGATCATCTTTCTTTCTGCGCACAAAATCCACGAGTTCATTTAAAGTCTTCAAGCCATGATAAGCAAGGATATGACGATAGCGCTTCTCGATCGACATCATCATTTTGTCCATACAATCCCGCATCAAACGTTTCTTTCTATCCTTAAATCCTCGGAGTTGTTCTTCCAACTCTTTTCGCTGCCTTGCTATACTCCATATTACAACTACCCCTATCAGCACCCCTACAAAAAACAGCAGGGAAAATATTATCCAAGCATATTTATCAAAAGGGGGACGGCACTCCTTTTCAAAAAGCGGTCTCAACCACTTAAGGTAAATTGTTGCCCAAAGTGAAGAAGATACTATTCCTGCAAGAATAGATATCAGCGACCGACTTTTTGCTGTGAGTTTTACTTCAGCATCCTTATCATACCAATTTTCAAATTGGAAATTCAACAATCTGATAGCATCATTACATCTGCTTATATTTCTATCAACTGCATCAAAATCCGCTTTAATCTTAGATGGTTTGCCATCCGCTCCCGGAGAATAGTAGTCCCGTATCTCTTTTTCGCTCTCTTCCAGTTCCTGAAGGCGCTTAGACTCTTCAAGGCGGATCTTTTCTCGAATCCCGCAAAGGTTGAAATCTCCCACCGAAACTTTACTATCTGTCAGATTTTCCCCGTCGCCAGATTCCAGATATGTCAAGAATGCCAGACTAGTGTCAATGTTAGAGTGATGTGCCTGAACATCCTGTGGAGTGAGGACCTCTGAAATCGTAGTATACTGACCTTCAGGTCTGTTAAAGAAGTCAAGAAGGTACTTATCTATCTTATCCTTGAAAGAGTCAATCTGCTTCTTTCTACTTCTTGAAACCTCATTGTTAACCTCATCAAAGACTGTCCTCTTGTGGATAACGACACGTTCCTGAATGTCTGTGATAAACTCTTCTGAGATAGTAGACTGATGTTCCTGTCCAATTGAAACTCTCTTCCAATATTTATCTACTACATTTTCAGTGTTCTTCATCTGCCATTGCTGCTTGTGCGAAAGATCGTCAATGAACACCAAACCGTTATCCGACGCGTTGATGAGATAGTCCTTGTCGTTATCGGAACTTTTCAGGAGTAAGCCCTGAGTCTTTTCAGTAATGACCGATGCCTCTATCGGGATCCGGTTGTCGCGAATGAACACTGGAGATGTTGAATCGATTCGCCTCTCCATTTCATCCTTATCATCCATATATGGTACAACGTTCTCTGCCAGATAGTCATCAAGACTCTTGTCCGAATAGTTCAGAAGATGCTGAATATTCTTGAAATAGTAATAGTTTCTTACTGCCTTATCTCTCTCTTCATCATTAAAGAAAACAGACGAGTCGCCAAAGAGATTATAAATAGGATTTCCTTCGCCATCCAATTGTCTCAAAGAGAATTCTCTTCTATGATTGACAACCAGAAATATCATGCGTGCTATCGCATGAGCGCGCCTTTGTTTGCTGACTGGCATTCCTCCACCGTAATCATACTTGTCGAGTAACCAATTATAAACACATACAGCATTGTTCCTAAGGCACGGCATCATTTTCTCATAGTCAGAGAGGGTGAGACCGTGAGGGTCCTCTAAATTCAGAAGCACGTGAATCTCGTCTTTATCTTGACTGAATTCAAATTTACTTTTCTGGACCTCATTCAGACAATTAGATATCCGAGAAATGCTGTTTTCCTTATTTGAGGCAATGATGAAATATATACGCCTGTTGATTTCTTCGCCAACGTAATTATGTTCAAGCACCCCACCGCGAAAATCGATGACATTCTTAAGTTCGAAATCACCTGAATCAAAATGGCGATAATGCATTCCGTATATGTAAGGAATCCTCAAATCATCTTCTGCGACAATCTCATCTATATCTAATACGAATCCTATATTCATAATCTATTTTATTCTAGTCTGTAAAATTATTGAATAGCAAGACAGCAGGGCATCACCCTGCCGTCCAGCCATTAACACCAATTATAAATCGGGTGATTACTAATCATTCAATAAGTTTGCTTGATATTTTTTCTCCTCCTCTGCGAGAATACCTAATGAATCTGTATATTCAATCTGACCAAACTTATTGAGTCTAACTTCTACGGATGCTGAATTAAGACGTGCAAATCGCTTTGCTAGTGCATTTGCCTCGTTCTGTATAACCAGGCGCTCTCCTTCATTCATACTTGTCTTCAATTTTCCGCGTCCCTCCCACAACAGACCATCATTCACCCAGTGAAAAATTTTAATGATTGCTTTCTGTCTATCTGAATCAATCAAATCCATAACCTGATTATAGATATCTGTAAAGAGTTCTTCATCCTTTACAAACTGCCTGCGGCATACAGATAGATCAGAGGACTTCTTCGTGCGAACAGCAAAATAGTCAAGGTATCCGGAGTTTCCTAAAACTTGCTGAGTCTTCGAAAGATATGCCTGTGAAGCCTTCACCTGAATTCTTCCATTTACGCTCGCAAGCAGACCAAACAGCCATCCATATGCCCACGCAATATCACCTAATTCGTTTGCCGTCTCAGGGAACAGGAGATCAATATCCTCAAGGCGTTTGTCGCTAAAGGAATAAGTAACTCCCTTCTTATCTTTGTATTCACCCTTCCAAACAGACGCATCGCTCATCTTGAATGCCGGAATTGCTGTTTCCTGAAGAACAAATATGATACGATCCGGATCACCAACGTTGATATATTGATAATTCTGACCAGATGGTAAATATGCGTGATATCCATTTCTACCGT
This sequence comes from Bacteroidales bacterium, assembly GCA_015060455.1. Lineage (GTDB taxonomy): Bacteria > Bacteroidota > Bacteroidia > Bacteroidales > UBA932 > Cryptobacteroides. The sequence goes on from SUYM01000007.1 coordinate 89,847, forward strand.
CTAACAGGTGGTTATTTATATCAAACACTCCAACTACGCATTGCTGTGCAACCGCCTGACAGTGATCGCCCCTGAAATCATCATATTGCCACAACGAATCAAAAAGAGCTTCCATCTGACCAAACAAACCAAGATGAGGATACCGTTTCTGGTCGCGATAGTCATCAACCTTAGATGCTTCGCCAAAACAATGTACGAACAGTTGATCAAGAGAAAGAGCCTCAGATTTGATTCTCTTTACAAGAGTGTTATCAGGAAGTTTATCAAGAATAAACTTCCGCATCTGTGCAATCAGTTCTTTGTTTATCTGAGGTTTGGTTGTGAAAATTTCCTTGATATAATCATCCAATGCAACCTTATCCTGCTCTGTCAGTTCAAACGCCTCATTCTTATGAGTATCAAAGAACTCTTTAAAGTATCCGTCAACAAAGATAACTTCATTCTTCGGAGCCTTTGAATATTTGTAATCATCAAACTCCGACTGAACAGAAGACTTTAAGGAGTCAAACATTGCCTGCACATCGCTCGCTGACCCTGTGATCTGGACAGCATACCTATCACCACCCAGTTCAATCTTCTCCTCTTTATAGAAGGCGTCCACTACTTTGATGAGAGAGTCATATATATCAATCGCCTCTTTCTTTCTGGCAATCTCGAGCTTGATACGCATCAGGGTCGGATTAGCATCGCTTCCGATATTATCAACCTCCTTCATATATGCCCTGATTGCATCACTCTGAGCAGCCTCTTTACTACCGATACCAAATAAAATTCCTTTGCTAGTGTTGTTGTTTATATTGGCTTTATGCTTCCTAAGTTTATCCTCTATCTTCAGTTCAGCAACCTCATGCTTCTTAAGTTCATCCTCAAGACCCTCCTTCATGGCTTCAAATGCACTCTTGAGACGCTTGGCGAGGTCAGGCAAACAGCCAAAACCCTTTTCTGTCTGCCGGCGAGAGAGGAGGTCTCCAAGATTCTTGCGAAGTTGTGCCTTATGGGAAGCAAACTCCTTAACAGCCTCATTTGCTTCAGCAGAAATCTTGTTTACAAATTTCACCTTGTTTGTTTCAATCTGACCAGCAGCATCTTTTCCTGTCTGGACCTTACCCATGACTATCGTGGCAAAACGCTTATCATCCAGTTTATAGATTGAATCTGTAAGTTCGTTCAACTGAGCACGGGTGTCCTCCTTTCCATCTTCGGTGCCATTGACGCCCTCATTCAGCTGGTTCTGAGAAATGAAATCATCTGCAATCCTATCAGCATCAAGATCCCCGGACTTATACTCGCTCAAGACCTCACGAAGGTGCTTGTTAAGCAGATATTTTACGAGGTTCTGACGATCAAAGCGAATCTCGCAATATCCAAGACCGCTATACAACTGCTTCTTTCCATCAACATCGTGCAGACGATGGGTAGAATTAGAGTAGCAAGAACTCAACGCCTGACTATCCGCAGCGATCGATGCCGCGATGAAAGACGCAACGTAACCGGTCGCTTCCGCAAAATCATGAGAGTGCCCCTGCTTTGTCTTATCATCAACAAGATAAACATTAGAATAGCGTACGGACTTGTTGTCCTTGTACTGATCATATGTAACCAGATCATTCTCCTTTTCAAGACAACCGGCAGGATACCTTTTCTCGTCGTTAAGACCTAACAAGTAGTCCAACTCCGAGAGTGCTACATATGAATTGATCTTTACATTTGGAGTATTCGGCTTTGTCGCAAAGAAAGACGGCATAAAGAACATACCAAGTATAGTGTCGCTAGGTGAAGCGGCTCCACGCGGAAGCACATCAATACCCGCATGCTGAAGCATACGCGAGAAATCAAGGAACGAACTGCTGCCCGTACCTCCCGCAAGTGAGGCTATAACATATACTGTTATACCATTGCTGGAAAGCTGATATCCTCTGGCACACTCGTCCGCAGCCAAATTTGCGTTTCTCAGGCTATGGATTGTATTTGTAAGCATGGTCATAATGCTGCCGGCATTATAAAGAACATGCGCACGTCCCATCACTCGATAACCATTTGCTCCTATAGCATTAGCCATTCCATAGATTTTTCCCAACTGCTCAAAATTAAGATTTCTACAGTTTTCATCTGACTTCAGAACCTCGATTGACGGACGTGTTATCTTCTTGAATTCTGCGTTCGTCAGATTGTACATCTTTGTCGCTCTGTTTTCACCAGCATAATAATACTCAAATGGGGTCTCTTGATAATCATAATCATCTGTATCAAACGACAAGAACTTTACCAACGATGGGATTTCTCCATACCTCCTGAAGAGACGTTTCTTTACATCCCTGATTACGCTCTGACCAGTACCGCCAAGACCAACAATCAAGGTTCTTGAAATTGATTTACTCATAATGTTTATTATTTTAGTTTATTAATTGATTCAATTCGTTCAGATATTAATAGTATCGGAGAAGAACCTCATTGCCCTGGGCATCCCTCAGGCCTTTGAATTCTTCGTCAAGAAGAAGAACGGTACCTCTGCTGACAAATTCTCCGTCCCGCTCGAGAGTACAATCAACCATCTGCTTGATGCAAGGACCCTGAAAACGACCAAATCTCTTCTTCACTAAGATAACGTCGCTTTCTCCCTCCAATTCGATACCGGCCTTCTCAAGTTCCTCTCTGACAGAAACCCTGCTCTTGCCCTTAAGATAAACTTCTTCCCGACCAAGTTGAAGCACACCCTTCGGAAACTTCGCAGTCTGAATCAGGACTATAGCCAAAACCAATGCTACAAGAGCGAGTACAGCCGCAACTATAAGCGCGACCTGCCACCATGGTGTTGGCGGGGGAAGTATATAATTTACCTTCAGATCCAAATTCATCTTGTTCTTTGGGAATCCAAGATTATCCGAAACCTCTATTACTTTCATAGATAAATTATAGGTCGTAGCCTCTGTCTTTTTGCGTCCCTTAATTGTCAAGGCCAAACCATCCTCACCATTAGCAAACTCCTTATAGTCCGTTGCTTTTACTGTCAGGACATCTCCCTTCAACTTTCCTTGTGAGAATGCATAATCAAACTCATTCCAATCACCGGAAAGTTTCCACGAAACAAAAGCGCCGTCCTCTTTCGCCTCTTTCGAGAATGACAGTTTCAAATTCATCTTCAAAGATTCACCCTGATTGATGTTTTTAGTAACAGCCGACACACTCATTCCGAGAGATGCCGCAAGTAAAAAGATTCCTATAACGATTATTCTTTTCATATTAATGTCATTCTATTAATTTCAATTCCAACCATCACCGTCAACAATCACTATCCCACAAGGTCTGTTTCTTACACTGACACAGAAAGTGGACGGTTCTATTTTCAGTTCATTTTCACCATCAGAAGATCCCACCAACCTAACTATAATATCACACTCAGCGGCAGAGTTGTTATGAAAATCAAGAGTGAATTTACACTTGTATGCATCACCTGTCTTCTCAAGGTTATTAAACGACACCTTTGCCGGTTTAATGGTAACGTTTGTTTCCTTTTTTGAAACAGACTCAATCCTTGCCTCAAAGAAAAACGGTGACACATCCTTTCCGTTTGCGTCAAACAATTGTTCAACTTCTATTGTTTCACCCAATGTATAGTTAATATTCCTGAAAGCCGGTGTAACAGAGAAAAATTCACAAAAACCTTTTCCATAAGAGGTTCCTGGTCCATCAAAAATTTCAGGATCAGCCGAACCGTTAAGATCGACATAATAAAGATGGTCATAATCACCACGCTGAGCACAATAGTCCTTTACAACAGCATCCATACTGCTGTTCATCTCCTCTTCCTTTCCATCTGTTATCAAATATATCTTCTTAACGTCGTTTCTATAATTCTGACAGAGATAATTCCAGGCCTTTTGAAGATTTGACGCTATCCAAGTATGTCTGCCATCTATGACAACATTCTTGATTGCATCCTTAACCTTCACCCTGTCGGCGTCAGAACAAATATCTATAGTCTGTGGTTCACTTAAATCTTTGGCATACGTAAAGAATACAACCTTACAGGGCGCCTTTATTCCATCCACCCATGAATAGCAGTAATTTTGTACATCAGCCCAAATGTCCTGACCGCCACCTCTGCCAATCATGGACAGAGTGTTATCCAAAAGAATACAATGAACATACTGACTCTGTTCGTCAGAATTCTGCCCAAATGATGGCGGAGCGACACTTAAACCCAGAACAATGGCAAGCGAAATTAAAAAGACTTTATTCATAACAACACATTTAAAAGACTATTTAAAATAAGAGAAAATAAACTCTACTCCGACACCTCTGTTGAATCACTTGACGACACGAAGCCCTCAATCAGACCTTCTACATAATCGCCCGCATCCTTAAAGAATCGCTCTACACCTTTGGCTGCATTTTTTATGGAAACCTTTGTAAGAACAGCATCAAATGCCCCCATTCTCTTCTTGAAGAACGCTTTCTCCTCTTCGTTGAGTTTGCCATACTGGCTGATATACTCTTTTTCGAACTCGGCATACTTCTGCTCGATTGCCTTCCAATCCACATCAGAATAAGTTTCATAATTGGTTTCTACTTCGGTAACAAAAGAATCGAATCTTTCTGTCAAGGTCTTACATGAGGCAAGCGACAACATAAGAACAGCAAACAGGAACAATTTCTTCATAGCACTGTATATTAAAGAGTTAGACATAAAAAAAGAAAGTGCGGACTTAATTGTTGCATTCTGAGGTATCGGCAAACACCCGTAACTACAACAAGAAAGCCCGCACCCAAATGAGTGCGGTTTTCCTGTCATGAGTAGCCACTTCCTAAATTTTGCCGATTTTCAGAATGCCCTGACAGAAAACAGAGTTTTCAGTACTATTTTCAACAAGAAAGCGTTCTTTCTTCCCTACAAATATAGTTTATATTTTTATACGCGCATAAATTTTCCCGTTTTTTTGAAATAATTATCCGCTATTAGTTCTGCCAGTAGGCTTTACTTTTCCCGTGCGCGGAATCGAAGGGACGCAGATTGGACCTTCTGCACCAAGTGGCATAGTCTCCTGCCGGCGGAAGACACACGCAAAAAAAACGGATCATCCACACTTTCCCGGCAAAACCGTGGATGGTGTTTGCAAGAAGTCAGACAATGCGGACAAATCCCGAGGCGGATGTCCCGCAATCAGTGCAGTAAACAGATATGACCATGAAAATATCGGAGAAGATACGGTCTCTAATAGTCCGTTACCCTGCAATTTCAGCAAAAAACGTGGTATTTTTCCTCGAAATTACTTTCGAAAATCGCTGTCTGAACTATCTCAGACAGCGATTTTTGAATTTATCCGTTTTCTTTTTCGGGACACGGATAAGTGTTCTGAACTTTGCAGGCAGAAGATTTTGTTAAACCA
>SUYM01000008.1:0-29341 GCA_015060455.1 Bacteroidales bacterium
AAGAAGCGTAGTCTGTGTCTGGGTGGAAAGTTGTTCTGAAAATAAAGTTATCATCGACTCCGTCGAGGATTTTATCCTTGATCTTGAAGGATTTTCCTGTGCCAGGGGAGCCGAAGAAGATTGTTTGGAGGGGAAGATCCGCTTTAAGGGTTGGTTGGCTATCTGACAATAAATTATGTGAGTTCATGTTTGAGTTTAGGTAAGGCCTAGAATCAAACATGTTTACAAAATTGGCAAATATGTCTTTGTATGGGTGTTCTGGTGTGCCGATGTATATAAATGATGCTTGATTGATGTCTGCTTTGTAATCGTTCCTAGAACACTTGAGGAATTTTCTAGTGCCTATTTTCTCATTTGCATAGTCATAAATACTCCTTAAATCCCTCCTAGAACCCTCTGAGTCAAGATTTGTTTCAATTGAGATAATAAATTCTTTAGGATTAAAATTGTTTAATCCTCTAGCCATTTCATCTTTTTTAGTGAAAATAGAAAATAGGTAATAGCGTAACTGATGTTTCTTTGCGAAATCAAACGGCTTCTTATATTCGTCGAGAAAGACTCTTAATTGAGGCTTAGGACGCTCTGAACCAGTGATGCTAATATTTGTATAAGAGATGAGTATGATTTCATCGTTATCAATTCTATATAATTCGCTCAGATTTTCTTTAAAATCGATACCTTCTTCGAGTTCAGAGAAGTTAACTTTAGTCCATTCAGGGAAAGCTTTATTTATGAACTGCTTTATTCTTTTGGTTGAGTCCATGGTGTTATATTTTCGATTAGTAATTTGTGATAATCAAATGTTTACTCTCAGCCTTGAATCTATTTCTGATATTGACGGAATAAGACTTGTCATACTCTCCAATAATCATATCGTGGTAAAGTTCTTCAATAAGAGGTGTCTTTCCGATAACAAGTAATGCAGGACATGGTAGATTACGAATGTCTTGAGCTAATTGTCTATGATTCTCTTCTCCGAATCCATCTTTATGGACTTCATTACCATAATCAGAAAATATACAGTCATAAGGAGGATCTAGGAATATAAAATCGTCTGGAGTAGTAACATCAAATATAGTTTGGTAGTCTCCATTATAAATTTCTGCTCTTTGCAAAAGTTCCGAATGCTCTTTGCTTACAAGACCTGTATTTAGATGTTTATATCTTCCATAGGGTACATTAAATTCTCCTTTAGAATTGTACCTTATCATTCCAGAATATGCTGTTTTGTTGATAAAGTAATATATGGCAGCCTTTGATATTGTAGCGGGAATTAAACCATTGTACATGTCTCTGATTTGGTAGTACAGTGGCTCGTTTGCATCTTCGACTCTATCTTTAGGGTGAAGAACTTTCAGGGCATCAAATGCTTTCCTGTTTTTTTCATAAATCTTCTCCAATTTATCTAATTCTTTTCGGAGTTTAGGATAGTTGTTCCGAACTCCTTTATAGAATTCGATTAATGGTGTATTGATGTCATTAATGATTGCGTTTTCGGGTTCTAGATGAAAGAACATTGCTCCACCGCCAAAGAATGGCTCAACATACCTTCCCTCAAAATGAGGAATGTAAGGAATAAGTTCGTGGAGTTCTTTAGATTTGCCGCCTCTATATTTTATAATTGGTTGCATAAATGGTTTGATTGTGAGACAAAGATACAAAAATATCTAGACTTTAGTTTCCTTTACCTTCATTGCATACATGATTGCCTCTTGCAGATTTCAATGTGCTATATCATTCGCTATATCGTTTTAAGTCTCATTCTGAGATAGCATATGTTTCATAGATTGATAATCAGAGTCGTTAGCAGTCTCAATGAAAAAAAGCCTCAAATTCTGATGGACTTGAGACTTTCTATTGCTTTGTTAAGATGTGTTTAGTCTTTCTTGAGTCTTGGAAGCTTTGCGGAGGTCTTTTCTATCTTCTTCTGTTCTGATGCAACTCTTCTTTCAAGTTTCTTGATGTCCTCAGCAGGAGGTAGTTCTTCCGGCTTGATTCCTCGATCTCCCAGCATCTTCCTCACGCTTTTATTGTTCTATATATGCTCTGCTGTGATGGCTCTTTCTCCGTAGAGATCCTTGTTCTCTACATTGTAGTTGGTCATTTCTGTGGCAAGGTTCTTGGCTGCGATTGTAAGGGTAGGGAGGACGTCTGCCAATGGTCTATTGTCCTTTATTCCGAGCCTTCGCTTCATGTCCTCAGTTGTGTGTCCACCGAAAAGGACAGCATCACCTTTTGAACGAATACGACCGAATCCTTTATCGTCGACACCTCGTTCATAAATGTTCTGTGAAAGCTACTTTTCTGAAGCACGCAGTTTGTCACGGGTATCTAATCTTGAGAGGTGCTTAAGGCGTTCTTCGATGAGCTCTGCTTTTCTGGACTGTACTGCGAAGTAGCTTTGCGCGAATGCTATCTGTTCTTTTCTTGGGTCACCATCCTGTGCAATAAGATAGCAGGCATACCTTGTGAGCATGTAGTCTTGCACTTCATGTGTTGCGCCGCTACCAAGAGCAACCATTTTCGTGACCTCACGAAAATGTTCTATAAGTGCTTAGGAGGCCATTCCATTGCAATTTATCGTGTGAGCTAAGATTGACTTGAAGCGCATTTGAGGTACAAAATCGAATAACCCGTTTCATCCCGTCAATAAGTCTCGCATGGTTGTAAAAATTCAACGGAGTAATGTGGGATATGCAACAAGATTCGGGCTACTGGTATCCTATTGTCTAATAGAGTGAAAAAAGTTTGGCGATTGACACTAAATTTGGATTAATTTAATCAAATTTGTATGAGATATTTCTCACTTTAAGAATTTAATAAGTCAATGCAAGACAAAGAGAAAATAATTAAGGCCATCAACTCAAAAGGTCTCTCAAATAGTCTTATTTCGATATATTATCTCATTGGTAAAGCTTTACCTTTTCGGGCTCAGAGGTTTCCTGATGGACGTGTATCAAATTGGTATAGGTCTCAGTTTGTGGAGGTGTATAGTGTGAAGCCCAGTGGAAAGTATGGGCAATATGGTAATGCTTATGGCTTATACTATAGAAATGGTGTGAGGGCAGATGCTAGAGAGAACAGTCCGGAGCATAGTTGGTGTAAGCGAACTGATACTGAGCCACAAGATGTACCATGCGGTTCTTGTGGTTCATGGGTATTGCTCGATATATTGGGTGAGCCGACGTGCGAACCAATTAAATTGTTAGGCATATATGATATAATTGATTTTGGGAAACATAAAGGTAAATTACTTATAGATGTTATCCATGAAGATTGGAAGTGGGTTAAATGGGCAATCCACGAGTGCGATCGATTCTTTTGTGACATCGATGAGGTAGATCAAGAAAGGCAGAAGGATATAGTCGTCCTCACACCCGATGACAAGCTTGGTTTTGGCAAATATGCAGGCAAGGCCATTAAGGAAATTTATAAAATTGATCCAAATTATTTGTCTTGGATGTTGGAAAACACTGAGGACTTTATTCTTGATATAACTAATTTGAATAATATTTAGTGTTGTGCACTGCATTGATGAAATTCAGAAATCCTTACCTTTGCCCCATGCCCGACATCCTTAACCCCGCCCAGCGCAGCTACTGCATGTCCCGTATACGCGGGAAGGATACCAAGCCGGAAATTCTGGTCAGGAAGGGGCTGCATGCTCGTGGGTTTCGGTTTCGCTTGCACAATAAGAAATTGCCAGGAAGACCGGATATTGTTTTGCCGAAGTATGGAGTGGCAATTATGGTAAACGGATGCTTTTGGCATGGGCATAAGGGATGTCAGTATGCTACTAAGCCGAAGTCGAATGTGGAGTTCTGGGAGACGAAGATTGCGAGGAACCGGCATCGGGATGAGGTGACAACAGCACATCTGGAGGCATTGGGATGGACTGTGATTACAGTGTGGGAATGCGAACTTCGTAACAGTTCTCAGTTGGATGATATGCTTAATGCTTTGGCTGAGGAAATCCGATATGCAGGTGAAGTCAAGAGGGTCAAGGATATGAATTCGCGGCAAAGTAGAGCCGCAGCAAGGAGAGAAATGGAGGAACTGCTTCGCAAGCAGGCTGAGTTGGAGGCTGAAATTAATCAGTTGTATCCGATACCTAAGAGGATTAGAACGATCTCCCTCGCTTTTGATGGTGATGAATAAGATGTCAGTGCATTCTTGGTGTCAGGAACCATAATTGTCATTGTGTTGATTTGGCGTGATTCTTGAATCGCGCTTTTTTTATGCTCGGCACCCAGCAGGGTGTAGATGCCACCGGTGATTAAGTGTCTTAAATATAATAAATCATGGAACTGATATATAGAGATGACCATCCAGTACTCTCTGGCGATGCAGAGGGATTGCATAAGTATATCTGCGAGACAGTTAAACCTGTAGATGTCCCTCATGTATATCATTATACCTCACTTGATGCATTGTTCAATGGTATGTTGCTTGAGCAACCTGTCAATGGTATGCAGATATGCTTGTGGGCTTCCAGTGTTTTATGTGTGAATGACACTCAAGAAGTCAGAATAGGTTTTGATTTTGTCAGAGATCATATCGTCAAAATCGAAGACACGAATGATGATGTGGATGTGATGACAGAAATGATGGCGGGTTACTATGTGACATCATTCTCTTTGTTGCGTGATTCTTTACTCATGTGGCGTGGATACGCCAAGAATGCCACGGGGATTTCCATTTGTTTTGATGTAAATGTCTTGAGACAATATGCAAAAGACAGTTTAATGAAATGTGTTTATCTGACACCGGAAGTGTTAGATAAGATAAGGTCTTATATGAAAGATTCTAAGCCTGTCAGCTGTACATTCGGGCAGTTCGCATTGGTTTGTTTTGTGCTTTTAATTGGTTTAAGTAAATCAAAGGATAAAGAAAAAGTTGCTGGTCGAATTTCTGCATTTTTGGATTTTCTGATGTCTTTAAAGAATATGGATTATATTGACGAGAATGAGGTCAGATTGTTTGTTGTAGAAGAAAACAGTAATGCGAAATCAAGGGTGCGGGAACAGAAGGAGGTTGTGGAATATGTAGAACGATTCTTCCCGAAAGAAGCAATTGTGGAAATAATGGTGGGGCCTAATAATGTCGATAAAGAGAAAACGGCATTTTTAATCAAGCGATATTTAGATCGTATAGGTATGAGTCATGTAAAAGTGACGACTTCAGGACTCCATTATAGAGGATAAAGAGTGAGACCAAAAACATCTTCGGTTTAACAAATGTTTAACAAGTGAAACAAAATCGCCCTCCCAGATATCTGAGAGGGCGATTAAAGTGATTCGGGGATTACGTCGCTGCGCTCCGTTTTCCCTTCCTCCGCGGGCCATCATCGAAACTGAAGCAAATCGGCATTCTGCTGACGCAGATGCCTTTTTTGTGCTCCGTCGTCGCTTACGAAAGCGAGCTTTCGACGCTCCGTCGTATCACAAAAAAATCGCACAACCAAAGGTTGCGAGATTTGCTTCTTTTCGTGATTCGGTTGGGATTCGAACCCAAGACCCACAGCTTAGAAGGCTGTTGCTCTATCCAGCTGAGCTACCGAACCGATCCATGTTGCTTTCGGGTGTCAGCGGGGCTGATTCCAAAAGAGGGTGCAAAAGTAGGGATTTTTCTTTGAAATTGCAAGAAATGGCGTGATATTATTCGTAAGAACCTTTACGAACGAGGCGGGTGGTGTATGAGACAGGAGAGCCGGAGTAGTGCCAGCTGAGCAGGAGGAGGTCATCGGTGCGGTGGGCTTCTTCGAGGATGATTACGACAGGGTCGGTGCCGCGGACGCCGCTTTGGTAATTCAAACGCAAGCTGGCAAAGTAGGCGGTTTCGCCGTATGTGTCATAAGTCCCGATCGTACCGACTGCTCCGGTGGCTGTAACGCTGACTGTGCCTCCGCAGAGGAATTCGATGGTCAGCCTTCCGGCGGACGCAACATCATTCCCGCCGACAGTATCGTCGCTATTATCACCCGCATTGCCAGAAACGCCGACTCCATACGTCGCCATCGCATCGCCGAACGGTGGCTCTTCGGAAACCCAGAGGGTCCGGTAGAATCTGTCATCCGGAGCATCGTAGATGCATGAAGCAAAAAGTAGAATCGTGGCTACGAGCGCTACGGCCCGTGCACATACGGTGGTTGTCAAGCTGTCAAGGGTCGAATGGAGGGAATAAGATTTCGATCCTTTCATGGTTGTATCTGTTAAGTCGTCTCGCCCGGAGAGGAGTGGGCTTGAGCGGCCAAAATCAACTACCGTGCCATGTGAGTAATGGTGAAGGGTGGGCACACAAACCGCATAAAAACGTGGCAACCCCCTAGTATCAAAGTAGGGGGTTGCCACGATATTGTGAGAAAACCGTGCTCGGTTTCCTGATGGACCTCTTAGAGTGTCCTCTTGATTTCCTCGATTGTGTATGCCTCGACTACATCGCCGATCTTGATGTCATTGTAACCTGCAATGTTGAGACCGCAGTCCATGCCCATGTGAACCTCCTTGACATCGTCCTTGAATCTCTTGAGGGAGCCGAGTTCGCCAGTATAGACCACGATACCGTCGCGGATTACGCGGACTTTCGCGCTGCGGGTGAGTTTGCCCTCGCGTACGATACATCCTGCGATGGTGCCGACCTTGGATATCTTGAAGGTCTCCTGAACTTCGGCAGTTGCGGTGACAACCTCCTTCTGCTCAGGCTCGAGCATACCCTCGATACCGCTCTTGAGTTCGTTGATACAGTCGTAGATGACTGAGTAGAGACGGATCTCGATCTCCTCCTTCTCAGCGAGTTTACGCGCTGACGGCATAGGACGCACCTGGAAGCCGATGATGATCGCGTCTGATGCTGCTGCCAGAAGGATATCCGACTCTGAGATCGCTCCCACCGCCTTGTGGATCACGTTCACGCGCACCTCCTCGGTAGAGAGTTTGATGATGGAGTCTGAAAGGGCCTCCACTGATCCGTCCACGTCTCCCTTGACGATGACGTTGAGTTCCTTGAAGTTTCCGATGGCGATACGGCGTCCGATCTCCTCGAGAGTCATGTGCTTCTGGGTCTTTATGCCCTGGATGCGGATGAGTTGCTCGCGCTTGTTGGCGATGTCCTTAGCCTCCTTCTCGTCAGCCATAACCACGAAGGTTTCACCGGCGGTAGGCGCTCCGTTGAGACCGAGGACTGACACCGGAGTCGATGGACCGGCCTCCGTCACCTTCTGTCCGCGCTCGTTGAACATTGCCTTCACCCTGCCTGTGTAGCATCCTGAGAGCATTACATCTCCGACGCGGAGTGTTCCGTTCTGAACGAGGATGGTTGCCAGATATCCGCGGCCCTTGTCAAGTGATGACTCGATCACCGCACCTGATGCCATCTTGTTAGGGTTGGCCTTGAGTTCAAGCATCTCAGACTCGAGAAGCACCTTTTCGAGAAGTTGCTCTACGTTGATGCCCTTCTTTGCCGAGATCTCCTGGCACTGATATTTTCCGCCCCAGTCCTCGACGAGGATATTCATTTGCGAGAGTTGCTCGCGGATCTTGTCAGGATTTGCTCCGTCCTTGTCTATCTTATTGATTGCGAACACCATAGGTACGCCGGCCGCCTGTGCGTGGTTGATGGCCTCGACGGTCTGCGGCATTATGCAGTCGTCGGCCGCCACGATGATGATGGCAACGTCTGTCATCTTCGCACCGCGGGCACGCATAGCCGTAAACGCCTCGTGACCAGGAGTATCAAGGAAGGTGATTGCCTGTCCGTCCGGAAGTTCCACGTGATATGCACCGATGTGCTGGGTGATACCTCCGGCCTCACCTGCGATGACGTTTGCGCTGCGGATGTGGTCCAGAAGGGAAGTCTTACCATGATCGACGTGACCCATGACAGTGATTACAGGTGGACGTGGAAGGAGGTCTTCCTCGCTGTCCTCTGTCTGACCCTGAGCGATGGCGTCTGTGAGGTTCGCGGTAACGAACTCCACCTCATATCCGAACTCCTCGGCCACGAGCACAAGAGTCTCCGCATCGAGACGCTGGTTGATGGACACCATCATACCGAGGCTCATGCAGGCTCCGATGACCTTGGTCACAGGGGTATTGTTCATCAGCGTGGCAAGGTCGTTCACGGTCACGAACTCAGTCACCTTGAGCACCTTCTGTTCGAGTTGCTGCATTTCCATCTCCTCCTGCATCCTCTGTGATGCCGCCTCTCTTTTGTCCTTTCTGTGCTTTGCTCCGAAGTTGCCCTTCTTGCTTTCGTTCATGCGGGCGTATGTCTCCTTGATCTGCTTCTGGATCTCCCTCTGCATTTCTTCCTGCTCGGCCTCGGTCATTGCAGGCTTGAACTTGTCACCACCGCGGTCGCGACGGCTCTTCTTGTCCTTCTTGCTCTGGTTCTGCTGCTGAGCATTCCCGCCCTTGTTCTTGTCTTTCTTCCCACCGCCTACGGCCTCGACCTTGGTCACATCCACCTTCTGGCTTGCGCTCTTGTCAATACGCTCTCTCTTCTTCTTTTTCTTCTTGTCGAACTGAGAAAGGTCAATCTTATCGACCACCTTAGGACCGGAAAGTTTCTCTACCTCCACCTTTATTTCGCGTGGCTGAGGCTTCTCCTCTTCAACGTTCTCGACCTTGGCAGGTTCTGCAACAGGCTCCACTACAGGCTCGGCAGGCTTAACCTCTGCAACAGGTTCCTGTACGGGTGCCTCAGCGGGTTTTTCCGCCTTCCTGGCAGGTTTCTTCTCGAACTGGGAAAGGTCGATCTTGTCAACAACCTTCGGTCCGCTGACCTCAGCCTTAGGGGCGGTCTCTTCAACTGCCGGAGCCGGAGCAGGGACTGGCGCTGGGGCAGGTGCCGGTGCAGGAGTCTCCTCCTTGACAGGAACCTCATTGTTGAATACATTGCTCTTGATGACCACCTCTCTTTCCGGAGCCTCATCTTCCTGGACCTGCTTTTTCTTGGATCCCATCTCGATGATCTCCTTCAACTTGATGGCCACCTTTTCGGAGTCTTTCTTAAGTTTCAGGTCTTCACCGAACTTGGCCTCGAGCGCAGGAAGATACTCGTCCGACACTTTCGCGTTCGGATTCATATCAACACCTGCTCCCTTCTCGTTAAGGAAATCAACGAGGGTCTGAAGTCCGATGCTGAATTGTTTGGTAAGTTTATTTAATCTTATTTCTGCCATAAATGTAATCTTGTTTAGTCTTCAAACTCGGCGCGGAGGATTTCAAGGACTTCCTCTACTGTCTCATCTTCAAGGTCTGCTCTCTTGGCAATGTCTGCTGCAGAAAGAGCGAGTACACTCTTCGCGGTGTCGCAGCCGATGCTCTGGAGTTTCTCGATGATCCATGGCTCGATGTCGTTATCGAACGCGCTGAGCAATACGTCCTCTTCATCATCGTCGGCCTCGCTTGTAGGGATGTCTCTCCACACCTCGATTTCCTTTCCTACGAGCATGCCTGCAAGACGGATGTTGCAGCCGCCCTTACCGATACCCTTCTTGACCTCGTCAGGAAGCATATATACCTTGATCTTGTCATCCTCTCCGCCAAGAACGATAGATGAAATCTTTGCAGGGTTGAGGGCTCTCTGGATAAGGAGTTGGGTGTTGCTTGTCCACTGGAGGACGTCGATGTTCTCGTTGCGGAGTTCGCGGACGATGCCGATGATGCGTGAACCCTTGACACCGATACATGCTCCGATAGGGTCGATTCTCTCGTCGTATGACTCCACAGCCACCTTTGCACGCTCGCCCGGTACGCGGACAACCTTCTTGATGGTGATAAGACCGTCGTAAATCTCCGGAACCTCCTGCTCGAAAAGTCTTTCAAGGAACTCAGGGGTCACGCGCGAAAGCACGATGTATGGAGTGGTGTTGTTCTTCATCTCCACACTCTTGATTATGGCCCTTACGGTGTCATTCTTCTTGAAGTGCTCGCCAGGAATCTGCTCTGACTTAGGAAGTCTGAGTTCGTTTCCGTCCTCGTCAAGGATGAGAACCTCCTTTGCCCAGGTCTGATATACCTCACCTGTGAAGAGTTCTCCGACCTTGTTCACATATTTATTATAAAGGTTGGCCTTCTCGATGTCCATGATGCGGCCCTGAAGGTTCTGACGGATATTGAGGATGCCGCGGCGTCCGAAGTCCTTGAGTTCGATCTTCTTTGCGAAGGTCTCTCCGAGTTCATAGTCATCGTCGAGTTCCGGATCGTTGATGGCAATCTCGGTGTTAGGGTCCTCAACCTCTTCCACTACATCTCTGTTCCAGTAGATCTCGCAGTCTCCCTTGTCGATGTTGATGATGATGTCAAAGTTGTCTGCTGATCCATAGGTCTTGGTGATCTGAGTTCTGAACACGTCCTCGAGCACACCCATCATGGTAGGTCTGTCGATGTTCTTCTGGTTCTTGAACTCGGCAAAAGCGTCTTTAAGTTCAATCTTTTCCATTTTTGTTATATTTGTTATTAGAATTCAATATACGGCTTCACGGAGTTGACCATATCCATGGTGAAACGGTCATTATGCTCCACGAACTCCTTCTTTTTCTTGCCCTCGACCGCTTCCTTGGCGGTATAGTTCAGAGTAATGCCATCGGGGTCCGCCGCTGTCAGGGTAGCCACCATCTTCCTGCCGCCCTTGAGTTGCACCTCCACCTTGCTTCCGACAGCCTTCTGATACTGCTTGAATATCTTGAAAGGCTGGTCCAGACCGGCTGAACTGACGGTAAGGGAGTAATCCTCCTTCTCGCGGTCAAACTTTGTCTCGAAGAAACGGCTCAACTCCACACAAGTGTCAAGTTCGATACTTCCTTCTTCTGCTTCAACAGTTATTTCAATATCATTATCTTTGCTGATTGAAATATCTACAAGATAGCAGCCGCGTGCAACGATTTCGCTGCCGATTGCATCTTTTATTTCTGATACGTTCATTGGCTCTTTGATGTTTATACATATCCGCGAAACGATTTCAGGGGGCTCTCTGCCCCCTGAAATCATTCGCACGGGGCAAATGTACGAATAAAATCAGAATAAACAAAATATTAAGACCAAACCTGACAACATGGAATTCAAGGCAAAGGAAATTGCAGACATTCTCGGCGGAACAGTCGATGGAAACCCTGAAGCGACAGTCACTACATTCGCCCGCATAGAAAGCGGCAAGCCCGGCGCAATCTGCTTCTTCGCAAATCCCAAGTATGAGCACTATGTATATGAGTGCAAGGCAGATGTCATCATTGTAAACAACACATTCGAGCCAAAGGCTCCGGTCAGCGCGACGATGATCCGTGTGGAAAATTCCTATACGGCAGTTGCTGCGCTCCTCGATTATGTCGTGTCGAAAAAACGCTCTTACAAGCGCTATCGCGGACTTCGCAGCCGCATCCGCTGGAGCGCAAAACTCGGCAGGAAGGTCTATGTGGGAGATTTTGCATATATCGGAAAACGTGCTCAGGTCGGAGACTATACGAAAATATATGAAAACGCCTATATCGGCGATGATGTGAAGATCGGAAAGTACTGCATCATCTATCCGGGAGCATGTCTGTATGCCGGTACAGTGGTGGGCGACAAAGTGATAATCCATGCCAATGCCGTAATCGGTTGTGACGGCTTCGGTTTTGCTCCTCAGGAGGACGGAACATGGAAGAAGATCGAGCATACCGGCAATGTAATCATAGAGGATAACGTGGAAATCGGCGCCAATGCCGGAATTGACCGCTCGCAGATGGGGGCGACCGTAATCCGCAGTGGTTGCAAGATCGATAATCACTGCCAGATCGCTCACAATGTGGAGGTCGGAAAGAATACCGTCATGGCTGCCATGACCGGAGTGGCAGGTTCAACGAAGATAGGGGAGCACTGCATATTCGCCGGACAGGTGGGCGTGGCCGGCCATCTTACCGTGGCCGACAATACTACCCTCGGCGCACAGGCCGGCCTTTTGAGCAATATAAAGGAGCCTGGAAAACAGTATTTCGGCAGTCCGGCTATACCGTATATGGAGTATATGCGCAGTTATGCTGTCTTTAAGAGGTCTGGAAAGAAGTAAATATCAAAATATTGACTATCTTTGCATGATATTTCAACCTAAAGACAATAATAATGCAGTTTCAGCAGACGCTAATAAAGAACTATTCATTTGAAGGCAAGGGACTTCATACCGGAAAGGTGGCGACAATGACTGTCGGCCCCGCTCCGGCAGACACCGGGATCGTTTTCAGACGTACCGATCTTGGAGGAGCAGTTGTGGAGGCCTTGGCGGAAAATGTATCCAGCACAGCCAGAAGCACTACCATAGCCAAGGGTGATGCTTCTGTTTCGACAATAGAGCATATAATGTCAGCCCTGACAGGTCTGGGTATCGACAACGCATATATTGATATAGACAATGTGGAGGTGCCGATTCTTGACGGCAGCGCCAAGCCTTATATCGATGCGATGTGGAAGGACGGCGTGCAGGTGCAGGAGGCTCCGCGCAAATATATCGAGGTCAAGGAAACTATAGAGGTGGTCAATGAAAAGGGCTCCGTGCTGAGAATAGAGCCTTCCGACGAATTTTCATACAATATCAAGACTGATTTCAATTCGAGGGTTCTTGGCGTGCAGTATGCACAGTGGGATCCGACCGTTGAATATGCTGAAGAAATCGGTGCATGCAGGACTTTCGTGTTCTTCCATGAACTCCAGTTCCTCTTTGCCAACAATCTGGTAAAGGGCGGAGATGTGGATAATGCGATTGTCATCGTCGAGCATCCGGTCAGCGATGAACAGGTGCAGCAGATATCCCAACTCTTCAATGTTCCGGCTCTTGAGGTGCGCGAAGACGGCTATCTGAGCAATCTTGTGCTGCGTTTCCCTAACGAGTGCTCAAGACACAAACTGCTCGACCTGATCGGCGACCTTCGTCTGTCAGGAGGTTTCCTGAAAGCAAAAATTACGGCAGAGAAGGCGGGGCATGGTATCAATACTGAAGCGGCAAAGAAAATCCGCGTATCTGCCCTCAATGAAATTTAAATTGTCATCCTGAACAAAGTTTAACTGTCATCCTGAACGAAGTGAAGGATCTGTGAAATATAAAAGTAAATAAAATATGGCAAACATTCATCCATTGGCAACAGTCCACCCTAATGCAAAACTCGGAGAAAACGTCGAGGTGGGACCATACGCCTATATTGAAGAATACGTTGAAATCGGTGACGGAAGCAGGATTCTTCCTCATGCAACCATATTCAACTATGTAAAGATGGGCAAGAACTGCTGTGTCTTCCCGGGTGCGGTGATCGGTGCCGTCCCTCAGGACCTCAAATTCGAAGGCGAGGTTACATGGGTGGAAATCGGAGACAATGTGAATATCCGTGAGTGCGCGACCATCAACCGTGGAACCAAGGCCAGCGGCAGAAGCGTGACCAGGATCGGCAACAACTGCCTGATCATGTCCTATGCTCATGTGGCTCATGACTGCAAGGTGGGAAACAACTGTATCCTTGTAAGTTATGTGGGCATCGCCGGTGAGACTGATGTCGATGACTGGGCTACAATCGGCGGCAGCACTGTGGCACACCAGTTTTCAAGAGTCGGAAAGCATGCCTTTGTCGGCGGTGGATCAAAGATCAACAAGGACGTGCCTCCATACGTGCTCTGCGGCCGTGACCCTCTCTCATATGCCGGTGTCAACCTTGTCGGTCTTCGCAGAAGAGGCTTCACTTCTGAACAGATATATGCCATCAAGGACATGTACGACGTGATCTACAACAGGGGAATGAACGTGTCGGACGCTCTCGCTCAGATCGAGTCAGGCTTCCCTCAGTCAGAGGAAAGGGACACCATCCTCGAATTTATCCGCGCATCAAAGAGGGGTATCATCAGGGGTGCCGACTCTACTGTAAAGGGAAACGTCGAGTAAGGTGGCAAAACTCCTCTCTACAGCATATTTCCCTCCGGTTTCCTATTTTGCGGCAATGGCCCAGGAAATGTCGGGGTTGACTTATAGACGTGGCGGTGACGGTTCCATGGAACTGTCTCCGTCCGTCGTATATATAGAGGCCTGCGAAAACTACCAGAAGCAGTCCTACCGCAACCGTTGCAGGTTCTATGCGGCGGACGGGGTGCAGGCGCTGTCTTTCCCGGTGATCCATGTGGATGGGACATATAAGCATCCGGTTAAGGACATCAGAGTTGATTATTCCACCCCTTGGGTCCAGCAGCATAAGAGGGCGATAGTATCTGCCTATCGCACCTCTGCCTATTTCGAATATTATCAGGATGAACTTTTTGCAATCCTTGACAGCAGGCCTGACAGGCTTATAGACCTGAATATGGCCCTGCTGAGGTTCTTCATAGAGAAGACAGGGCTCAGAGTGGATCTGCGCCTGACTGAGGAATATTCGAAGGATGGCCTTGTGGCGGGTCCTGACGGGGAACTCCTGCAATGCGAGGACCTTCGTGAAGCCATTCATCCCAAGCGTCCCAACACAATTCTTTCCGACCTGGCATTGGAAAAGCCGTACTTCCAGGTCTTTGCCCCGAAATACGGCTTCAAATCAGATCTTTCCATCATGGATCTCCTCTTCAACGAAGGTCCGGACAGCATACTTTATTTAAAACGTCTTTGCAAGTAGATCCTCACGTTGCTGACGCTCCTCAGGATGACGTTAAACGTCACGTCATTGCGAGCGAAGTGTGGCAATCTCCCATCAGAATCGCCAACCGACAGTCAGCAGCAGTTTCCAGTTTGAGTGGGTGTTGAGAATTTCCGGCGAAAATATGTCTTTCTGTTCCAGGAGATAGTCGGAATAAGGGAATATCTTCTCGTATGTGGCGAAATTGTACCTGCATGCAAGGTCTGCAAAGAACGATTTCTTTGATACATATCCGACTCCGAAGGAAAAGTTCTGAGTATAAACCGGATCGAGGCCCAGATACTCTTCGTAATATTTGTCATAATATTTCTTCTGGGCGGAAGTCCCAAGATTATATCCTGCCCTTACAGCAAGCACGCTCAGAGGTTTGAACTCGGCTCCAAGTCTGAGATAATGCGCTGTGCCGTATGATTGTCTGATATCTTCGTTCACACCTTCAAAATATTCAATGTCATCCTCGGACATATTGGTCCGGTCAATCATATATTTCATACCGCCGAAACCTGCCACCTCGTAATCTATGCTGAACACAGCGATATTGCCGAGAGTGTATGCCATGCCGAAATTGCCTCTCCAAGGAGAGTTAAACCTGTATTCCGCATATCCGAGTTCGCTGTCGGCACTTCCGTCAAACGAACTGTCTGTGAACTGTGTGCTGGCCTTGTCCTGCCACTGCTCCTTGATGGTTGTGGCGGCCGGAGTCTGAACAGCTGCACCAAAACGGAATCCATATCCCGGAGTCACGATGACACCGAGTTTTCCGAATATTCCTGTGCCGTCCGCACTGTAACTGTGCTTGTAGAGCGCACTCTTGAAGTATGTCGGATATTCGTTTCCTTCACCATCCTTGAATATGTTTTCGAACAGATCCACATCTTCGGGAGTCTCCCGGAAATAGTGCGTGTAGTCATAATTTATGGCATTTACGCCGAGGTTGACACCCACATACACGAAATCTGAGATATTCATGCCGACGTTGAGCAGATATTCATATTTGTTGCCGCTCACGGACCGTCCGTATGTCTGGTTTACTATTCCGGACTGCATTATGTTGCCGTTGTCCATGATGGTTTCGGTGGCGCCTACGAACTTTTTCCCCTCAGCGTCGTAAGTAGAGATCATGCCGCTCCTGTATGCAACCGTATTTCTCCAGTTCATATACTTGAAGGCATCCTCGCTCATGTAGTCTGCACTTGTGTATTCGGGCTCTCCGTTTAATCTTGTCTCGTTGAACAGCCTGATTTCGTCGGTCGCGTCAGCCGCCACTGATGCCACGAAACTTGTCTGACTGTTGGTCCCGGAAGCATAAACATCTTCCAGCCAGTTGTTGGTGGAGTTCAGGATAAATCCCGCAGTGACACTCTTGATGCCATGCTTGCGTCCCGTATTGAAATTGAAGGTGAAACCTGTGTTCGGTATTCTGAATGCGGTCCTTCTGCTTTTCATCTCCCTTTGGAAATACGGGTCTGTGCTGCCCTCATACGGTACACCGACTGCCGTGTTGGTGGAAAATGTAAGCCCTGGCGTGAGTGTGATCTGTGAATACCCGGCAACTGCACTTCCCGCAGGATTGATGGTGACTCCTCCGAGGTCTCCTCCGAGAGCCGTGAAGGCATTTCCCATTGCGAGGGTACGTGCTGTGCCCTCATAATTGTTCTCACTGAACAGCCATGCGTCATAGCCTCCCTGTGCATGGGACAGCGCCATGAACATGACGTTCATAAGAAGTGCTGATAATATCTTTTTCATACTTTCTGCTTGAATTTAGTTACGGTGGACCTATCTTCTGTATGATCCTGATGATGAGCCTCTGCTATATCCGGAGCCGCCACCTGAACCTCCTGAACTGCCGGAACTGCGGCTGTATCCGCCATATGACGAACTGCGGCTGTAACTGCTGCCCGATGACGAACTGCTGCGGTCATAGCCTGAACTGCTGCCGGACGAACTTCTGCTGTAGGTCGGGCCCGACGAGGTGCCTCTGCTGTAACTTGATGATGAACTGCTTCTATAATTATCGGATGTTCCGTTAGTTGTGCCGCTGCTTGAAGGTCTTCTGTATGTCGGAGCAGAACTTTTTGCAGTCGATGTGCTCCTGCCGACTGTCGATGCTGCCCTGCTTGTGCGGTTGCCCACGCTCATGCCTCCTCTGACCGTTCCTCCTGTTGTCTTGACTGAACTTGTGGCCCTGTTGCCTGATGTCCCTCCTGCCGACTCCGTCCTTGCCCGAAGACCATCATACCTGTTATGTGGCTTTCCTCCCGCTATGCCGTGTGACGGGCCGTGGTGAGGACGCTGATAATGAGGGTCATACCAGCCGCAATGGTGGTGATAATGATGCCATGGGTCGTGCCAGCCCCAGTAACAGCCGTAATATCCGCCCCAATATCCTCCATAGTACCATGGGTCATAGAAACCGCCATAATACCACGGGTCATAGAACCCTCCGTAGTACCAAGGGTCGTAGAATCCTCCGTAATACCATGAATTATAATATCCTCCGTAATACCATGGGTTGCTCCAATAAGGGCTGTAATATGAAGTGTAATATGGACTGTAATGCCTGCTCCAATACCATGACGAGCCTATGCTGTACGGTCCATAATAATAACCGTAGTTGTTTTCCAGATCCCATCTCCATGCATACGGGTTTTCTCCGACCGTCACCACTGTTCCGCCGACCTTCTGGTCATATTGAATCCTTGCGGAGAAATTCTCCGGAATCATTATGGTGTCCTTCTTTTCTCCAAGCAGGTATATGGGCGAGGCCTTTGTAGCGGCTATCAGCGAGTCGGTCCTGTCCTTGGCCGCCGTCCTGTCTTCCTTGCTCCTGAATGCCGGTGCGCTGTTGTATATTCCGTCCTGGAACCTCGCATCGCTGTCGGAGGATGTGCTCTGGGCTATCATACCGCAGGAGGTAAGCGATAAAATCGCCCCTAAAATCAGTATGTAAGTCGTTTTCATTGTCATTCTCCTTATTTATTTCCAATAATTTCTTATCTTCGCGGGTTGTATGGGCTGCAATAAATGCGCCCTGCCGCTGACCCTCCGTTCTTTGACACATTTGTGCCGGGAGAGTTTAGCATAAATGCAATGATAGCAAATAAACGGATAAAAACAAAATAAGATGGCAAAAGAAGTAACCAAGAGGTCGGATAACTACTCACAGTGGTATGACAATCTCGTTGTAAAGGCAGATCTGGCGGAGCGTTCCGCAGTCAGAGGATGTATGGTGATCAAGCCTTATGGCTATGCAATATGGGAGAAGATGCATGAAGTGCTTGACAGGATGTTCAAGGAAACAGGACACGTGAATGCATATTTCCCTCTTTTTATTCCAAAGTCTTTCCTTAGCAAGGAGGCTGACCATGTGGAAGGTTTCGCCAAGGAGTGCGCAGTTGTGACTCACCATAGACTCATGGCCAACCCTGATGGAAAGGGAGTGGTCGTTGACCCGTCAGCAAGACTTGAAGAGGAACTTATCGTCCGTCCGACATCAGAGACAATCATCTGGAATACATATAAGAATTGGGTGACATCATGGAGAGACCTCCCGATTCTCTGCAACCAGTGGGCAAACGTAGTTCGCTGGGAAATGCGTACCCGTCTTTTCCTACGTACCGCCGAGTTCCTCTGGCAGGAGGGTCATACCGCCCATGCTACCCGTCAGGAGGCGGAGGTTGAGACCATGAAGATGGTCAATGTATATGCAGACTTTGCACGTAACTATATGGCTGTACCGGTTGTTGTGGGCCACAAGAGTCCTAACGAGCGTTTTGCCGGTGCTCTTGACACGATGACCATCGAGGCCCTCATGCAGGACGGAAAGGCATTGCAGGCTGGTACATCGCATTTCCTCGGACAGAACTTCGCAAAGGCATTTGACGTGATGTTCACAAACAAGGAAGGCCAGCAGGAATATGTGTGGGCTACCTCATGGGGAGTTTCGACCCGTCTCATGGGAGCTCTCATCATGGCTCACGGTGATGACAACGGTCTTGTGCTTCCTCCTAAGTTGGCTCCTATCCAGGTGGTGATGGTGCCTATCACAGGCAAGGACGAGGCTGTGAACAATGCTATCCTCGATAAGTTGGAGGCATTCAGGAAGGAGTTGGAGGCCAAGGGAATATCGGTTAAGATAGACAGCCGTGACACTCTCCGTCCTGGCTTCAAGTTCGCTGAGTGGGAACTCAAAGGTGTTCCTGTGCGTCTTGCCATGGGTGGACGTGACCTTGAAAACGGCACTGTGGAACTTGCTCGCCGTGATACCTGCGAAAAGTCATCGCATCCTCAGGAGGGGATTGCAGACGTGATTGCTGCCCTTCTTGATGATATCCAGGCGAATATATATGCCAAGGCACTCAAATTCCGTGACGACAGCATCCGCAAGGTCGATACATGGGAGGAGTTCAAGGAGGAGATCACCAAGGGCGGCTTCCTTCTCTGCCACTGGGACGGCACTCCTGAGACCGAGGAGAAGATCAAGGAGGAGACAAAGGCGACCATACGTTGTATTCCTGTTGACAGCGCTGTGTGTGAAGAGGAAGGCAAATGTATATATTCCGGCAAGCCGTCAAGCCGCCGCGTACTTTTCGCAATTTCATATTAACAAATCAAAGAACAAAAGAATATGAAAAAACTTTTTCTGACAATCATCGCCGCAATGGCCACAATCGGCACAGTTGCACAGGCACAGGATGCTCAGCAGGCAGCAGCAGACGCAGCCGCAGCAGTTTCAGCAGCCCCGGAAGTTGCACCGAAGGTTGAAAAACCTAAATATTGGTCAACCTCCCTCAAAACCCAGATCAATGTAGGCCAGACAGGTCTTTTCAACTGGGCAGCCGGTGGAGACAATACAGTATCATTGGCCGCCTTCATTGACGGCAATGCCAATTGGAAGAAGGACGACATGTTCTGGAACAACCGTCTTCAGTTGGACTATGGCTTCCTCTATGCTTCTTCAAAGCCGCTTCTTCAGAAAAGTACTGACCGTATCTATCTGGAAAGCAAGTGGGGTTGCAAGACTCCTTCAATGAAGAATTTCTATTTCTCTGCCAACTACGACTTCAAGTCTCAGTTCTCGACAGGATATGACTACAAGACCCCTTCCGTGCCTGCAACATACAAGGACGGCACTCCGATACCTGAGGGAACTAAACTCGACCAGCTTGAACTCAAGCATCAAAGAGAATTGTGGAAGGATGCGCGCGTGCTTAAATCGAACTTCCTGGCTCCGGCATATACCAATCTCGCACTCGGTATTGATTACGTGCCCGCAAAGTGGTTCTCCCTTAACTTCGCTCCTCTTACAGGAGGTTTCGTGATTGTGAAGGATGCAGCATTGAGGGAAAGTTATAAGATGGGTTTGAAGAAGGCATATGATGAGGACAATTTTGACAAACTCTCAGATGATGCAAAGGCTAAATTCGAGGCAGCCAAGGCTGATAAGGCAAATAATCCGGAAGCATACGGAGATTATTTCCGTTCTGCAAAATTCGAGTTCGGTGCGCAGTTGAAGATGGATGCCAAGGTGAACATCAACGACAATTTCTCATACAGCACTCAGGTTGTCCTCTTTGCCAACTATCTGGACATCAAGCATTGCCCTCGTATCAACTGGGATAACCGCATCGACTGGAAACTTGCTAAATATTTCTCACTGACACTCACCACCAACCTGATCTATGATGACCAGATCATGATCAAGAACGACAAGGATATAGATAAATATCCTGACGGAAAGGCTCGTGTTCAGTTCAAGGAGTCAATCGCATTCGGATTTACCTACACTATCGCAAACAAGAAATAATGCTCAGGCAGTTTGCACAGAAAGTTGAAGATTTGATGAGGCTGATCGAAAATCAACGGTCAGCCTCTGTTTCTAAATCCTCTCCCTGCGGTCCTCAGTACCTTGTGGCGATCAGCGGCGGCATGGACTCCATGTGCATGGCGGACCTCTTTCTGCAGACCCTCGGGGCGGACTCTTTTGCCATCGCCCACTGCAACTTCTCCCTTCGCGGCGAGGAAAGCGACGGCGACGAGACCCTTGTGCGTGAATGGGCGGAGCGTAATGGTGTGCGACTGTTTGTAAAACGTTTCGATACTGTCTCGTATGCGCAGGAAAGGGGAGTGAGTATAGAAATGGCGGCCCGCGAACTCCGTTATGACTGGTTTGGCCAGTTGTGCCGGGAATATGGTTTCGATGTACTCGCTGTGGCCCATAATGCCAATGACAACGCCGAAACCCTGATGCTCAATCTTCTTCGCGGTACCGGCCTCACCGGACTCCACGGCATGGCGGAAATTTCCTGGATGTGTGCAAGCTGCAATGTGCCAGAGAGTTCGGAGCCCCCCGTCTTCGCTACGCTTGGATACCCTGCCTCTTCCCTCTGTCATCCTGAGCCTTCCCTCTGTCATCCTGAGCGAAGCGAAGGATCTGTCCTTCTCTTCCGCCCCCTCCTTGCCTTTACCCGCAAGCAGATCGAAGGCTATGTTCTGGCTCATCGGGTGCCATACCGCCACGACAGCAGCAACTTCACATCCGACTATAAGCGCAACCGCATCCGCAACGAAGTGTTCCCGGTCTTTGAAAAGATCAACCCTTCGTTCATCCGCACCCTGAACCGCGAGATCGGCTATTTCTCAGAAGCCGGATCCATTGTGGAAGACTGGTGCCGCAGTCAGTTGCCTAATGTCCTGCTCAATCATCCTGAACCTTCACCCTGTCATCCTGAGCCTTTCCTCTGTCATCCTGAGCGAAGCGAAGGATCTGTCACCATAAGCACCGCCGCCCTTCTTTCCACCCCGCACTGGCGCTACCTATTATATTACATACTCTCCCCATACGGCTTCAACGCCCAGACTCTCGCCTCGATAGAGTCTCTTCTTACCTCAGAGCGCACAGTTTCCGGCAAACGTTTCGACTCACCGACCCATACTCTCCTGACCGGACGAGGAGTCCTGACCCTTGTCCC
The DNA here is from genome assembly GCA_015060455.1 of Bacteroidales bacterium. GTDB lineage: Bacteria > Bacteroidota > Bacteroidia > Bacteroidales > UBA932 > Cryptobacteroides. The sequence continues at coordinate 21,610 of SUYM01000008.1, forward strand.
CCAAAATGCAATCACGTCGGACCCTATAAATGAGGCCCGCAGAACCCTGACCCAGTCCGATGATATGATTGTGGTCCGTGGAGAAGGCACATATAATTTCAACGGCGTACGTTTCAGCGTCGAAACCCTTGAATATACCTCTCAGATGCCTCTGAAACAGCCAGCCGGCACATTGATCTTCGATGCCGCTGCACTGCGCTTCCCGTTCGTGGCCCGCAGATGGCGTCAGGGTGACTGGCTCATCCCCTTCGGAATGCGCGGCAGAAAAAAAGTCAGCGACCTCTTCGCCGACCTTAAATATGACACCCTGGCCAAGGAATCAGCCATAATCCTTGTAGATACGCAGACCCCCGGCCTTGCCGAGCAGGAACATATCGCCGCCCTCCTCGGCGCCCGCATCGACGACCGCTACAAGGCCACATCCTCCACCGCCCGCCTGCTCCGCATCACCATCCTCCAATAACACAAAAGCGAGACTCAGATGAGCCCCGCCTTAAATGTTTTCACAACGGAATAATCCTTATTGTGAATTGCTTTCGACGACAAAGGTAATTCTTCTTTTGATAAAAACAATAATATTGGTAAATTTACCGGAGAATTATGTAGATACAGTATGTGTGTGCTTTATTCTGGCACATTTGCATATTATCTTTGTCTGACTAAACACTGAAACATGAGAAAGATATTAGGTCTGGATCTTGGAACCAACAGTATAGGTTGGGCCCTTGTCAAAGAAGCGGATTCATCAGAAGATAAGGCATTGCTGGGTATTGAATCCGCAGGAAGTAGGATTATTCCGATGTCGGCAGATCAAATGGGAGAGTTTGAACGAGGAAATTCGGTGTCCCAGACTCGTGAAAGAACGTCGTACAGGGGTGTGAGGAGACTTCGCGAAAGATTTTTGCTCAGACGCGAGAGACTCCATCGAGTATTGAACCTTATTGGATTTTTGCCAGCACACTATGCAGAGTCAATAGACGCGTATGGTAAGTTTCATAAGGGTGTCGAGCCAAAGTTGGAGTGGAAGAAAAACAAGGATGGCAAATACGAGTTTGTCTTTCAAGAGTCATTTGAGATGATGCTTGAATTGTTCAGGGCTCAATATCCGGATGTTCTGTCAAACAAAAAGATACCTGCCGACTGGACGTTATATTATCTTCGCAAAAAGGCCTTGACTCAGAAAATCCGTAAGGAAGAACTGGCGTGGATATTACTGAATTTCAATCAGAAACGAGGTTATTATCAATTACGTGGTGAGGAAGATGATGTGGATCTGACAAAGAGGGAGGAATATATGAAGTTGGAGGTTATTGACGTAGAAGATTCCGGTGACAGAAAGGGTAAGTCGGTTTGGTATAATGTAAAACTAAGTAATGGTCTTGTATATAATAGAGCCTCTGATCAATACTTGGATTGGGTCGGAAAGGAAAGAGAGTTTATTGTGACGACTCAATTGGAGAATGACGGCAGCGTGAAATTGGATAAGTGTGGTGAACCTAAGATATCTATACGTTCCCCTAAGGATGATGATTGGAATCTGTTGAAGAAGCGGACAGAAAATGACATTGAGAAGTCTGGTAAAAGTGTTGGGGAATTTATATTTGACAGCATTCTGATGAATCCGGACATTAAGGTCATTGGTAAACTTGTCAGAACAGTAGAGAGGAAATTTTATCGGTCGGAACTTAAACAGATTCTTAAAAAGCAGATAGAGTTTCATCCTGAACTGCTCAACGATGAATTGTATCGTATGTGCATAGAGAATCTGTACGAAAATAACGAAGCGTATAGGCACAGTATAGAATCCAAAGATTTTGTTTACCTGCTTGCAGATGATATAATATTCTATCAGAGACCTCTGAAAAACAAGAAACATCTGATAGGTAATTGCCCTTATGAAACAAGATATTATGTAGATGGCCAGACCGGTACGGTTAAAGAGTCTCCTGTAAAGTGTATCGCAAAGTCGAATCCTTTGTTTCAGGAATTCAGGTTATGGCAGTTTATATCAAACCTGAGGCTGTATCGTAACGATGGATATAATACAGATGTGACTACTCAATACTTGGAAACGCCGGAGGATTGGGCAGGATTGTTTCAATGGCTTGACGAGCGAAAGGAAATAGATCAGACGACGTTGTTGACTAAGTATTTTGGTCTCAAGAAGGTCGGTGACCGGTTCCCTGTGAGGTGGAACTATGTGGAAGATAAGAAATATCCATGCAACAAGACAAGATCTGCTATTGCTTCCAAACTGGAAAAAGATGAATTGAAATTCTTGAATCCGGAAAATCTTTCCATAATCTGGCATGTGCTGTATTCTGTCAATAGCAAGGAGGAAATTGAAGCAGTCTTTGGTGACGATAAGAAGGGTCGGGGTGGGGTTTATGACAGACTTCTTGAATTTCTTTCCGAAGGGACGATATCAAAATTGAAATCAGTCAGGTTTGAAGAAGATGATTACGGCGCATATTCAGAAAAGGCAATCAAGAAATTGCTGCCTTTGATGCGGCATGGAAGATATTGGAGCGCTGACGCCATCACAGCCGGTATCAAGAACAGGATAGAGAAACTTTTGTCCGGAGAATATGACGATAATATAGATGATAGGACTCGTGACAAGGTGGCTTCTTTACGAGATATTACTGATTTTCAGGGACTTCCTTTGTGGCTAGCTTGTTATGTCGTGTATGGTAGACATTCAGAGAAAGGCGACTCACAAAAATGGTCAAGCCCTGCTGACATAGATCGATATTTGGCGGAATTCAGGCAGCACTCCTTGAAAAATCCTATTGTTGAGCAAGTCGTTACTGAAACCTTGCGTACCGTCAGGGATATTTGGACGCGAGCAGGTAGAATAGATGAAATACATGTTGAGTTGGGACGAGAATTAAAAAGCACCAGTGAACAACGAGCAAGGATTACTCGTAGGAATGCTGAAAATGAAAATACAAATCAGCGCATCAAGGCCTTGTTGCAGGAGTTCATGGATCCCGACTATAAAGTCGAGGGCGTGCGTCCTTATTCGCCAGTTCAGCAGGAAGTTCTGAGAATTTATGAAGAGGGGGCTATGCTCCATGGTGCAGGAGGGAACGATGAAATAAATGATATAGTTGCACGACTAAGTCGTATGGAGTCAGGTAAGCGTCCAAGCAAGTCTGATGTAATAAAGTATAAGACCTGGCTGGAGCAGAATTATCTTTCACCTTATACGGGTCAGCCTATACCATTGGCGAAACTCTTCACTCACGAATATGAAATAGAACACATAATACCACAGTCCCGATATTTTGATGATTCCTTGCAGAATAAAGTGATATGTGAGGCGGAGGTCAACAGATTGAAGAACAGACAGTTGGGTTATGAGTTTATCAAATCTCATCATGGAGAGGTTGTGACCTTGACAGGTGGTCGTACGGTTACTATACAATCAGTTGAAGCCTATGAGACATTTGTAAAGAAGACTTATGCTGATAACAGGGCCAAGTTAAGGTATCTGCTTCTTGAGGATATACCTGATGAGTTTATAAACCGTCAGTTGAACGATACCAGATATATCAGTAAGTACATCATGTCTTTGTTGTCAAATATTGTGAGGGAGGAAATAAAACCGGGGGAATATGAGCCGGAGGCAGTGTCAAGGAATCTCATGGTATGCAATGGCAGCATAACGACGAAATTGAAAAATGATTGGGGACTTAATGATGTGTGGAACAGTATTATTCTTTCGAGATTTGTCCGTATGAATGCTATTTGCAACACAACCCTGTTTACTGCTTCAAATACTGAGGGGCATCTTATCCCAAGTGTGCCGGATGAATTTTCAAGAGGTTTCAATAAGAAGAGAATCGACCATCGCCATCACGCGTTGGATGCGATAGTCATTGCTTGTGCTACACGAAGTCATGTGCATCTGCTCAACAATGAGGCTGCAAGATCTGATAATAAAGCCATCAGGCATCAACTGTCCAGAAAATTACGCAGATACGAAAAAGTTGTCATAGATGGAAGAGAACGGGAGGTCGCAAAAGAATTCCTGAAACCGTGGCCTGCTTTTACTAAGGATGTGAAAATGGTTTTGGAAAGCATGATTGTAAGTTTCAAGCAGAATCTCCGTGTGATAAACAAAGCGACTAATGTCTATACATCGTATCGTGACGAGAGAGGCGAACTGCGTCTGGACAAAAGCGGTAAACCGATGAAGGGTCAGATTGCTCAAAAGTCCGATGCGGATTGGTGGGCGGTGAGGAAACCACTGCATAAGGATACGGTGTTTGGTAAAGTGGCCTTGAAGAAGATAAAGGAGGTGAGGCTTGGTGTGGCGTTGAAAGATCCGGATATGATAGTTGAGAAGGATCTCAGAAATGAAATCAAGAGGTTACTTGTGTTGGGATACGATGAGAAACGTATTAAAAGACATTTCTCAGAAGGTGAGAATAAGGATATCTGGGCGGAACTCAATCCTGGTAAGATAAGGGTGTATTATTATACGGATGATACTTATGCGGTCAGAAAGCCGCTTGATGAGAGTTTTAATGCAAAGCGTATCACGACTTCGGTGACGGATACAGGTATTCAGAAGATTCTCCTTGAGCATTTGCGTGAAAATGCCAATGATCCTAAAATTGCCTTTTCTCCTGACGGAATAGAAAAGATGAATGCGAATATCAGAAGACTTAACGGTGGTGTGTATCATAAACCGATATATAAGGTTAGGGTGTACGAGCATGCAAATAAATTTGCAGTAGGAGAGAGTGGTAATAAAAAGGATAAATATGTGGAGGCGGCAAAGGGAACAAATCTTTATTTTGCAGTGTATGCGGATGCCGATGGTACCAGGTCGTTTGATACGATAGCGTTGAATGTCGTTGTTGAAAGATTGAAAAAAGGTCTGCCGCCTGTGCCTGAAACTAATGAGAAGGGAGATAATCTGCTTTTCTGCTTGTCGCCGAATGATCTGGTTTATGTGCCGACGGAGGAGGAAATCGAAAGAGGAGAGATTGTCGAAAATAGAGAACGGATATATAAAATGGTGTCGTCAACCGGTGGTGCGTGTTTCTTTGTAAGCGAAAGAGTAGCCTCTACGATTGTAAATAAGGTGGAATTCTCTCCGCTTAATAAAATGGAAAAATCTATTACCGGCGAAATGATTAAGTCTATATGTGTACCAATAAAAGTTGACAGACTTGGTAACATAACATATATAGGAAAGGAATTTTTGCCAAAAGGAGAGGAATGATGAACGGGATTAAATTATTTCAGGATAGAAGGATAAGGTCGGCATGGAACGAAGAGGAAGAACAGTGGTATTTTTCCATTGAGGATACGGTCGCCGCGTTGACTGATAGTGTGGATCCTAAACAGTATATCAAGAGGATGAGGGCACGAGATGTCCAGCTGCATCTCAACTGGGGTACAATTTGTACCCAGGTAGAAATGTTGGCTAATGATGGAAAACGCAGGAAGATCATGGCTGCTAATGTAAAATCCTTGTTCCGCATCATTCAGTCAATCCCATCTCCGAAGGCGGAACCTTTCAAGCAATGGCTGGCTCAGGTCGGCTATGACCGCATATTGGAGATTGAAAATCCTGAACTGGCTCAAGAAAGAATGAAAAATCTATATGAGCAGAAAGGGTATCCCAAAGATTGGATAGATAAACGACTCCGTGGGATTGCCATCAGGCAGAATCTTACTGATGAGTGGAAGAAGCGTGGGATTACTGAAGAAAGGGAATTTGCTATCTTGACGGCTGAGATTTCTAAGGCAACCTTCGGTATGACACCGTCTGAATATAAGGATTTCAAGGGTCTGTCTGGGAAGAATCAGAATCTTCGTGACCATATGGATGACCTTGAACTGATCTTTACGATGCTTGGAGAGAGGGTAACGACAGAAATATCTCAGAAGGAAGAACCGGAAACATTTGGCGCCAGCAAGAAGATTGCGACGAGAGGTGGCAAGGTCGCGGGTGTGGCAAGAAGGGAGACAGAGAAAGAGTTGGGCCGAAGTGTTGTCTCGTCACAGAATTTTCTGCCGAAAGATGCACCGCCGGATGAATTGGAACTTTTTGATGAACAATAAATACTGATGTTATGATCAAGCGCACTTTGTATTTCGGAAATCCTGCGTACCTGTCGTTGAAACTCAAGCAACTTGTGGTCCGGCTCCCGCAGATAGATGGTGAACAAAAGGATGAAAAGGAATTGACCCGGACGGTCCCGATAGAGGACTTGGGGGTAATCATCCTTGACCATAAGCAGATAACCGTCACCCAGGCTCTGCTTGCGGAACTTCTTGATAATAATTGTGCTGTGATAACATGCGATTCACGCCAGCTACCGACAGGTCTGTTTCTGCCGTTGGCTGGCAATTCTGTTCAGAATGAACGGTTCCGCTTGCAGTTGGATGCGTCGTTGCCGTTGAAGAAACAACTATGGCAGCAGACAATTGAATCCAAGATTCGAAACCAGGCTGCAATGTTGGCATATTCGACAGGAGAGGTGCATAAGAATATGCTGAAATGGTCGGAGTCTGTCAGAAGCGGGGATGTCGATAATATGGAAGCGAGGGCGGCTGTGTATTATTGGAAAACTGTCTTTCCGGAGAATCCTTATTTTGTGAGAGATCATGAGGGTGGGGGAGCAAATGCCTTATTGAATTATGGCTATGCAATATTGAGGGCGATTGTGGCGAGAGCGTTAGTTGCAAGTGGATTGTTGCCTACGTTGGGAATACATCATCATAACAGATACAATGCTTATTGTCTTGCGGATGATATCATGGAGCCTTATCGCCCCTATGTTGACAAGATGGTTTGTGATATATTGAAGGAGGAACCTGATGCGGAGATTACAACTTCTATAAAAATTAAACTGTTGAATATTCCTGTGATGGAAGTATGCTTGGGCGGCAGGAGAAGCCCGTTAATGGTGGCAGTGTCTCATACGGCATCTTCATTGGTTAAATGTTTCAGAGGTGAGAACAGGAAGGTGTTATATCCGGAAATGTGATGGATCGTTTCAGCGAATATAGAATCATGTGGGTACTCGTTTTCTTTGACCTTCCTACGGATACGAAGAAAGAGAGGAAGGCGGCTGCTGAGTTTCGTAAGCAGTTGATATCCGACGGGTTTATTATGTTTCAGTTTTCGATTTATATGAGGCATTGTCCGAGCGCAGAAAATGCAGATGTCCATATAAAACGGGTGAAGTCCTTTTTGCCTCCGCTTGGTCAGGTGGGGATTCTGTCCATAACTGATAAGCAGTTTGGGTCAATGGAACTGTTTATGGAAAAGAAGGAGAGGAAAGCCCCTATTGAATACACTCAGTTGGAACTGTTTTAGAAAAGATAAACATCTCTCCAAAACAAGAAATCCAGCGAATCTCGCTGGATTTCTTAAATTCTGACAACATTGTGTAACTTGTTGTGTGATAAGTCTTTGTGCATAATCTGTTGTTATCAGAATGTCAAAGATAAATAATTGAAAGCAATTCACAACAAGGTTTCGGAACGCGTCCGGGGTAAGACGGTTGTTATCAGAATGTCAAAGATAAATAATTGAAAGCAATTCACAACTAAAAGAACGACATGGACTTCCGCCAAAAGGTTGTTATCAGAATGTCAAAGATAAATAATTGAAAGCAATTCACAACTTGATAATGTCGTGGAGACGGCAGCATCGGTTGTTATCAGAATGTCAAAGATAAATAATTGAAAGCAATTCACAACT
>SUYM01000008.1:29441-92578 GCA_015060455.1 Bacteroidales bacterium
GTTGTTATCAGAATGTCAAAGATAAATAATTGAAAGCAATTCACAACTATATTTTTGCAAAAAAAAACAATTATGGGTTGTTATCAGAATGTCAAAGATAAATAATTGAAAGCAATTCACAACTATTTGCGAAAAATTTAATTTATGGGTAAGTTGTTATCAGAATGTCAAAGATAAATAATTGAAAGCAATTCACAACACCTGAATATGTTAAATTGAATGATTTTCGGTTGTTATCAGAATGTCAAAGATAAATAATTGAAAGCAATTCACAACTAGTTATTTTTTGCAATACTTTTGCATTTGGTTGTTATCAGAATGTCAAAGATAAATAATTGAAAGCAATTCACAACCCGATGATGCGGATGGCGGTCGAGAGGGCAGGCCATGGCATCGTCCTCCATTGCGGACTTCATCGTGGCATATCTATGCCCCAAGCCGAATGATATTTGAAGCGTTTGGATATTTTAGAATAAGTTTCTAATTTTGGAAAAATCATAAGACTATGATAATATTTTTTGTCATCATTGGAATATTCGTACTGACCATGTTTTGTATGATGTTCAAGGAGGTATCTACTTTCGTGATGAGTAACACCCCTGTGTTGATTTGGATCCTTTTATTCGTATTTGGAGTGTGTCTGGTTGTGGGTGTAACTAACAACGATGAAAAGGAATACAGTTATCGGTTTGTCGATCGTTGGATGAAAGAGGACAAATATCGCGTATTTTACCAAAAAGATAATGTTACGCGAGTCGTTACCTCGGATATATTCTCTTTTGACAACGTGGTGAGAGCCCAAACGGAGATCCGGTCGAAGTGCCAGGATGCTGGTGTCATCATTTTTCATGCTGCCAGGCGCAAGCGCGAAAATTTGGGAGACATTTATGCTCTTACAGGCACCACGTATGACGGTGAAACAGAGATAGTGATATTTCAGCCAAAAGTCCGGAAAGACACAATACCATAAGCCTCTGTCCTTTAATAACTGCTTCCGGGCAGTTATTTTTGAATCATGATACAAAGGCAAGGAAGATTATAGAATAACCGTATTTCCGCTTACCTTATCACATACTCATACGGCATGCGGGCATATACCTTTCCGGATTGTGCGGAGGTCCAGTTGCGGAATGCCTCGCCGACTGCACTGAACGGTGTGTCCGAGAGAATGTTCTGCTCCTGAGTGCCGCCGAGGCTTTCCATCAGCAATTCGATGCTGGTCAGCGGTTTAGGGTAGCCGACAATGCTCACCTGACTGATGTCATCCAGTTCCGCTGAGTGGATTGCCATATAGACAGCGTCTGAAATGGCGTCTTCTATTGTGCCGATGTGGTCGGCTAATCCGAGGTCGCATGCCTCTGAACCTGTCCAGACGCGGCCCTGTGCTATTTCATCCACCTGCTCGACGGTCATGTTTCTGCCCTCTGCAACCAGTCCGGTGAATTTTCCATATATCTTTTCAACGGACGCCTGCATATATGCAACTTCCTTGTCAGTCAACGGGCGCATCATGCCGTACATGTCGGAGTGCCTGTTGGAGTTGACTGGGGTAATGCCGACATGAAGCCTGTCATCAAGTGTCTTGCTGAAATCCGGTATCATGCTGAATACGCCGATGGATCCTGTCAGTGTGGTGGCGTTTGTGTAAATCTTGTCGCAACCTGCTGATATCCAATATCCTCCCGATGCTGCATAATTGCTGTATGACGCCACGACAGGAATCTTCTCCTTCAAAAGAGCAATCTCGGCCTTTATCTTTTCAGAGGCGAGAACGCTTCCGCCCGGGGAATTGACACGCAGGACGGCAGCCTTCACCATGTCGTCATTGCGTACGTCGGATATGATCTTTGCAAACCTGTCGCCTGCAACCACTTGCTGCTGAGCATCTTTTCCATCGACAATATCGCCGTCAATATATATGACTGCGACTTTTGCGGCAGGATTGAGGTTTATAGGCTCCCGGATAAGCGCATAGTCGTAAAGTGAAACCGACTCCACGTCCTTCGGGCTGAACACCCCATACAGGTCCGCCACCTTCTGTCTCATCTGTTCGTATGTGACAAGTCCGTCAACCAGGCCTTTTTCAAGGAAATCCTCAGGGAAATTCAGTTCAAGATTGTTGAGCATGGCATTGAGTTCAGTCAGGTCAATTTCACGCGACTCGGCGATTTTCCCGGCCCAATTCTCCCAGATGGACTGAATCATAGCCTCGTTCTGCTCCAGATTTTCCTTGCTCGGAGTCTCGCGTATGAACATTTCTCCTGCGGATTTATATTTGCCGTGGCGTATCAGTTGGACGTTCACCCCGATCCTGTCAAGCAGGTCCTTCAGGAATATCATCTGTGAAGATACGCCCGTCAGCAGGTTGGTGCCCCCATCGTGTGAGGTCATGTAGATCTTGTCTGATACGGAAGCGAGGTAGTAGCCCGCATTGGTAGGCGTTTCCATGTATGAAATGATGGCCTTGCCGCTGCTGCGGAAATTCACCAATGCAGTCCGGAGTTCTTCAATCTGTGCAAGTCCGCCCATCACCCCGTCAGGCTTCATATATATGAATTTTACGGCAGGATCTTCGGCGGCCGTGTTGATTGTGCGGATTGCACTGTATATGCCAAGAGGCTGCACCTCGGTTCCGTCGCCTTGCAGAATAGAGAGAGGGTCCGGTTCCTGGGTCTGCTCAGTGAGCATTATTGTTGACATGTCAAGATAGAGCACCGCGGAAGACGGCATCTGGGGCTGCTTGTTCCCTAATGCGACCACGGCCCCGATAGTAGTGACGAATAAAAATGTCGAGATGAATCCCAACAGCAGCAGTCCGGTCAGACATGCCAATGTCATTTTAATGAAATCCTTCATGATGATTGCGGTTTTGGAAACTTGTCCACTTATGCAAAGTTAGCACCTTTTATGGAAATCCGACAAAAAATCGTTACCTTTGCAGGCTGGTATGAAAAAGACACTCACATCGGTCACGGCTCTGCTGCTTTTGATATGGTACTCGTTCAGTATCATAGGTTTTGATGTGCACACCTGCAACAGCAGCGGAGAGGTCTATATCGCTACGGTTGTGAGCGGATTTTCATGTGAGGACATCCATCCGGACCATCAGCATGGCAGATGCGGCTGTCATAAGCATGCCCGGACTGCTGATGAACCGGAGGGCATACACACCGGTATGAAGTCCTGTTGCACCGGTGACTTTCAGGTGATTATGCTCACGGGGACCCGTTCTTCCGACAGCAGCCATGAACGTGTCTGCATCTCTCCCGTATCTGCACTCATACCGCAGACTGACATCAGTCAGACCTTTCATACCGCAGTATCCTTCTTTTATAAACCTCGTCCGGGGACATACGTCTCCCGGGACACTCAGGCGTTTTATAGTATCTGGCGCAGTTGATTTCCTCATCGGTTCAGCAATTCTCGTGAAACCTAATCGGTTGCAGGTCAGTGGATTGCTGAAAACGATGCCCCTTCGGTGGGGATCGGTTTTCTGTAAGTGGTTGTGGACCAGGGTTTTATCCGCCACGATAAACAGCAAATATAAAATTCAACACCAAATACTATGAAACATACAATCATAACAACAATAATACTATGTGCTGCGGTCTTTGCTGCCAATGCGCAGGATATAGACACCACAGGCATATATGGCGAGAGAAAGGACAGCCTTGAAGCCGCGGTCTTTGTGTCCCGCCAGCAGGGCAATTATCTCTCAAAAGGCAAGGATCTGCGCACAGAGGTCATTTCTGCGGCCGGTCTTTGCAAGATGGCCTGCTGCAACCTCGCGGAGAGTTTCGAGAACTCGGCGAGCGTGACTGTCGGATACTCTGATGCAGTCACAGGAGCACGTCAGATCAGACTTCTCGGGCTCTCGGGCGTATATACCCAGATGCTTGACGAGACTCGTCCGGTGATGCGTGGTCTTGCATCTCCGTTCGGTCTTTCATATGTGCCCGGACAGTGGCTTGAAAGCATCCAGATAGCCAAGGGATCGTCTTCAGTGATCAATGGCGTGGAATGTATGACCGGCCAGATCAATATGGAACATCGCAAGCCCACAGATGAAAAGCCGCTTTTCATCAATGCTGCAGTCATGAGTGATACCAAGATGGACTTCAATATCGCCTCGTCGCTTCAGATGGGATATAAATGGAGTACTGTCATCCTCGGCCACGTTTCGGGAAACATAGTCTCGCATGACATGGACAAGGACGGTTTCATGGATGAGCCAAGGCAGTTGCAGTTCAACCTTTCCAACCGCTGGCTCTACATGGCCGACAATGGAGTACAGGTGCGTTTCGGAGTCCGTGCCATCCAGGACAGCAGGCTCGGAGGACAGGTGCTTGAGGAAAACGGCAAGCATGTTTACTACGACTACAACGATTATATATGGAATCCTCTGGAGAAACCGGCTGAACTTGCAAATCCATGGGGCTCCGACATCCTGAACCGCTCGCTCAACGGCTACCTTAAGGTCGGTGTTCCTCTCAATGAAGATAATTCGCAGAACATCGCCCTGATAGCGGACTATAACTATCAGGACATGAATTCGTTCTTCGGCAAGACAAAATATGTCGCCGGTCAGCATTCGGCATTTGCCAACCTCCTGTATCAGAATGTTATAAATGATTCGCACAGATTTACAGTGGGACTTAACGGAACCTTCGACAGGTATAATGAGGTGTTCAACCGTATCATCTGGTTCGAGGGCATTCCTGATATATCCGGCAGTGACCAGCCTGTTTTTACCGACCTTGCCAATGCAGGAGTCTTCGGAGAATATACCTATCACTACGGCGAGACCCTATCAGTCATAGCCGGAGTCCGTGCAGACTGGTTCAACCATGTTTCAGACGGAAAATCCAAGTTCCGTGTGTCTCCGAGACTGACCGTCAAATATATGCCTATCGAGGAAATCGTCATCAGGGCAAACGGAGGCCGTGGTCTGAGGTATTCTACGCCTCTGGTCGATAATATCGGCGTGTTCTCGACAGGCAAGCATTTCGTGGGTGCATACCGCGACCATATACTTGAAGATGCATGGACATTCGGAGGAAATCTTACATATTATCTTCCTTTCGGCGCTTCGTCAAACACTTACCTCAGCGTGGATTATTTCAGGACCCAGTTCGCCCAGCAGATGGTGGTGGACTATGAGCAGAGCCCTACTATGATAAATTTCTACGCACTGAACGGAAACCGTTCATATACGGACAATATCCAGCTGGACTTTTCGGTCGATCCTGTAGAGCGTTTCAACATCACGGCCACCTTCCGATATACCAACGCTAAGATAGAACTGGCCGGAAAGGGACTGGTGGAGAAACCTATGACAAGCCGTTTCAAGGGAGTGCTCAACCTTCAGTATGCGACCAATCTGAACAAATGGATATTTGACTTCACGGCATCGCTCAACGGTTCATGCAGGGTGTATGATTTCATGAAAGACATCAATGAGGACGGAACCATGACCTCGGAGCCTAAGGAAGGTGTGGCAAGGATGTACAGGAACGGCCGTACTCCGGTCTATCCGATGCTCTATGCACAGGTCACCCGCCGTTTCAAGGGCTGGGATGTATATATAGGAGCAGAGAATCTGACCAATTTCAGGCAGAAGAATGCCATCATCAATGCGGCCAATCCGCGTGCGGCTACCTTCGATGCAAGTTGCATCTGGGGACCGCTCATGGGTATCAAGGCTCATGTCGGCTTCCGCTTCACTCTCTGGAAAAAGTCATAACTCTCGTATCATCCTGAGCAGAGCTTGATTCTGTCATCCTGAGCGGAACGAAGTGAAGTCTGTTCCTGTCATCCTGAGCGGAACGAAGTGAAGTCGAAGGATCTAAAAACATAGAAATTAAAAATAATTATATAACTTTGTGAGTCTATGAAACTTATAACTATCATTCTTTCAGCCCTAGTGGCTTTTTCAGCTGTTTCGACAGCCGCAGATTTTTCTCAGTCATCATATCTTGCAGACACCAAGCCTGCCAAAAAAGTGAAGGGAGAAATAAAAGAAGTGACTTTCAATGTGCATCTTCATTGCAACAACTGTGTGAAGAAACTTCAGGAAAACATTGCCTTCGAGAAGGGCGTGAAGGACCTTCATATATGCATGGAAGACCAGATCGTTGCGATCAAGTATGACGCTTCCAAGACAAATGAGGAGACTCTTAAAAATGCAATAGTAAAATTGGGCGTTCCGGTCAAGGGTGTAAGCCATGGCGGACACCAGCATAAATAAAACGGACTATGTACAGAATTCTAACCAAGGACATGCTGACCCCGACCATCTGCCGTATGAAGGTCGAGGCTCCGCGTCTTGCTGCCGCTGCTCAGCCAGGACAGTTCCTTATCATTCGCGCTGATGAACAGGGAGAGCGTGTGCCGCTCACAATCAGCGACTTCAATCGTGAAGAAGGCTCAGTGACAATCGTTACGCAGAAGATAGGTGCATCAACTGCTGAGATATGCTCATACGAGGCAGGCGATTCGTTTGCCGATGTTGTGGGCCCTCTCGGCATTCCGTCGGACTTTACTGAGATGTCGGCTGAAGAACTCGCTTCAAAGAAATATGTATTCATCGCAGGAGGTGTCGGTACCGCTCCTGTATATCCTCAGGTCAAGTGGCTCCACGAAAGGGGAGTGGCTGTGGATGTCATCATCGGTGCCAAGACTAAGGACCTTATTATATATAAGGAAGAGATGGAGGCAGTCTGCGACAACCTCTATATCTGCACTGATGACGGCTCGGAAGGCTTCAAGGGCTTGGTTACCGCCATGCTTGAAAAACTTGTGAACGAGGACGGAAAGGTTTATGACCAGGCTGTGGCCATCGGTCCTATGATCATGATGAAGTTCGCGACCCTTACATGCAAGAAACTGAATCTTCCTGTCATCGTCAGCCTCAATACGCTGATGGTCGATGGTACAGGTATGTGCGGGGCATGTCGCGTGACAGTAGGCGGAAAGGTTCGTTTCGCATGTGTCGAGGGACCTGAGTTTGACGGATATCTCGTTGATTTCGATGAGGCTATGCGTCGTCAGAGAATGTATATTGAAGAAGAACATGATGCTTCGGAGCACCATGTATGCAGAATAGGGAGGGGCAAGTAATGGCAAACAGAATACCAAGAGTTCCGGTAAGGGAACAGGATCCGAAAGTGAGAGCGACCAACTTTGAGGAGGTCTGCTACGGATATAATGAGCAGGAGGCTCAACTTGAAGCGACAAGATGTCTTAACTGCAAGAATCCGCGCTGCGTGGGAGCATGTCCTGTGAGCGTGAAGATTCCTTCATTCATAGCGGAAGTTGCAGCAGGCAATTTCACGAAGGCTGCCGAGATAATCGCAGAGGACTCGTCACTCCCTGCTATCTGCGGCCGTGTGTGCCCGCAGGAGACCCAGTGTGAGGGCAGTTGTATTCTCGGAGTCAAGGGCGAGCCTGTCGCTATCGGCAAACTTGAGCGCTTCGTGGCGGACTGGAGTCGTGAAAACGGTGGCGTAAAGCCTGTTGTAGCCCCAGCAAACGGCTATAAGGTTGCGGTGATCGGCAGCGGTCCTGCAGGTCTTGCCTGTGCTTCTGACCTTGCCAAACTCGGTTATGATGTGACAATTTTCGAGGCTCTTCACCGTCCGGGCGGTGTGTTGGAGTACGGTATCCCTGAGTTCCGTCTGCCGAAGGATAAGGTGGTTGCGGCGGAGATCGCTTCAGTGAAGGCTCTCGGCGTGAAGATCGAGACCAATGTGATTGCAGGCCGCACTGTCACTATCGACAGTCTGCTTGACGAAGAAGGCTTTGACGCAGTGTTTGTGGGATCAGGAGCAGGTCTCCCTCGTTTCATGAACATTCCTGGTGAACATTTCAACGGTGTGTTCTCCGCAAATGAGTTCCTTACCAGAAACAACCTCATGAAGGCATATCGTGACGACTATGATACTCCTATCCATGCAGGAAAGAAGGTTGTCGTTGTAGGTGGAGGAAATGTGGCGATGGACGCTGCACGTACGGCTCTTCGTCTGGGTGCCGAGACCACCATCGTATATCGTCGTACAGAAAAGGAACTTCCTGCACGTGTTGAGGAGGTTCATCACGCAAAGGAGGAGGGCATTCAGTTCGCAATGCTTACCAATCCTGTCGAGGTACTCGGAGACGAGAAGGGATGGGTGAAGGCAGTCAAGTGCATCCGTATGGAACTCGGCGAACCGGATGAAAGCGGACGTCGTTCTCCTGTGGAGATTCCAGGCTCGGAGTTCGAAATCGAGACAGATACAGTGATCATGTCACTTGGTACATCTCCTAACCCGCTTATCGCAAGGACGACGGCAGGTCTTGAGACCACACGCCGCGGCTGTCTGGTAGCAGACGAAAACGGAGCCACAACCCGCGCAGGAGTGTTTGCCGGCGGAGATGCAGTGACGGGAGCAGCGACCGTGATTCTCGCCATGGGAGCAGGTCGCAAGGCCGCCGCTGCGATACACGAATATATCACGAACAAATAGCAGATACGCTTTCTGATGATTACGGGGGTCAAATTGCTTGACCCCCGTAATCATTTAGTGGCGTTTACGATAGATATGCACAGGCAGAAGTGCTATGAGATAGCCGATAAGCGTCACTCCGAAAACCGTCAGGAGGATGTCGCTCCATGACAGGATGATGGGATAGGCCTGAACTATGAACGCCCCCGGCATCTTTATGAATCCGAAATGCTGCTGGGCGAGCGAGAATCCTATGCCGATGACGGAACCCGCTGCAAGTCCGACAAGCGAAATCATCCAGCCTTCAAGGACAAATATTCTTTTGATAAGACTTTCGCGCGCACCGAGACTGCGGAGAGTCTGAATATCCTCCTTCTTCTCGATTATGAGCATGGACAGACTGCCGAAGATGTTGAATGCTATGATTATGATGACGAATATCAGGATCATATAGATGGCAGCCTTCTCATATTTCATCATCTTGTACAGGGATTCGTTCTGCTGGAAACGGTCCTTGACCTTGAACGATGGTCCGAGCCTTTCTGAAATCTCCTTCTGCAGCGCGGCGATCTCGTCAGCGGAGGTGCCCTCTGCCATGCGCAGTTCCACAGCGGAAATCTCATCCGTATATTCAAGCAGTTCCTGCATCTTTTCTATCGGGATGATCATCAGTCTGTCGTCTATCTCGCTGCTGATGGAGAACAGACAAGAAGGCCAGACTTTGACGGATTCGATGGATGCGGCTGGATTGGACAGGGATATCTTGCGTGTCCTGGCAGGGAAATATATCTCGATCGGAGAAAGGAAACGGGGATTTATGCCCATCTTATATGCTATTCCGGCTCCGACAGCCGCAAGGGGAACATCTCCGCGGTGCAACCGGAACTCTCCGTTATAGGCATGGTCCTTCAAAGGGGAATCTGCTTCATATATCCAATCGACACCCTTGACAAGAGCCAGTCCCTGCTGCCCGTCGTAACTGACGAACACCTGCTCCTGGAGCACCGTGCACATGCTCTCCACGCTTTCCTGCTCATATATCCAGTCATAGACCTCGCCCTCAGGGACAAAGACCTTTCCCTCGGCGGGTGTTATAAGCAGGTCAGGCTCGACATTGCTCATCATGGACTTGATAAGCGAGTCGAACCCGTTATATACAGACATTATTATGATTAGTGCCGCAGTTCCTATGGCCATACCGACAGCGCTTATCGCCGAGATGATGTTGATCACATTATGTGACTTCCTGGCGAAAAGATACCTTCCTGCTATGAACAGCGCTAATTTCATATCGTATGCATGATTCTTCGCTGATGCTCAGAATGACAGTATGTAAACTTCTGTGGATTTTCCAATGTCATCCTGAACGAAGTGAAGGAACTGTCTTACTTATTTTTTCAACAGTTCCTCGATATGCTCCACATAATCCAGAGAACTGTCGAGGTAGAATGCGATTTCAGGTACGATGCGCAGTTGCTTGCCGACCTTGGTGCCGAGTTCGCCGCGGAGGGCTCTGTTATTCTCGTCAAGGGCAGTCATCACGGCTTCCGCCTTCTCTGACGGGAATACGCTTATATATATCTTCGCAACAGAGAGGTCCGGGCTGATCTTCACGCCGCTCACGGACACGAGCGCGCCACCGAAGGCCGCCATGCCCTTGCTGCGGATGATCTCAGCCATCTCCTTCTGTATCTCCTTGGCAACCTTCAATTGCCTTGTACTCTCTATATTCTTTTCCATATATTTTTACAATGTCATTCTGAGCGAAGCGAAGAATCTTTATTGAAAAGATGCTTCACTGCGTTCAGCATGACAGTTATGCGATTCTGATGATAAAGTAATTCTTCTTTCCCTTCTGCGCCAGAATATATTTTCCGTTGATGAACGATTCCTCTCCGATCTGCGCATTGATGTCAGAAACCTTCTCCTTGTCGATGCTCACACCGTTTGCCTGGATCATCTTGCGGCACTCTCCCTTTGAAGGGAATACTGCTGTCTCTCCTGCAAGAAGGTCGATGACGCCCATAGGGAACTTTTCAGCCGCCACATCGAATGTAGGCACACCGTCAAACACTGCGAGGAACGTCTTCTCGTCGAGTGATTTCAACGCGTCCTTGGTCGCATTACCGAAGAGCATCTGCGAAGCCGCTACGGCGTTCTCATACTCGGCAGCACCGTGTACCATCGTCGTAACCTCCTTTGCAAGAAGTTTCTGAAGTTCACGACGCTCAGGTGCTTCTGAGTGAGCGGCGATTGCTGCCTCGATCTCTTCGCGCGAAAGCATAGTGAATATCTTGATGTATTTCTCTGCGTCAGAGTCGGATACATTCAGCCAGAACTGGTAGAACTGATATGGCGATGTGCGCTCCGGATCCAGCCAGATGTTGCCTTTCTCAGTCTTTCCGAACTTGCCTCCGTCTGCCTTTGTGATAAGGGGGCAGGTGAGTGCGAAGGCCTCCTTTCCGAGGATACGGCGGATAAGTTCCGAACCCGTGGTGATGTTGCCCCACTGGTCCGCACCGCCCATCTGGAGAGTACAGCCCATATTCTCATAGAGATAGAGGAAGTCGTATCCCTGAAGCAACTGGTAAGTGAACTCTGTGAACGACATTCCGTCGCGGGCCTCCCCGGAAAGTCTCTTCTTCACCGAATCCTTAGCCATCATGTAGTTGACGGTGATATGCTTTCCGATCTCGCGTGCAAAATCAAGGAAGGTGAAGTTCTTCATCCAGTCGTAATTGTTCACAAGTTCCGCCTTGTTGCCAGCCTCCGACTCGAAATCGAGGAACTTGCTCAGTTGTGCCTTTATGCATGCCACGTTATGATTAAGAGTCTCCTCGTCCAGGAGATTTCTCTCCTGTGACTTCATCGACGGGTCTCCGATCATGCCGGTAGCACCTCCCACAAGGGCGATAGGCTTGTGACCGCAGTTCTGGAAATGTTTCAGAATCATTATGCTGACCATGTGACCGATATGCAGCGAGTCTGCTGTGGGGTCGATACCCACGTATGCCGCAGTCGAGCCTTCCATCAGTTTCTCCTCTGTCCCCGGCATGATGTCCTGGATCATGCCCCTCCACTTGAGTTCCTGTACAAAATTCTTCATATGTGTTGTCTTTTTATTATTCAGATATCTCATTCGCTTCGCTCAGTCGATATGACAGTATGGTGTTTCGCTCAGCAGCCGAGAGTCACCTTGATGAACTCTATGCGCCTTGCGAATTCCTCTTTGCCGATGAGGGTGACGATGTCGGCGATGCCAAGACCGTTAGAGCCGCCGACGAGAGCCAGGCGGAGGCAGTTCATTACCTTGCCCATAGGCCATTCGTTGCCGCGGATATACTCTTCAAGAGGTCCTTCAAGGGCCTCTTTTGTAAATTCTCCTTCAAAGCCGAGAATGAAATCGGCAACCTTCAATGCCAGTGTGTAGTTTTCCTCTTTCCAGAACTTGGCAGCATCCTTCTCGACAAATGATGTCGGTGCCACGAAGAGATATGGGGCGATGTCCCAGAAATCAGCAACGAATGTCGCACGCTCCTGAATCAGAGCGACGATCTTCTCGACATAGCCGCGTGAGAATATCCTGTTTTCAAAGTCTGCACCGCCTGCGGTCATATTCGAGCCTGCTGTAAGTGCACATGCCGGGCAGTCAACTATCTGCAATCCTTTTGACTCAAGGACAGGGATGTATGCGTCAGTAAGTGAAGCCACATCCTTCATCCGCAGATACTCCTTGTTGAACCACTTTGCCTTGTCAGCATTGAAACGTGCTCCTGACTTGATGACTCTCTCCAATGAGAATGCTCCGGTCAGTTCCTCCAATGAGAAAAGTTCCTGATCGTTGCCCGGATTCCAGCCGAGCATTGCAAGCAGGTTCACGAAGGCCTCAGGGAAATATCCGTCCTCACGGTATCCGCGTGATACCTCGCCCTCTGCATTGACCCATTGAAGCGGGAATACAGGGAAACCGAGCCTGTCACCGTCACGCTTGCTGAGTTTGCCCTTTCCGTCTGGTTTGAGCAACAGGGACAGGTGGGCGAAACGCGGCTGAGTCTCAGTCCATCCGAATGCCTCATAAAGCAGATAGTGAAGCGGCAGCGAAGGCAGCCACTCCTCACCGCGGATAACCTCCGTGATCTCCATGAGGTGGTCGTCCACGATGTTTGCAAGGTGGTATGTAGGCAGTTCATCAGCCCTTTTCCACAAAACCTTGTCATCGAGTGTCGATGTGTTCACCTCTACATGACCGCGGATAAGGTCTTCCATTGCCACGACCCTGTTCTCAGGCATCTTGAAACGGATGGTCCAGTCGGTTCTCTCTTCAAGAAGCGCCTTCCACTCCGCCTCAGGCATCGAAAGCGAGTTGCGCAGACCCATGCGTGTGGTCTGTCCGTATATGAAGGTCTGACCGGCAGCCTCCATCTCGGCGCGCCTTGCACCAAGTTCTTCGGCCGTATCGAAAGCATAGTAGGCAAAGCCGTCAGCGACAAGTTGTTCCGCATATCTGCGGTAGATAGGCTTTCTCTGGCTCTGTCTGTATGGAGCGTGTGGATGACGCTCGGAAGCGGTCTCCACAACGTTGCCGGCAGCATCCACTCCTTCGTCAGGAACGATGCCGCACCAGTTCAATGCCTCTATGATATATTTCTCGGCTCCTGGTACAAACCTTTGTGAGTCAGTGTCTTCAATCCTTATGATAAAGTCACCTCCACGCTGTTTTGCGAAGAGGTAATTATATAAAGCGGTCCTTACGCCTCCCATGTGGAGCGGTCCTGTCGGTGATGGAGCAAATCTTACTCGTGTCTTTCTTGTCATATCTGGTCTATTTCTGTTCTAACCCGCAAAGATAGGCATTTCTTAACTATTCTTGCCAGTTACAGGCTTTTTTCTGCGGATTGCCGCCGTATTTTCCAGTTCGCTCAGTTTGTTGCCTTCCGTCATACATACGACCGGAACCACCCCGCCGGCAAACAGGTCCTTCTTGCGGCCTGCGGCGTTGTTATATCCTATCTTTTCGTTCTTTATATCTTTTATTTCAAACTCCTCATGTGCTGCCGGACTGCATTCGTTATAACAAAAGTCAGCATCTATCTGGTAAATATTATCCATATCGCAAGGCAGGAGCATGCTCATCTGGATTCCAGTCACTATGACTGTGATGTTCACCTTGTCTCCGAACTCAGGATCTTCGTCAAAAACAAGTCCGCTCTTGAAATTGTTCGCCTTGCCAGTATATGTCTTGATAAGTTCATTAACCTTGCCATATTGTGTTGAGGTGACTCCCTTTTCGTTTTTGCCGACAGTGATGTTGATGAGGAAGTTGCGTGCCGTGCTCAGGTCATAGTCATTGAGCAGAGGAGACTTCAATGCCATCTTCACTGCATCTTCGATCCTGCTCTCTCCTGTGCCTTGTCCGCATCCCATGAGTGCAAAGCCGCTGTCTTTCATCATGGTCTTGACATCCTTGAAATCGACGTTGATATAACCTCTCTTCTTGATGATCTCGGTTATGCCCCTTACGGCTGTGGCCAGTACCTCATCAGCCTTCGGGAAGGTGTCATGAAGAAGCAGGTCCCCATAAACTGAAAGCAGTTTCTCGTTGTCGATGATAAGCAGGCTGTCAACGTTCTTTTCAAGTTCATTGATGCCGTCGATGGCCTTGATCATGGTCTCGTTGCCCTGGCTTCTGAAAGGTATAGTTACCACTCCAACCGTCAGAATGCCTTTCTCTCTTGCCATCGCCGCAATCACTGGGGCCGCTCCGGTGCCTGTACCTCCTCCCATGCCGGCAGTGATGAACAGCATCTCTGTCCTTCCGCTGAGCACCTTCTGCTCGATCTCGTTCTGTGAGTTCAAGGCAGCATTACGCCCCTCTGTCGGATTGGTACCTGCTCCAAGACCTGTTCCAAGTTGTATCTTCACAGGCACATCGCACTTGCCCAGCGCCTGAGAGTCAGTGTTGCATACAACGAAGGTACATCCTTCGATCTTCTGGTTGTACATGTAGTTCACAGCATTGCAGCCGCCGCCCCCGACACCGAGGACCTTGATTATCGAGTCTGTCTCCGGCACCCAGTCCGAAGGTATTACTTCCATATATTCTGTCATGATGTTCTGTGATTTAAGTCTATTCGTTCGAGTCGTCCGCTGCAATATCCTGATACAGTTCAAGCAGCCCGTCTGTGACCGTCTTCTTGATCTTGGTGAAGGTTACCCTGATTATACTGTTGCCGCGTTTTTTCTTCTCCTTCTTTATCGGCTCCACTTTTTCCACTTCACTTTCCGGCCATATCGTACCCTGCGGATTATCCTCGGTTCCGGCCTCTCCGACCCCCTCGTTCTGCTGCTCCGGGACTTCTTCGTTCTGCTGCACCTTGACCTCTTCGGCATTGTCCTCCACGTTCATCTCCACAGTCATCTCCCTTCCTGTCTCCGTGACCACTTCTGTCAGAATGCGGTTGGTTGAAGCCTCGACGGTGCAGCCGACCGTCCGGTCATTCAATGCGCTTATGAGCAGACCCATTGATGCAGCCGATGACGGTTTGGCCACGTCTTCGCAGTCAATGCAGGAGAAGCATTTCTTGGGATTGCCGATTCTGACCTTGTATCCGGAGATGTCGTATATGAGGTTGCCCAGATTTGCAATCTTTGCACAGCCTCCGGTTACAACGATGCCGCTTCTGAGTTTGTCGGCAAAGCCGCTCTTCTCGATCTCGTAGAGTATTCCCATCATGATTTCCTCCACACGCGCAGTGATGATCTCAGACAGATATTTCACCGGCAACTGCTTGTCCGGCTCTATTCCGTTGCTCTTTATGTGTATGATCTTGTCGCTGAGGCTCTGCAACTTGTCCGGCATGCATGCTCCGAATGCCTTCTTTATGTTTTCTGCGAGACTTTCGCTGATCTGGCATTCCGACTTGATGTCCTGGGTGATGTTCCTTCCACCGAACGGAATCGATGCGTAGTGGCGCATTATGTTGCCGTGATATATGGATACCGATGTGCAGCCGCCTCCGAAATCGACAAGCGCCACACCGTTTTCCATCTCGGAGTCTGTGAGCACTGCCTTTGCGGTGGATTCGGCTGTGAAATATTTGCGCATCGCTGCGATTCCGCATTTGCACATTACGGAATCTATCTTGCGAAGGTCATTCTTCTTGCCTATGAATATCTTGAAATTGCCTTCGAGGGTGTCGCTGGCCATTCCGATGATGTCGTTTTCAATAAGTTGAAAGTTCTCGCCGTCGGAAAATGACTGTGCGACCGCACCGAAGATGGCCTCCTTGCTCGTGTCCTGCAACGGATATATGGACAGTGCGAAGTCTTTGAGGGCGGCAATGTCCTCATTGGTGATGTCTGTGTCAACGCCTCTGTCATTGATGGTGGCATTGCTGTTCTCCTGATATACAGGGAACTTTGGCATGCCCACTACCGCCTGGGTGATCTTTATGCCGAGGTCTTCTTCGGCTTGGCTGATGATCTGTGAAAGCGGCTGGGCAACGTGGGTGACGTTGAATACACTGCTGTACCTGATGCCGGAAGACGGTGTCTCCCTGTGATAGATTATCTGAGCGTCGTTACACATGACCTTGGCTACGGTCAGGGCAATCTTTGACGATCCCAGATCAATCGCGACAATATTCTTTTCGTTCGTATCCATATATATGACTTTATTTGCAGATAATCTGATTCCTGTATCTTAGATCCACCGATGTGTAGGTCTGTCTTCCCGCATGGGGAACGATTGCCTTATAGTATCTTTCAATCCTCTCGAACTTGCCTTCAATTTCGTCAGGCTTTCCGATGAGGAACTTCTCCTGACCCTCGCGCGGGATAAGGATGATATCCTCGTCCTCATTCACATGTATCTGTACGATGATCCTCTTCCATTCTTTGTCAGCCTCGATGAAATTCACCATTCTTATGGTTTTATTCAGCCATTCTATCTCATCAGGGTCAGTCAGTTTGCCCTTCTGTCCTTTCTGAAAGTTTATCGGGATGTTTCCATCTACAATCTGTACATGTGATGCAAATGCAGGCTGTAAAGGGAATATATATCCGTTCTCATCAGCATAGAATCCGACATTTCCCTTCTGGAAGCGCACAACTGGCCTTCTTTGAGAAATCTCGATGTTCAGGGTGCTGTCCTTGGTCGTATAGGCCTGACTTTTCAGAACTGCGTTTCTGTTGTCTATGATTTCCTCTATCCTTCCCAAGTCTATATCATCCACCGGAGTGCCTATGACATTCCCATATTCCCTGAGCAGATCGGCCCTTATCTGTCTGGACGACACAAGACGGTTGTCCGTGCTGTCCTTGATGGTAATCACTACCTTTCTGCAAAGGATCTGCTCCCTGTCCTTCCTGCCGGCGATAAATGCACAGATTATGCATGCGGCAATCAAGGCTCCGCATAATCCCAGCAATGTATATTTCAGAATCCTGTTCATTTGAGCATCTGTGCGATAGGTCCTACGAATCTGTCAATGTCTCCCGCTCCTACAGTCACGAGCAGTTCAACCTTTTCATCTGCAAGGTAATCCATCAGTTCGGAACGTTTCAGAAGCACTTTCTCCGGGCAGGTCACATCCTTAAAGATGATTTCCGATGTAACTCCCGGTATGGGTTCCTCACGTGCAGGGTATATGTCCAGGAGTATGAGTTTGTCCGCCTTGCTCAGTGCCGCTGCAAACCCGTCCGCAAAGTCCCTTGTCCTTGTGTATAGATGAGGCTGGAATATGACCGTCATCTTCATCTGGGGATAGGACTTCCTTATAGAACTGAGTGCCGCGGAAATCTCCTCAGGATGATGCGCATAATCGTCTATATATACGCAGTCCGGTCTTTTTACCTGTATGTCAAATCTTCTCTTCACTCCGGAGAACGTGGCCAGGGCCTCCCTGATCTTTTCAGGCGCAATGCCGTATGTCAGCGCAATGGCGGCGGCACCTGTGGCGTTCTCGATGTTCACCCAGCCCGGGATGCCAAGACAGCAGTCTTCGATCACTCCGCCGGGGTGGTGTATGTTGAAATGTCCGTCAGGAAGTATCTCTGCATAAAAGTCAGCCTCAGGGTCTCCGTATGTCATTATGCGCGCCTGAGTGTCCGCCGGTGTTATGTCCAGGCCGTATCTTGCTATCACCGTCCCGCTTACCTGTGAGGCAAAGTCCTTGAAAGCCTGGCGGATATGAGCCTCGTCTCCATAGATGTCAAGGTGGTCCGCATCCATTGACGTGATCACAGCCACCTCAGGGTGGAGTTGCAGGAAGGAGCGGTCGAACTCATCTGCCTCGACCACGACCACATCGTTCGGGGCGGTAAGAAGGTTGGAATCATAATTCTTCGAAATGCCTCCGAGAAATGCCGAACAACCCTCTCCCGATGCTGCAAAAAGATGGCTTGTCATGGTGCTGGTAGTGGTCTTTCCATGGGTTCCGGCCACAGCCATACATCTCTGGCCGCGGGTGATCTCCCCGAGCATCTGTGAACGTTTTATGACCCTGTAACCGTTTTCCTGCACATATACAAGTTCTCCCATATCCTTAGGAATGGCAGGAGTATAGACTACAAGAGTGCTCCCGGCGTCCTTAGGGACAAATTCCGTATTGTCCTCGTAATGAACCCCGATACCCTCCGCTTCAAGCGCCTCCGTCAGGGGAGAGGGGGTCTTGTCATATCCGCTCACCTTGAAGCCCTTTGCGTTGTAGTATCTTGCTATGGCACTCATTCCGATGCCTCCGATGCCTATGAAGTATATGTGTCTGTACATGTCTAAACTATCTTATATATTTCCTTGACTATATCTTCTGCTGCCCGGGTCTTTGCCAGTGCGGCAATGTTCCTTTCAAGCAACGCAATCCTCTCCGGCTCGCTGAGGAGTCCGCATGCGGTGCTCATAAGTCTTTCCTCCGCTTCAGAATCCTTGATTATCATGGCTGCGTATTTGTTTACCAAAGCCATGGCATTGTGGGTCTGATGGTCTTCCGCCACGTTCGGTGACGGGACGAAGATTGTTGCCTTGTGAGCGGCACAGAGTTCCGACACGGAACTTGCTCCCGAGCGGGATATAACCACATCAGCCGCTGCATACGCCAGGTCCATCCTCTGTATGAAGTCCGAGTACTGCACTCCCGGAACATCTCTTCCCTCCATGAACCGGTCAATCGAAGCCTTGTAGTATTTTCCGCACTGCCATATCACTTCCACACCTTCGCCTTCAGGGCAGCCGTCGCTTATCCATTTCTTCATTGCATTGTTAAGCGTGCCGCTTCCGAGGCTTCCTCCCACGATGAAAATGTGTTTCTTCTCAGGGTCAAGTCCATAGAACTTAATAGCCTCCTCCTTCATCTGAGGCGTGCACGGCACAATCTCCTTCCTTATAGGGTTGCCTGTAAGCACAATCCTGTCAGCCGGGAAGAACCTTTCCATATTCTCATAAGCCACGCATATCTTCCTTGCCTTCTTTCCTACAATCTTGTTTGTCAGCCCGGCGAAGCCGTTCTGCTCCTGGATAAGTGTCGGGATGCCGAGTCTGCCTGCGGCCCACAGAAGGGGAGCGCTGGCATATCCGCCCACGCCGATGGCGATGTCAGGCTTGAATTCCCTCAGTATCTTCTTTGCCATCCCCACACTTTTTGCCACCTTGAAGGGCAGAGCGAGATTGGACAGGCTCAGACTTCTTTGAAGACCTGCCACGGGGAGTCCGACAATCTCATATCCGGCAGCCGGCACCTTCTCCATCTCCATCCTGCCCTCCGCTCCGACAAAAAGGATTTCAGTTTCCGGGTTGACCGCCTTGAGCATATTAGCGATTGAGAGGGCCGGGAAGATATGTCCTCCGGTCCCTCCTCCGCTTATTATCACTTTGAGTTTCCTATAATTCATATTGTCATTGTTCTTCGGGTTCTTCCTGTGTCTGTATCGTCAGATTCTCCTCTTGCGGAATGCTTCCGTATCGGGCTTCCTGCACCTGGATCTTCTTCCTGGCTATCCTGCTTATGCTCAGAATGATGCCGAATGCTATGCAGAACATGATGAAGGCAAATCTTCCGTCACTTATCAGAGGCAGAGTCTGCCCTGTCATCACACCGATATCCACATTTACCATTATGTGCATGAACGCCTGGGCGGTGATCATGAAGGTCAGTCCGCCGACTGCATATTTTGCAAAATCATTGTCACACCATCGGGCGATCAAGGCCCCCCGGGCCAACAGGCTGATAAAGAGTATTATTATAATTATGCCTCCAAGCAGTCCGTATTCCTCTACGATGAAACTGAACATATAGTCGGAGTAGATGTGGGTGACTATATATTTCTGAGTGCTGTTTCCGCTGCCCTTGCCGATGAGTCCGCCCTGCTTGATGGCAATCATCGCCGTATAAGGCTGCTTTATCTTGTCTCTGACCTTATACCAGAGTTTTGATTCCTTTCCGTGCTCCGGGTCGTTTTCGACATCAATGAGAGTGTATATGTCGTAGTCGTCAGTCAATCGTGAGACAAGGGTATCGATTCTCATGCCCTTGCAGTATTTCCCGTCAGATATATAATAGACTCCCACCAGACAGGCCAAGCCTACTATGCCGGATAGTATGATCAGCAGCAGTTCACGTATAGGCATCCGTCCGATCCACAGGATTATCATGCACACGCCGCCAATGAAGATCATGCTGGAATTGCTGCCCGGCTTGCAGAGAACAGTGATCAGCGCGACCGGAAGATATATGTACAGTATCCTTTTCCATACAGGCTTGCTCAGAAAGGCGAGTTTTTGGTATTTCCGAGCGAGCGAGTTGACCCATCTGAATCTTGTGCATTCCTTGCCTTCCTCCATCTCGTCCTTGTCAACGGAGTATGATTCGAGGGCCCAGGCAAGGTACATGATCATGGCTACCTTGACAAATTCAAATACGTGTATCTGAAATCTGTTCATGAACAGAAGGGAACGGGTCGCATCATTGACATTATATGCCCTGAGGAATCCCAGGTTTATCTTGAAGTCCATTATCACCAGCAGAATCAAAGATGCAAAGAAGCCCAGTTGCGACAGTCTTCTGAACAGACGGATGCTCTTTATCTTGTAGAGACACCAGATCAGGAACAGTCCTCCCGCGATAAACAGAGCATGTGTCCTGAGCATATCGACCCTGTCCTTGCTGCCGTCCGTCAACATCGAGGTGGAGGAGAAGATAGCAAGTGCCGATATCATGATAAGCATGAACACGATGATCCATACGACCTTATCTCCTTCGATATTGTCGATGAAATTCCAGAAGCCCTTATTGTCGCTCCGGTTTGTGTTTTCTCCTTCCTTATTCATATTCCTACAGGTTTCTTACAGCGTCCTTGAATTGTCTTCCGCGGTCTTCATAATTCTTGAAAAGGTCAAAACTTGCGCAGCATGGAGACAGCAGCACAACGTCTCCCGCCGAGGCAATCTCATGAGCCTTCTGCACTGCATCCTTGGCTGATGTGACATCGTACATCTTGGCTACAACCCCTTCAAATGCATTATGAATCTTCCTGTTGTCGATGCCCATGCATATGATTGCCTTGACCTTCTCCTGTGCCAGAGGGACGAGGCTGCTGTAATCGTTGCCCTTGTCAGTTCCTCCTACAATCCACACTACCGGTCTGGTCTGACATTCGAGTGCATACCATGCCGCATCCACATTGGTGGCCTTGGAGTCGTTTATATAGAGGACATCCTTTATGCTCAGAACATTTTCAAGCCTGTGCTCAACTGCCTGGAATGTTGCAAGGCCCTCTCTGATGGCACTGTCATCGATTTCCATTGCCTTCGCCGCGAGGGCTGCCGCCATGGAGTTGTATATATTGTGCTTTCCACCCAAGGCAAGTTCTTTCAGATAGATGTCTGTCTCGTCCTCGTCATATCTTATGACAATCTTCTCCTCCTTGACGAATGCACCCTGAGTGACCTCCTTCTTCTGGGTGAACGGAAGTTGCTTTGCCTTTACCACAATCTTGTTGAGGTGGTTGATTGTGATCTCGTCGTCAGAGCAGAATATGAAGCAGTCATCGTCAGACATGTTCCGTGTGATGCGGAACTTGGACTTGACGTAGTTCTCCATATTGTAGTCATATCTGTCAAGGTGGTCAGGGGTGATGTTGGTGATGATGGCTATATCGGCCTTGAAATCATATACATTGTCAAGTTGGAAACTGCTGAGTTCCAATACGTAGATGTCGAATTTCTCTGTGGCCACCTGATAGGCGTAACTCTTTCCTATGTTTCCGCCGAGCCCCACGTTCAGACCGGCCTGCTGCAACAGATGGTAAATGAGCGAGGTCGTGGTTGTTTTTCCGTTGCTTCCTGTGATGCACACCTTCTTTGCAGAATCATATCGTCCTGCAAATTCGATCTCAGAGATTACCCTGATGCCCTTCTCTTCGATTTTCTGCACCATGGCTGCTGTAGAAGGTATTCCCGGACTCTTGATGACCTCGTCTGCGTTGAGGATCAGCGACTCTGTGTGCCCGCCCTGCTCGAACGGGATATTCCATTCGTTGAGCACGGAAATATATTTCTCAGACAGGTTGCCCATATCTGAGAGAAAGACATCGAAACCTTTCACTTTTGCGAGCACTGCGGATCCCACTCCGCTCTCGCCACCTCCCAAAACTACTACTCTTGACATATTATCTGACCTTCAATAATGCTATTGTAATTAACGCTAAAATAATCCCCACAATCCAGAATCTTGCGACTATCTTTGACTCCGGAAGTGCCTTTGCAGGCTTGTTTATAAGGCATTCTATGCCTTCCTTCTGATAATGATGGTGCAGGGGAGTCATCTTGAATATCCTGCGTCCTGCGCCATATTTCTTCTTTGTGTATTTGAAATAACCTCTCTGGAGAAGCACCGACACGCTCTCGGCGAAAAAGACTCCGCAGAGTACCGGGATGAGCAGTTCCTTTCTTATAAGTACGGCTGTCACTCCGATGATGCCTCCAAGCATAAGACTGCCGGTGTCACCCATGAACACCTGAGCCGGATAGGTGTTGTACCAGAGGAAGCCGATCAGTGCACCCACGAGAGCCGACATGAAGACCGCAATCTCTCCGCTGCCCGGTATATACATTATGTTGAGATATTCGGCATTAAGTACATTGCCTCCTAACCAGGCGAATATACCCAGTACGACACCCACAATCGCTGTCGTTCCTGCTGCAAGACCGTCCATGCCGTCAGTGAGGTTCACTCCGTTCGAGCAGGCTGTGATCACTATGACAATCATGAGCACGTAGATGAACCATGTGCAATATGTGCCCCAGGGGCCTGAGAAAGGTGCGAGCCACCCGTAATCGAACTCATGATCCTTTACGAACGGGATTGTGGTTGCTGTGCTTGAAACTATATCGTCACTGAAACATACGGCAAGTCCGATTGCAAGAGCCATCAGTCCTTGAAGAATGAGTTTTCCCTTTTCGCTCATTCCCTCCTTGTTCTTCCTGAACACCTTGATGTAGTCGTCTGCAAAACCTATGAGGAAGAACCACACCGTGCTTATCAGCAGCAGGATATTGTATATGTTTGTAAGGTCTCCCACCAGAAGCACCGGTATGATCAGGGATATGAATATGATTATACCACCCATTGTCGGTGTCCCTTTTTTCTGCATCTGCCCTTCAAGCCCAAGGTCACGTATGGTCTCTCCGATCTGCTTCTTCTGGAGCCAGCCGATGATCCTGCGTCCTGCGAAGATGGATATCAGCAGGGCGAGGGTAAAGGCAGTGATGGCCCTGAATGACAGGTAGCCCCACAGACCCTGACCGGGAATGTCAAGACCGATTTCTCTCAAATATTCTGAAAGGTGGTAAATCATGATTTAAAGTGTGTTAAATATTTCCGTTACTATTTCCTTTTCGTCAAAATGTGTCTTCTGCGTGCCTATGATCTGGTATTTCTCGTGGCCTTTTCCTGCCAGAAGGACAGTGGCTCCCGGGCCGGCAAGCATCAGTGCCGTGCGTATGGCTTCCTGCCTGTCCTCGATGAACAGTGATTTTGCCCTTCCGCTTATGTCCATCCCTGACTTTATGTCCGCCATGATGTCGCCTGTCTTCTCTGTGCGGCTGTTGTCGGATGTGACTATGATGCGGTCCGCCATCTTCTGTGCGATGAGTCCCATTTCAGGGCGTTTGGTCTTGTCCCTGTCGCCTCCGCAGCCGAAGAGACAGATGAGTTCCCGGTCCGGTGCAATCTCCCTGAGCGTCTTCAATACATTTTCAAGTGCGTCAGGAGTGTGTGCATAATCGATTATTACCGATATGTCCTTCGGCCCTCTCATGTTCTCAAGCCTTCCCGGTGCAGGTTTCAGAGTGCTCATAGCCACAAGCACCTCCATCGGATTTGCCCCGAGTTCCACTGCGGTAGAGTAGAGGGCAAGGAGATTATACGCATTATGCTGTCCTATCAGACATGACCAAGTCTCGGTGCCGTCCATCTTCAGCATCATGCCCTCGAAACTCTGCTCCATCACCCGGCATGTGTGGTCCGCCATGCCTCTGCATGAATATGTCACCACCCTCGCTGCCGTGTTCTGCGTCATCACAAGACCGTTCCTGTCGTCTGTGTTCACTATCGCCACTGCGTCCTTGTCGAGGTTGTCAAAGAACAGTTTCTTGCATCTGAGATACTCAGCAAATGTCTTGTGGTAGTCCAGGTGGTCGTGGGTGAGGTTCGAGAACAGCGCGGCCTTGAATTTCAGACCGGCTATACGTTCCTGCTCCACGCCGATCGAACTCACCTCCATGAAGCAGTATTCGCATCCTGCCACCACCATTTCGTGGAGCAATGAGTTTATGGTTATAGGGTCCGAGGTTGTGTTTATGGCCTCTGTGCCCTTGTCGCCTACATAGTTTGCTATGGTCGAAAGCAGTCCGCAACGATAGCCCAGAGCAGTGAACATCCTGTGCAGAAGGGTCACTGTGGTCGTCTTGCCGTTGGTGCCGGTGATGCCGACCAGTGTGAGACTCTCGGACGGATTGCCATAGAAATTGGCCGCCGCTATCGCGAGACTGTGTCTTGACGAGTCCGTCTTGAGGAGAACGACTCCGTCCATTTCGTCAAGATGGATGTTCTGTCTGTCAAGTGCCTCCTGATCTTCATAGATGATGGCACGTGCTCCCTTGCTGATTGCAAGACTGATGTAGTCGTGCCCGTCGCTTGCAAAACCCTTGACTGCGACAAACAATGCTCCCGCAGCGACCTTTCGTGAGTCGCTGCAGATGGAGTCGATCTCCACACGCGTGTTGCCGTATGTCGGAGTGGCTCCGCTGTTTCTTATGACCTTGTCGAGAATCATTTCAATATCAGATGGACTGTTGCGTTCTTCTTGTCTATCGTGCCGCCAGGTATGCTTTGTCTTACTACATGTCCGACACCCTCGTATGTACATCTGTAACCGTTGTTCTCAAGTGCGTACATCGCATCTTTGAGTCCGAATCCGATCAGGTTGGGCATGGGTGCCGAACTCTGACGTGTACCTATATAGTTCTCCTTCATATATGGCATCTCATAGGTGTCTTCGAGGGTTTCTCCCCACTCGTCCTCCAATGCCCAGATATGATCTACAATATTTCTGAATATCTTTGCCGGCTGGTTGCCACCTCCGTAGCCCAGGCTCTTGGTCAGCGTCGTATATACTGTCACAATTGCCGAATATTCAGGGTTGTCGGCAGGGAAGAATCCGACAAATGTCGCCTGATACTTCCTCTCCCCGTCAGCGGTTTCCCAAGGCTTGTCTTTCAGAGGCTTGTCCTGAGGGTCAAGATATATCCATGCGGTGCCTGTCTTGCCTGCAACCTCACATTTTGCTCCCTTCATCCTTCTTGCTGCCGTTCCCTCTGTCGCCACTGCTTTGAGTGCGGATGTCAATGAGTCAGCGGTCTGTCCCGAACAGATGGCTCCGTTAAGAATCTCCGGCTTGAACTTTTTCAGGGCCGCTCCGTTTCTTTCGAACGATTCGATCAGATAAGGCTTCATCATGCGTCCGTCGTTGGCTATCGCATTATAGAAGGTAAGTATGCTGAGCGGAGTCTGCCTGATCGAATAGCCGATGGCAGTCGAGTACAGGTCGTGGATGTTCCATGAGTTTCTCAGAGACGATGTTCCATAGGCATCTTCCTTCAGATCGAAGGTGTATGATCCGTCTAATTTATATTCATAGAGCCTGTCTGTAAACTGCTTGATGGTTTCGGCATTTTCTCCATAGTGCTTGATGACCAGATGCCGGAATACGTTGTTTGAAGATATTGCAAGTCCTTCCCTGACAGTTATCGTCTTGTTGCCTGTCTGATCTATATAGTTCTTCAACTGCTTGTCGATGTGAAGGTCAGGGAACTCTTTCAGATAGCCTCCGTTGGTTTCCACCTTTGTATCCAGAGTCACCTTGCCGTCTTCCAGCAGAGTCATCAGGGTTGCGGTCTTGAACACCGAGCCGGGAGCACCGCTGCGACCGATGGCCATGTTGTAACTTTCCTTCAATTCTCCTTTGCTGTTCTTCTTCAGGTTCGCCATTGCCTTTATTGCTCCGGTCTTCACCTCCATCACCACCGCACATGCACCTTCGATTCCCGCATCTTCGGAAATATGGGCTCTGATGGCCTTGTCGGCAATATCCTGAATGCTTATGTCTATGGTAGTCCTTATGTCCTGTCCATGTTCCACCTCCACAACGGTGCTGTCCGGATTTATGGCCTTGCCCCTGTCTGTGGATTTCATCCATTGAACTCCCTCTTTGCCGTGCAGAAGATAGTTGTATTGTCCGTCCAGTCCGATGCTTCTGTTCCGTTCAGGATTCTTAGGGTCGAATCTTATGTCACCGATGACCCTCTCTGCCAGTCCCTGGTATGGATATATCCTTTTCAGCGACTTTTTCTCCTTCATTCCGCACACATATTGACCCTTGCAATAGAAAGGCAGCGTCCTGATCTTATTCATTTCGGAGTGGCTGATGTCGCTTATGAGCAAGAGATCGCGCCTGCCGCGAATGTTGTCGTTCTCTCTGTGTCTGATGATCTCGCTGTAATACTCCTCTGCTGTCTTCCCTTTTTTCACGATGCCGGCTATGCCGCGACACAACTCCATCGTGCCTTTTCTCCAACTTTCCTCGTTCAGGGAATCCT
This sequence comes from Bacteroidales bacterium, assembly GCA_015060455.1. Classification (GTDB taxonomy): domain Bacteria; phylum Bacteroidota; class Bacteroidia; order Bacteroidales; family UBA932; genus Cryptobacteroides. The sequence continues at coordinate 56,076 of SUYM01000008.1, forward strand.
TGCCCGCCTTGATCTTCTGACCTGATGAAAGTTCCCTTTTCAGGATACAGCAGTCCATTCTAAGTTCATATACAGGTGCAGAACTTGCCAGAATCTTTCCGTTGCAGTCCAATATGTCACCTCTGTCCGGGTGAATTACATCTTTCTCATAGTTAGGTATGAACTCTTCAAGGCTGTTGGTCGGAAGTTCCCAGATGAACTGCACATAGAAGATCTTGCCGATAATCCATAGACTTAGCACAAGGAATATGGCATAGAACCCCAGCAGAATCATGCTGACCCTGTCTTTGTTCTTGCCTGTATTTGTTGCCTTGCCTTTCATGTCTATCTGATTTTGCTTGCAGGTTTCTGAGGTGCCTTCACGGTCGAGCCGCAGTCTTCCAGCATTGTCTCCACTGTACTTATTCTTGTCAGACTTATTATCTCGCAGGTCTTGTTGAGATTCTCTATTTTCAGATTCTCTATCTTTGCCTTGTTGCTTTCGACAGTCTGCATCGTTATTTCGGCCCTGTAACTGAGCCAGATACTCACACCTCCGAGGAAGGCTGTATATAGAATGAACGGGAAGAGTTTGTCAACCCTCATTCTCAACAGTATGTCTCCCCGGCCGATCGCCTTGACGGTTTCCATGAACATTCCCATTATTCTTCCTCCTTTACCGCTATTCTAAGTTTTGCGCTTCTCGCTCTTGTGTTTGCTGCTATCTCGCTCTCCTGCGGCAGTATCGGCTTGCGGTTGACCGCCCTGAGCGGTGCCGTGGAGTTGCCGTAGAAATCCTTCTCCATCTTTCCGTCTATGTTTCCGCTCTTTATGAAGTTCTTCACCATCCGGTCTTCGAGGGAGTGGTAGGTTATCACCACCAATCTGCCTCCCGGCTTCAATGACTTTGCTGCTCCGCTCAGGAATTTCTCCAACGATTTCATCTCCTGATTGACCTCTATGCGCAGTGCCTGATAGACCTTTGCAAGGAACTTGTGCTCCGCGAATTTGGGCAGAGCCTTCTCTATGGCCTTCCCGAGATCAGCCGTTGTATTTATAGGAGCGGTCTGTCTCGCCTTTTCTATCATCTGCGCAATCCTTCTGCTGCCGTCCACCTCGCCGTATATCCTCAGGATTCTCTCTATATCTTCGGTCTCATACTCGTTGATGACTGTCGCCGCCGTCAGTTCCGCCTCCTGATTCATCCTCATGTCCAGAGGAGCATCATATCTGAATGAAAATCCTCTCTCCGCGGTGTCGAACTGGTGCGACGATACGCCCAAGTCTGCGAGCACCCCGTCTATTCCCTCCGTGTATCCCTGATTGAGCACATGGTTGTGGATCCATCTGAAATCGCTGCGGACCAGGGTCAGCCGAGGATCGTCGATGCGGTTTCCTATCGCGTCCATGTCTCGGTCAAAGGCGAGCACGCTGCCATTTTGTGATAAGCGTGAAAGAATTTCGGCAGTATGCCCGCCTCCTCCGAACGTCGCATCAGCATAGACCCCGTCAGTAACGGAGCCCACGAGTGCGGATACACTTTCGTCTAATAATACGGATGTATGATATTCTGACATCTGACGGTTCCTCCTCTATCTAAGATCAGACAGTGAACCGGCGATTGAGATGAATTCTTCGTTTGAAATGACGCTGGACTCAAACTTTTCCTTAGCCCAGATTTCGATCTTGTAATCGTTGCCGGAGAAAACGACTTCCTTGCTCACGCCGATCATTTCAAGAAGTTTTCTGGGGATGCTTATGCGGCCCAACTTTCCGTCAGGCTCAACCATAGTGCAGTTGTGCATATATGCTCTCCAGAATTTAGCGTGATTTTCATTGAAAGCCGGGTTGAGCCGCGAACGGACCTCCTCCGACTGGCGCTCCCACTCCGAGTAGGTGAACATCTCGAGACAGTCAGAGAAGGTGTCCTTCCTCACGACGAATCTCATGTCCCCTTCGGCAGGCATAATGCTCTTGAAGGCGGCAGGGAACACTATTCGTCCCTTGTCGTCAACCTTTGCATTATATTCGCCAAAAAACTTGATCATAGTCAGTTTAGTTATCTTTCACGCTATCGTGTGCAAAAGTAGAAATAATTTTCCATTTTCTTCCACTTTTTTACAAAATTTTACACAAAGTTTTCGGCGCTATAATTTTTTCGTAATTTTGCAGCCTTGAATTGCATGTTATGAGAAAAATCAAGGTAATATTTGTGATGACTGTGGCGGTCCTTCTGACCGTTTCGTGTAATGAAAATACTCGGCAGACAAGTCAGGAGTGCGCAGTGGAACCGCCTGTTCATCCCTACGGCTTCTGCCCCGACTCTCTTGAATCTGTCGAGGGCAAGGTGAAGAACGGTCAGTTCTTTTCAACTCTCATGATGAATCTTGGAATGAGCGCGCAGCAGGCATACGACCTGACTCAGGCGTGTGGCGGGGTTTTCGATGTGAAGACCCTCCGCGTCGGCAACAGTTACCGAGCCTACTACGATTGCCCCTCATCCACGTCATCACGAGGAGCGGAGCGACGTGGTGATCTCCGCTACCTCGTCTATGACCGCGACCGCACAAGCAGCATCATATTCTCCTGCCAGCCTCCATACGAGGTGAAAATCCACCGGAAACCGATTGTCACCCAGCAGCGTTATGCCGACGTGACCATCAGTACATCCCTTTGGGTGGATATGCTTGATGCCGGCGTGAGTCCCGAGTTAATAATCTCATTGTCAGATATATATGCATGGACAGTGGATTTCTTCGGCCTTCAGAAAGGAGACCGTTTCAGGGTGCTCTATGACGAGCGTCTGTGCGATGGGGAAGTGGTGGCTGTCGATACAGTGCGATATGCGATATTCACCCACAACAGGCAGGACCTTCCGTGCATAATGTATGACCAGAAGGACGGTGGAAACATATATTGGAACGAGAAGGGGGAGAGCATGAGAAAGGCCTTCCTGAAAGCGCCGCTGAAATTTTCCCGCATATCCTCAGGTTTCTCCTATGCCCGCAGGCATCCTGTCACACGAAAGGTGCAGCCTCATACCGGTGTCGATTATGCTGCGCCTAAGGGCACTCCGGTCATGACCATCGGAGATGGAGTGATCACCAGCATGAAATATGAAGGAGCCGGCGGAAATACCGTCAGGATCAGACATAATTCGGTCTATTCCACAGCCTATCTCCATCTTTCCGGCTATGCGAAGGGGCTCAAGACAGGTCAGCGCGTGCGTCAGGGCCAGGTAATCGGCTATGTGGGTTCGACCGGCCGATCGACAGGGCCGCATCTTGATTTCCGTGTATGGAAGAACGGCAGTCCCATCAATCCGCTCAAAATGCAGTCTCCTCCGGCAGAGCCTCTTAAAAAGGACAACATGGAGGCCTTCGGGCAGATGTATGATAAATATAAGGCCCAGATCGATACGATCCAGGCCCAAAGAGTTTCTGCCGAACTGTTCCGGCTTTTATGACTTTGGATGTTTCTGCCGGCAGAAACATTGCGTCTATTCAACCCTTTCGCAGATAAGCGTCGCGGATGTAACGCTTGCCACCCTCACCTGAACTATGTCTCCCGGCTTCTCGCCGCGCGACGGGAACACGCACATCTTGTTGCTGCCTGCCCTTCCGCAAAGTTCTGCTGGGTTCTTCTTCGACGGTCCTTCCACCATGACCGTCATGACCTTGCCGATTTCCTTCTCATTGCTTTTCAGGCTCATACGTCCTTGCAGGGCGATGATTTCGTTAAGCCTTGCCGTCTTGACCTCATACGGAATGTCGTCCGGATATTTCTTTGAAGCCAGCGTGCCCGGCCTTTCAGAATAGGCAAACATGAAGGCTGAGTCAAACACCACCTGCTCCATAAGGCTGAGCGTGTCCTGGTGGTCCTGCTGGGTCTCGCCGCTGAATCCGGCGATGACATCGGTGGTGATGCCGCAGTCGGGCATGACACTCCTGATCTTCTCCACCCTTTCCAGATACCACTCACGGTCATATTTGCGCCTCATCTTTTCCAGCATCACACTGCTTCCGGACTGCACCGGCAGATGAATATGCCTGCAAATATTCTCGTGGCGGGCCATGGTATAGATGACCTCGTCGCTGATGTCCTTTGGGTGCGATGTCGAGAACCTTACGCGAAGTTCAGAATTTACCGCGGCCACCATTTCGAGGAGTTTTGCAAAATTCACATCTTCCCACTGGTACGAGTCCACATTCTGTCCCAGAAGCGTGACCTCCTTGTATCCGTTCTCCCAAAGTTCCCGGGCCTCACGGACGATGGTATGCGCGTCCCTGCTTCGCTCGCGTCCGCGAGTGTAAGGCACTATGCAGTAAGAACATACATTGTTGCACCCCCTCATTATGGATATGAAGGCTGAAATGCCGTTCTTGTCAAGCCTTACCGGCGAGATGTCCGCATATGTCTCTTCGTGTGAAAGCAGCACGTCGATCTGCGGGCTGTCAGGGGTGACGGCTTCAAGGAGTTTCGGCAGTGATCTGTATGCATCCGGGCCGGCAACGATATCCACTGCTTTAAGCAGTTCATCTTTAAGCCTTTCCGCCATACATCCGACTATGCCTATTACCACTCCCGGCCTTTTTTTCTTCTTTATCTTGAACTGGTCGATCCTGCCCCATATCCTCTGCTCGGCATTGTCCCTGATGGAACAAGTGTTCGCCAGAATCACGTCGGCCTCCTCGATGTCCTCGGTAAGGGCATATCCGGCATCCTGCAGGATGGAAAGTATCACTTCGCTGTCATTCACGTTCATCTGACAGCCGTAAGTCTCAATATAGACCTTCGGTCTTGAAGGGTCAATGATTGGTTTTATATTGTCCATGTCCATATTCTTTACTACAAACGCAAAGATAGGTTTTTTCAGCGAATATATTTATCTTTGCCAAGATATATGATATAGAATTTATATGAGAAGATTTTCTTTGCTGCTTGCCTTGGTCTTTGCTATGCTGACGGCAATGACCGGCTGCGGTAAATATAGGGAAATAACCCTCAGCGGCGGAAAGATCGAGACCGTGTCGCTCTCAGGCCTGCGGTCAGCGAATCTGGTGATGTCGGTGAATATCCATAATCCTGCGGGAAAACTGGATGCCCGTCAGATTGACGGTACCCTGACATACTTTGGCAAGGTTCTTGGTAAGGTGACGCTCAACCCGTTCATCGTTGATGCAAGATCCGACAAGACCTATAGCCTGAGTGCAAAGGTGGAACTGGCCGAAGGTGTCGGAATCCGCCAGTTGATGGCGCTGATGAATGGCAATGCCTTGAACGACTGCATGGCGGACATTGATATACGCGGATATGTAGCCGGTATAAAGGTACACAAGAAAATCAGAAACAAATCCTTGAAAGAACTATTAGAATTATAAGAAATGAAGACTGCACGAACTCTGTTTTTGAATTTGACGTTTTTTCTGCTGATGGCGGAGGCGGCTCCGTCGCTCTATGCCCAGGAGATTGATGCTCAGGCGGATAGCCTGGCAATACCGGAGGGATATGAACTCGTCGATTCGCTCGTATATAGATTTGTCCCTGTTGTGGATTCCACCCTGGTCGGAAGTGATGTGTTCCATATAATGCCGTTGAAGGGAAGAGGCGATGCTGCAAATGTGGAAATATATCAGTCTCAGGAGATAGCGGATGCAGTCAGAGAACAGATTGCCGCCAATTCAGGAAGGTCGATAACAGGATACAGGGTGCGTATATTCTTTGACAACAAGCAGACTGCACGAAAGGAGTCCGAGGAACTGCTGGATAAATTTACGAGTATGCATCGCGACATCAAGGCATACAGGACCTATGTCAATCCTTATTTCAAGATTACCGTAGGAGATTTCAGGACTCGTTCCGAGGCAATGGAACTCCTCTCCCGCATTAAACATGAATTTCCGAATGCCTTTGTCGTCAAGGAGAATATCGAGTTTCCGATGATAGACAAGGCTGACGCATATATTGTTGATACAGTAAAGGTCCTCAGACCGATACAGCAAACATTATAAATATAGAAGACTATGTTGAAACAAGGCTTAGAACTCAAACAGACTCAGAAACTTTCCCCTTTGCAGATTCTTACGATCAAGTTGCTTGAACTCCCGCGTCAGGAACTGGAGCAGCGTGTCAGAAAGGAACTGGAGGAGAATCCTGTTCTGGATGAGGAGCAGCCTTCGGAGACTGAGGTGGACGAAAAGCCACGTGAGGTGTCCCTGTCGGAATATAAGGAAGATGATTCGATTCCGAGTTATCGCCTGCGTCCGGACAATTACAATTCACGTGACGAGCGTCCTCAGTACAGTACTTTTTCGGTCAAGGAAAGTTTCAGTCAGAGTCTTCAGGAGCAACTTGGTTACAGGGATCTTACAGAACATCAATATGCAGTCGGTTCGTTCATCATCGGAAGCCTTGATGATGACGGCTATCTCAGAAGGAGTATAGACAGCATCGTGGATGACCTGTCTTTCCGTGCAAATGTATATGCCACTGAGGAAGATGTGCTGGAGATGCTGGGGGTCATTCAGGAATTTGAGCCTGCCGGTGTGGGTGCAAGAGACCTTCGCGAGTGTCTTCTGCTTCAGATAAGGACTTTGAAACGTACTCCTGAGGTGGAGATTGCTGAGAAAATATTGAAGAATCATTTCACGGAGTTCACCAGCAAGCATTTCAACAAGATAATGTCCCGGTTGAACATCTCGGAGGATCAACTCCGGGCGGCAATGGCCAAGATTTTGAAACTCAATCCGTTGCCTGGCGGTCAGATTGATGATTCGTATAATGACAAGGCGCAGCAGATCGTTCCCGATTTCATTCTTGAATATATGGATGGTGAACTCGAACTGTCCATGCCTCGTTTTTCCATACCGGAACTCAGGGTAAACCGTAAATATGCCGAACTTCTTATGGATGCAGCCAATTCGTCTGAACGCGAAAAGAAGGAGGCTGCCACATTCGTGAAGAAGAAACTGGATTCGGCCAAATGGTTTGTCGAGGCCATCAAGCAGCGGCACAACACATTGTATTCCACAATGAAGGCCATCGTCGATTATCAGCACGAGTATTTTATAGACGGCGATGAGACGAATCTCAGGCCTATGGTGCTCAAAGACATCGCGGAGAAGACAGGCTTTGATATATCCACCATCTCCCGCGTGGTCAACAGTAAATATATAGAGACCCATTTCGGTATCTATTCCCTCAAATATTTCTTCTCGGAAGGTCTTGAAAATCAGGACGGTGAAGAGGTCTCGACCCGCGAGTTGAAGAAGGCGTTGCAGGAGTGCGTCGATACGGAAGACAAGCACAAGCCGCTTACGGACGACGAACTTGTCGATAAGATGACCGAGAAGGGATATAAGGTGGCCCGTCGCACCATCGCAAAATACCGCGACCAGTTGGGCATCCCGAAGGCGCGTCTCAGAAGAGAATTGTAATCATTACCCCATAGTGCAAAAAAGGTCCCGAACTATTGTCCGAGACCTTTTGGGGTGCCCTATGGGATTCGAACCCATGACATTCAGAACCACAATCTGACGCTCTAACCAACTGAACTAAGGGCACCATGTTCATTTGGGATTGCAAAGGTACAAATATTTTTCAAACCCGCAAGAGGAAATTGCGTATAATTATGACATTTCCTCAAAATACTCCTTGCCGACGCCACAGGCAGGACAGGTCCAGTCTGCTGGGAGGTCTTCGAATGGAGTTCCGGGGGCGATGCCGTTTTCCGGGTCGCCTTCTGCGGGGTCATATACGTACCCGCACGGGATGCAGAGATACTTTTTCATAATAATCCGTGTTTGACTTAATAATTTCGCGTATGATGACCAGCAGGTCAACTCCTGTGCCATGGGAGATGTTGTGCCGTATTTTCTTTGATTTCTAATAAATTAGCCTTACCTTTACCGGCTCATTTCAAGTAAAAATAAAATTTATTATAACTATGGATTTCAAATGTAAAGTATGGGCCGGTCAGGGCGTATATTCTGCACCTTCTGTGGCAGTGCTTGACCTGCAGAACGAAGGACTGCTTTGCCAGAGCGGTCAGTTTGACAGAGCCGATGTCGGCTATGGTGATAATCAAATGGAGGGAATTTAATCATGCAGCGTATGAAAAAGATGTTTTCAACAATGATGCTTTTTGCAGCAGCTGCAATGGCATTTGTTTCATGTCAGAAGAATGAAATCGCTCCGGAATATGAGCAGACGATCCTTACATTTACATCATCAAACCCTGAAACCAAGACTGAGTGGAATGGCAGTACCATCGTATGGTCTGCAAAGGATAAGATCAGGGTGGCGTGTCTGTTGGGCCAGGCATGGCAGAATAACAACGGAGATGTTACCGGTACAGCGAAAGCTAAATTATATCAGTCTAACGGCCTTCCGGAAGACAAACAGGCGGAGGCGAAATTTACGGTTCCGACGAATTTCAATGAGGCTAATTTTACCGGTAAGACCTCGAAGTTCTATGCTATCTATCCGGATGCAGCTACAGATGTGGATTTTACGGCTCCGAATGCAGTTGTGACGATCCCTTCAACTCAAAGTGTGGCAGGTGATACATTTGACAAGAATGCGGATCTCTTGTGGGGAAAGTCTGAACAGGTGGCTGGCTTCCCGACAGAGGCAGTATCAATGTATTGGACCCGCCTTGTTGCACATGCAGACATAACTCTTAAAGGCCTTGGAGCTGGTGAGAAGGTAAACAGTGTTGTGCTTACTGCGCAGGATGGGCTGGCACTTGTAGGAAAATTTAATGTCGATATTACTACAGGAGAAGTATCTTCAAATACTCCGCAGAATACGGTGACGGTAAACTGTACTGATCTTACAGTCGATGAGACCGGAGAAGCTTCTTTCTGGGCCTGCATCAACCCATGCACAATAACCTCTCTTGATATTGTCGTTGATACTGATGCTGCAACGTATACCATTTCAAAAACAGGTTTCGAGCGTGAGTTCCTTCAGAATAAGCGCAATACCCTTCCGATCAATATGGCAGAGGCAGATCGTGTGCCGAAAGAAACAGGAGAAGAAGGTGGTGATGTTGATGCAAAATATTATGTAAAGGTGACTGAAGCACCTGAGGATTGGAGCGGAACATATGTTTTGGTATGTGAAAGTACTAATGAGGTTATGAAAGGTCCGGAAGGAACAAATAAATATTGTGAAGCAGTTTCTGTTACGATATCAAATAATACAATATCTTCAACCTCATTAGATGATGCATGTGTGATTACAGTTGCGAAGGTTTCAGGAGGAAATTATTGCTTGTCTGCAAATGAGAAATATATAGGTATGCCAAAAGACGGTACGGACTTGTCTTTTTCCGATAGTTTGCAGGATACAGGTTACTATTGGAGTTTTAACTTAAATTCTCAAAAGAATGTAATAATATCCAACACGACATATACCGAGAGGGTGTTGGCGCGTTCGAGTACGACTAATACGAAAAGATTCACGGCATATAAATCCTATAAAGCAGTCCAACTCTACAGACTCCAAGACTGATACTTCCGAGTAATTTGATCTCGCTCAATAATTTGCGGCGTCAGAGGTCCAATCCATGTACCTTTGACGCCGCAATTAATTATTCCGTAAGCGAAGCCCGGTGCGCCATCCACAAAATGGCCCCGAAACGTGGACGGGAAGCGGAAAATGCTGAGGTTCCCCGGCTGCTATCTGCAGACCTTCAATGTAGGGCGGATAGGCAGAAGCGCAGGGTGTTCGAAATCAGTCCTTTTCCAGTCGAAGGTCTTCGTCTTCTGCTCGCTTTCAGTGAAAATGTAAAATCCGTCCATGACCTTGTTTGCGTGCCAGTTGAGAGTGACATTAGCCTCGTCCTCCCTGATCAGGTCAGAGACTGGGAAACTGACGTAGCCGCCTGAGGATTTGTATTCGCTTCCAGTCTCTTCCGTGGGTGTCTCACCGAAGGCGTTGTGGCGGAGTGTGAATATATATGTCTTGATTTTGTCATCAGCCGCGCTCGGAGAATCGTCATAGATGAGGTTTATAAGATGTTTGGTGTCGCTGCCGTATTTGACAGCAAATTCAATGAACATGTTGATGTAACCTCCGCTGTACCATATCTCCCTGATGTTCACGGGATTGTCCACATTTCTTTTGTCATCCTCCGAGGTGATGGCGCTTGCATTTGCCGGTGCCTTGGTCAGCACTGATGCAATGTCAAGGAGCCTTATGCCATATTTCCCGTCGCCGGTCTCCTTCAATACGTCGCATGCAAGGATGACCCTTCCATATTCAAATGCAGAAAGGTCAACCTTGTTCTCTAATATTTCGAAGGAGTTCCCCTGATCGCTGACAATGTATTCCCGGTCTATGTTGCCCATGGTGATGTTGTTGTAGTAGAGGGTATCGTCCTCCTTGCAGGACAGAGCCGCGAGGGCGACAAGGGAAAGTATAAATATTTTCTTCATGTATAAATTTTTTCTCAAAATATCTCACACAAGATGCTAAATTCAGGAAAATCGTTGCATCTGAAAATAAATCTTTATACTTTTGGCAGAGTAAAACTGAAACTATGATAACCTTTATTGTATCTATTCTCTTGCTGATTGCAGCATATTTCATCTATGGAAAATTTGTAGCACGCTATTTCGGCGTCGATCCTTCAAGAAAGACTCCTGCCTATGAAATGGCTGACGGCGTGGATTATACACCGATGCCTACGTGGAAGGTGTTTGTCATCCAATTCCTCAACATCGCCGGCCTTGGACCTATCTTCGGCGCAGTTACCGGTGCGGCATATGGCCCGGCAGCCTATCTCTGGATAGTGTTCGGCTGTATATTCATGGGCGCTGTACACGATTTCTTTGCCGGGATGATGTCAATCCGAAACGGGGGAGTCAATATGCCTGAACTGACCTCCAAGTATCTTGGCAAGGGCATGAAGGGACTTATGAACTTTGTGGTCATCTTCCTGCTTATGGCTGTGGGCGTGTCGTTTGTCATCGGTCCTTCCGGTCTTATGGAGAACCTGACGGGCTGGAAGGCGGAATACTGGCTGTATGTAATCTTCGGTTACTATATCATCGCCACCCTTCTGCCTGTGGATAAGATCATTGGCTCGATATATCCTTTTATGGGTGCTGTCCTTCTTTTCATGGCCTTCGGAGTGGGTGTGATGCTTGTTGTGGGGCATCTGAACGGTTCACATGAAATGGTTGAACTGACCCCCGCGGTATTGAAGAACTGGCATGCCGACCCTGAGAGCAACATGCTCATACCGATGATGTTCATAGTAATCTCGTGCGGAGCGATTTCCGGTTTCCATGCCACGCAGTCTCCGATGATGGCACGTTGTCTCAAGAACGAGAAATATGCCCGTCCGGTGTTCTACGGAGCGATGATCGCCGAGGGAATTGTGGCTATGGTATGGGCAAGTGCTGCCATAGCATATTGTGGCGGACCTGAGGGTTTGAACAATGCTACAACTGATGTCGGTACTGTGATTGGCGGGGAACTTGTCAAGAACGCCAAGGCTGCCGATCTTGTTAATATGATATGCCAGAGTTGGCTTGGAAAGGCAGGTGCCGTGATTGCAATCCTTGGAGTTGTCATCTGTCCGATCACCTCCGGCGACACTGCTTTCCGCAGCCTGAGACTTTCTCTCTCGGACCTGTTCAAATATGACCAGAAGCCTATAAAGAACCGTCTGATTGTCTGTCTGCCGATATTTGTCGTCGCCTTCTTCTTCTGCAAGGTGGATTTCAATACGGCGTGGAAATTTCTCGGAATCGCCAATCAGGTGCTCGCCACCCTTGTGCTGTGGACGGGTGCTGCATACCTGATAAACGAAGGAAAGCAGCATTGGATGTGTTCCATCCCTGCCGCCTTCCTGACTTTCATCTGCGTTGACTTCATTCTATCTTCGCCGGCTCCTACCGGTCTTCATCTCTCACCAGTAATAGGCACCGTCGCCGGCATTGCAGTTGCTCTGACCTGCTTTGTGCTCTGTATCTTCAAGGGAGTGAAGGCACAGAGAATATGCCCTATGCAAGATACTTCTTCTTTGTAGGACGTCCTACAAGTTGAATGTCAATACTTTCGATTTTATATCCCCTGACCCGCTTGCGTTTCAGATAGGATTCTATCAATGTGACCAGGTCGTCGTCGATTACGTCCTTGAAGAGGTGGTTCTCCTGGTCATAAAGGTGGATGTGCTTGAAGGTGTTCACATCAAAATACATCTTGTTGTTGGCGCTGAGCCTGTAATCATAGACTTTCAGCATTGCCATCTGTGTCAGGATGTTATATACAGAAGCCAGAGTTACCTTAGCGGTGCCTTTGGCTTTTACTGCTTCTGTGACCATATCGGCCGAGGCATGGCCAAGTTCCATCATTGCCTGATGGACAGCCAGTCTCTGCGGTGTGGCTTTGAGTGAGAGTTTATGGAGGATTTCCTTGAACTCCTCCATGTCCGGGCATCTGTGTGTGTTCATGATGCAAAGGTATTTAGAATTATTCAAAATTCCAAATTTTGGATTGCCACGTCGCGACGCTTCTCGCTAATCGACGAAGTCGCTTCAAGCGTATGCGAAAGAATGACGTGAAATAGACGTCACTGAGGAGGAACGAAGTGACGACGTGAGGTTCACATTGTATAATAAACCATTTTTCGTATCTTTGCACGATTTTTACGTAATAGGCGCGCGGACGCACGCATAAGAATTGCACAGACTATGGGAAAGAAATTCAAAGGATACAGGCATTACGCCTTGGTTACCGGCGCGGCTTCCGGAATGGGCCGAATATATTGTCAGGAACTGGCACTCAGGGGCTATAACATCATTCTCGTGGACATAAATGCTGCGGGACTCGCTCAGACGGAGACAGTCGTGAGGGAGACTGTCGCTGCATCTGACAAGGTCCCTGCCGAGGCAAAGGACAGTCTCAGACTCCTGTCCATCGTTCAGGACCTTTCTGCACCCGATGCGGCAGACAGGATATACGAGACCACAGAGGCGGAAGGCTGTCAGGTGGAGGTGCTGGTGAACAATGCCGGCGTGATGTACTGCCAGGCAATCGACAGGACATCGGAAAGGATGCTCAAACTGATCATGATGGTGCATATGAACACCCCTCTGCTGCTCTGCCGCAAATATGTGGGAGCGATGAAGGAGCGCGGGTGCGGTTATATACTCAATATCTCTTCGCTTGCAGCATGGATGAGTTGGCCGGGCATCGGTATGTATGGCAGCACAAAGCGTTTTGTCAGGGATTATTCCCGCGAACTCAGAATCGAGTGTCAGAGGACTGGCGTAAGCGTTACCAATGCATATTTCGGTGCAGTTGACACACCGCTCATTCCTATCAAACCCTCATTGAAGAAACTGGCACGTGCCCTCACAGTGATGATCAGTCCCGAAAGAGCGGTCAGAAGAGCACTCAGGGCAACTTTCTGGAGATGCCGCGGAACAATGCCGGGGCTGCTCAACAAGGTATTCTTCCCGTTCATCGTCATCCTTCCCGATTTCCTCTTGGGGTGGATTTACAGAATGGTGAAGGACCATCTGATGAAAGTCTGATAAAAAGCATTATATTTGTATGATTTGCCCGGATGTGACCGGGCTTGAAATGACTATGGAAAAGATAAAGTGTCTTATTGTTGGTGGCGGACCTGCGGGTTATACTGCAGCGATTTATGGCGCAAGGGCGGAGATCGCTCCTGTTGTCTATGAAGGAATCCAGCCTGGTGGTCAACTTACCACAACTACTGAAATCGAGAATTTTCCCGGATTCGAGAACGGGATTGCAGGCGCGGACCTTATGACTGTCATGAAGAATCAGGCCGTGAGATTAGGGGCTGATGTGCGCAGTGGTGCAGTCACTTCTGTCGATCTGTCAAGCAGACCATTCAAGGTTGTTGTTGACGGAACTCATGAGATTGAGGCGGAGACACTTATCATTGCGACAGGCGCTACTGCAAAATATCTCGGACTGCCTTCGGAAACCAAGTTCAGGGGCATGGGCGTGTCGGCCTGTGCGACATGTGACGGTTTCTTTTACAGGAAGAAGACAGTTGCAGTTGTAGGCGGTGGCGATACTGCCTGCGAGGAGGCAACCTACCTTGCCGGACTTTGCAAAAAGGTCTATATGATTGTCAGGAGAGATGTGCTCAGGGCATCCGAAGCAATGCAGGAGCGCGTCAGGAACACCGAAAACATAGAAATCCTCTGGAACTGCAATACCCAGGAGGTTCTTGGAGACCAATTCGGAGTTACAGGAGCGAGACTTCTGCGCAAGGATGGCGAGGTGTTTGATATTGCTGTCGACGGCTTCTTCCTTGCCATAGGTCATCATCCGAACTCTGAACTTTTCAATCAGTGGGTGGCAGTGGATAAGGAAGGTTATATCATGACTGACGGAAAGACTTCCAGGACAAATGTCGAGGGCGTATTTGCCGCAGGAGATGTGCAGGACCCTCAATACAGACAGGCAATCACAGCCGCCGCGTCAGGATGTCGGGCTGCATTGGATGCGGAGAAATTCCTTAAAATGAACTAAATATTGCAATGATGAAATATAGGTTTATATTCGCACTTGCAGCACTTGTGGCTCTATGTTCGTGCAAGTCGCAGTTTGAACTTCTGCTCAACAGCAACGATGTGGATGCTAAGTACAAGGCTGCATTTGAATATTTCAACAACAAGAAATACTCCAAGGCTGCCACGCTTTTCGAGTCCTTGTCCGTACTGACCGAAGGAACTGCGAAGGACGACACGGTAAAATATTACTGGGGTCTGAGCAATTACAACGCCAAGGACTATTACACGGCAGAAACCAACTTTGAAAGGTTTGTGGAGGTTTATCCGCGCAGTCCGTTCGCCTCGGAGGCTACATATCTGCGTCTTGACTGTCTGTACAAGCAGACTCTTCGCTATGAACTGGACCAGACTCCTACATACAAGGCGATGAACGCCATCTCCGAGTATATAATGGAGTTCCCTGAGTCTGAGCGTCTTGAAACTTGTCGGGACATGTTGGTCGAGTTGAACGAGCGTCTTGACAGGAAGGCCTACGAGGCTGCAAAACTCTACTATAAGATGGAGGATTATCTTGCATCGCGCGTAGCATTCAGAAATGTCCTTAAAGATGACTCGGAGACAATATTCCGAGAGGATATACTATATTATATAGCAATGTCCTCATATAAGTATGCTTCCTTGAGTGTGCCGGCCAAGCAGAAGGAGAGATATATGATATTCATCGATGACTATCTCAACTTTATCGGTGAGAATCCTGAATCAGCATATCGCAAGGAACTTGATCTTGTATATAAGAGAGTCCAGAAGGCGCTCGGCCGTCATGGTGCCGGCACGGATGAAACGGATATGACAGAAAGGAAGTTCGAGAGGACAATCAAAAAAATGAAACCCAGTGCAAAATAGAGGGTATAATAAAGTAGAGAGAAATTAAAGATATATAAAAATGGCAAAGAAAGTACCTACAAACACACAGACACGCGACCTTTGTGATCTCGCTGCACCAACCGGAAATATTTATGAAACAGTGGTTATCCTTTCAAAGAGGGCAAACCAGATCGCTATCGCAGAGAAGAAGGAACTGACCCGCAAACTTGAGGGATTCAAGAATGACCACGACACTATGGAAGAGGTGTTCGAGAACCGTGAGCAGATCGAGATCTCAAAATATTATGAAAGACAGCCTAAGCCAAGTCTTGTCGCTATCGAGGAGTTCAAGGAAGGCGAGGTACATTACAGGGTCGCAAAGCAGGACGAGGAATAGTCTGCTATGATTTCGCGGCTTCAGGTCAGGAATTTTGTACTTATAGACTCTCTGGAAATCGATTTTCCGGAGGGTCTGATTATTATTACAGGTCAGACCGGAGCCGGTAAGTCGATTCTTCTTGGGGCCTTGTCTCTTCTGATGGGCACAAAGGCCGATGCTTCCATGGTTTCCGAGGGGGCGGAGAATTGCTTTGTGGAGGCCGAATTTGATGTGGACCCGGAAAACGAGCAGGTCCGCAATCTGTTGGAGGATAATGAGGTCGAGTGGGACGGAGGACATCTTATCATAAGACGTGTTGTCAATCGTTCAGGCCGCTCGCGTGCTTTCGTAAACGATTCTCCTGTGGCCGTGACGGTGCTTCAGGACATATCTTCGCAGATAGTGGATATCCACTCCCAGCATCAGACCATGCTCCTGTCAGACAGGCATTTCCATCTTGATACTCTTGACCATTTTGCCGGCAATCAGGCTCTCCGTTCGGAATGTTCTGCCTTGTGGCAGAGGCTGCAGCAGTATCGCAGCGATCTGCGTGCATTGCAGAAGAAGATGGCCGAAGTGTCCGCTGACAGGGATTATAATCAGGCGCAATATAACCAGTTGGAAGCCGCTTCTTTAAGGGAAGGCGAACTGGAGGAACTTGAGCAGGAGCAGAAGCAACTTGCCAATGCAGAGGAAATCAGGAACGGACTCGGTGCAGTTGAGGAGATTTTTGAACCTGCCTCCGATATGCTCTCCCTTGATGCCTCCATGAAGGAGATCCAGAGACAACTTTCAAGACTTGTCAGATTCATACCTGCTGCTGAGGAACTCTCCGAGAGGGTCGATTCATGCCGTAGGGAACTGGATGACATATTTTCTGAGGTGTCGTCAATCAATTCACGTGTAGATGTTTCGCCGGAGCGTCTGGAAATGGTGGAGGACCGTATGTCCCTGCTTTATTCTCTGTTGCAGAAACATTCATGCCGTGATATTTCTGAACTTATTTCTGTCCGCAACCGTCTTTCCGGGATTCTGTTTGATTCAACCGCCCTGGTTGAGAGGCTGGAGTCTCTTCAGTCTGATATACAGACTGCGGAATCAGAACTTGGCAGGGTTGCGGCGCAACTCCATAAGTCAAGAGTGCAGGCCGCCGCCTCGTTCGCTGAGGAAATCACCGCTTCGATCAGAGGACTGGAACTGCCGTATGCCGTCTTTGAAGTGGAGGTGTCCGAGGTTCCGCTCGGCGTGACAGGTTCGGATGCGGTTTCATTCAAGTTCTCTTCCACCGGACGCAATGCCGTCGATGTCGCAAGATGTGCATCCGGAGGAGAATTGTCCCGTATCATGCTTGCCCTGAAGGCCATGAGGGCACGATATACAAATATGCCTACGATGATCTTCGACGAGATCGACACAGGCGTTTCGGGCAGCGTGGCTGACAAGATGGGCTCGATGATCTGTGATATGGGCTCTTATATGCAGGTATTTGCCATCACCCACCTTCCGCAGGTTGCTGCCAAGGGTAATGCTCACTACCTTGTGTCCAAGGAAATCAATCCTGATGCCTCTCTCGCCGTATCTAAAATAGAAAGACTCTCCGACGAGCAGAGAGTCCTTGAATTGGCGCGTATGTTGAGCGGCTCTGTCCTGACCGATGCTGCCATCGCCAATGCCAAAGCCTTGCTTGGCGCTTGAATTATCTGACAGTTCTGACAGAATAACCCTTGTCGTAGATTATTCTTCTTACTGAATTATTTACAAATCCCTGTGAATTTTCCTGCTTAGGAGTGATGATGCTTTGCAGCATCTGCGAACTTGTTCCTGCAAGGTGGTTTTTCCAGTCATCGCCATATCTTGAACACATGCTTATACAGAATTTCGCCACGTCATAGCCCTGAAAAGCAAACTGCGAAGGTTCTGTGTTGTATAATGCCCTGTATTTCATCAGGAAGTCTCTTACCTTCGGGTCGTTGTAATCGATATAGTAACCGAGACTGACCCTTGTCTGGAGGTTGTGCAGGTTCTCTACCTCAATGGTTTCAAATGCCCTTACCTTCGAAGAAGAGTACAGGATAATCTCAATGTTATCTCTTTTCAGGAGGTTCAGATTGCGGATCACGTCATTTACAAAGGCCTCGCTCTCGGATGCTATGATTACCCTGTTCGCACCCTCCTTGGTCATAAGTTCGGTCAATGGCGCAGCAACCTCCCTGCCTTCAAGAATACTGTATGAAAACTGTGAATATCCCAATGACGATGAGTCCAGCAGGGTCTTGACAGGTTCTGAAATATTGTTCAGTCTGGCACCTTTCTCCGAGATCATCAGCACCTTGTCACCTGTGGCGATGTCTTCTTCTATCCAATCCACGATGTCCCTGTATTGAGCGGATGCCGATGCAGGAAGATGAACAAGCCGTGGCTGGGATTTGGCAAGAGTTTCTGCTCTCGGGTCAAGAGGAGACACAATCACCTTTGCGTCAGGAGCAATATTACACATGCGTGTAAGGTCGGCAGCCGAAACAGGACCGATGACCATATCGCTTCTGTTTATTGTCTCCAGGTTGACCTGAGTGGTCTTGTTCATTATGTCATATACGTTAATCTTGCAGTTGATGCCCTCATTTCCAAGATCATAGACCGCAAGCAGGCAGCCGCAATAGAAATCGATATTGTTTTTATTCGGATTGCCGTCGCTGCCGGAGAGCGGAAGAATGATGGTGGCATTTATATCCGTTTTCAGTAACTGCTCATTTAGGATGTCTGCCATGAACTCTGTCGAATCTGCCGCTTCGATGCTGTCTGCAACCGCTGTCTGAGCAACATCTTCTTCCGGAGTGGCCGCTATTGTCTCCTCCGCCTGCACCTGTTCGCCTGCAAATGGTATGATAAGTTTCTGTCTTCTGCTTAATTTTCTGCCTTTCAGCCCGTTTGCAGCCATTATATCCTCGACTGACACTCCATACATATTGGCAATCACATCAAGATCCTCTGTCCATTTTGCGATGTGGATTCTTTCCGCCTTGGTCTCGTCTTTCTGTTCGACAACCGGCGCACTTGTCTGTCTGGTGACCTGCCGTTCAGCCTTGGTATCTTCCTTATTGACTGTCTGCCCACCGGCAGCGTCCTGCTTCGGAGCGGCCTGGGCCAATGCCTCCTTCGAAGGAATGATGATGATGGAGTTCTTCTTCAGCCCCGCCTCCCTTACGGAAGGGTTGAATCTGTAAATATCTTCGATGCTGACCTCGTAGGCCTTGCTGATGGAGTACAGGGTCTGCCTTTCGAGCACGATATGGGAATAACATATCTTCCCGTCGATTTTCACCTTCTCCTTGGAGATCTCAACAGGTGTGCTTACATACTCCTGTGCCGGCAGGGTGGTGATTGCAAGCAATGACGCGAGGGCAAATGCTATTGTTGATTGTATCTTCATCTTCATGTCTGTTATAATCTGTTGATAAACTCCATCAGTCTTTCTGCAAAGCCTTTCCATGAAAGCCGCACTTTTTCCATACGGATATTTTTTATACAATCCTCCTCAATCCGAGGGTCTGAAAAATATCTTATGATTTCCTGACTTATTGCCTGCGGACTGCCGTCTGCTGAAACCAATCCCGTGCCGCGGTCTCCGATAGTCTCTTTCAACCCTCCCACGTCCGTGACTATCATCGGTACCTCAAAATGATAGGAAACAGAACTTATGCCGCTCTGAGTGGCGCTCCTGTATGGAAGAACCGCCAGGTCTGCCGCCGAGAAATAATCCGAAACCTCCGAGTCCTTTATATATTTGAGTTCCTTGACTATGCGGTCTTTATTGGGCAGTCTGTCGATTATCTGCTGATAAGGCTCGAATGAACCGTATGGCTCTCCCGCAATGATAAGTTGATATTCATCGGAAAGTTTCCCGAATGCTTCCAGCAGGATGTCAAGTCCCTTGTATTTCCTGATAAGTCCGAAGAAGAGCAGGTTCTTCTTTCCATGTCTGAGTCCGAGTTTCTCTTCAGCCCTGACCCTGTCCTTCTTCTCTCCGAAATGGGAGTAAAGCGGGTGCTGGATGACTGTGAATGTGGCATCCGGCCTTATTCTGAGCAGGTCCTGGGACACGGCCTCGCAAAGGGTTACGCAGCCCGTGCTGCCTTTGAGAAAATATCGGGTCAGGGGAGTGTCAAAGAATCTCGTCTCATGCGGCACCACGTTGTCAAGGATGGATATTACCTTGCAGTGCTTCTTCATCCTCCTGGTGATGTATCCGAGCGATGGCGCGAAAAATGACATCCAGTATCTGACTATCAGCACATCTGGCTTCCAGTCCCGTATTGCACGATAGGTCCTGATATATGAAAAAGGATTGACCGTATCCAGCAGAGATACACTCTCCACCGGTACGGCCTCATCGTCCTCTGTAACGTACTGTGTCTTTCCCGGGAACAGGATTTCAGGATATTGTCGGCTGAAATTGAACGCCTTGACATCATGCTCCTTGCTCAGTTCTCCGAAAAGGCATGCGTTGAACTGAGATATCCCGCCTCTGTAAGGGTAAAAACAAGACAGTATCGCTATCTTCAAATCTTAGAAACTGTTTAAATTTTTCTACGAAACTATTGTAATATTTCTTAGTTGTTTGCGTTCTTTGATGCTACGTACTCTTCATTAAGTCTTGCAAGTACGTCCTCTGTGATGTCCAGACCCGGATCCGCCGTGATTACAGGTGCTCCGCCGTTGTTTGTTATTATCATGGCGTACTCCTTCTCCACGTTGTACTTGTCAAGGAAGGTCTTGATGGCGTCGCCGATCTGGTTCATCATCACGATCTGCTCCTCCTGCACCTCCTGCTCCTTCTGAGAAGCATACTGAGCGAACTCTTCCTGCTGCTTCTGGAGTTTTGCCTGCTGAGCCTCGGCTACCGACCTTGTCATAAGGCCCTTGTTGAGTTTCTCCTGCCATGCGTTGATATCCTTTTCAAGTTTCTTTCCTCTTCTCTGAACCTCTTCCTGTATCTTCTGAACCTTGGCCTCTACGACTGAACGGAGGTCGTTTGCCATATCATATCCCATGATGATCCTGTCAAGGTCGATATATACGATATCTCCCGAGCAAGCCGTGATTTCAGCGTTTTCGTTTGATGTAACTGTCTGCTTGTCAGTGTTTTCTACAAGATAGAGTGTGCCGAAAGTGATTGCGGCGATCAGCGAAATGATGCTGAGAATGAGTGATGCGTTTTTCATATCAGTTTATTGTTTTGTTTAATTTCAATTCCGGTCGGAAATCCTACAAAGATAATCAAAAAATCTTAACCTTTGAAAGGTATGCCTGTATAGTGTTTTCCAGTCCCATATAAAGGGCGTCGCAGATGATGGCGTGGCCGATGGAAACCTCGTCGGTCCAAGGGATATTCCTTATGTAGTATTCAAGATTATCAAGGTTGAGGTCATGTCCGGCATTGAGGCCTATGCCGCAATCCCTTGCAGCCTCGGCCGTCCTGATGTAAGGCGCTATGGCCGTCTGAGGATTGTCCTGGAACAGCCTTGCATAGGACTCTGTATAGAGTTCCACCCTGTCGCATCCGCACAGAGCGGCACATTCCGCCATCTTAGGGTCCGGATCCACAAATATCGATGTCCTTATGCCGTGCTTCTTGAATTCCGCACATACCTCTGTGAGAAAATCGCGATGGGTGATGGTGTCCCAGCCTGCATTGGAGGTGATGGCGTTATGGGCATCCGGGACCAGAGTCACCTGGGTGGGCTTTGTTTCCATAACAAGGTCCATGAATGAAGGGATAGGGTTACCCTCAATGTTGAATTCCGTAGTTACAAGCGGTTTGAGCAGCCTGACATCGTCATACCTTATATGGCGCTCGTCCGGTCTTGGGTGTACGGTTATACCCTCTGCCCCGAATCTTTCGCAATCCACGGCCGCCTTCTGCACATCCGGCATATTTCCTCCACGCGCATTTCTGATGGTTGCTATCTTGTTGATATTTACGCTTAGTCTGGTCATTTTCTTCTATCTTTCTTTATATACAAACCACAAAAATAGTCAATAAAGTTCAATCTTAAAGAATAATGTGCTATTTTTGGACCATAAAACAATGCTTATGAACGTTGCTATATATGTAGGAACTGAAAATCTCCGCTGCGACGAGAGGGTCATAAAACTTGTCGGCGACCTTGAAAAAGGCGGTTGCGGGGTCTGTTTTACCTCTTTGGACGAGCCTCTTGGAGAAGATACCGACATCCTTCTGAGCGTCGGTGGAGACGGAACCTTTCTTTCGGCTGCCCTCAAGGCAGTACGTGCGGATATTCCCGTGGCGGGAGTCAATATGGGCAGGATGGGATTCCTCTCGGAGTATAGGGGCGAAGACATTGCCCAGGCCCTTATTTCGGGAGAATATACGATAGAAAAGCGCGTAATGCTGTGTTCTGAAATAGCCGGCCAGGAGGATCTGAGCAGTGATTGTCATCTTGCTCTCAATGAAATGACCATCAGAAGAAACGGAGGAGCGATGCTTGCTGTGGATGTCTCTGTCGATGGGGTAAGGCTCCCGACATATTGGGGGGACGGTCTGATCATATCCACAAGTTCCGGTTCGACAGCCTACTCCCTCAGTGTAGGCGGTCCTATCGTACTCCCGCAATCAAAGGTATTCATCATATCTCCTATTGCACCACATAACCTGAATGTCAGGCCTCTCGTGGTGCCAAGTACCTCTGTTATAAGCATGACGGCTCATTCAAGAGACGGACATTTCGAGTTTTCCGCAGACACAAGGACCACTGAACTGACGGACGGTGCGCAGATTGATGTGTCTATGGCACAGTTTTCGCTAAAACGCCTCCGGCTTGATAAATCCAACTTCATACAGGCTCTCGTCGAGAAACTCTATTGGGGAGAGGATGTCAGAAATATAAGATAATGATGGAACCTATGAATCGAATCCCTGTCCACGTGTCCATGATCATGGACGGAAACGGCAGGTGGGCCAAGGAAAGAGGCAAAGAAAGAATTTACGGACACTTTGAAGGAGTTGAAAGTGTCCGCGCTTGCGTTGAGGCGGCGGTGGAGACGGGTGTGAAGTACCTGTCCATCTATGCCTTCTCCGAGGAGAACTGGAACAGGCCGCAGGCTGAGGTTGACGGGCTTATGGAACTGATGGTCAAGGCTATGGCATCGGAGATGGAGAAACTCAACAGCAATGGTGTCAGATTCATGGTCATAGGCAACAGGGAAAGGCTCGCGCCTTCGCTCAACCAGGTGATAGACTCATGTATGGATATGACTTCCTCAAATGACACCCTTACACTCATAGTGTTCCTGAGTTACAGCGGCAAGTGGGATATCTTGCAGGCGGCAAAGAAACTTGCACGGAAAGCGGCAGCCTCTGAGGCAGATCTTGAAGAGGTGATGTCTATGGATATCAATGGTTTTGATCCGTTCCTTGCAACGGCTGGAATCCCTGATCCTGACCTTATTGTCCGTACGTCGGGGGAGAGTCGTCTGAGCAATTATCTCCTGTGGCAGGGAGCATATTCAGAGTTGCTTTTCGTTGATACCCTTTGGCCTGATTTCAGGAAGGAAGAGTTCAAATCTGCACTTTCTGAGTATGCGAAACGCGACAGACGTTATGGAAAAGTCAAATAATTGCTTATATTTGCAGTTTGTTAAGTAGTAAGCGATGAGAATAAATACTATAATCTACACAATTCTTCTGATGCTCGCCCCTGTATTCTGTGGGGCACAGAGCAACGGAGTGGTGGTAGATTACAACAATCCAAAGAAATATATTATCGGAGGCGTGATCTTGGAGGGAAATCAGCATTTCTCCAAGGAACAGATTCTTCAGGTTACAGGTCTGCATGTCGGTAACGAGGTTACTGTTCCGAGCGAGGCTCTTTCGTCTGTTGTCAAGAGACTGTGGATGCAGAGATTCTTCGAGGACGTTTCCATCAGCATCGATTCTATCGCTCCGACCCGCGATACCGCCTTCTTCAAGGTCAGCATCATCGAAAGACCACGTGTGTCAAAATGGGTGTTCAGCGGAGTCAAGACAGGAGAACAGAAGGAACTCCAGGAACGTCTGAATCTCAAGCGAGGAGGCGAATTTTCCGAATATGTATCCAAGACTTCTGCCGACATCATCAAGAGATATTATAAGGAGAAGGGCTTCCAGAACGTAAAGGTCCAGGTCAACACCAAGAGGGATACCATGGTCCGCAGTGCCATCAGGGTGCAGTTCGCGGTTGACAGAGGCAACAAGGTCAAGATCAAGAAGATAAATTTCAATGGCGCTGAAAATGTGAAGGAGAGCAAACTCGTGCGCGCCATGAAGAAGACCCGCGACAACCGTTTCCAGAACATATTCAGTTCAAAGAAATTCCATGAAAAGGAATATGACAATGACAAGAGGGCGATGCTCAGCGTGTTCAATGAGGCCGGTTATCGTGATGCGAGGATTGTGAGGGATACCATGTATTATATAGAGCCTGACCGTCTCCAGATCGACTTCGAAATAGAGGAAGGTAAGAAATACTATTTCAGGGACATTACATGGACCGGTAACTCAGTCTATCCGGCTGAGGCTCTCAACGAGATACTCATGATCAAGAAGGGTGATGTCTATGATGTCGTCACCATGGAAAAGAGACTCTTCGGCGGCGGAAAGCAGGGCGAGTATGATGTCACCAAACTTTATCGCGACAACGGATACCTGTTCTTCTCACTTCAGCCGGTGGAACTCAATGTGGTGGGAGACTCTGTGGATGTGGAGATGCGTATTGTAGAGGGCAAGCCTGCAACATTGAACAATATCGTCATCAACGGCAATGACCTTACCAACGAAAGGGTGGTGCGCCGTCAGGTATTCACCCGTCCGGGCTATCTTTTCAGCCAGACCGACTTCGAGCGTTCCATCCGTGAGATCGCTTCCATGGGACAGTTCGACCCGGAGGCCATCATGGACCCGGCAAAGGGATATTCCATCATTCCAAATCAGTTGAACAATACTGTCGATATCATATATAATGTGACGGAGAAGCCTTCATCCCAACTCGAACTCTCAGGAGGATGGGGCGGAAACACTTTCGTGGCGACAGTCGGAGTAAGTTTCAACAACTTCTCAACACGCCGTTTCTTTGACAAGACCGCATGGCGTCCTGTGCCGCTTGGAGATGCCCAGAACCTGTCTTTCCGTTTCCAGACCAACGGTACTTACTACACCAGCCTCTCTGCAAGTTTCTCGGAGCCATGGCTCTTCGGCAAGAAACCGACATCGCTCAACATGTCGCTTTACTATACCCGTCAGACAAACTCATATCTTGCCTTCAACATCCTCAACAATGATGAATATATGGAGGTCTATGGATTTGCAGCAGGTATCGGTAAGCGTCTGAAATGGCCTGACAACTATTTCGTGCTTTACAACCAACTCAGTTGGCAGACATATAAACTTCAGGACTGGGCATATCAGTTCATGTTCGACACCGGTATCTCGCATAACCTGAGTTATACTCTCAGTCTGTCACGTAACTCGACAGACCAGCAGATATATCCGCGTCAGGGCTCTGATTTCAGTTTCTCGCTTCAGTTGACCCCTCCTTATTCGTTGTTGAGGAAGAAGGGAATCAGCGGATACGACTCCAGGAATCTTGATGCTGACGGCAATCCTACTCCGATATATACGACTGACTGGAGAAAGATTGACTACAATCTTCAGAGTTCGGAGCAGAGATACAAATGGATCGAGTATCACAAATGGTCGTTCAAGGCGGCAGTCTATCAGAAACTTGTCGGTGACCTTGTGCTGATGGCGCGCGCTCAGTTCGGTTATCTGGGATATTACAACAGAAACTGGGGATATTCTCCGTTTGAGGGCTTCCGTGTCGGAGGTGACGGTATGTCGGGTTATGACACTTATGGCTCGGAGATTGTATCGCTCAGAGGTTATGAGAACTACTCGCTTACTCCGACTGCAACGTCTTCATCGACAGGTAATTATTATGCAGGTAACGTATATGACAAATTTACTGTCGAGTTGCGCTATCCGGTTATACTTCAGCCGCAATCGACAATTTATGCGCTCCTCTTCCTTGAAGGCGGTAACTGTTGGGCTGACATAAGGGATTTCAATCCTTTCCAGATCAAGAGGTCTGCCGGAGTGGGTGTGAGAGTGTTCCTGCCGATGATCGGTCTGCTTGGTGTTGACTGGGGATGGGGCTTTGATGATCCTGTCAACGGAAAGAGCCAGTTCCATTTCGTCATCGGACAGCAGTTCTAACCCCACCGTCAATCAGAGTGAAGTATTTATATCATTCCGAGCCAGGTATATATGTCATTCCGAGCCTGTCGAGGAATCTAAAATAGAAAATTATTAAACTTAATAGCATATTATGAAAAGAATCGTACTTATCGCAGTTGCGGCACTCGTGTCATTCACTGCTTCGGCACAGAACCTTAAGTTTGCATATGTTGATTTTACTGAACTTGTTCAGTTGATGCCGGAGATGGATCAGGCAAGAGCAACCCTTGAAGAGAACTCAATGGCAAATGAGGAAATTCTCGTGACCATGTATGAGGAGTATCAGAAAAAGGGTCAGGAATATCAGCAGAAGGCTTCTACCTGGACTCAGGCTGTCCGTGAGATCAAGGAAAAGGAACTTATGGATATCCAGTCAAGACTTGAGCAGACTCAGCAGAGCCTTCAGATGGAACTTCAGCAACTTCAGAACCAACTTCAGGCTCCGGTTGTAGAAAAGGCTCAGCAGGCCGTTGAGGGACTTGCAAAGGCAAAGGGAGTTGCCGGAGTATTTGAGAAGAGTTCGCTTCTCTACATAGATGAGGCTCAGATGATTGACCTTACACCTGAGGCGCGTGTCGCTCTCAATATCCCGGAAGGCCGCACACTTGAGCAACTTCAGCAGGAACTTGCAGCAAAGGCTCAGGCAGCACAGCAGGGAATGTAAAGCCATAAAAACAGATTATATGCACCGTGAGATTGGTTTTTGAGCCTCTTGCGGTGCATTTTCTTATTTTTGTGGTCTAACGAGCGAAAATATTTCCTAAATTTGTTTGATTTTGAAATATACAACTAAACGAAACTTATCATGGTATTAGACGCAAAAGATGTTGTAATCAGATTTGCAGGGGATTCGGGTGACGGAATGCAACTCACAGGGTCCCTGTTTGCAGATATGTCTGCAATTTTTGGAAACACCCTTTCGACCTTTCCGGACTATCCGGCAGAGATTCGTGCTCCCCAGGGTACAGTTTCCGGAGTGTCAGGCTTTCAGGTACATATCGGCAGCGGACAGATCACGACCCCGGGTGATTTCTGTGATATGCTGGTGGCGATGAATCCTGCTGCACTGAAGGCCAATGCAAAGTGGCTCAAAAGGACTGCAATGGTGCTTCTTGACTCCGATACGTTCGATCAGAAGGGACTTGAGCGTGCCGGTCTTGGAGAGGATCCCATATCCGAACTCCATATTGAGGACAGGGTCATCATTGCCGCTCCGATCACGACCCTCACAGCAGAGAGCCTGAAAGACAGCGGTCTCGACAGGAAGTCGATCGCAAAATGTAAGAATATGTTCACCCTCGGTATGGCATGTTATATATACAGCCGTCCGATGGAGTATATATTCCAATATCTTGAAAAGAAATTCGGAAAGAAGAAACCAGAACTTATCGAACCGAACAAGAAGGTGCTTAAGGACGGTTTCAACTATGCTGCCAATATTCAGGCGATTCCGAATACATATACAATCGAACCTGCAAAGCAGGAGAAGGGTCTTTACAGGAACATCAACGGAAACCAGGCGACTGCATGGGGACTTCTTGCAGCGTCAGAGAAGTCAGGTCTGCCTCTTTTCTGCGGCTCGTACCCTATCACCCCTGCGACAGGTATTCTTGAAGAACTTGCCATCCATAAGAATCTTGGAGCCAAGACTTTCCAGGCTGAGGATGAGATTGCCGGCATTTGTACGGCCATCGGAGCCTCGTTTGCAGGAAATCTTGCTGTCACCACGACTTCCGGTCCTGGACTTTCTCTCAAATCGGAGGCTCTCGGCCTTGCGATGATTACGGAACTTCCGTTGGTGGTGGTCGATGTCCAGAGGGCGGGTCCGTCAACGGGTATTCCGACAAAGACCGAGCAGACAGACCTCAATCAGGCTCTGTATGGCCGTAATGGTGAATGTCCTGTGGTGGTTATGGCTGCACATTCTCCGGCAGACTGTTTCGATGCTGCCTTCAATGCGGCGAAGATAGCCGTGGAGCATATGACTCCGGTGATACTCCTTACTGAAGGTTTCCTTGGCAACGGTTCGGAGCCGTGGAAGATACCTTCAATGAAGGATTATCCTGCTATCAATCCGCCGTTCGCACGTCCGAATACTCCATACAAGCCGTTTGAGAGAGACCCGGAGACACTTGTGCGCAAGTGGGCTGTGCCTGGTATGGCCGGTTGCGAGCATCGTGTGGGCGGTCTTGAAAAGAACCATGCCGGAGTGCTCTCTTCTGACCCTGCCAACCATGAGTTGATGGTGGCGGAAAGAACGGCAAAGGTGCAGAAGGTTGCTGATTATATACCTGAACTCAAGGTGGACGGACCGTCTTCCGGCAAACTCCTCGTAGTGGGCTGGGGTGGAACGTACGGACATATTCTCTCTGCGGTACAGGAGGCGCGTGCTGCGGGTCTTGATGTGTCTTTTGCACATTTTGACTACATCATGCCGCTGCCGAAGAATACCGATCAGGTGTTTGCCGGCTTTGAGAAGGTGCTGGTGTGTGAACTCAACAGCGGCCAGTTCGCGAACTATCTGCGTGGAGTCCTGCCGAAGTTTGCATACGCACAGGCCAACAAGGTTCAGGGACAGCCGTTCCTCGTTCAGGAGATAGTCACTGCAATAAAGGATAATATGTAAAGATCCTTCACTGCGTTCAGGATGACATTCCGAGCGACACCTTGTCATTCTGAGCGAAGCGAAGAATCTATAAAAAAGATAAGTTATGCCAAGATATACATTCAAAGAATTCAAGTCCGACCAGGAGGTACGCTGGTGCGCAGGTTGCGGCGACCACGGTGTGCTTACAGCCCTTCAGCGCGCCCTGCCTGATGTTACAGAGGCAATGGGGTACAGCAAGGAAAGATATGTGGTCGTGTCCGGCATCGGATGCTCGTCCCGTCTTCCTTATTATATGAATACATACGGTTTTCATAGCATTCATGGCCGTGCGACAGCCATTTCATCCGGCATCAAGGTGGCCAATCCTGACCTCGCCGTATGGCAGGCCTGTGGTGACGGTGATGCCCTCGCAATCGGCGGAAACCATTTCATTCACGCCATCAGACGTAATGTCGATATAAACATCGTCCTGTTCAATAATCAGATCTACGGTCTTACGAAGGGACAGTATTCTCCGACATCGAAGTTCGGCGCGATTACCAAGACATCTCCATACGGAACTGTGGAGCATCCTTTCAATCCGGGAAGTCTTGTGCTTGGCGCCAAGGGAACCTTCTTTGCCCGCAGCCTTGATTCGGAGTTGAAACTGACCTCGGAGATCATGGTTGAGGCGGCGAAGCATGAGGGATGCTCGGTGATGGAAATGCTCACCAACTGTGTGATATTCAATGATGGAGCGCATAAACTCATCACCGACAGGGAATACCGTGCTGACAGGACTATCGTTCTTCGTCATGGGGAGAAGATGATTTTCGGCAAGGATCGCAACAAGGGTATCGCTCTTGACGGCATGGGCCTGAAAGTGGTGACGATAGGTGAGGATGGAGTGACTGAGGATGATATTCTGACTCATGACGCTCATTGTGAGAACGTGGGCATCCATATGCTCCTGGCTGATATGAAATATCCTGATTTTCCTGTTGCTCTTGGAGTGATCCGAGATGTCAAGGATGTTACGTATGACGAAGGAGTGCGCAGGCAGGTGGAGGATGTGAAGGCTGCATCCAAGATCAAGTGTGTGGATGACCTTCTTCGCAGCGGGTCCACTTGGGAAATAGAATGAAAATGACCTGACTTACCGCTCATTGACGCTTCGCGCCCTATCCGGGTAAATGTTCGCTTGTAAGTCAGGTCATTTTTGAAAATTACGTTTAATTGTCATTCTGAACGCCCCCCAATGTCATTCTTTCGCATACGCTTCAGCGACTTCGTCGATTACTGAACGCCCCCAATGTCATTCTGAACGAAGTGAAGAATCTGTTAACCAAAATATAACCACATGAACACTAAACAATTGATGGCCTCATTGGAGGCAAAGTACCCGTACGAGAAGGAGTATCTCCAGGCGGTACATGAGGTTCTGGAATCGGTGGAGGATGTCTATAACCAGCATCCGGAGTTTGAAGACGCAAAGATTGTCGAGCGCATCGTCGAGCCGGAGCGTATCCTCACATTCAAGGTGACCTGGGTGGATGACAACGGTGATATTCAGACGAATACCGGCTATCGTGTGCAGTTCAATTCTGCCATCGGTCCGTACAAGGGCGGCATCCGCTTCCATCCTTCGGTGAACCTCTCTATCCTTAAATTCCTCGGTTTCGAGCAGACCTTCAAGAATGCCCTCACGACCCTTCCTATGGGTGGCGGCAAGGGCGGTTCGGATTTCAACCCTCGCGGAAAATCAGATGCTGAGATAATGCGTTTCTGCCAGGCTTTCATGCTTGAACTCTGGAAAATAATCGGTCCGGATCAGGACGTGCCGGCAGGAGATATCGGAGTCGGCGGCCGTGAGATAGGTTATATGTACGGAATGTACAAGAAACTGGCCCAGCAGTACAATACAGGAGTGCTTACAGGCAAGGGTATGACCTGGGGAGGTTCGATCCTCCGTCCTGAGGCAACAGGTTTCGGCGCTGTATATTTCGTTCAGCACATGCTTCAGATGGCAGGAAAGGACATCGCAGGCAAGACTGTGGTGCTTTCAGGCTTCGGCAATGTGGCATGGGGTGCTGCGACAAAGGCTACTGAACTTGGTGCAAAGGTCATCGGTATCTCAGGTCCTGACGGAGCGATCTATGATCCCGAGGGCATGAACGCGGAGAAGATTGCATATATGCTCGAACTTCGCGCGTCAAACAACGATGTTGTGGCTCCGTTTGCGGACAAGTTCCCGTCAGCCACATTCTACCCTGGCAAGAAGGCATGGAGCATCAAGTGCGATATAGCCATGCCATGCGCCTTCCAGAACGAACTCACCGGAGCAGACGCCGAGGAACTCCTTGCAAACGGAACATGGCTTGCAGCGGAGGTTTCGAATATGGGCTGTACTCCGGAGGCCATAGCGGCATTCCAGAAGGCAGGCATCATGTTCGCTCCTGGCAAGGCTGTCAATGCCGGCGGAGTTGCGACCTCAGGTCTTGAAATGACCCAGAACGCAATGCACATCAGTTGGTCTCCTGCCGAGGTCGATGAGAAACTGCACTCGATCATGTCCAATATACACGAGGCCTGCGTCAAGTACGGAACCCAGCCTGACGGCTACATCAACTACGTCAAGGGTGCCAACATCGCCGGCTTCATGAAGGTTGCCAGAGCAATGCTTGAACAAGGTATCGTCTAATCGTCATCTACGATTGACCATCATAGTCATCCCCGGCTCGACCGGGGATCTTTTTTTTATTGTCATTTAGTTGCTTTATCATAAATAAAGACTAAATTTGCGCCCGTTTTCAGAACGAGCGCATTTTTTATTAACAAAATAACAGAATTATGTTTAAGATTTTCCCTGGTTATGACCTCGTAGAGTCATATCACAACTGGAAAAAGGCTCACAAGACAGACGACAAGACTGTGTCGCGTGTCATCCGTCTTGTGATCGCCATCGCAGCCGCACTTGTAGTGTGGTGTATGCCTGTGGAAAACTGGATTGACGGCATGACAATCATTCAGAAGAGAACCCTTGCAATCTTCCTTTTCGCCATCCTCATGTGGCTCTTCGAGGCGGTACCTGCGTGGACGACTTCAGTGCTGGTAGTTGTACTTCTCCTGTTCACTACATCCAACAGCAGCCTGGTGTTCTTTGAGAATGCCGCTCCTGAGGCTCTCGGCGCTCAGACAAGTTACAAGTCTCTGCTTCACTGCTTTGCAGACCCTATCATCATGCTCTTCATCGGAGGTTTCGTCCTCGCCATTGCGGCATCGAAGACCGGCCTGGACCTTTTCCTCGCAAGAGTGATGCTCAAGCCTTTCGGCAAGAAACCTAAATTCGTGCTTCTGGGCTTCCTCATGGTGACAGGTATCTTCTCCATGTTCCTCAGCAACACTGCAACTGCTGCGATGATGCTTACGTTCCTCGGTCCTGTCCTCAAGGCGCTTCCTGCTGACGGAAAGGGTAAGACAGCCCTGGCTCTTGCAATTCCGATTTCTGCGAACATCGGTGGTATGGGTACTCCTATCGGTACACCTCCTAATGCAATCGCCCTCAAGTATATGAGCGAAATAGGAATCAACATCGGATTCGGTGAATGGATGGCGTTCATGATACCTTTCACTCTCGTCCTCCTTTTTGCCGCATGGCTTATGCTGGTCAAACTTTTCCCATTCAAGGCTAAGGAAATCGAACTTAATATCGAGGGTGAACTCAAGAAGGACTGGAGGTCTATCGTGGTTTATATCACTTTCGCTGTGACAGTGCTTCTCTGGGTGCTCGACAAGAGGACCGGAGTCAATGCAAATGTGGTTGCAATGCTTCCTGTCGGTGTCTGTGCGATCATCGGTGTGCTCACAAAGCGCGACCTTGAGGAAATCAGCTGGTCAGTGCTCTGGATGGTTGCCGGAGGTTTCGCACTCGGTGTGGCTCTTCAGGAGACTGGTCTTGCCCAGACCCTCATCAATGCAATACCGTTCGGTTCATGGCCGGCAGTCGTGATGGTGGTAGGTTCAGGTCTCATCTGCTATGCGATGGCCAACTTCATCTCGCACACTGCTACTGCATCTCTCCTGGTTCCTATCCTTGCCGCAGTCGGCGCATCTGCTGCTGTCGCGACTAACCTTGCGCCTCTCGGTGGCGTTTCGACCCTCCTTGTCGGTGTGGCTATCGGTTCGTCTCTCGGTATGGTGCTCCCGATCTCTACTCCGCCGAATGCAATTGCTGCGGCTACGGGAATGATCGAGCAGAAGGAGATGGTAAAGACAGGTCTGATCATGGGTGTTCTCGGCCTTGTCCTCGGCTACGGAATGCTTATCGTACTCGGTTCTACCGGCTTGATTTAATATCATACCATATATAGTTGCAAGGGGAAAGTGTTTCACTTTCCTCTTGCTTTTTATAAATTATTTCCGCAAATTCGCGTTTTGATTTTTAAAACTAAAACTATAAGGCCATGTCCTATTTTACATTTCTGGGTCATCCCATGAACCTGAAACGCTGCCTGTCTTTCCTTGTGGTATGCGTGTTCACATTCTTTCTGGCTTTGGTGCCGACATCTTTCTATGGCGTAAATCCTGAAACAGGTCTTCCGATTTTTACATTGACGCAGCAGAGGGTCATTGCGATTTTCGTCTTTACTGCTATGATGTGGATTCTGGAAGTCATCCCTACATGGACCACTTCCGTTGTTGCCATAGTATCGATACTTTTGACCACTTCCAATAAAGGTCTTGGTTTCCTTATGGCAAAGGACAATTTAGGTGAACTTACCAATTACAAGAGCATCATGGCTGCATTTGCAGATCCTGTGATCATGCTCTTCCTTGGTGGATTCGTGCTTGCGTTTGCCGCGACAAAGGTCGGACTTGATGTGCAACTTGCCAAGGTGATGCTCAAGCCATTCGGCAAGAATCCCAAGTTCGTGCTTCTGGGTCTGCTGCTGGTGATAGGTATATTTTCAATGTTCATGAGTAATACCGCCACTGCGGCCATGATGCTTACCTTCCTCACCCCTGTCCTTGCGACCCTTCCTAAGGATGGTGGCGGAAGAATATCCCTTGCCCTTGCCATTCCGATTGCGGCCAACCTCGGTGGTATGGGTACTCCTATCGGAACACCTCCGAATGCCATCGCCCTTGGAGCGCTTCAGGACGCGGGATATAATATAACCTTCGCCGGATGGATGATGAGGATGGTGCCATACGTTATAGTCATGCTTCTTATCGCGTGGGTTCTCCTTATGAAGATGTATCCGTTCAAGGCCAAGAGCATTGAAATCAAGATAGAAGGAGAACCGGTCAAGGTGACTCCGTTCCAGAAATATGTGGTATGGGTTACATTTGCTCTTACCATCATTCTCTGGGTGGGCGAGAGTCTGTTCAAGGTAAATTCCAACATTGTCGCTATGATACCGTTCGCCGTATTCTCTGCAACCGGTATCCTGAAGGCGCGTCATCTTGAACATATCAACTGGGCTGTGCTCTGGATGGTAGCCGGAGGATTTGCCCTTGGTACCGCTCTCAATCAGACAGGATTGGCGACGACTCTTATCAATACCATTCCGTTTGCAAGTTGGAACGCGTTTGTCGTGATGCTGGTAGGCGGCTTTATCTGCTATTTCTTATCCAATTTCATATCCAACTCTGCTTCAGCCAATCTCGTGGTTCCGATTCTTATTGTTGTGGGCAAGGCAATGTCAGGCAATCCTGCTTTCGAGGCTCTCGGTGGTGTGCCTGCAATGATCATTGGAGTGGCTATCTGTGCTTCCCTTGCAATGTGTCTCCCGGTTTCTACACCTCCTAATGCACTTGCGCACTCGACAGGTATGATTACTACAAAGCAGATGGCTACGGTCGGCATCATCCTTGGTGTTATCGGACTTGTCCTCGGATACGCAATGCTCATCTTCGTTGGATTTTAAGGTGCCCTGTCATCCTGAGCGTAGCGTAGCGAAGTCGACGGATCTAAAAATCATAAAACATAAAGAATATGAAAAAAATAACAATACTACTATCACTACTCCTTTGCTCCTCTGCCTTTGCCGCAGAACCGTCGCCAAAGTCAGAAACCCCTGTCAAGGACCATCTTCAGAACCATTTCAAACTGTATGGTTTCATCAGAAACTATTTTGCGTACGATTCTCGTGAAAGCGTTTCCGGTACGGCTGACCTGTTCTATTATCTTCCTAAGGATGTCAATATGAAGGATGGTATCGACATAAATGCAACTCCGTCGTTCCGTTTTCTTGCCCTGACTTCCCGTCTTGGTGTGGATGTAAGCGGATATCAGATAGGCAATGTCCATTTCGGGGCGAAGATCGAGGGTGACTTCTATGCCGGTCTCTCTTCCGTGGATGCAGAAAAGAATCCTGCCGTCAAGAACTTTTTCCCTAACAATACCAAGATAATGGGTACAGCCCAGGCACGTCTGCGTCAGGCTTATGCGACAATTACATGGAAAGATCTCCCGTTGAGCAAGCAGGAGAAGGCTTCTGTAGGATTGAAGATAGGTCAGGCGTGGCATCCGATGGGGGCTGACATGCCTCATCTGTTCAGTCTTGAGGCTGGTGCTCCGTTCGGGCCGTTCTCCCGTACTCCGCAGGTGACAATGGATGCTGGTCTTGGAAAGAACTGGGTAATTTCTGCTTCAGCACTTTGGCAGATGCAGTACCAGTCTGCCGGTCCTGTGGGAACCTCCGCTATATATATGAAGTATGGCTGTACTCCTGAGGTTTATGCTGCGGTGGCATTCAAGACCAAGGATTTCCTTGTTCGCGCAGGTGTGGATATGGTAAGTATCAAGCCGAGGGTACTTGGAACTGTGCCGGCTCCGACAACTGAAGATCCTGCTGCTGTCAAGACTGTGAAGGTCTCTGACCGTAAGACCTCACTTCTTTATTATTTATATGCGCAGTATTCATATAAGTCATTTGCTATCAAGGCTAAGACGACATACGGTGAGGGTGGCGAGCACATGAACCTCATGAGCGGCTATGCGAAAGTAGGGGAGAACCCTGACGGAAGTTGGAACTATGCATCAATGCGCAACTCTTCATCGTGGCTCTCTATGAGCGTGGGCAAGAAATGGCAGGGCGTGCTCTTTGTCGGTTATGTCAAGAATCTTGGACTGGCGAAGGAGGCTTCTATGCCTTTGGCAAAGTCGGATGTGTATTTCTGCAGCAACGGATTCTCGAATATCAACCAGATGTACCGCATCAATCCGCAGTTCGTATATAATATAGGTAAACTGAATGTCGGCATCGAGTATCAGTGGACGGCGGTGCAGTATGGAGAATACCAGAAGAATGTTTATGAACTTGGCGCAGATCCTGTGATTTCATTGGATAAGAGGGCTCTTGCGACAGAAGGTCTCCACTGGGTCGGCAACCACCGCGTCAACATGATGGTGAAATTCAATTTTTAGCTTACCTTGTCATTTCGAGCGGCCCTCTTGTCATTTCGAGCTTGTCGAGAAATCTCTTTAACAAAATTGTAACAAGGTTATAATCCCCGCAGGTTCAGTGAGTTATGGATCTGCGGGGAATTTTGTGTGTTAAAAAGGGTAAAAATAATTTGAAAAAAGTTTGGTAGTAAGGAAAAAATATCTACCTTTGCAATCCCAAACGAAAAACGGGGTATAAAAAGTTCATTGAAAAGACTGGAAACTGTACAAGCAAGTACCGAGAAAAACAATTTATCGAGAAGCGTTAATTCTTTTGGTAGAATTAAAAGTGTCAGAATCAAACTAAAGATATAGAAATTATACAATGAAGAGTTTGATCCTGGCTCAGGATGAACGCTAGCGGCAGGCTTAACACATGCAAGTCGAGGGGCAGCATGAACCGACCTTCGGGAAGGTTTGATGGCGACCGGCGCAAGGGT
>SUYM01000035.1 GCA_015060455.1 Bacteroidales bacterium
GGACTG
This sequence comes from Bacteroidales bacterium, assembly GCA_015060455.1. Classification (GTDB taxonomy): domain Bacteria; phylum Bacteroidota; class Bacteroidia; order Bacteroidales; family UBA932; genus Cryptobacteroides. The sequence goes on from SUYM01000035.1 coordinate 7, forward strand.
CGAAACCAAGCAGAAAATCCAAGCATTGGTGTTTCCTGACGGAATTTTGTGGGATAGCCGGAATTCGGTTTATCGAACTCCGAGCCGGAATACATTCTTTGATATAATCGACAGATTTACAGCAGGTTGTATAAAAGAAAAAGAGGAAAAACCTTTCGATTTTTCCTCTGTCGTATCAGGGTGCGGTGGGCGAGACTCGAACTCGCACAGGATTACTCCCACTACCCCCTCAAAGTAGCGTGTCTACCATTTCACCACCACCGCTTTTGAATTGGGACTGCAAATGTACGACATTATTTTGAATCTGCAAATTTTTTTTGCAATATTTTTCAATATTCTATTGATTATCCGGTTTGGGTGCAGTGGTATCCCGAATTATAATAACTCTGCAGCAGTTCCGGTAGACCTGCAGCAAAAATACATGAAAACTGCTGCAGGTCTCCTCGTTTTGAAGGGTACATAGTGCAGTTTTTCTATGTTTTTGCACTATGCCTCTCATCGTCATGCCGAGCCGTCATACCTGAACAGGGTCAAATGGAGACATCCGCTGTGCATCTCGACGCCACACCTTGCTGACGTCCTCCACAATATTACGTTTTCATCCGGAAAACAACCCCCGAAACCCGGATGAGAAGCGAAATTTCCCATGTTCATCCGGGAATACGTACCCAAATCCCGGATGAGATTATAGTTTGAAAGGCGATTTCTAAGCCTTTGAGACAATTTTTGCGGAGACCTGGAACGGGGCATATTTGTAACTCGCAGATTATCAAGCATATACAAAAAGCGGTGTCGCTACTCCGCCCCTAAAACAGGAGAGCAGCGACACCCACCTTTTGCACTCTACTGATAATCAATATATTACAAGACACCCCGTCCCAGGTCTCAGCAAAAACTGCCGACCAACCAACACTATGAGATGCCTGTAACATCTCTGATCTCCGCAAAAACACTGCCCGCCGGAGGACCGTGACAAAAAATCAACGAAAATTGTAACGAAGGTCCTCAAAACCGGCATTCTACCCCCGAAAACGGGATGACCGTGACAAAACCAGGTCGATTTTTGTCACGGTCATTCTAAAAAATTTCACTGCACCCATAACGGATAATCTTCAGGATTCCGTTAAGAGACCTTGTATCTGTTTGTATCTGCCGGACATATCCGGCGCCATAAGCGTCACAGACTACCGGCCCGAGGATGCGATCATCTGACTGAGGGTGGCGTTGAACTCGTCCGCAGCCTGAAGCGCCTCGACTGTAAGGTGCATACGGTAGCGCCAGTAGTGACGCGGATTCGCAGGCACATTTATGCGCTCGGCGTTCGGATCCTCGCGGCGCAGGGCCCCGTCCATAGAGAGCCAGTCCTGAAGAGGAAGCACTGTGAGCATTGCAGGAGACCAGAGATGCTGGTCAAGAATCTGACGGCAGATCCACGGCTCGCAGTAATATGGTGCATCACCCTGACCGCCAAGCATATTGTGGTAGAAATGCTCCGTCACCAGACGGTCCTCCTCCCACCATGCGCGGATAGGATTCATGTCGTGAGTTGAAGTGGTGCAGACAGACAGATAAGGATACCATGCAGGGTTGGCGAACTCCTGCTCCGGATCCTTAGGCATACGCTGGATCTCCAACGAGAGAATGCGCAGATCGGACATCACCTGAGGCACTGTCGCAGGGATCATACCCAGGTCCTCACCGCAGGCAAGCATGCCTGTCGAGTCCAGGAGGGCAGGAAGTTTCTGCATCGCCTTGTCCTTCCAGAACTCATTGTTGCGGCGATAGAAGAACTCGTCATAGAGCCTGTCAAAGGCTGCGCGACGATAGGCGTCAAGCCACTGATATGACTGGGTGCTGCGGGCTCCGATCTTCGGATGATAATGTCCCGCCTTGCGCGGATCCTCTATGAAAAGTCCTGCATCCCTGACATCAAATCCCTGAGATTCAAGTTCATGCGCAGGGAAAGGAAGTGCAGGATTGAAATAGCCTTCAAGACCGCTCTTATACTGCAAAGGAATCTCCCATATACGGAAGAAACCGAGAATATGGTCAATTCGGAATGCGTCGAAATACTCTGCCATCTTCGCCAGACGCGCCTTCCACCATGCATAGTCATCCTCTGCCATCTTCTCCCAGTTGTATGTAGGGAAGCCCCAGTTCTGACCGTCAGCCGAGAAGGCATCAGGCGGTGCTCCTGCCTGAGAGTTCATATTGAAAAGTTCCGGATATAGCCATGCATCCACGCTTGTGCGGCTGATACCGATAGGCAGGTCTCCCTTGAAGACAACTCCCTTCGAGTGCGCGTAAGTGCAGACCTCAGAAAGTTGCTTGTCAAGATGATACTGCACAAAGCACCAGAAATCCACATCTGCCTGATGCTCGGCACAGAAAGCGGCAACCTTCTTCCTGTTATATTTTGCAAAGCCCTTCCACTTTGAGAAATCCGGAGTACCGTTCAGATCACGCAGCACACAGAAAGCGGCGTATGGAAGAAGCCATGCAGCGTTCTTTTCGATGAACTTCTGATAGCCGGCCGTTGCCGAAAGTTTCTTGAAGGTCCTTGCGAAAGCCTTCTTGAGCAATGCAATCTTGGAATTGTTCACCCTCTCATAATCTATCTGATCGAGAGCATTGAGTTCCGCCTGCAATGCCTTGTACTCATCATCGACCTTCACACCCGCTGCCGGAAGATGCAGGAACTGAGGGTGAAGAGCGAAAGTGGAGTTAGGGTTATATGGATATGAATCCTCCCATGTGCCGAACATCGTGGTATCGTTGATAGGCAGCAGTTGGAGGACACCCTGACCTGTTGCGGCAGCCCAGTCCACCATCTTCTTCAGGTCATAGAACTCGCCCACTCCGAAATCCTCCTCAGTACGGAGAGAGAACACAGGAATCGCAGTGCCGGCACCCTTCCACGCTCTTCCGGAGAATGACGGCTGCTGGTCGGCCTCCACTATGAGTTCACCCGGATCCGGCATACCTCCGAACCACCTGTTCTCACCGTCCTCCCATGCGACAGGGGCAAGAGTAGCCTTGTCGGCGATAATGAACTTATATGCAAACGGTCCTGTCACATTGAGCGGAAGAGTCCAGACAGGGTAGCGGCTGTCATCAAACGGAATCACCTTTGACCATGCACCCAGTTCCTGAGAACTTGCAGCGATGGCAAGCACCTCACCGGGACGCACATTGGCAGCAGACACCTGGAACATAAGATTAGCCTGAGCAACCTTGGCCGGCTTTGCAGCCTTGCCACGGCCGAAGATAGCGCCTGTAAACGCAGAAGAATAGAACGGGGCATCGACAGGACGGTCATTCCATCTGTCATTAACCGATGCCTCCTTCACCTTCAACCCTTCGGGAAGCACAAGAGAATGTCCCTTCCACTCCTTGCGTACAACACCTCCGTCGCGGACGACCTCGTAAGAATACTCGATCCCCTTACCGACAGCCAACTTTGCTATTTCGGTCTTCCAGATGCCTTCTCCCGCATATGAAAGCGGATAGCGTCTGCCACCGAGGTACAGCACAAGGGACTCTCCCCACGATGTGCGATATTCAATGTTTACATTCAGTTTCATATTGATATATAATTATATTATTGATCAACCGGCACAAACTTACATAAAATCTGCCGAATACATACAAATATACAATCTTTACCCATAATAGAAAAATTTAGGAAATGATATTACATAATTAGGATTATCTTTGTGGAAATTTTTATGAATATGATACAACAGACACATATCGATGCGGCCATAACGGACCTGTTTGAAAATCTGACTTTCACAGCCGAGCCTGCGGGACTATATGACCCTCTCAGATACATGATCAAGATCGGAGGAAAGAGGATTCGCCCGAGACTATGTCTTACTGCATACGCCCTGTATAAGGACGAGTTCAAGGAGGAAGTCCTTACCCCGGCAGCCGCCATCGAGGTTTTCCACAGCTTCACCCTCATTCATGACGACATCATGGACAAGGCGGATGTGAGGCGCGGGGTGCCTACCGTGTATCGTAAATGGGACGAGAACACTGCGATTCTGTCAGGCGACGTGATGTCCATAGAAAGTTACAGGATGATTGCCAAGGCGCCGGCAGAGGCACTCGGGCAGGTGCTGGAACTGTTCTCAAAGACTGCTGCCCAGGTGTGCGAAGGCCAGCAGTACGATATGGATTTTGAAGATCTTCCAAGCGTGCCGATGGAGGATTATATGAAGATGATAGGTCTCAAGACTGCCGTGCTTATTGCCTGTGCCGCCAAGATGGGAGCGCTGATTGCAGGAGCACCGGCATCTGACTGTGATCTTCTTTATAGATATGGATATGATCTCGGACTGGCATTTCAGGTGGCAGACGACTGGCTGGACACCTACGGCGACGTAAAGGTGTTCGGCAAGGTCATCGGCGGCGACATCCTCAACAACAAGAAGAGTTGGCTGATGACCCGTGCATTTGAAAAGGCATCAGCAGAAGTCCGCGAGCAGTTGCTTGAAGCGATGAAAATGCCTGTTGAGACTGAGGAGCAGAAGGCAATGAAGATATCCACGGTGAAAGACATCTATGCAAGACTCGGTCTGGAAGAAGAGGCGAAACAGGAAATCACAAGGCTGCACGGACAGGCTCTCGGCTATGTTTCAGCCCTGAACCTTGCCCCTGAAGCGGAGGTCCTTCTTAAAGACTATGCATCAAAACTTATTGGCCGTAACAGATAAAAAGGGCCGGCACTACAAGAACATGAAGAATAAGAAACTGGAAATAATGGCCCCGGCAGGAAATTTCGAATGCCTGCATGCGGCGATTCAGGGAGGCGCAGACTCTGTATATTTCGGTGTGGAACGTCTTAACATGCGTTCCCATTCGGCCAACAACTTCAAGATGAGCGATCTTGATGAGATCGTGCGCATCTGCTCGGAGTATGGCGTCAAGACTTATCTCACCCTCAACATCGTGCTCTACAACGAAGACCTCGAGGACATGAGACGCACTCTTGATGCGGCAAAGAAGGCCGGCGTGACCGCTGTCATCGCTTCCGACATGGCAGCCATCGCATACGCCCGCAGCATAGGGATGGAGGTGCATATATCCACACAACTCAGCATATCAAACGTGGAATCGCTCAGGTTCTATGCTCAGTTCGCCGATGTCATTGTTCTGGCGCGCGAACTCAATCTGACTCAGGTGAAGGAAATCAAGAGCATCATCGACCGCGACAACATCTGCGGTCCTTCCGGACGCCGTGTGGAAATTGAAATGTTTGCCCATGGAGCGTTCTGCATGGCCATATCAGGGAAATGCTACCTCAGCCTGCATGAATATGGCGCATCAGCCAACCGCGGTTCCTGCTTCCAGATCTGCCGCCGCGCCTACGATGTGCGTGACCGTGAGACCGGAGCGGAACTGACCGTTGACAACAAATATATAATGTCTCCCAAAGACCTCTGCACCATAGAGTTCATGGACAAGATCATTGATGCCGGCGTGACAGTATTCAAGATCGAGGGCAGGGCGCGTTCTGCCGAATATGTCAAGAGGGTGGCCTCATGCTACCGACGTGCAGCAGATGCCGTATGCGAGGGAACATATAGCGCTGAACTCGGCACGGCCTTGAAGGCTGAACTTGCGGAAGTGTTCAACAGGGGCTTCTGGGACGGATATTATCAGGGCGCACGCCTTGGAGAATGGTGCGAGATATACGGAAGCAAGGCCACCCGCAAGAAGGCATACAGCGGAAAGGTGACCAACTGGTTCGGCCGCCTGGGTGTGGCAGAAATACTTGTGGAATCGCGCCCGCTGAAGGTCGGCGACAGGATACTCATCATCGGACCGACATCAGGCTGCGTGGAATACACCGTTCCGGAAATACGCGTCGATCTCAAACCGGTACCTCAGGCCGACAAGGGAGTATTCTGCTCTATTCCGATTGACTGGAGCAAGGTCGCGCCGGGAGCCCGCGAAGAAGCCCTCGGACTATGTGGCGAGAGTTGCGATGAGAACGCCTGCAAGGCCATCGAGGAAAGCCGCCTGCGCCGCTCCGACAAGGTATATATCTGGACAGAGGATTAGCACCTGCAACACTTTGACAGCAAAACTGTCGCAGATACCCTTGATTTTCGGGGTACCTGCGACGGTTTCGTTATATTTTTGTCGCAGATGCTTTAAGCGAAGAGTTCCCGAAGGACTTTCAGGGAGTTGATGTTCAGGGATGTTTCGGTGTGGAAACCGATATATTTCAGAAGTCCTTCCGCTATTTCATTGCGCACCTTGCCGTTGAGGGGAACCAGCATGGATTCTGCATACGGAAGCATCATGAACTGCTCCACCACCGGGAACCTCTCACCCACGAAATGTTCTATGTCCTTTGCCTGCGGGCTGAAGCCGAGCGCCACTGCCAGTTCCAGCAGAAAACGTATATGAAAATTGCTGAAATCCGACTCCAACGCATCCAGGGTCAGAATATTCTTCCGGCACCATTCATATAGACCCGGCTCCGAACAGCCTTCTCGGACCACCCGATAAAGCACCTCGCTGATGAACATGGTCATGGAATTCTTCAATATATTGTTCCTTATGCCTATCAGCGGGCAGACAGACAATATATTCCTCGCTGCAAACAGGTTCGATTTCGAAGATTCGACCACCTCCGCTTCAAGGACATTCAACGGCAGGAACAGCGACATGGCCTTCTTTCCGGCACCGCGCACCAGAAAACTACGTCTGCCATATTCCCTGCTGAGGGTATGGATTACAATGGAATTATCGCCGACCTTGGTCGTATGGAGGACTATCAATTCGGTTGCGGTGATCATAATATAGATGTCTCGGCTTCGCTCGACATGACAGAATCATTTCGTTCAACATGCACGCCGATGCCGATATGGTTATTGTGGAGAATTAACTGACAGCCATTTTGCCATTGCCCGGAGGGCCTTGCCTCTGTGTGAAATCTCGTTTTTCTGTTCTTCCGAAATGTCGGCAAGAGTCTGTCCCGGATATTCGTCGGCAATGAATACTGGATCATATCCGAAACCTCCGTTGCCGGATTTCTCATGAGCGATCACTCCTTCGAGTGTGCCTTCGAAAAAATGTGGTTTTCCGTCTATCATCAGGGTGATGACGCTCTTGAAACGCGCACGACGCGACACCTTCTTCACATGGAGTCCCATGCCGGCAGCCATATTGGCCTCCGATGCCACCACATCAAGTTCATACAGGACCTTGTCCATATTGGCATTGAAGTCCTTGCCCTCCCCTGCATATCGTGCGGTATATACTCCAGGCGCGCCACCCAGGGCGTCCACTTCAAGGCCGGTATCATCGGCAAAGCAGTCGCAACCGCATTTCTCATAAAGATACTGCGCTTTCTGCAACGAATTGGCTTTCAGAGTGTTTCCCGTTTCCGGAATATCCTCCGTGATTCCAAAATCAGCAGGGGTTACAAGTTCATATCCTTCTCCCAATATTTCCGAAGCCTCCCTCAACTTTCCTTTATTTCCTGTTGCAAATACTATTTTCATATTATCAAAAATTTTTACATTCCACTACGACCGTGACAAATTTCCGCCTGTTTTTGTCACGAAGGTCCCATTTTGAAGGTAATATTGATGTTTTTGGGGACCTTCGTGACAATTTTTGCCTATATTTTGACACGGTCCCTTTCCTGATCTGTTATCAGATCACGAATATCGCGCGCCTGAACAGACCCTTCGCTGCGGACACAAAGGTAGGTATTTTGAGGACATATTCAGCATATTCCGTGCAAAAGCAATGATTATCCTTTGCAGCAGGACAAAGTTTGCATAGAAATTTCTATCTTTGTGTGTTATGCACATGAATTTTGATATTATGAAACGGATATACATATATATAACTGCTGCCCTTTTTCTTGCAGCACTTGAGTCCAATGCCCAGTCCAGAGACTTCAAACTCGGGCAATGGACAGAAATACATAACGGCATCGTAAAGGAACTGAGCCGCTCATACGTGGATACGCTCCCTGTCGATAAGATGATGAGGGAGGGTGTAGATGCCATGCTGGAACAGTTGGACCCATATACCGTCTATATTCCGGAGGAGGAAAACGAGGACCTGCAGATGATGCTTTCCAAGACTTACGGGGGCATCGGCGCCATCATCCACAAAAAGAAGGACGAGCATGTCATCATCAACGAACCATATTTCGGCTCGCCGGCAGACAAATACGGTCTGCGCTGCGGAGATGAGATCATGGAGATAGACGGCGTCTCGACCATAGGACTTGAAACCAAGGAAAGCAGCGACAGGATGAAGGGCAAGCCGGGAACAAGCGTAACCTTCAAGGTAAAGAAAGTCCGCACAGGAGAAATCATCGACATAAAGGTGGTCCGTGAAAGGATACATTTCCCTGATATCGATTACGCAGGAATGCTTGACGATACGACCGGATATGTGCTCCAAAGCGGTTTCACCGAAGGGGTGGCGCAGCAGGTCAAGGACAAGTTCCTCTCACTCAAGGCCCAGGGCATGAAAAGATTTGTGCTGGACCTTCGCGGCAACGGCGGCGGACTTATGAGCGAGGCCATAAACATCATTTCGCTTTTTGTTCCGAAAGGCAGCCTGGCGGTCTCATCGAAGGGCAAGACGGAAAGCAGGGAATATCACACCCAGAGCGAGCCTGTTGACACCGAGATGCCTATAATCGTGATGATTGACGGCGGTTCCGCTTCCGCTTCGGAAATTGTATCAGGCGGCCTCCAGGACCTCGGAAGGGCGACAATAATGGGCAAGACAAGTTTCGGCAAGGGTCTGGTGCAATCCATCCGTCCGCTTCCTTATAACGGTCAGATGAAGATCACCACGGCCAAGTATTATACTCCGAGCGGACGATGCGTACAGGGAGTGGGTGTGAAGCCTGATGTGGAGATCGAGGTGCCGTCATACAGCAGACTTGTATATTCACTTGTGCTCAGCGGGGTCATTGACCAGTATGTCCTGAAATTTGCCCGCGAACATGACAGTATAGCGCAGGCCGATGACTATCATTTCAGCGATGCTGATTTTGAGGACTTTGTGGCCTTCGCCAAGACCCAGGAGTTTGATTACAGAAGCAGCGCCAAGGCCACGTTCGACAAGATGAAGGAGGAACTGGACGAGGACGGTCTGGCCGAAGTGATGGCAGCCGAGTTGTCTGCACTTGAAAAGGCACTTGAAATGGACAAGGAGCGTTTCATCCGCTTGAAGAAGGATGAGATCATCCCGTTCATCGAAGAGGAAATCGTCACCCGCTACTGGTGGCAGGAGGCCGGTGTAAAGGTACGCCTCAGATATGACGAACAATTGAAAAAAGCATTGAAATAAGAAAAGATGAAAAAACTGTTTATCGCACTTGCAATGGCTGCTGTCTGCTGCCCTTCGTGTCTGAATGAAGAAGACGGCATGAATGGCGGAAAGAAGGAACCATCAGCAAAACTTGTCGGCAATCCTTTCGGAGAGAAGGAGGAGGGGACCATACTTATAAAACTGACTGACAAAGCGGCTACAGCATTATCAGAAGGCACCCTGAACACAGAGGATCTGCTTGCCGGGCTTCAGGACGCGTCAATGACACCTGTCTTTGCCGGAACGGACTGCTCAGGCTCGAAACTAAGCAGATGGCATGAGATATCATTTGACAACGGAATCTGCGTCGAGACTGCGGCCGCCATACTCTCAGAACAGGAAGGCATCAGCGCAATCCAGTATAATTCCCTACTGGAGCCTGTATATTCGGCGGAGTCCTTTGAATACACTCCGTCCGGCACAACCACCAAGAGCGGGACTGCCTCATATCTCCCCTTCAACGACCTGCTTCTCAAAGACCAATGGGACCTGATCAACGACGGCTCAATTGAAGGATCTGTCGCAGGAGCGGACGTCAATGTCAAGGACGCATGGAGACTGACCGCGGGCGACCCCCGCATCATTGTTGCAATCCTTGACCAGGGCGTGGCGACCAAGCACCCGGACCTTAAAGAGTCTCTCTGGGTCAATGCGGCGGAACTCAATGGAGCAACCGGGGTGGATGATGACGGAAACGGATTTGTTGACGACAAGCACGGATTCAATTTCACCGATGACAGCGCCATCCTCACATACGGACCGAACAGCGACCACGGCACACACATCGCCGGCACCATCGCAGCAAGAAACAACAACGGTCTGGGAGTCAGTTCCATCGCAGGAGGAAGCGGCAAGGGCGACGGTGTCAGGATCATGTCATGCCAGACCTTCGACAAAAACGGTGAAACAACATCGAAATGGGTTGCGAAGGCACTGAAATATGCCGCTGACAACGGGGCATGTATAGCACAGTGTTCTTATGGTTACTCCGAAATGGACGGTTACAGCGCGGGTCAGATCAAGGAGTGGATGGAATCATCAGTCGAATATGAAGCACTGCAATATTTCCTCGACCCGGCAAATGCCAATTGTGAGGCTCTGGAAACCAATATCGCAGTTTATTCGGCCGGAAATTTCAACGAGCCGTTCTCCCTTTATCCCGGAGCCTTCAAGGACTGCATATCAGTAACAGCGTTCTGCCCGGACTTCCTTCCGGGAGGCTATTCCAATTATGGAGCAGGATGCGATATTGCTGCACCGGGTGGGGATATAATCAAGAACGAGAACGAAGCGCCGTGCATGATTCTATCGACCGGCATCATGGAAAGCGGCGGTTTGAATTATGAGTATAAATATGGCACATCAATGGCCTGCCCTCATGTTTCAGGAGTGGTTGCATTGGGAGCATCATACGCCTTGAAGATCGGCAAGAAGTTCTCCCGACAAGAATTTATTTCAAGGCTGCTTGCTTCAACAAATGACATTGACATCCACCAGACCGGAAGTCTGGATAAACTCCGGGTCAACACTTATTTTGTTCCGGGAGACGGAATAAAGCCCGGTTCCTGGAAAACGGAATACGAGGTCACAGACATCTTTGTCAAGAAAGGCAAGATGGGAACTGGCGCAGTCGATGCATGGAAATTCCTTATGGCACTTGAAGGCACGCCTTCATTCATGACTACCCCGGGAGAGGTGCTGACAATAGATATCGACAGGCACATCGGCGACGGATATGTAATGGAGATAAGTCCGGAGGATGCTTCCGCTCTTGGCATCGAGGGCACTCCGGTCATGAACAATGGAAAACTGGAACTTACCTGCACCAGGATCGGCTCCGGAAAGATACGTTTCAAGTCATCTGTCGGCAAGGACGAGGCCGGAGTCATTCCTGAACTTGAATACTACAAGGAAATATCCATCGTATCACGCCCGGCGGTCGCATCCAACGGAGGCTGGCTATAAACCGCAAACCCTGTCATCCTGAGCGAAACCATCTGTCATCCTGAGAGACACCACCTGTCATCCTGAGCGAAAGCGAAGGATCTACACACAAAAACAAACAATATGAAAATTTTCACTGACACATCAAGATATATATACGCAGCACTTATCGCCCTTATCACCCTCACAGGCTGCGAAAAGCCGAAGCCGGCACCGAAGCCACTGACCCTCGCAGAGAAACTTTGCGGACAGTGGAGAGGACAGGAAATATCCGTTGACGCCGGCATATACATAGAGTTCCTCTCTGACGGCAAATTTGAACTTTACCAGAAAATGAACGGCGAGTGGTTTGAACTCAGACGCGGAACATATACCCTGGACGGGGATATTCTTTCGGGAGTATATAACGACCAGGAGTCTTGGGCATGTGACTATAAGATATCCATCTCTGATGATGTGCTGACCATGTGTTCATTGGAGAAAACTGCAGAGGACACTGAGGCTGATATGACCGAGGGAGAAAACACCGGAACGGAAAATATCATAGAGACCAACACCTATATAAAGACAAGTATTCCGGAGACCATCAAAGAAGGGGCGACTGTGGTCGTAAAATCAGGTATCCTCTAATCTTCCTTGCGCATACTGAACTCGCAGCCGCAGTACAACTGGTTGTAGAAATCATATTGGCGGATTATTTCAAGGCGTCGTTCCTGAAGTCCGCCTTTTTTCCAGTTATGGCCCCACCAGACGACTTCATTCAGCGGTGGGACAATTACATTGTCCTCCTGCACGGCATCACCTTTCACAAAGTTTGCCGATGATTCCTGGCGCACGGCATCACAGGCCCACTGACCCGCATGATTTATCTGTTCCAGCGATTTCCATCGTGAAGATGCAAGGGTGGATGTAATGACCTTGATGCCACGCTGCTGCGCATATCGGGCCGTACGCAAAAGCCTGAGTTTGAAGCATTTCAGACAGCGCCCTCCCCTTTCAGGCTCATTTTCGAGTCCTCTGACAGCATCCAGCCAGACCTGATGGTCATAATCGGCATCCACGATTTCAAGCCCCAGAGACTGAGCATAGCGGGTGCACTCATTCTTGCGGATTTCATATTCCTCCTGCGGATAAATGTTCGGATTGCAATAATAGATGACCGGGGTGATGCCGTTTTTCATCAACGCCTCTATGATGGCACTCGAACAGGGCGCACAACAGGTGTGAAGGAGCACTGTCGTCTCCCCCATCGGTGCCTGTATGATATTCCTCGTTTTCATTTTCTTCTCCTGGTGTGCACGGCGGTCATTTGTGCCTGCCACCGTACACACCAATCATTAACTGGACGCGTTATTTCAACATTTCTGTGTACGGTGGTTGCAACTTTTCACCACCGTGCACAGAACCGATGGCAAAGATAAGCGATTTTATGTAACTTTGCGGCTGCAAAATGTAAAACGACAACGGACGCAATGGACAAAACAGCATCAAATCATAAGGGACTTATCGCACTCAGCCCGCTGCTGGTCTTTCTGTGCGTATATCTGACATCTTCCATAGCGGCAGATGACTTCTACGCCGTGCCCATGTCATTTTCGTTCCTTGTCGCAAGCATTTATGCCATCTGCATCACAAGAGGTCTTGCTTTGGAGGACCGTCTGAAAAGTTTCCTGAAAGGCGCATCAGAGAAGAATATAGTCCTGATGATCTGCATATTCATACTTGCCGGAGCATTTGCAGCGACAGCCAAGGCAATGGGAGCCATCGATGCCATAGTCAACGCATCATTGCATATACTTCCGGGCAACCTCATATATGCCGGTCTTTTCCTTGCTGCATGTTTCATATCCATGTCCATAGGCACAAGCGTAGGAACTATCGTCGCCCTGGTGCCCATTGCCTCAGGGATTGCTGAAAACATGGCGCTGTCAGGCGAGACAGGACTTGCCGCAAGCGCTCCCTTCGTCACCGCAATCATAGTCGGAGGAGCATTCTTCGGCGACAATCTCTCCTTCATATCCGACACAACCATCGCGGCAACACGCACACAGGGCTGCTCGATGTCAGACAAATTCAAGGTAAACCTCAGGATAGTTGCTCCCGCTGCACTTATAGTCTCATGCCTATATATGCTGCTCGGAAGCGGAGTGAATGTCTCTACATCCGGAAACATCGACTGGATGCTGCTGGTGCCATATCTCATGGTCATCGTCCTTGCTGTTGTCGGAGTGAATGTGCTCTACGTGCTGGTTCTTGGCATCGCCGCTAACTGCGCCATAGGCATTTTCAGCGGAAATATTGACTTTCAGGGATTTGCGACATCCGCCTGCGAGGGCATCCTCTCAATGGGAGACCTCATTGCAGTGACCCTTCTGGCCGGAGGCATGCTTGAACTGATCCGCATCGGAGGCGGACTTGATTATATTGTCGGTCTTATAACACGCAGGATTAAGTCTAAACGAGGTGCAGAACTGAGCATTGCCTCACTGGTCTCATTTGCCAACATCTGCACTGCAAACAACACCATAGCCATCATAAGCGTGGGACGTATAGCCAAAGACATCAGCGACAGATTCGGAATAGACCCGCGCAAGAGCGCCAGCATACTCGACACCTTCTCATGTCTTGTACAAGGCATCCTGCCATACGGGGCGCAACTGCTCATGGCCTCCAGCCTGTCCGGCACCACACCGGGACAAATAATCCCTTATCTGTATTACCCTCTCGTGCTTGGCATCTGCACATTTGCCGCCATCATCCTCCGCCTGCCACGGAAATACTCATGATTCGGCAAGAGTGCACCTGATCAGAAATTCCTCCCACCTGATTCCCGGCGAGTCTTCGAGGCACTTGATATATTTTGCCCGCAGTTCCTCAACCGTATGCCTTCTCCTGAACTCCATAATGGCCTTTTCCACTGAGGCGCTGACCGGACCCGGCTTGGCTGCATCAGGCACAGGCAGGACCGGCCTCCCTGCAAATTCCCGAAAATCAGTCATAATATTATTGAAAACTATCTGAAGTTCGACATAGGTAATCAGCAGAAGTATATCCTTGTCTGCCTCTTCCTTGTCCAGAAGATTCAGTTTATCTTCATCCGAACCGGAGAGGAACTTCGCCGGAGTCATATGCCTGAGCAAGGTCGTCCTCTCAAAAAGGTCTATCAAGGCCGTAACATAGGTCCGTTTCATCTGAAGCAGGAAATCATTGCTGAACCCCGCTATATCCTTGCAGTTTTCCGGCAAGTCCTCCCAAAGGGCAAGAGGCTCCGCTATATTCTCCGCCGCACATATGGATTTATAGGTCTTGTAAAATGTACGCGCCGCAGTAAAAAACTCATAGTAGCACAGCGGTACACCCTTATCCAGCGGCGGTATCAGTCCCTTCCAGTCAGAGGAGAGCAGTTCTTCACCTTGTACATAGACATATCTTGAATAGAAAATATCTATCCACCATTTCTCCGCAAGAGGTCTGTCAAGATCAAAATCCATGGTTTCGCCGGGCGACGGCAGCATCCAGGTCCTATATTCCTTGTTCCAAAGGGCCGGATACTGATGGCGCGACTGTATCTTATATGTCCGCTCACCACAGGAATGCAGTTTATAGCCATGCTTGCGCAAATATTTTCTTATAGGGGCCATCTCAAAGGAATATCTGCCGGCACAGACCTCCAGTTCCTCCTTGGAAAGTTGAAGAAGGTCGGCGACACAATCCACATGACAATAATACAGGGCATTTATGATCTCCGGCGGCAAGTCCATATTCCTTCGCAGAGTCATCAGAAACTTATCCTCCTTGAAGGCAAAATCAAGTGCCTGCACAGCCACATACTGCTCCCATGAGAGATCGCAGCCATCATTCTTGACTGAGTCCTCATATAGCAAACGAATCATCACGGCATCGAAGTCCCTGCGATATTCATTTATTTTCTCTGCCAACCAGGGATTGATATTCATCTGTTTCCTCCTTATCAAAATCCGATTTTACCCTTCTTGGAATCCCACTTGAAGTTCCTGACATCATCCAGTTCCACCGTATGCCGGTCAGGACGCTGTTCAAGGGCGCTCTCACGGAGGATGACCTGCTGGTATATGGTGCGGGCGATCAGTTTCATAGTGCGGGCGTTGGCACCAATGGATGCAGACATCTTACCTATGTATGAGCAGATATGCTTTTTCGCAGCATCACTGAAATCGGCATTGTACTTTCCTAAGCACTGAGAGAGAATACTGAAAAGTTCATCAGATGTAAAATCCTTAAATATGAGAGTGTGGTCGAACTCATATACACCTGCTGCAAAAAGTTGTTCGGCCATAATGTCATTCGGCGCTTTCAGTTCAGCCAGAATGAGGGCACATTCTCCTCCTGCCTCGACAGTAAGTTCCTTCACTTTCAGACGTATCTGCTCCATGCTACGACCGTAGTTCATACGGCCATCACCGAAGTTCAGTTCATCCACATCAATGAAGATGAGTCCATTGCAGGATTTTTTCACGGCATCGCGCAGCACCTCGTCACAGTCATGTTCAGACACATTGAAAATGCGTTCGCCCTTGATCTGTGTTATATTGCTGTTTGAGATGAGACGCATACCACGAAGAATCGATGCCATTATCTCTGCGACAGTACTCTTGCCCGTTCCGCTGCTGCCGATGAAACGCCAACTCAGAAGCCCCTTGCCGACATAAGGCTCGCCGATGGAATGGAGATATCGCACACTACGCACGAAGTTATGGATCGCATTCTTCACTCCGTCCAGTCCGGAAAGGGCATCAAGACGGGCAAGTGCAGCATCGATAGCCACATCATCAAAGACCACCTGCTTGAAAGCCTTGCCCACCACGACATCCTCAGGAAGTATTGTGCTCAGGTCCTCCTTTGTCGGATCTTCCTGTTTAAGTGTGCGTGCTCCGAGACTTGACAGGATCTCGTTCTGAAGAAGATTTGATACAAAGCGGCCGTTACCGAAACGCGGACTCGGTTTCGCAGACTCCTCCTCGATGATAGCCCGCATATTGGCTGCCGCGCCCTCCGTAAGAGTGAATCCCTGCCTGCGTATCATCAGTCTGCCGATTTCCATCAACTCGTCAGTAGTATAGTCCTCAAAGTTGAACACATTAGGGAAGCGGCTTTCTATACCTTCATTACTCTCCATAAGTCTCTTCATCGGAGCAGTATAGCCGGCCAGTATCACCACCATATCCAGATTATCCTTGCCGAGTTCGGTAAGGAGCGAGTTCATCACTATACGACCGAAGTCCTTTTCTCCGCCTTCCACCAGTTGATATGCCTCGTCTATGAAGAGGATATTACCCCTGGCGCGTGCAAGAAGATTAGTCATCTTCATCTCCGTCTCTCCGATGTACTGGCCCACCATCTGGCTCTTTTCAGTGCGGATCACCCTGCCCTGCGAGAGGATGCCCCATGATGAGAACACCTTGCCGATTATTTCGGCTACTGTGGTCTTTCCTGTACCCGGATTGCCAAGGAAGGCCATGTGCAGGCGTGGCATATTGGTGGATAATCCAAGTTCCATACGACGGCTTGCAAGACGGATGGCATTGAGGTAGTCGTTGACCTTGGTCTTGATTTTTCCAAGACCGACAAGTTCGTCAAGTTCCTTGAATGCCTCGTTGGAACTGTTGCCCACTACCGGTATATCCTCCGGCAAAACGAGTTCAAGATCCTCCCCGGACGCAAATCCACGCTCATGCAGACGCTTGTACATAGCCGGGATTATATGGCCTTCCAGGAGATCGCGCGCCAACCAGGCATTCTGAAAACTTTCGTTGCGGTGGTTATATTTATACAGGACATACATCTGGAGTTTCTGCCAGGCCTGTTCTGAAAGTTTCAGTCCACACCTGCCGCATTCGTCACGGAAAATATCAGACAGTTCCTCCGGTCTGAAATCTTCAAGATAAACCGGCGGAGCCAGGCATTTCATCAGATCCGGATTGTTGGAGAGCAGGGATTCAACCCCCTTTGGCTCGCCCACAAGAACCAGCATCCAGCAAGTGTATTTCTCCTTGCTGTTCATGCAATCGACCAAGGCGCGGATGATGCGTCCCTCCGTATCGTAACTCTGTTTTTCTGTCTTGTATAGTTCATGCGCATTCTCTATCACCAGCACACCTCCCTGAGCGGAGGATACCTCCGAATTTACGGCGTCTATTTCACCATTTACATTTGTGCTGGCCAGCGCAGAAGGACGTATCACCGACACCTTGTCAGTACGGAGCAGTCCCTGTTCCCTATAAAACTTTGCCATCAGGTGCACTGCTGTGGTCTTACCTGTACCTGCATTACCGATGATGGCGGTGTGCAGGCGCGGAGGATTGGCGACCAGCCCATATCTGCCACGGACAGTATCCATCTCGCTGCGGGTGAGCATTTCCTCCATCCTTGCCTTGAACTTATGCCAACCCTGATGTTGTCTGATCCGGGCTATTGCAGAAGAGTCTTCCAGTTTTTCCAGATCCGAGCCTATGATTCTGATAGAGTGATGACCTACCGCCTTATCATTACGATACAGGGATATTTTAAGATATGCAGTACCCTTCTCGGAAAGGCTTGATACATCATCAAAAAGGCGGGGGAGTTCTATCGGAGCCACATGCAGACGGAATGCGTCGTGAAAAAGCGGAATGTATTTCCTGGGGAAGTACGCATCAATCTGTCTGATGCCCTTGGATGTCGTCACGGCGACATGAAGGTCACCCCTCTCCTTTATGTCCGGCAACTCTATATCAACATGAAGGAACTTTCCCTCAGCAATGGTTATCGTATCCACCAGGCCCCTTACCGGCAATTCGGCCTTGCTGTCATTTACATCGCAATACAGATTATAACCTCCCGGCCATTCAATGCACCTTATTTCTTCCTCCTTGCTGTCCTCAATCTCAATCTCCACTTCTTCGTCATCTTCATCGTCATCCTCACTCGGTTCATCATCCTCATTATCACTGATAAAAAGGTTTAATAATTGATTAAATTCGTCATCTTCATCCTCTTCTTTATCGGTTCCGTCAAACCAGTCCTGCACCTTATAATCCAGATAAGCATTACCATAACGCAGCAACTCCTCGTCCCCAGAGTACTTGCTGGACAAGAGTTCATCTATATCGGTGGGTTCCAAATGTTTCTCTAATGCGCTATCGACAAGCGCAATCATATCCTTAACCTTCTCATCAGGATTGGACAGAATCTCATCAAGGGTCGGTTTGTCTTGTGCCATGAAAGTATCGGTTAGTTCGTTATGATACAAAATTATAAATTTATCAATGATAATGCAGCAAACTGTTTAAATTTGTATGGCATTTGCTTTGGTGTCCTGGAGTCCGGATGAACATCCATGGATATCAGGAAATAAATGATGTTGAATAATATTACTGAACTATTATGTTGAAAATTGGAGATAGAATGCCGCATTTTGAGGTCATGGACCAGAACGGCAACACAGTCAACAGCGAGGAACTGTTAGGAAGGAAGACGATTATATATTTCTATCCGAAGGACAATACCAGCGGGTGTACTGAGGAGGCATGCAACCTGCGCGACAATTATCAGGCGATGGTCGCTCGTGGATATAATGTGATCGGAGTCAGCAAGGACAGCGTCAAGTCCCATAAGAATTTTGCAGAGAAATACTCACTGCCGTTCACTCTGCTCGCAGACACATCCACAGAAATGATTCAGGCCTTCGGCGCGTGGGGCGAAAAGAGCCTCTATGGCAGAAAGTACATGGGTACGGTGCGCTCCACCTTCATATTTGATGAAGCCGGCATCCTCACAGAAATCATCGAAAAAGTCGATACAAAGAATCACGCAGCGCAGATACTGAAATAGCGGAGGGAGAAACTGCAACGTTTTTCCTGCATTTCCGAGCTTGCCGTACACGAAAACACCCCGCCATCTGATGATGACAGGGTGTCGTAAGGTTCGTGGCAGCTACCTACTCTCCCACCTGGTGGGGCAGTACCATCGGCGATGGTGAGCTTAACTTCTCTGTTCGGAATGGGAAGAGGTGGATCCTCACCGCTATAACCGCCACAATATA
>SUYM01000009.1 GCA_015060455.1 Bacteroidales bacterium
TTCCCCCGACCTTTCCAATTAGTGAAGAAGTCGCAAATCCATAATACCTTGATGTCATCGCATCGTATGGAATGAACTCATAAACCGGCTGAGTGCATGCAGCATCCTTATAGACTCCGATGTAGTATCCCCTATCAAATTCACTGCCGCTTCCAGTGGTACCGTTATACACTTTGCCTACCTCATCCCACTCGATCACGACATGGTGTCTGCCGTTGTCAAGCATTCGGATGCCAGAGGTCTTGAATGTCTTTTCGGAAGACATTTCTGTCATAGACTCGCCTACGATCTCAAGGGATGCAGTATAGGTTGCTGACATCTCAAGGTCATTGAAGACATAGCTGGAGGCATTACCGTCAAGTTCCGCGACCTTCCGACCGTTGAGATAGACATTATATCCCTTTGCAGCTGCAGATGAGGGCCACGAGACTTTTGCAGAATTGAACGCCACCTGTTCCATATTGATTACAGGAGCATTAAGATACTCATCAAACAGCTTTCCGAATCGGAATACATCTCCCAGTTCAAGATGTATTGGGGTCTTGATCGTGTTTCCGCTGTAGATGGTCCCGTCATCATATGTGACCTTCACGTTGAGAGAGGTATAATCTCCAGGAAGAACCTGAACATAATACTCCCCTCTGGCAATATTTCCTTCTGCAGAGGAGAAGGTTATCTCCCTTGTCACATCATCAGATATGACAACATAGGGTTCATAGACAGTCGTGGTGTATGTTCCGGCAAGGAACTCGCCTTCTGCAGCAGTAATGGACACCGAACGGATGTTGTCCGAAATGACCTTCAAGGTTACATAAGAGGCCATCGGGCTGAAGGTCAATGTATTGTCGCTTGACACTGCTGCAGCAAGACATATATTCTCCTGGTGAGGCTCCTGCTGCACAGGAACTGAAACCGTAACAGTTCCATTGTCAAAATCAGCAAAGCCTTCGGCCGGATACAGTGCAAAATACATCTCCGAGGTATTATACACCTGACCTGTCAGAATGCAGTATCCATCATCTGAAATCTCCGAAACCTTATACGAAACGGGGTTCTCTGACACACCATCATAAACCAGAACCGAGGCATCATGAATCCACTCCCCATTCAACTTGTCTATGATTCCTGCAAATTCAGTGTCACACAGCTCCGGCGTACCATCCTGTGTCTGAGGTCTTGCACCCGCCTGTGGAGCATCAACCTCCTTTACACATGACAATATTGCTGCTGATGTGCAGAAAAGGGTTAAAAGTTTATTGATAAAATCCATATATCCGATAATTTTAATTATTCGTCCTCAGGCATAACGCCATCCCACTGACTTGTATTGCGGCAGTCGCCACAGTCCTTCTTGAGAGGAACTGCTGACGGCTCCGGAGTCTGCTCCGGTTCCGGTGTCTGCTCCGGCTGGGTCGTAGTATCCTCAACCTTACCGCCCTTCTTCCATTTAGGACCGTATGTCTTCACTTCAGTAGGATGGGCTGTGGTGAAACTTGGCCATCCGTCGTCAGTCCATACGATCTGGTCCATATTCATACAGCGGCCGCTGTAGTTGTTGCCCTGCCAATATGCGTGGTAGAACATCCAGTTCTGTCCTGCATCATCTGTGATGATCTCTGCATTGTGTCCTGTGCCGGCAAAATAGTTTCCGTCAGGATTGGACATTATGGTGTTCTTGGCGTTGTCAAATGCAGTCGAAAGCATGGTCTTGCCGTCTCTTCCCACATACGGTCCGAGAATATTCTCCGAGCGTCCCACCACAATATGGTAGGTCGAATTCTTTCCGTTGCAGCAGGAGCCTTTGGAGCCGAAGCAATAGTAATATCTGGTCTTGGGATTGTAATGCACATAAGTACCTTCCATACTATAAGCTATCTGGGTCTTTTTAGCGCCTGGAGCGATAGCCAGTCCATCATCGGTAAGCTTTATTGCCCATACTCCGGACTTTGCACCGAAACTTCCCCAGAAGAGGTACTTTTCCCCAGTGGCAGCATCGCGGATAAGGTTGCCGTCAATGGAATTGGTCACTCCCTGACTCTTATAGTCCACGAGCATTCCGTGTGCATTTGCATTAGGATTGAGATCCGGTACATTTTCCCAGGTATAAGGGCCTGTAGGGCTGTTCGACACCGCCACTCCTACAGCAGAAAGTGAAGGAGTGTCCCAGTGTCCTTCCGCATAATACAGGCAGTAACGGTTGTTGATTTCATCATATTCCATATCAGGAGCCCATATTCTGGTGTCCGGCACCCACTGAGGGCGGAGCCCTACGCCTTTGGAATCCTCCCCGAACGCATTGCCCACAAACTCCCAGTTCACCATATCCTTGGAACGGTAGATCGGCATGTAAACAACTGTCTCGGTGTCGCTTGTACCGTTCTGAGTACTTATGGCATAGAAATATCCGGAACGCTCACGGTCGTCAAACACACTCGGGTCAGGACAGTTGTTACGGATGACCGGATTCTGATATATGACTGTGGTAAATCCCACGTCATTGTTAGTCTTTATCGGTCTCTCATCGACAATCTTCTCCGCACATGATACGGATAGAAGAGCTGAGAGAGCAACCAGGCTTATGTAAATTCTTGTATTCATATATCTTGTTTTATGCTTGTTAGTCAATCCATCCCGGATTCTGGGTAAGGCTTGAATTCATCTCACGCTCCTTAGCAGGAATCGGCCAGATCTGCACATAGTCACCCAAGCAGTACCATGTGTATGTCGGCTCACCCCACACCTGCATCAGGCCATTGGTATTGAGTGCCGCATTTGTCTTTCCGGCTGTCCTGTCACGGAACTTCATGTCGATCCATGTGCCCCAGCGCAGCTCATTGAAGTACATGCTGTCTTCTCCACCCAGCTCCCAATAGAACTCCTTGCGGATACGCTCACGCAGATTGTCCTGACCTGTCACTTCGGTAGCCGGATGGGCAGCATCGTTCAGAAGCACATGACCGGCACGCTCTCTTACCTTGTTGACAAGAGCTATCGCTTCATCCAGACGGTCCAGTTCGCAAAGGCACTCTGCACGACGCAGAAGAATCTCGGCATAACGGCAAAGGATGAGGTCCATCTTGTAAGTCCAGGTAAATGAGTGTTCCAGTCCCTCCGGAACATACTTGCGCCACAGATAGTAGTACATAGAATTGGTATCCGTGCGGAGGTCACGATATGTCGAACCTTCCCCTCTGTAAGGCCAGCGGAGAGTGAAGTCATAAGCCACACCGCTGATTCCTCCGTTATATACTGAGTAAGGAGTGATTATGGCCATTGCCAGTCGCGGGTCGCGCTTTGAATAAGCCTTCTTTATGCGGTCTTCGTTGCCGTACTGGTCATATTTGCTCATGTCAGCACCGTAAGCGGTCATATTGACCTTTTCTTCGTCAGTCATTCCATTTCTGAGGAAGAACACCGACCTCTGCTTAGGAGTCATGTTGCTGTAGCCCGGGCAATAGTCTTCCCAATCGAACGGAGATCCGTCGGCATTTTCAAACGACTCGACATAAGCAGGATTCGGAATGAAGTTGTTCCATGCACCCTTGTCACCGGTATATGTTCCTCTGTTTCCGAAAAGCATTGCGCGAGGGTTACCCATGCCGGAAAGCTCTACGCACTGGATGGAGAATATCATCTCGTCGCACTGCTCGTTTGCAGGTTTGAAAAGCTGCTTGAAGCTGTCTGCACCAGCTGCGGTAAAGAGCGAGAAGCCCATCTTTTCAAGCGCTTCAAAGTCAGCAAGGGCAAGCTTGTAGTATTCATCGTCACCGGTCCTCGCAGCCATGAACTGATAAGCCTGGCCCCTGTAAGCATAGGCCGCACCCTTGGTTACACGACCATAGGCACCGTCACCGGCCATATAACGGTCAGGCAGATCCGGATTATTGATGCAATCCGTATAATCTGCAATTATCGCATCCCATACCTGGATCTCGGTAGAACGAGGGCGTTTTGCGGTACCTGCATCCTCGATATACTCAAGATAAAGAGGAACTCCT
Organism: Bacteroidales bacterium; assembly: GCA_015060455.1. Taxonomy (GTDB): domain Bacteria; phylum Bacteroidota; class Bacteroidia; order Bacteroidales; family UBA932; genus Cryptobacteroides. The sequence continues at coordinate 3,999 of SUYM01000009.1, forward strand.
CTCCAGAGCACATTCAGATTGAAATATGCGTAAGCACGGAAGAACTTGGCCTCAGATTTGAGACGGGCCTTTTCCTCCGGTTCCATATCAGGCACCTGATCGATATGGGTGATCACATCGTTCGCCCTGAATACGAAAGTGTAATAGTACTTGAACATGTTCGAGAACACACCACTTGCAGGAGTGCCGGAACCATAGCAGACGCCCTGGTTGCTGTTCCAGTTCCTGTCGGTATCCATGACAGAAGAGTATGCCTCGTTCATGATTCTCCAGCTGTTGTTGGTACCGCTGCTTGCAGATGCACGTAGATAGAACTCACTGTATATCCCGTTTACAGCCAGCCTCGCCAACGAGGCCTTTTCCCATACATTTGCGCTACCCACCTGATAGGTAGATTTGGTATCGAGCATGTCAAGATCGCAGGAAACGAAGAACATTCCCGATACAAACGCAGCAATTGAAAGAATTATCTTATTTGTTTTCATCCGTATTGTCCTCCATCATTAAAATGTAATGTTTATACCCGCAGCATACTGGCGCATGGTCGAATAACCTGCAGTAGAACGCATTTCAGGGTCCATTCCTGAGAAACCTGTGATTGCGAAAAGGTTCTCACCTGACACATAGACTCTCAGTTTCTTCATCTTGACCTTTTCTGTCCATTTTGATGGGAGAGTATATCCAAGGTTGACATTCCTGAGCTTGAGGAAGTCGCCCTTCTCAAGATGGAGCGACGAGGATGCACCACTCTGGGTAGATGAAAGATATGCAAGACGAGGCTGCTTCGAATTTATGTTCGTGCGTGGGTCGGTCGGATTCTTAGGATCGAAGAAATAGTGATCGTCCGCCACTGACTGAGGGATTGCATATCCGTAGGTCGTGGCACTTGAGTTTGTCGCCTGACGATAGTAATAGATGCAGAATCCGGCTGCACCTGACCAGCTCATCGAGAAGTCAAGTCCCTTCCATCCGAGGCTGAACTGGAGACCATAGTTATACTTAGGAGTGGTCGAGACATTCTGGAAACGGCTGTCATAGGTCGTTCCGTAAAGACCGTCACCGTTGGCATCCGCATATATGTACTCACCGTACCAGAGCTTTGCTTTTCCTATATCCTGCTGAGGATAGAAACTGTAGCCGGCATCGATCATGGCCCTGAGCCATTCCATATCGTTTACCGTACGGATCATACCATCCGCAGGACCGCCGTCTTTATTGACTGAACCATCAGCATTCCAATATGTACCGCTTCCCTTATATACATCCGGAAGGTAGAACTCATTTATCTGATGTCCTTCGATAACTCTTGTCGTCGAACCGGTAGAGACATCTCCGATATTTGTGGTCCAGACTTTTTCGCCGGTCTGAGGATCGGTTTCCCATCCTTCTTTCAGAGTTCCGTTGTATTTGCTGACCCTGTTGCGGTTCAAAGACACATTGGCTGAAATCGAGTAATGAAAATCCTTTCCGATCTGATCCCGCCATCCGAGTTCGAGTTCGATACCGCGGTTGGTGACCTCGGCAATATTCTGTTTAGGAGCGGATGCGTTACCCATAACCATGAACATGGATGGAGTATAGAGGATTCCTGAAGTGACCTTGTTGTACAGGTCAACTGTACCGGTAAGACGATTGTCAAGCACTCCGAAATCCACACCGACATTGGCAACCGCAGTCTCCTCCCAGGTGAGGGCATAGTTCTTTATCGCAGTGATTGAAAGGCCGTTGACGATTTCTCCACCGAAAGAATATTTGGTAGTACCGTAGGTTGACTGCCAGTCATAGTTGCCGATGGAGTTGTTTCCCAACTTACCCCATGAAGCACGGAGCTTCAGGTTCTCCAGTCCATTGATGTCCTTCATCCAAGGCTCTTCGCTGATACGCCATCCTGCAGAGAATGACGGGAAGAAGCCCCAACGGTATTCAGGTGCAAAACGGGACGAACCGTCGTAACGGAGATTGGCCTCGAAAAGGTATTTCCCGTCATAAGCATACGTCGCCCTTCCGAAGAATGAACGCGATGCATATTCTGTCCTGTAACCGCTTGACGAATAAGGCTCTACAGCTGCATTCAGGTCACCTATCGACGGCTCGGAAAGTCCCAGCTTGTCTGTGCTGAAGTCATTGTACTTGAATGTAAGCTGCTCATAACCAACCATGGCCGCCACATCATGCTTGCCGAAAGACTGGGAGTAGTTGAGAACCTGAGAGAGCTTCACCTGATTCTCCCTCTTGTTATACATATAGGTATGAAGAGTTGAAGGATCCTTATCCGGAATCACATACTGGTCATTTGAGAAACTGTATTTTCCGAACTCATTGTCAACCGACTGCTCTTCCTGACGATAATCCTTATAGAAGAAGTCGAAGTCGTATGAGAAGTGCTTCAGGAACTTGAGTTTCACATAAAAATCTGAGAAGAGCTGGGTGTTCAGCGTATATCCTCGTGTGGAGTTCATGTCCCACAGAGGGTTGTGTGACTGCGGATCCTCCTCGTTTGCTTCCGGACCGCCATACAGGTCAAGGGACTTGGAATAAGGATAGATACCTGGAACCATCTTCTGGGTGTTGATGGATGTCAGGGAGCCGACATTGCTCTTGTCCTGATCCGTACGGTATCCCCAGATGCGGGTTCCGACTCTCAGCCACTCCGTAATATCAGAATAGAGGTTGACTCTCGCAAAGAAACGCTTGTAACCGGTATTCTCGATGATACCCGGGTTGTCTATGAATGAGAAACTCAGGTTGTAACCGGTCCTTTTCTCCTTTCCGTTCACACTTACTGCATATTTCTGCATGAGTTTGTTCTGGTATATGACATCCCACCAGTCTGTGTTCGGATAGGCCATGTAGTTATAGTATCCGGAGAGTGCTCGTCCCCATGGATCTTTCTTAGCCTCTCTCCACGCATCGATTGTTGACTGCTGGAACACACGCGAACTACCGACATTTATTGATGATTCATTCATCAGTTCCATGTATGTGGCATAATCCGAAACGGTAGGAATGATCTTGAACGGCTGGTTGAGCGACCATGTGGCATCCAGGGCAACCTCTATCTTTCCGTCTGTCGAACCGTTCTTGGTGGTCACGAGAACGACACCGTTGGCGGCACGGTTACCATAGATGGCACAGGAGGCAGCATCCTTGAGCACTGTAATGGAAGCGATGTCAGCCGGATTTATGTTACCCATACCCTGTTCCATTCCATCCACCAGCACAAGAGGACCTGCAGAGTTGAGAGTACCGGTACCGCGTACAATCATCGAGAAGCCCTCCTCGTAAGGATTACCGGACCCCTGCATGACCTGAAGTCCCGGGATTGCACCGGAAAGAGCCTGATTGACATTGAACATCGGTCTTGAATCTGCACCGATCTTCTCGAAGCTTACTGTCGAAACCGCACCTGTCAGATTAGACTTTTTCTGCGTACCGTATCCGACCACCACAACTTCCTCGAGAGTCTGTGTGTCATCTGCAAGGACTGCGTCATACACTGCCGACTGTGTGAGAGCGATTATTGATGTGACATATCCGATACTTGATATTTCGATGGTCTTTACATCAGAAGAGATATCAAGGACATAGCGTCCGTCCACATCAGTTACGGCACCTATTGCAGTTCCGGGCACCATGACAGCAGCACCGATCACCGGCAGACCTGTCCCGTCAGTGACGGTTCCGGAAATCTGGCGTTGCGCATTCTGGGCAAAGGCCGGCACAGCCAGAAGCAAGGCCAGCACGAATGCATTGATTTTTGATATAATGTTTTTCATAAGTCTGATTATTTGAAGCAGGCGATTGCCAGATTAACATACTCATCACTTTCTGCTCTTCTCTCTCCGGTTGAGAATGTCCAGCGGCGATTGACCATGAACAGGTCGTGGCCTCTGTCGCCATTGTCCTGAAGAACAAACGAGCACCATGCGGCATCTTCGAGAGTCATCGCTTCCGAACATCCCATTTCCGACATGATATATGAGAGTTCCGACAATGTCACTCCAAACTGGTCTTTGGCGTCGTCGCCGTTCATGCCATTGAATCTTCCCTGTCCCTGATTATGGGTATTCTCATATTTCTCAGCCGAGAAGAGCACAAGATCTCCGCGTGAAGTGACTCCCACGGCATGGCGGGATATGCGGAGGGCATCGTGAGTTGTAACCGGCACTGAGGCAGACCAGCTAGGAGAAGCAAAGTTGGTCAGAAGGCAGTTCCCGTCACTGTCATATCCCGGGAAAGACCTCCATGCATGACTATACTGGACGAAAACATCTCCTCGTCCTGTAATAAGATTATCACCGTCTTTAACAATTAGGAAATATCCGCCTATTGCGCAATCGACATCAGACCAGTCCTGCTGACCTGTACCCTGTGCATCTTCATATCTATAAAGCTTGCCGGCCGCCATATCTGTCTTTGCGGGAGCGATCATGGCCTTTCCGTCCTTGACCGCAAGAGCCGGAGCATACATCATGTTTTCGGCACTTCCTCCCCAACCTTCCTGGCGAAGCACCTCACCGGAAGAATATGCCAGAGGACTATAATGTATATGCCCGGACGAGGCTGTAGAACCGTCTATATGCCACACCGCCGGCCCCTGCAGATAGAAGAATACAGAATAATCACGGTTGCTGCGGACTACTGATGAGATCTTAGCCGCCTCATCACTTCCAAGATGGGATTTCTCCAGCACCTTCATTTCGACCATTCCTGCAGGAATTGTCATAAGATAACCTATATTGCCGGTTGTATTATTCAACGACTCATTGACATATATTCTGACATCCGGGGACAGAGTGGAAAGTCCATGTTCCTTCTTATAAGAAGCAGTAACATCAGACCAAGCCTCATCAAGGGACACGACATCCCCCGGAACAGCAGTAATGGCCAGGGTCTTGATGTGTCCCGTGACGGTGTCCTTTATCTTGAGATTCAGACTCTCGCCGGCCTGTGTAAAGTCTATGGCCGCCAATTCAGTCTCATCATGCAGCAGGAGAGTGTTGTCTGCGAGCTCAACCTCAACTTTGATATCAGTCAGATCCGAATAAAGATATTTGCTGTTGAACTTTCCATACGCGGAAAGATAATTGACATCACACTCAATAGTTGCCTCCCCCATGACGAGAGTAACGCCTTTTACAAAGTCGTATCTGGCTGCAGTAACCTCATAATTGATGAGATCCACACCATCATTGACGCTGATCTTGAACAGATTATTAAGATCTGCCTCAAAAACAGGAGCCTCCGGACTGACCATCTGAGGCCATTTTCCATTCAGCTCGACCTTCATGGATACGTTGCTGAGATCCTCGATAACCCGAAACTGAAAATCAATAGTCTTCGTCTCCTCATCGATATGCCCTTCAATCCATCTGTCTCCGTCAAGAGCCTTGACAGAGAGTATCGGATTCTCCACATAACCAGGGTCATCCGAAAGCTTGAAAATCATCTTCTCCTGACATGATGCAAGGAGCAAGATGACAACAAGCGGTAAAAATTTAGCTTTCAACATATATTATATTTAGGTTATAATTTGAATTCGAACTGATCCAACCCGCCGGTCCGATGAGCAAGATGTTTCGTAAGCGGGGATATTCCGAACAAAGGTGAATAAGTACGGACTTTGACCGTCGTGCCGTCAGGCATGAACTCAAGAATACGGAGCCAGCAGTCGCCGCCATTGCCTTCCCATCCGCCTCCGAGGGTCTGGACGTTGAACATCATCTGATAGACATCAGCACCGGAACCGTTCTTGTCAACTCTCCAACCGACGTTGTTCTCATACACATCTTTCCTGGTCTTCTTGTCAAGACCGTGTCCATGGTGACCGCAAAGTACAAGACGTATGTTAGGGACCTGACTGAACAGTTTTTCCCAAAGCTGCACTCCGGAATTGTTTCCAGGCTTCTGAGTAAGAGGATATTTTTCGGTCGGTATCAAGGCATTCCTGCAACGACCATGGCACGCCATATATGAGTGGGTCATATAAATGACAATGTGATCCTTATATTTATCTGACTGGCAAAGTGTCTTGGCCCACTGAACAGCCCCATCGCTTGGTGCGAACTCGGATGTGATGACCAGTATCTTGCGGGTCCAGCCTGGAAGAGAGAACTCGAAAGCGGCATTCTCAAGAGAAGCGCGGCCTTCGCGATTAGGATACTCCGCTACAAGACAGTCAAGCAGCACTTTTCCCTGACGTTCGGATGTGAAATAATCCGGGAAGAACGTATGTTCATCCTCGGAATGTTTGAAACCATAGTCATGGTTACCCGGAGAGTGAAGATGAGGCACCTTGCCGTCTATCCACTCAAAAGACCTCGATACAGCTTCCCACTGTTGCCTGCTTGTCTGATTGAGCATATTTCGGTCAAGCGCATTGTTGTCATTCTGCTCAACAAGATCACCCACACAAAGGACAGCCTTCATGTTAAGATGCTCCACATTGTCATATATCCATGACATCTGCAGATCGAGCAGCGGCTGATTCAGATCATACTTGACGTATGCCTGAGGGTCCCCCAGGAGAATCATAGTTGAAGATGCCGGATCACTAAGCTGCTGACGGTCAGCGCGATGCTGAGCCGCTACTGTAGCAGCAAAGAATACTGAAAGCGATAAAACAAGAACAATCTTCTTCATAAGTTGCGATTTCGATTTCGCAACAAATATAGAGATTTATTTTCGTTTTCAAAACTTTTTATACATAAAAACGAAAGCCGCGATGCTTAATTCAATTAGCACCGCGGCAAAAAGCTTATTCAAGCGTATCTATTTCGCTATTATGACTTTAACACCCTCTTCCTCGAACTTTCTCTTTATCGGTTGAGGGATTCCCGAATCCGTTATGAGCGTGTCCACACGAGCGATATCGCAAATCTTTCCAAAACCGCTCTTTCCCAGTTTGGTGGAGTCCGCCAGAAGAATGACTTCCGAGGCTACATTAAGCATCGAATCCGTGACTTTTGCCTCAGCGACAAATGCCGTCGTCACACCTCCATCGAAATCAAATCCGTCGCAGCTGAAGAAAGCCTTGCTGCACCTGACATACTTGAGTCCTTCCTCAGTGTACGAATCGCGGACAGACAAGGATTTTACTATAAGCCGTCCCCCGAGCATCATGATGTTCAGATTTTCCTTCTCACTCAGATATATTCCGACTCTGATCGACGGGGTGACAACACTTAGAGAACCTTTCGGTGTGAGAAGTTTTGCAAAAGTCTCTATCGTGGACCCGGATGTCAGAAGGATCGAATCCCCATCCTGTATCAGTTCGTTTGCAGCACGCGCTATAGCCTCCTTCTTATCCGCATTCAGGCTGCTCTTCTCCTGCACCGGCAGATCGATCACATTCGAACGGAGAGGAGACGCGCTTCCGTGGGTACGATGAAGAAGTTTCTTGTTTTCAAGAATAGTAAGATCCTTTCTTATTGTTGCAGCGGACACATCGAGCTGTTGGGCAAGGTCCACCACCTTGACATAGCCATTCCTTTTCAATTGGTCAAGGATATAGCGATGCCTTTCTGTCATTGATTTCATTCGCAGTCAAATTTGTGCAAAGATAGTAAAAGATTTCTCGACTTCGCTCGTAATCGACGAAGTCGCTTGAGCTTTAGCGAAAGAAATGACAAAAAGGGCGATCGAAATGACAAAAAAATGTCCGAATGAAAATCATCCGGACACCTTAATGATATCAAGTGAAAATTACTTGTTCTCGAGCTGGCTCTTAAGAGCTGCAAGAGCATCGAGGTCACCAAGAGTAGTCTTCTCTACGCTTGAGTTGATCTTCTTCACTGCCTTCTTGGTGTTCTCCACCTCAGCAGCAGCCTTCTGTGCTCTTTCCTCTACAGCAGCAGCGTAAGTCTTCGCGTGTGAGAGGGTAGCCTTCTTGGCGTTTCTCTTAAGCTCGATAACCTTGAATGCAAGAGTCTCACCGGAGATAGGCATTGTGCCGTCTTCCTTGGCAAGTTCGCGGTTGAAGCAGAATGCATCAACGTCGCCCTCAAGTTCAACAACTGCACCCTTGTCGTTTACAGAAACGATCTTAGCCTCAACTACAGTTCCTACTGCATACTTAGCCTCGATCTCATCCCATGGGTTAGGAAGGAGCTGCTTGTGACCGAGTGAGAGTTTGTGGTTCTCCTCATCGATGTCAAGAACTACAACCTCGATAGAGTCACCTGCTGCGAACAATTCTGACGGATGCTTAACCTTTGTCCATGAAAGGTCACCGATGTGTACGAGTCCCTCGATTCCCGCCTCAAGTTCAGCGAATACACCGAAGTTGGTGATGTTGCGAACTGTTGCAGTGTGCTGTGAACCTACAGCATACTTCTCGCGGATATTCTCCCAAGGGTTAGCAACAAGCTGCTTGAGACCGAGTGACATCTTCTTCTCCTCGCGGTCGAGAGTAAGCACCTGAGCCTCAACCTCGTCACCTACCTTAAGGAAGTCAGAAGCGATGTGGAGTCTTGGAGACCATGACATTTCTGATACGTGGATAAGACCCTCTACGCCTGGTACAACCTCAACGAATGCACCGTAGTCAGCGATGAGGACAACCTTACCCTTAACCTTGTCACCAACCTTGAGGTCAGCGTCAAGAAGATCCCAAGGATGTGCTGTAAGCTGCTTGAGACCGAGAGCGATTCTCTTCTTGGACTCATCGAAGTCGAGGATAACCACGTTGATCTTCTGATCGAGTGCAACAACTTCCTCCGGATGGTTGATACGTCCCCATGAAAGGTCTGTGATGTGGATAAGTCCGTCAACACCGCCGAGGTCAACGAATACACCGTAACCTGTGATGTTCTTGACTGTTCCCTCGAGTACCTGACCCTTCTCGAGTTTGCCGATGATCTCGCTCTTCTGCTGCTCGAGTTCAGCCTCGATAAGTGCCTTGTGTGATACAACTACATTGCGGAACTCGTGGTTGATCTTGACGATCTTGAAGTCCATAGTTGTGTCAACATACTGATCGTAGTCGCGGATAGGCTTGATGTCGATCTGTGAACCTGGCAAGAAAGCCTCGATTCCGAATACATCGACGATCATACCACCCTTTGTACGTGTCTTCACGTAACCCTTTACGATCTCGTCTGCATTGAATGCAGCGTTTACCATATCCCAAGAACGGAGCTGGCGTGCCTTCTTGTGTGAAAGGATAAGCTGACCTTTCTTGTCCTCTGTGCTCTCAACGAACACCTCAACCTTGTCACCTACTGCGAGGTCCTGGTTGTAACGGAACTCAGGAGCCATGATGACACCCTCGCTCTTGTAACCGATGTTCACGATAACCTCTCTCTTGCTGATGGCTGTAACAACACCCTCAACAACTTCACCTTCAACTACCTTTGAAAGTGTCTGGTTGTACTGCTCAGCGATTGCCTCTACAGAACCGCCGTAAACATCGTCATTCTCGAACGCATCCCAGTCGAAATCCTCTGGAGCAACTGAAGCGTTGAGAACGCTCTTCTTGGTTTCTTCTACTGCTGGAGTTGCCTCAACTGCCTCTGGAGCAACCTCAACAATTGTCTTGTTTTCTTCCATGATTAAAAATCAAAAAACAAATTAGTGGGTTAAACATTATTTACTGTGCTCGCCTGGGCGGCTTAATGAAAAGCGCGCTTTCGGTCAAAAAGCGCGCAAAAATAGAGATAATTTTCGGAATATCAAAGAGTTTTGTCATTCTTCTTCCAGAAACTGCGTCATGTTCTCGGAATACTTTCTCCATTTATCGATAAGTGCCTGCATGTCAGGGGGTAGCGTGGAGTCAAAGCGGACCGTCTGTTTTGTCTTCGGGTGGACGAAGCCGAGGGTCTTGGCGTGGAGGGCCTGACGAGGGAGGAGTTTGAAGCAGTTCTCGATGAACTGACGGTATTTTGCATATATGGTACCCTTGCGGATTTCAGCGCCGTCGTATCTCTCGTCGTTGAAGAGCGGGTGGCCGATCCAGTTGAAATGTACGCGGATCTGGTGGGTGCGGCCGGTTTCCAGACGGCACTCCACGACAGTGACATAGCCGAAACGTTCAAGGACCCTGTAATGGGTGACCGCATGCTTTCCGTAGTCGCCGTCAGGGAAGACCCTGAAACGGAGGCGGTCGTTGGGGTCCCGGCCGATGTTGCCGGTTATTGTACCCTCATCCTCTTTGAGATTGCCCCAGACTATCGCGACATAGCGGCGCTCGATGGAGTGCACGAAGAACTGTTTGGCAAGGTCAAGTTGTGCCTCGTCGTTCTTGGCCACGACAAGCAGTCCTGAGGTGTCCTTGTCTATGCGATGCACCAGCACGCCCATCCTTTCGTCCTGGGCGTCAGCATCCTGAGAAATCCCGAGATGATGGGCAAGAGCGTTGACAAGGGTGCCGCTGAAATGCCCATGACCAGGATGCACGACCATACCCGGTTCCTTGTTGATCACCAGGACATCATCATCTTCATATACTATGTTCAAAGGTATGTTTTCCGGAAGGATTTCAAGACCGCGTCTCTGGTAAGGCATGACGAACTTGATCACATCACCGGGACGAACCACATAATTGGCCTTGACAATCTTGTCGTTTACACGGATATATTCGGCCTTGATGGCAAGTTGGATGCGGTGACGGGAGGTATATTCCATGTGGGTGGCCAGATATTTATCCACACGCATAGGTTCCTGACCAGAGGAAATGTCAAAGCGATAATGCTCGAACATTTCCTGCTGTTCATCTTCGGACGCCACGTCATCAGGCAACCTCGACGAATCGAAACCGTCTATCTGAGCATCGTCAAAATCGAAAAATTCATTATCCTTCATCATTGAACGACCTCCTCCTTAACCGGTATCCTGTTCTCATCGATGGTCAGATACAAGGTAACCTCCGAGCCCATGCTCACACTGATGCTGTCCGACGGCTCAGGTATCTGGCGCCATACTAATGCATTGAGACTATCATCATAATCCCTGACAGTCTCATCAAAACGCAGAGTCTTGATATTCAAGGAATTATCCTGTACCACGCCCACAGCGCTCATCTGCTTCAATCCGATGACATCAGGGACATAGGTATCGCAGTCACGACCATTGAGTCCCACAACCAGATCGATGGACGAGGAACTTACCAACGCTGTTCCCGGCTCGATTTCAACGCCATCACACAACTGTTGGAGAACATTGTTTGTTGCCATATCCTGCTTATAGATCAGATGACCGAGCATCAACCCTCTTGACAGAAGTTCCGCCTTTGCCTGACGCATGGACAGACCGACAAGATCAGGCATGGTGATGGTCCTGGGATTCTTGGCATTTATGGTAAGAGTCACGAGTTTGTCTTTCTTCACATGACTGCCTGGAGCGGGACTTTGTCTATACACCGCGCCTCTCTTCATCCTTTTGAGAAAAACAGAATCAGTCACAGTCACCCTCATATGATGCTTTTTTGCCAGCGAGGCCGCCTCCTGATATGTCATATTTGAAAAATCCGGCACCACAAGTTCCTTTCCGTGCCTTGTATATAAATTGAGCGAAACCTTCACAAACAGGAACAGCAGCACAGCAAGAGCGACTCCCGCAGCGATGTGCAGCAGAATCTCCATCCACGGTTTCTTACATACCTTCTTCTTAGCCATATATCACTTTATAAATAATTACTGTAAAGGTTCATTCAGGAAAAGGACATTGAAAACACCCTTGCCCACAAGCACGAGGCCCACAATTATGACAATCGCACCCATGACCCTGCTCGCCCACAGGATGGTTCTCAGGCTGAACTTGTCCTGAAAATGACTGAGAGCCCACGAAAAAAAGAACCAATAGACAACTGTACCGGCGCTGACGGACAGTATTATCGGAGCGACATTCCATGAACGAGGAGTCTGGTCTGTGATACCCACAAAGGCAAAAAGTGCGAAAATCACAAAAATCGCCATCGGGTTCGAGATGCCCATTGCAATCGCCTGCAAAAAATCTGTGGAAGAGAAGGATGACTTCTTGCCATCAACCTTCTTCTTGTTCCTGAACGGGTTGGACAATGCCATGGAAAGGCCGATCAGCATCAGGATCAGACCTCCTGCAAGATAGATGATATTCTCATGCTTGTCTATGAAACTCTGTGCAAAGGCCAGGGCAAAGATCGCCACTATCGCATAGAGGGTATCGACAACACTCGCCCCAAGCCCTGTAAAGAAGCCAGACCTGTGTCCCTTGCTCAGGGTCTTCTGTACGACAAGAATAGCGATAGGTCCCATAGGAACAGACGCCGCAAGTCCCACAAAGAAGCCCTTCAATATGTCCACGAAAAATTCCATCTATTCTCCCAAATAAGTTAAATCTCACAAAAGTACTAAATATTTCTTATTTTTGTCACGATTTTAACTATGAGTATGAACAGAAACAATAGACTTCTATGGGGATTGACCATCGCATCGGCCATCCTTATGTCAATTCCCTACCTTATACCTCACTGTGGTCCATTTGCCCTTATCGGTCTCGTGCCGCTCCTGTGCATGGACAGGATAGCCACCCTGGGCGGCACCAGACGTGTATGGATATATCACTACTGCTGCTTTGTGCTCTGGAATGCGATCACCACCTTCTGGGTGTGCAACGCCACTGTCGGAGGCGGTATTTTCGCCATCTTCGCCAATGCCTTCCAGATGTCCCTGATTTTCGGACTCTTCCGACTGAGCAAGAAGAAATTTTCGGGGGCACTGCCTTATATCTTCCTGATGGTCATGTGGATAGCCTGGGAGAGGTTCTATTTCGATGCCGAGATTTCATGGCCATGGCTGGTGCTGGGCAATTCGTTTGCAAGGAGCACATGGGCTGTGCAGTGGTATGAGTTCACCGGTGCATTGGGAGGCTCGCTTTGGGTGTGGGCGGCCAATCTGGGCATATTCGGTCTGCTTGTATCTCTTTCTGACGGAAGAATATTCACCTGGAATTGGAAGGCAAAGACCGCTGCCATCGCTGGGCTGACAGGAATCCTGGTCATTCCGTTTGTCATCTCGCCCTTTATCGGAAGGCGCTACAATATGGAAGCCGAAGCAAAACTGCCGGTGGTTATCGTACAGCCTAACATCGATCCTTACAACAAGTTTACCGCAATGACCCAAGACCAGCAGAACGCCATTATGGAGGCCCAACTCGCCAAGGCATTGGCATCCCGCAAGGGTGATTCTCTGGCAGGTCCGCTTCTGGTGGTCGCACCTGAGACATTTACAGGCGACATTATCGTAGGACAGTACGAGCGCAGCCGCACATGGAGACGCTTCACAACCTTCCTTAAGGACTATCCCGGGGTCAGCATGCTTTTCGGAGCGTCTTCATATGACTACATATTCTCCCCTGACGCACCTTCTTACAATGCCCGAAGCATGGGAGACGGTCTTTGGGTGGAATCGCACAACTCGGCGCTGATGATCGACGGACAGGCGCAGACAGAGATCTTCCATAAGAGCAAACTGGTTGTTGCTGTGGAGATGACCCCGTACCCGGCCCTGTTCTGCAAGATAGACGACATGCTCGGCGGGGTCATGGGAAGATGTGTGGGACAGGATGAAATCAGCCTGCTGCATGCCGGAGAGGTGCCTGTGGGTTGTGCGGTATGTTATGAATCCGTGTTCGGAGAGTATTACACCGACTATATCCGCAAGGGGGCGCGGGCAATGACCATCATCACCAACGACGCATGGTGGGGTGACACCCCCGGATACAAGCAGCATCTGAGTTATGCCTCGCTCCGTGCGATAGAGACACGACGCGCGATCGCACGCTGCGCCAATACTGGAATCAGCGCCATCATCAGCCCGTCCGGAGAAATAATGCAGCCCACTCCATGGTGGGAGCAGGCCGTAATTTCAGGTCAGTTGCCGCTTCGTGACGACATGACTTTCTATGTAACGCACGGAGACATAACAGGCCGCGTGTGCACATTCATTTTTGTGCTTCTTCTGCTGGCTTTGGCGGTAAGGATTGCCACAAGGAAATAAATCTACATGCCGGAGAAGTCGATTTCCAGGATTCCTTCGATGCTCTGGAATTCGACTGTAAACTCTTCCGCCTGACCGAAAAGATCGAAGGTAACGGTTTTTTCTCCGCTTTGCGGATATGTATATTCCGAATATGCTCCGAGTGCCGAACTCTGGCCCGGCTGCCAATACACACTACCCGTAAAGTCACCGGTCATGACAGGTTTCCTGAATGACATGTTGGAATGAACCACCTTGAAACCGAACTGCCTTTTAGGAAGTTTTCCCGCCTGCTTCACCGTAACCTGCTGCGAAATGCCGCTGTCCGGATATGTAAATGATATTCTGGAACTTCTGTCAAGTCCTGTCGTATTCTCATCTACTGTGAACGTATGGACTTTTGTAGACAGCACCTTGGATTTAACCTCATGGATCCATGTCACATCCTGTGGTATCTGCACCTGATATGCCACATTATACTGCAAGGTAACGTCAAAGGTCCCGCCTTCCACCGGAATCTCGTGATATGTTCCTTTTGAAACGGAAACCTTGTTCCCCTCCTTCTGGATAACCTTGATTTCCAACTTTCCCACCTCGTCCTTAGTCTTGACCGTAACATACGCAGTCCTCTGGTAATCTGTCGTATTCTCATCAACTGAAATAACAAGAACGTCATTATCAACCCGAGAGGACTTGCACCAGTTCTTATCAGAATCCGCAGTCCAGTCAGCATTTGACTTGATGGCTATTGTAAACGTCGCCTCCTGAGGCCCTGCATCAACAGTTCCCTGGTCCCCATTCTCCAACATTACATATGACGGTTCGAACACATCTCCGAACAATTCGCATCCGCACACGGTGACTGCGAATATGGCATAAAATGCGTATCTGAATATCTTTTCCATTAGTTTTCCTCCTGATTTTTACCTGCCTTCACCGTCAGAATCTTCTCTTTCCCATCTTTTGCAAGTTTGATTGAATACTCAGACAATTCAGTCCTGTCAGTCTGTATCGTATACTTTCCATTTCCGCCCGGGACAACGCTTACCGTCCTGCCGTCACATGTGCAGGTTATAGTAAGGTCATCATCGGTCTGCAAGGTAATGATACCAGTGGCATTATCATATTTCAAGGAGACATTCCTGTCTACCGGCACTTCATGTACAAGAACGATACGGTCGACGCCGTCTGTCTCCCATCCCGCCCGGATCAGTTTCCACTCGCTGCAACTTGAGTCATAATATTGCGAAATGAGCGAATATCCTTCCTCGACATTTCCGTAATCCGTCAGTCTTATGTCATAATAATAGGCATAGTAGGTTGGTGCCAGCTCAGGAAGAGTCGCGGTCCACATTTCCTTGACAGGATTCATGTTCCCGTCCACTACGACAAGTCTTACCTTGATACCGGTGCATGTAAAGGTGCTCATGTTCCATATTCCGCCTACATTGATAACCTTCGGAAGACCGGTTGCGGAGTCATACTCCTTGACATACAGTCCTCTATATGTATCACGCGAAGTTTCAAAGCAATAATGATAGAGCAGCATAGGTGCGGAGCCTCCATTATCCGGTTTCAGGCCGATGAATGCGAGCTGTCCCCTGTTGTAGCCGCCCTCGAATGAGCCTGCACCCTGATCATCCGGATTCATCGCAGACAGAGCATAATATCCGTCGCTCTGGCCTCCCCAGCCCCAGTTAACATGGAAACAGTCATTGGAATCATATCCATCCAGCACGAAAAGATGACCTCCCACATCAGCCTGACCGCTGTAAAGGAGAGGACCGTTAAGATCAAGTTCCTGTTTCATGAGATCATACCATTCCTTGTCGGAATAATGTGTCCTCATAGCCATCATCGCACTCTTGTCATACTTAAAATAATCGGTCAATGCAGGTATGACATCATCATTCATTATCATGGTTCCGCCATCGTATGGGGATGCAAGTCCGTAATCCACCTGGGCACTTGCTCCTATATCCGCCATCAGACGGGCTACTGCGTTCTTCTGCCGGGAAGTCCATGAAGAAGAATATGTAAGAGGCATCTGACTCCAGTTGTATGTCTGCTCTAGGTTACGCGAAGGGACATTCACCTTATAACTGCTGGTCACATATTCCTGAGTCTTCCCTACTCCGCTGGAGGGATATTCCTTGTATCGCATGACAATAGCCATCGCTGTCGGTCCACATCCTGTGACCGCATTCGACGTTTTGCTACCATTCGTGAGGACAGGGCATTCCTGGTTGTATGGAGCCGACTGGTTCCACTTTGCCGTTTCATACAGTTTCACAGGCGTTCCTGCCGCAGCCGACGACGGAGTCCCTGCCATGCCTGTCGATCTCATGTAAGCGACCTCACTGCTCATCTGGTCCAGCCACCATTGCAGATTCGCAGGCATGTTTTCACATTCGAAATCATATGAGTCCGAATATCCCAGTATCGTCCTCGCGGCATCGTCAGCCGAGACTATCACGAATCCCGGGGCGGACACATTGTCAAAGACATAATAGGCCGGAGCACCCCCGGACGAACGCGTCGCCGGCAACGAACCGTCATATATCATCTTTAAGGAAAGTGATGAAGATTTTGTCGCCGCAGAAGAAAACATGAACTTATATGCAATCTCATATGCCTCTTCCAGCGACCTCTGTGCCGCCTGAAGGGTCAGCGGCAGCAGAAATGCCAGTATAATGAACAATTTTCTCATAATCAAGTATGCTCTTGCGACAAATTTACAAAAAAAGACAAAGATACTGGTCTTTGCCTCTTTTTAGTTCTATCTGCGTGGACCGCCGCCGAAACCTCCCGGAGGGCCGCCAGGGCCTCTGCGTCCGCCTGCCTGATTGTTGAAGTTACCGAAACGGTAAGTGAGCGAAAGGATGATATAACGTCCGAGGGTGTTGTTCCTTGTTTCCAGATGGTAGTTGGACGAATCTGAAACCGAAAGATTCTTTGACTGACCGAGGATATCGTACGCCTTCAAGGCAAGAGTGAACTTCTTCTTGAACAGCAGTTTGGTAATCTCGGCATTGAGGATAATTTCATCCTCCTGCGGTGTCGTATATCCGTTATACCAGTTATACTTAGCCTCTGCAATAATGTTGATGCCGCCAGGTATTGTCCAGTTCATCGAGCCGTCAGCCTGATTGTTCCATGTAGGAGCGACTTCCTTGTTGAGTGTGTACCACGACTTGTTCATACGTGTACGGGCACCGAGATTGACCTCCACGAAATCATTTCTGTATGTAAAGCGGAGCCTCTGGGTAAAGCCGAGGGTCTGGCTCCTGTTGACCGAGAACATATCCTCAGCATCATCAAGGGACGGGTACGACTTATAGAACTCCGCATGATTGAACTCTGCTTTATCCGCATCATAATACTTGTCCGCCTCATTATCCCTGAACGCGTCCGTTCCCACATACGACACTGACTCGCCATAATTGAGGAAGGTCATTGACGAAATGGAGAATCCCGACTTGGCAATCGGACTGTTGATGAATATATTGGCATTGACAGAGGTTGTCGCCGGGCCGTTTACCGGGATGGAATATCTGACTCCCGCCTTGTCATACCATTGTGCATTTGTCAATGCGTTTTCCACTATGGTTCCACGTATGTTGGCATTCACAGAGGTGAAAGTCTGCTTGTTGGTATAGCCGAAACGCGCACGTATGTTGTGATTGAAATAAGGTTCAAGATATGGGTTACCGAGCGAAATGTTCAAAGGGTCGGTATTGTCCGGCACAGGCATCAACTGCGAGGTCGAAGGCTGTGAAGAACGGCCGAAATAGAACACACGCAGGTTGGTGTTTTCGCTGATTTCATAAAAGAGCATTGCCTGCGGCGACCAGTTTATGACCTTGTTGCTGTAAGTCTTGCCGTTTGTCCTGTTGAAGGTGCTGGTCGGATTGATGGCCGCACCCAGTTGCGCACGGAATTTCTTCAACTGATAACTCAGGCTCAATCCCGCCCTCTGGCTGTGCGACTCGTTCCTGATATTGTTGGAATATGTGTCATCCAGTCTCTCTCCGGCAGCGACGAACTGAGGAAGTTTATCAACGATTTCATTTGCCCCGCTGTTGTATGCCAGTTTGTATGAGGTGTTCAGGCTCCAGGAATACTGATAGTTCGCCTCCAGGAAGAGATGCTTTGTCAATGGCTCCGTATATACCACCCTGCCGCTGAGGGAGGTACTGTTGGAACTCTGACGGTATCTCTGGTTGACTATCTCGGCCAGTGCAGGATCGGCGACGCCCATATCATCAAAGACAGAAGTCAGCGACCTGTTGAATCCGTTCATCTTGTTGTTGCTGTAACTGTATCTGAAATTTGCGGATATAGTTCTGCCCTGCTTGCCGAGGCGCTGTCTGAAAAGAAGGAAACCGCTGGTGCTCCAGTTATCATTTTCACCCACATTGCTGCTTCGGCCTTCATTTACCTTCAATGTGTCGGTAGAGCCCTTTGCGACTGAACCTGTGGTATAATCGGCGAACTCATTGAAATGTCCGCTGCCGAAATTGAACTGAGGTTCAAAGAGGATAGAGGTGTTTTCTGAGAACTTATGCTCCAGACGCACTCCGAAACGATGTCCCTGGGTGAAGGTGTTGTCAAGACCGTAAGAGTTGTTGAGCAGGTTGGAATCCTGAAGATAAGTGGTCTTTGAAGAGGTTTCCTCCACGTTCTTGTCAGAGCCGTTATAGACATAGTTTCCTGAAAGGTCCATATCGCCGTCAAGGAGAGTGAAGGCTCCGTTGACACCGCCCATCCATGTGGTGGAGATGCCGTTGTTGCCGCCCCAGCCGCCGTGGCCTCGTCCCATGCCACGTCCTCCACGCATATTTCCCATCATGCTTCCGGCTATGTCATTGAATCCGCGGTTATTGGTATTGTTGCCGTTCAATATGATGCTGAGCTGGCTCTTGTCCGTGAACCGGCCGACCATGGCGGCGCCCTGATAACGCCAGTCGTTCATATCCGAGCCTGCACCTGGCACATCGTGACCGCCTCCGCCCATGATATTTCCGAACCAGCCCTTGGCCATGCCGGGGCGAAGTTTCAGGTCGATGACAGTCTCTTCCTCACCGTCATCTATGCCGGTAAACATAGCCTGGTCAGATCTCTTTTCCACAACCTTCACCTTCTCGACAATCTTTGCCGGGATATTCTTGGAAGCAAGTTGAGGGTCATCGAGGAAGAAGGTCTTGCCGTCAATGGTTATCTTCTTGATGGTCTCGCCGTTTGCCGTGATGGATCCGTCAGAGCCGACCTCAACCCCGGGGAGTTTCTTGAGAAGTTGCTCAAGCATATCGTTGTCCGACACTTTGAAAGACGACGCATTATATTCCACAGTGTCCTTCTTGATGATTATAGGGTTGCCGACATCCGTAACCTTTGCCGCTTCAAGGGCGATTGCATCTTCGGCCATCCTGATGTCACCAAGGTCAAGATTCTTTTCAAGGTTCACTTCCTTCGTATAGGTCTTGTAGCCCATGAGTTCAGCCCGGAATACATATACCCCTTTCTTGAGTTTTGCCAATGTTCCCCGTCCCTGGTCGTCCGTCAACGCATATTTGGACGGTGACTTCTGTCCCTTCTCGGCGACAGAAACCGTAGCGAAGGCCACTGGTTCAGAGGTCTTGTCGTCAAGCAGACGAACTTTAATGGAATATATGGACTGAGCAAAGGCTGTGTTGCAAGCCAGAAGAGTGATGATAAAAAGCAGATGCCTGAAGTATTTCATTTTTTATTTTGTTTACAGATCCTTCACTTCGTTCAGGATGACAGCAAGAACATTCTGTCATGTTGAGCGCATTCTGTCATGTTGAGCGCATTCTGTCATGTTGAGCGCATTCTGTCATGTTGAGCGCATTCTGTCATGTTGAGCGCAGCGAAACATCTGTTGGACTGTTATGTATTCCTAAAGTTTAAAAGTGTATCTATTTTTTTATTCTGTCAGGATTATCTGCCAGAAATTTCTCCCAATCGTTCTTTCCTCCGGCCTTGGCAAGAGGATTTGTCATCTGGTAATGATGACAGAGGGCAATCGCAAGAGCGTCGGTGGCATCCAGATATTTCGGATCAAGTTCCACCTTCAATGTCTTCTGAATCATCATAGCCACCTGCTCCTTGGACGCGGCACCGTTTCCGCATATTGCAATCTTCGCCTTGCGGGGAGCATATTCAGCAACAGGTATGCCTTTCAGCACCGCAGCGGTCAAGGCTGCACCCTGGGCACGACCCAGTTTCAGGACCACCTGGGCGTTCTTGCCGTAGAAGGGTGACTCGACAGCGAGTTCATCGGGCTGATGCTGTTCTATAAGTTCGGATACGCCGGCAAATATATTCGCCAATTTTTCATACGGATCCTTGATCTTCCGCAGGTCAAACACGCCCATATCCACATAGTGAGGACCTTTGGAATCTACACGGACAATCCCGAAACCAAGAATATTGGTTCCGGGATCAATGCCTAATATGGTTTTAGATTTCTCCATTCGCTTCGCTCAGTCGAAATGACATCAAAATTCACCCCCAGTCGTCTTTGACGACAGCCCCGAGGGGCATACCGACATTTCTTCAAAATGTCGGGTGCCATCGCTGCATCGATATTCTACGAATATCTCGCTGACGCGAATGGCACGGCGCTGCAGCGCCTTGTCTATAAGACAAAAACTCATCAGTCAATATAATCGAAGCCGGTGTATGGACGAAGAATTTCCGGGATCTCTATGCGGCTGTCCTTCTGGTTGTTTTCAAGCAGGGCCGCCACCACGCGAGGAAGAGCCAGCGAACTGCCGTTGAGGGTGTGAGCAAGTTGAGTCTTGCCGTCAGCATCCTTGTAACGGAGTTTGAGACGGTTGGCCTGATATGATTCGAAATTGGACACAGATGATATTTCAAGCCATCTTCCCTGAGCGGCAGAATACACCTCGAAATCGTATGTAAGCGCCGATGTGAAACTCATATCACCGCCGCAGAGACGAAGAATACGGTATGGAAGTCCGAGGGACTTGACTATATTCTCCACATGAGCGACCATGTCATCAAGGGCTGCATATGAATTTTCAGGCTTCTCGATGCGTACGATCTCCACCTTGTCGAACTGATGCAGACGGTTGAGTCCGCGCACATCCTTTCCGTATGATCCTGCCTCACGACGGAAACATGGAGTATATGCAGTCAGTTTCTGAGGGAAATCGTTGTTGCCGAGGATGACATCTCTATATATATTGGTAACAGGAACCTCAGCCGTAGGCACGAGATAGAAATTGTCTGCTGTCGCGTGATACATCTGTCCTTCCTTGTCCGGAAGTTGTCCTGTGCCGAAGCCCGATGCCTCATTCACCATCACAGGCGGTTCCACTTCAAGATAGCCTGCCCTGGTGTTGATGTCAAGGAAGAAATTGATGAGGGCTCTCTGAAGCCTTGCTCCCTTGCCTTTATATACAGGGAAACCTGCTCCGGTAAGTTTTACTCCAAGGTCAAAATCGATGATGTCGAATTTCTTTGCAAGTTCCCAATGCGGAAGAGCATTCTCGCCAAGTTCCGGAATCTCGTTTCCTGTCTTTACTACAACATTGTCCTCTGCGCACTTTCCCTCAGGGACAATGTCGCATGGTATATTCGGAAGGAGAACCACCAGCGAATCAAGTTCAGCGTTATTCTCCTGTTCATTGTTTTCAATCTCAGCACTGCGGGCCTTCAGAGCGGCAACCTCGGCCTTGACAGCGTCAGCCTCCTCTCTCCTGCCCTCTTTCATCAGACCTCCGATAAGGGCAGCCTTCTTCTTCTGTTCTGCCAGACATGTATCCTTCTCCAACTGAAGAGCACGTCTGTTCTGGTCAAGAAGGTTTATCTTCTCAACGATTTCTTTTGCATCGAAATGCTTTTTTGCAAGTTTCGCGATTACAAATTCCGGATTTTCGCGAAGAAGTTTCAATGTCAGCATATTATATTGTTTTTATTTCACAGATCCTTCGACTCCACTCCGTTCCGCTCAGGATGACAGTGGGCTCCGTTCCGCTCAGAATGACAGTGGGCTCCGTTCCGCTCAGGATGACAGTGAATGACAATTTAACTAAAAAGAGGACTGAAATCCCTCGGGATAACAGTCCTCAATCATTTCTTATAAATCCCCGGGTCTTAGTTCTCGAATGGGAGTACCGAGACGTAAGATTTGTTGTCAGCCTTCTTGCGGAAAGATACCTTACCGTCAATAAGTGCGTAAAGAGTGTGGTCCTTACCCATACCTACGTTAAGACCTGGGTTGTGAACTGTACCTCTCTGACGAACGAGGATGTTACCTGCCTTTACAGCCTGGTCACCATATTTCTTTACTCCGAGTCGCTTGCTATGTGACTCACGACCGTTCTTGGAACTACCGACGCCTTTTTTATGTGCCATAATGTTTCCTCCTTAAATAATTAAGCGATCGAATCGATCTGAAGTTTTGTGAAATAATGACGGTAACCATTGAGTTTCTGGTAACCTTTACGACGTTTCTTCTTGAAAACAAGAACCTTGTCTCCCTTCATTCCGTCCTCTACTCCTCTCTCGGCACGGCCAAGAACTGTAGCAGTTACCTTTACGCCCTCAACGTATGGAGCGCCAACCTTTACCGCTCCGTCCTCATCAACGAGAAGTACTTTTGTAAACTCTACAGAAGCACCCTTCTCCTGTGGGAGACGGTTTACGAAGATTTCATTACCAGCCTCTACCTTGAACTGCTGGCCTGCAATTTCTACGATTGCGTACATAAAAACTTAAATATTAAAAGTTTTAGACAGCAGGCGGCCGTACTTTGCGGCTCTTTATCATGCCTGACAATCTGTAAATATCTTCTTATATGAAATTACTGCTCGTCCTGAAGTTGCATCTGCTGAACGTAGATTGCCTTCTGCATCTGCATTCTCTTCTTCACTGACGGCTTAAGGAATGTCTTCCTTGCGCGAAGTTCACGGATAGCACCTGTCTTCTCGAACTTTCTCTTGAACTTCTTAAGAGCCCTCTCAATGCTCTCGCCCTCTTTTACTGGAACTATAATCATGCTAATACCACCTCCTTTTTATTTCGGGCGGCAAATATAATCATAATTTTTAAATTTACAATGACATGATTAAGAATTGCAGTATTTTACAATGATTATCCGCTTTGGGTGCAGCGATTTTTAAGAATGACCGTGACAAAAATCGACCTGATTTTGTCACGGTCCTGCCGTTTTCGGGGCTGAAATGCCGTTTTTGAGGACCTTCGTTACAATTTTCGTCGATTTTTTGTCACGGTCCTCCGGCGGGGAGTGTTGTTGCGGGGGCCAGAGATGTTACAGACCTCTCATAGTGTTGGCGGTCGGCAGTTTTTGCGTGTGTGTCTGCCACAGGCTGGAGTCAGTATTTCGGGACGGATGGATTTGGCGTTAAAGGCGCAGATAATGTTCCTTCGATGTAGCGCACAGGAAAAGTAGAGCCTGTTTTACTGCACTGATGAAGGATAATCATTGTTTTTTACGTCCAAGTTACTGATTACGGGATATCTTATAATCAAACTTCACATATCCGTCAACGCCTGCCACAACTTCAACAACCTTAATGACTCCCAGATTAACAACTTCACTCACCTGAAAATCATCTGTCATCCTGACAGTCTTGAATCCATAATAATTACCGGGCTGGAGATTATTCTGCCTATGCAGATCTGATCTGTCCTGATTCTCCCATCCTTGGGTCAAAGACTCGACCTGATCCAAGGTCAACGCCTCATATTGATCATCTGTAAAGCCATCAAGAAGGTGGATTTTAGTCTTATTCTTCTCCGCCAAGTCCCAATTGTTACAATCAATTATACCTTGTGAACTGAAATTCGACAGATCCGAACATGCCGGAGCAGCAAAACACATATTGTCATCTTGAATTGAATAGAACAATACCAGATCCGTTTCTTTACGGACTTCCGAGGCAATCGCTTCAGACGCGCCATAGTTGGAAGCATTCTCAAGATTGAAATACACTCCATAGGTTGTGCTTTGCTGGGCACCTATATATTTATCCGTATAATCTTCCATTGTGCGTCTGTAAATCACATTGGAGGCCCTTAAGCCAAGACTGAAACGATGAACTTTAGCCCTTGTGAAGGTTTCCGCTTCTTCAGGGATCTGATACTCATAGATACCCCAGTCAGTATGAACAAAGACACTTAATGTCCCATACTCTCCCGGAGCAACAGCCATATAAATCTTATTGACACCCGTTTCTGCGGACACTGCTGACGGGTTGGTAAGATTCACAGTTACCGAGGACGAGTTACCGGCTATTATTGAGTAAGACGGATCTTCAAAGTCCTGAGAAAAGTCAAACTGAAATGCCCCTACTATATCCGAATCGGCATTCAACTGAACCAGAGCCACCTTTTCACCCACATATTCCTGTTCTTCTGCATATATATCAAACTCCAGATATGCAGCCAGATGCTTGAAATATAGGGTCGGCACCTCATTGGCGAAAGGGTCGTATCTGAAAGTATATGGCCTGGCCACAAGAGGGAAATTAACTCCATTGAGTTCACCCACATTCACTTGATTCTGGGCAGCAGAAATTGACATTCTCACCTTATATCCGTCCCGCTCCGCTCCAACAGCGTATGGGTAATATGCATATAGCATATCCCCTGCGAAAAACTCATTGATTCTGGCCTTGAACTGTGTATCGCCATCGATAACGAAGGCAGTCGCAACCGCATTGGTTGTCGGCTTGTAAGCATTATCCACAAACAATCCGATATCGTCTCCCTCCTGCCATGCATACGAATAACCATCAGATAAAGTTGATTTAAGGCCCAGATGATCATCCGAGACAGTACGGAATGAAAGGCTTACGCTGCCGGTCTGCCGTTGCGGGTCGGAATTGTCCGAACATGACGACAGACCGAGCATTAAAGCCAGAAATGCCAATACTAAGATATTTCTGTTATCAGTCATATTGTATCAGAGATTACTCCACCTCCTGCCAAGTGAGTTTGACATTGTCGATACGAGGAGTTGATGTGGCAGTGAAACGAAGGCTGATCGTCTGCGAACCTTCTGCAACGCTGAATTTATAGAGAGCGTTATGTGCATAAGTCCTATTTTCCAATGTGGACGTGCCTAACTCCTCCCATGTTGTACCATTATCTACACTATATTCTGCCTTGATTCCCGCACTCTTATACGTTTGTACAAATGAGAGTTCCAGATCTGTCTTACCATACAACTTGATTCCAGAAACAGTCAATACTCCACCATCAAGAAATCTCACATGAAGATCATCCATTCCAGCCAGAGCAGTGGAAGCCACCTGACGTGTAAGTGTAGATTTATCATCACGGGTATAATTTACGGCAGTTTTATTTCCGTCATATACAGTCATGCCTCCCTTGTCATAAGTATCCCATCTTGCCGGTGTAAAGGATGTATTGGAAGTGGAAACATCTGCACTGTTTTCGAATGTGCCATTAAACGTATCCTCATACAACAGGTCAGCATAAGCAGGCTTATAATCATACACCAGATTTGCCGTATTGTATGTACCTGCTGCAAATTCAATATCCTCCTGAGCCGTCTTTTCAATAACCTGCGAACCTATTGAAGTCTCAACTGTAACCTTAAACACCTCACCTGCATTAAGAGTGAACGGCGCAGTCATCACATAAAAATCCGCACTTGCATCAACTGCGAGTTCCCCACCGTTCTTAACTGTCAAGGCTCTTTCATTAAATGTTGCGCTCGCCTTATTGATATCAATGGCAGGATTATCTGAAGTCATATCAATCCAGAAAGTACCGAAGAGTTTATTTTCACCACCGTTGAAGGTAAGTTTGGTTATTACGATCGGTCCGTCTGACTTATTTGTAACCGTAAATTTATGAAGGACAGCAAGGTGATGCAAGTTCACGACAGGGGTACGGGTGTCTGTGGCCTTTCCCACCATGATATCGCTGCTGGAAATATGTACAGCACTGTTATATCCGTTCTGAGTTGCTGCTCCGATCGGGAAATATCCATCATCTCCGGATTGTCCCTTCGGAGACTTCAATTCCTCAGAACCGTTTGTCGCACGCCAAGGACAGCACACAAACCAGTCATAGTTCACGCCATCTTCAAAAGGCACCTCTACGTTTGTATCATAAGGAGCAAACTTTCCCGTAGCATCCCCATCGATCTTGAAATGAAGATTGCCGGAATATTCAGCTGTACCCGTAGGGGCATTGAATACTGCAATCTGGTCGTCTGTGGTCCACATGACCTTATAGCCGTCATCCGGAAGAAGTGTCGTTTTTGTCTGAGGCAATTCTGCATACAGCGAGATTTCAGAAGAATCACCTGCTTGATTGCCTTCCAATCCCTTCTGGCAAGCAGTTGCAGAAAGAAGCAACGCTGCACCAATAATCATATATATCTTATTCATATTATCCATTTTTTATTTGCGTGTTGCAGTTAAACATATCCGATAGACTCTACCACCAGTTTTCATTACCTTTTTCCCATGGATCGGGAGATACACCTTCAACCTCAGTTTTTTCCGAACTGGTTGTCAAAATAGAAGATTCCGGCACAAACTCTATATAGTCCATGCTTGGAATGAGGTAAATTTTCTTTTTCATAATAAGTGTCATTTTATTAGTTGTTAGTTCATTATCTGGAAATATGTTCTTAATCCACTCTGAGAGTCTGTTCCGACAGTCAATGTATAGTTACCTGGTTCAACAGCCGGCACCATATCACGGTTATGGAAGGCAAGACGGCTCACAGGCACTTCAAACTCCACTTTACAACTTTCGCCGGCAGCGAGGGTGACTCTCTTGAAATCCTTAAGTTCCTTCAACGGCTGAGTCACAGATGCTGTCTTGCGACCGGTATATAACTGTACCACCTCTGTACCTTCACGGGAACCGGTATTCTTAAGCATAACCGATACTTTTATATTTCCGTCTGCTGTCACCTCCTTGTTTTCAATCACCAGATCTGAAACCTCAAATGTTGTATAACTGAGACCATAGCCAAAATGAAACAATGGAGAAGGAGCCACATCAAGGTATGATGATGTATGTCCCATTACAGACTGAGGAGCCTCGCGAGGGATATTATCAAGATTTCCTTCTGTACCCTTAGCCCTATGGCTTGTGTGCTTATGATTGTAATATATAGGTATCTGACCCACATTACGAGGGAAGGTCACAGGCAACTTTCCTGACGGATTGACATGGCCGAAAATAATATTTGCGAGAGCCTTTCCGCCCATAGTTCCCGGATGCCATGCATATAGAATTGCATCAGAGATTTCTACCTGAGGCGCAATAGTCATAGGACGACCGGCCATGAACACTGTAACAAGGGGTGTTCCGACTGCTGCCAACTCTTCCAGCATCTGCCTCTGAGCGCCCTGAAGATCAAGCGACGAGAGAGAATGAGCCTCACCGGACATCATCTGCTCCTCACCGACAAAAGCGAGTACGACATCCGCCTTCCTTGCAGCCTTCGCCAATGCCTTGAACTCCGCTGTTGACTTATCACGCGGATGAGTAAGCGCCGGAATATATTCTATCTCAACCTTATCCCCACAAAGTTCACGAAGAGCCATGATAGGGGTCACGGTATGTTTCTTGTCTCCATCCAATGCCCATGTTCCCATCTGATCATAAGGTGCGTCCGCCATTGGACCAGCAACCAGAATCCTGCGCACATTCTCACCAAGTGGCAGAACAGATTCATTCTTGAGCATTACTACGCTTTCTTCTGCAAGACGGCAGGCCGCATCAAGAACAGAATCCGAATAGATTTCGCTTTTCTCCACCTTTCTTGCATAAGGATTATCAAAAAGTCCGAGTTCAACCTTCAGTTTCAGAACCCTGCGCACAGCTGCGTCAAGTACTGCGACATCAACCTCACCCTTTTCGATGAGGTCTTTCATATGAAGGAGATATGACCTCGAAGACATATCCATATCACATCCGGCCACGATGCACTGCTGCGCCGCATCGCGCTTGTCACGAGCCACACCATGCGGGATAAGTCCTGCCACCGAACCCCAGTCACTTACAACAAGACCCTTGAATCGCCACTGGTCACGAAGGAGTTCAGTCAGAAGCCAACGGTTACCGGTAGATGGCAAACCATCGTTGTCATTGAAAGATGTCATAATTGAAGCACAGCCGGCATCAACACATGCCTTGAATGGAGGAAGATAAACATCCCTCAGTGTACGTGGTGGAATAGAAGTCGTATTATAGTCACGGCCACCTTCTGCATCGCCATACCCGACAAAGTGCTTGGCACATGCCGCCATGGACATGGGGTCAGTCAATGACTCACCTTGGTAGCCTTTTACCACTGCTACTGCAAGACGACCTGCCATATAGGTATCCTCTCCGAAACTCTCTGCAATTCTACCCCAACGGGCATCACGCGCGATATCCATCATAGGAGCGAAGGCCCAGCGGATTCCCTTTTCTGTCGCCTCGATTGCAGTGTTGCGTGCAGTTGTCTCAATAAGAGCATCATCCCATGAGGCTGCCATACCGAGGGGAATAGGAAGCACCGTATTGAATCCATGGACAACATCACGGGCGAACAGGATCGGAATTCCGGAAGGACTTTCTTCCACAGCAATACGCTGCAATTCATCAGTAACTGCCGGATCAACGATGTTCATGATAGAGCCGAGAGTGCCTTCACGCACCTCCTGCTTAACCTTTTCGATATCACGACGCCCGTCCATCTGATTCAGTTGACCGATCTTGTCCTCTATGGTCATACGTCCTAAGATTTCCTCGACACGTTCATCCACTGTCTGCTGGGCAGACATAAGCAGAGGAAGGGCTATCAGCAAGGGTGTTATCAGTTTTTTCATATAAGTATTATTTTGATATTATTTTTTCACGAAGAGAACTGCATCAGCACGCATTGCAGCATCTGCTTTAGCATTTGAAACCGTTATAGTCACAGGTATTCCCTGCTCAAATTCATATTCTCCAAGGAGAGCCCAAGCACCTGAGGTCTGACCGATGACATCGAGGTCATCACGATTATAGTCAACCGCATATGACTTGTCACCCGATACTATTTCGAACGAGGTCACAGAAGTCAATTTCTTGTTGGCACTCTGGTAACTATATACAGCCCATTTCCCTGACGAAGGCACCGCATCCAATGTAAACGTCACCGACTTTGACTGATCTGTAAGAGGAAGTTCATAGAACGAAAGTCCATATCCACCTCTTCCTTTTGCTATCCAGCCCTCATCCACGACAACTCCTGCATCACAGTCATCAATGAGGATATCCGGTTGCGACCCGTCCATATACGGATCCTTCTCGATGATGGCATTGATCTCCCCGCTGTCAACCGACTGGACATCGCAACAATCCTGCACGTGAGCGAGAGCCGCTGCAACACCGGCTGACTGAGCCAGAACCATAAACACCGGCTCCATACGGATAGAGCCATAGGCGATGTGGCTTGCAGACATACAAACCGGTACAAGGAGGTTTGTACACTGCTCTCTCTTCGGTGTGATCGAACGATATGAAACAGGATATGGAAGACCACCTCCAATTTCTACATTACCCTCGTTCTTGACCATATATTTACCATCCTTGCAGACTACAACTCTCTGACAGTTATGAGAGTCCATCTGATATGCCGCCCAGCCGATTCCATCCTGAACGGATGTACGGCCTTCGCAATCAGCCTGAGTCGCAACATACTCGCCTACAAGTCTCCTTGACTCCCGGACATAAAGTTGAGGTGTCCAATGGCCATATTTGACATATTCATCCTTAGGATAACCCCAAAGAAGCATTCTCTTGCGAAGGATTTCCGGAACTCTCTCATCATGACCAAAGAAATAAAGAAGGCCCTTGGTATAATCTGTGTGAGCATCAATTATCTGCTGACGTTCCTCATATGAAGCCTCAGGATAATTGTGGTTCATTCCTATCATATCAGTAGAGAAGCCGCCGCGATTGTTGATATCGGTCTTTCCGTTCGGCATACGGCTCCAGATGAAATAGTCATTCAGGAATTCCTTTTCCGGCTGGACCTCCATCAGACGCAGAAGGAGTTCGTAGCGTGTAGAGTCATAATTTGCCGGACGGGTGACAGGAATCATATTCTCAGGGTCGTCAGTCAGACAGATACGGTAGTTATACGCCTGTACCATATTATCTGCTGTACCATCCTGAGCAACCTGCGCAGGTGAAATACCCCAGAGAAGGCCGCTTTCCGGATTTCCTTTCTCCTTGTATGGGTCAATACCGTCAGGGAACTGATGACGGTCCATCAGTTCAACTCCATTATAAGTCTCGCCATACTGCTCATTAGCCTCACGTCCTACTGTGTATTCCACACCTGAGCGAGCCATAAGGTCACCTTCGTATGAACAATCTATGAAATAATCCGCCTTGACAGTTTTTGTACGTGATGGATTCTTGGAGTCCTCCACAATGATACCCTTAATACGCGTACCATCCATAGTGCACTCACGAATCCTAAGATTCTCCATAAGAGCGATATTGTCATGCTCAAGATATGCACGCATTATGGAATCTGCTACAGACGGTTCAAAAGTCCACTGTTCCAGACGTCCGTAATGTTCTCCGACCTTGCGATAGAACTGTTTGGCAAGTCCGGCAATCACTTGTTTATTGCCGATATCCGTTAAACCGAGACCTCCGCTGGTCATGCCGCCTATATGCTCCGTAGGCTCTACAAGAACAACATCGAGTCCGCGTTGTGCCGCCGAATATGCCGCGATAACTCCCGCTGACGTACCGCCATAGATGCAGACATCATATTTTGCAGGCATGTTGCAGGCGCCCAATGCGAGGGCGACTGCAACAAATGTAAATATCTTAGACAGTTTCATAACTATAATACTTCCATGAGTTTAATGTTATCGATACGAACGTGCTCTGTACCTCCGTTTTCTGTGAACTTCAGCGAAATAGTCTCCGCAGTCTGAGGCAAGGTGAATTTCTGCTCGTGAGTCTTCGCTACTGCAGATGTGGCGATTATTTCCGTCCATGTCGTTCCTCCGTCAAGAGAATAGTCAACCTTTATCTTACCGTTCGGAGTAGACTGAGTATAGGTCAGTTTCAACGAGGTCGCGTCATGGAGCTTGATACCATCAACCCTGAACCAGCCGCCTTTAGCCTTTCTGTACCAGAGATATGCTCCGGTGATTTCTGTCCATCTTGAATCCTTATACTTAGAAAGACATACATCCACACCGTCTGAAGAGTATTTTATATTTGACAGATCATTATCATAAACCGCACAGCCTTCCATTGCGCCCACAACCTGTACCTCTTCTCCAGTTGCACTGTCTACTGTTGTCAATGTGTTGTATCTGACGATATTAGCCGGTGCAAACTCTGTCTTTACATAAGTTGTAACATTACCTTCGACAGTATCGTAATCTGTCGTACCATTGATAGACATTGACGTATCAAAGATCTCACTATAAAGTGCCTTAACCACTATATCAGCCTTAAGTACATTTACTGTATAATATGCCTCGGCAAGATTACCCTTGACATCTGTAGCGACAAAATGGAATACGACATCCTTGCCTATATCCTCTGTTACAGGAACATATTCGAACTGATGAGTGTAGAGTTTTTCTGTCGCAGTGAAATCATCCTTGGAGCAGATCTGTTCATCACCCTTTGTCACAACAAATGATTTGAGGACATTTGTGCCCGAAACAGAGACTGCGAAAGCAATATTTTCATTACTGTAAATCCTGGAAGGAACACCATCCGGAATACTTACGATGAACTCGCCCTCGTTTGCAGTAACCCACAACGGATAATCGACACTCTGCTTATAGCCGTCAACACCAGTCGCTGTGAAAACAAAATCAAGAGTCTGTCCGAACTGAGCGCCCTGAACAACATATGCGAATTCATATACGACCTCAACAGGAGCACCTTCCCAAGACATTTCAGAACCTTCAATCACTTTTCCGTCAAGGCTTGCAACTGCAGAAGCCAATCCTTTCGCGTATTCTATCTTCAATGTATAATATACCTCTTCTTCAGGCGCAGCCACCACAGGCTCGTCACCTTCGAAGGTAAACGACATCAAGTCAGAAGGATTCCTCAGGCCGCCACCGGTCTCATCGGAATCACAGGCAGTAACAGACATAACTGCCAGCAGTGCCATTATCAGGAATTTATATCTATCCATAATAGTCTTCTTAATTTTCTTTTACAAGGAATGGAATACAAGCCATGGCCACCTTATGATTAACTTCGTCAGTAGCAAACACATAGAGGCGATATCCACCTTTTACTGATGGAGCCTTGAATGTAATCTCTGCCTTTGTAGGATCCGTTATAAGACCTTCGATACCATCAGGCATGCTTCCATCCTCCAAGGCCTCGCCTTCCTTATTTATAAGCCATCGATAAGTAAGTGGATGTCCACCAGGGGAAGTCGCTTCCACAGACGCGACATTATCTGTCGAATTAAGGACAATAGAGACTCCTTCTCCGGATGTTTTACCATTCAGAGTCATCTTTGAACGGTTTTCAATACGAGGGGCCTGCTTATCTTGCGGAACAGGCACTCCTGTCCAGCACTCTGTTATTTCATCCACTCCACCAAAGGTATTTTTCTGCTTGTCAAAAAGTCCATACCAGGAAAGAACCGCTCCATGAGTCTGATATCCCCAAAGGAAGATAAATGAGCCCACACAGCCCGATGATGCCTTAGGCTTGATATCCTCTCTCCATATCTTTGAATATATCTCAGCCTTTTCGGTTGAGGTCATTTCCTCCAGGCACCCCCCATGGAAGTTCCTTAGGATCTGTACTTGCACTCAAAGCCCATGTACCACGTGGACCATATTCCGTAATCATCCAAGGCTTATCCCAAGCGGCAGAAGCAAGACTTGAGGACACACCGCCGACATTAGGATAATACATATTGACTGAGAGCATATCAACACTTGGAGCCTTACTCATGAGCACCTTGACCTTATCATCCGCATCAGAGTTTGAAAATGCAATTGTTGTAGGATGATTCGGATCTTCCTGATGAATCATCGCTGCAATTTCCTCAACATACTTGAAATACACCTCATTATTTGCCTTGGTACCCTCTGCCTCATTACCGATTGACCAGCAGAAGACAGCAGGGTGATTGCGATAACGTCTCACCCACATGCGATGATTTTCAAACTGTTCTGCGATGACTGCCGCATTAGCTTCGCTGGAATAATCAAAGTCGTCACAGTCCTTCATGAACAGACCCATGTTTACATAGAGACCGTTTGCCAATGCCTCATTGAGGACATCTACCGTCGTTTCATTAACAGAATATGTTCTCACCATATTACCTCCCCAATCATCCACAAGACCATAAAAATTGTTTGTGGCAGCACCGTTTACATAAAACGGCTCAGAACCCTTATACAACTTCCACACACCGTTCTCCTTCTTAGTGGTAAATTTTGTCGGATACTGTTCAGGAATACTTCCAGGAGGTATTATTGTCTTCCTTTGTTTTTCACATCCTATGACAGAACAGGTCAGCATCAGCACTGCCATGGCACACAATAGTTTTCTCATATTATCTGTTCACTTTAGTTGTATGTTGTACTTTCTTGTTTGAAGGAGTAAGGAACTGTCCCAATTGCTCCAATGTGTTGCGCAGAGTCGGATAATCTATATCCTGAACAGGTCTTTTACTGTCTATGGCCTGAACAACTGCAACCGCTGCCGACTGACCCAGAATCATATATGTCGGCTCCATTCTGATAGTGGTGTAAGCGACATGGGAAGCAGAAAGGCACACAGGAACCAAAAGATTGGTACATTCCTGGCGCTTTGGCGTAAGCGAATAATAATCAATAGCGTAAGGTTTAGTACTTGTAAAGATTCCACCCTCCACTATCACGCCTCCGTCACCTGCAACGTATGATACGAAATGACAGTCCATCATATAGGTGCCGATGCCGACAGAATGTTCTACTGGCAGGCGCTCCGCCTTATGTACATGGTGCTGGGTCATAACCTTCTCGCCGATCATACGTCTTGCTTCCCGCACATATATCTGATATGGGAAGCCTCCGTTTTCAACAAACTCATCTTTCGGCCATCCCCAACGGAGCATCTCTGCCCTGACAGGCTCAGGGACGCGCTCATCATGTCCAAGACACCATAGCATTCCGACAGCATAATCCTTATGCTCCTGCTCCATGCGCGCCCGCACCTCATAATCACCTGCCACATAATCGAAACTGGCACCGAAAAAGTCAAGATGATTGGTGTCGGTCTTGCGGTTAGGCATCGGGGTGAAGGTAATGATGTCCTTCAACTGAAGACCTTCCTCCATCTGAAAACGACGGATCACAATCTCATATAGGGCCGGATTGTAGTTCTCAGGTTTAGAAATCGGAATCATGTTTTCCGGATCGTCAGTCAGGGTCACGCGGTAGCAGTAGGCCTGAGTACGACCGTCCGCGCTACCGACCTCGCCATACATCTGAGGTGCGACATAAGGAATAAGTTCTCCATCCTTGCCATTCAGATATGGGGAAGTGGGGATAAACTTGAACTTGCGTATGCCTGCCATATCCTCCCCATACTGATCGACGCCCTCACGTCCGATAATGTAAGAGACGCCTGCCGATGCCATAAGATCACCTTCATAAGAGCAGTCGATGAACATTTTAGCCTTTACCTGAGTTCCGTCAAGCAGATTGATTCTTGTAATGACTCCTTTACGGACAGACGCACCGTTCTTCAAATCAAGAGGTGCATTGTATATTACCTTTACACCGGCCTCGGAAAGCATGTCCTTCATAATTTGCTCTGCAACCCCGGACTCATATACCCACTGAATCTGACGAGCGTCATTTTTTCCGGTAAAGGTTCTCTTTCTGCTGGAAAGCATGAACTCCTCGCGGGTCTGATTGCGCCAGACCTCAGGCTGAATATAGTAATCCCAGATACGCCCATAAAATTCCGCGGCCAATCCTCCGACCTGATCCTGACGATTGATGTCAGTTGCAGTCAATCCGGAAGTAGCCATACCGCCGACATGATTGTTCTTGGAAACAAGGACTGTATTCTTACCCAGTCGGGCAGCCTGTATTGCAGCCATGACGCCGGCTGCACTTTCACCATAAACACAAACATCAGCCTTGACAACCGCGGCTTGCGCAGAGAGGGAGACGACAAGGGAAATAAAAAACACTGATAATTTCTTCATATGTAATTCATTTTTAATATCCTACATTCTGCGGAAAGTTCTCCGCTCCCATATTGATAATTTCTTCCTCCGGAATAGGCCAGCGGACGAAATGCGGGTTCGCCGGAAGATTTGTCCGTCCCAACAATGACTCCGGCAAACCTTCGTGGCCGGCGTTCTTCTTAACATTTTCAATAAGAAGTCCGAGTCTTTTAAGGAAATACCACCTGTCATTTTCAAAGCACATTTCTCTGGCTTCCTCATCGATGATATCCTGAAGTTTAAGAGTTCCGGTAAATGCTGCATTGCCGGCTCTCTGCCATGTCTTATTGAAATAATATTTGGCCTTAGTCTGATCGCCAAGTCTGAGAGCCGCCTCTGCGCCCATGATATATACATCAGCAAGACGATAAAGTATGATATCCTTATAACCTCTTGATGCGAACAACTCGCGAGTCAATATATCACCGTGCTTAGTACATCCTGGAAGATTGTCCTTATCATAAGAGCCACTCTTTGTAGCAGGGAAATATTCACCAGGCTTGACAGTCACATTTCCATAGATGACATTCTTTTCTGAAGTATTCTTGTACTGATGAACGAACCAGTCATTGTATCTCTTATCCTTTGATTTGTCGTACAAGGAAAACAGATATGGATTGGGCAGACAGCGTCCGTATGTATAACCCCAATTCTCTTTTGAACAACTCTCCTCATCGGTTCCACCAATGACACCGCGCGAGCGTGCAATGAACAAGGTAGCGAACTGATGTCCCTTCGGACTCTTCAAATCAAGATTTCCACCTGGATTCTCACTCCATTGCTGAACAAGCAAGGCCTCGGAATGATTCAGATCGCTTTTTTCAAAAACCTCCTTAGGGGTCTTCATCAATGAATAAGGTGACTCTTCAAATGCATCAGCCATATCAAGAGCGGTCTTCCAGTCCTTTTTCCACAAAGCCACCTTCGCAAGAATGGCACGTGCGGCCGCCTGATTGAATCTTCCTGTCATGGATGCTGTCCAATCAAGGTTGTCAATCGCATAATTCAAATCTGAATAAAGCAGATCAAAGACCTCGGTCGGAGTCGCAGGGCGATATTCTCTTGGCTCATTTACATTCAGATAGGTAACAGGTTCGGTATTAAGCCAGATACGGTCATATGTACGGAAAAGCAGGAAATATGATTGCGCCCTGAATGCCTTCGCTTCTGCGAGAAGTTGCTTCAATGTCGCTGTCTGTTCCATTTTTTCAGCGGCTGCAATTATCTCGTTGCAACGTCCGATAATCTGATACATCCTGCTCCACATCCTGCTCACCTGACCAGCAGATGGTTTAAGATGGTTTGGATCATATATGCCATAGAAATTACCAGTTCCGCCATTGGTTGTGACTATATCTGTTCCACGTTCCACAGCCCATGTAGTATTACTCTCCTGATCATCACCAAGATAGTTACGATGAAGAACATACAAGGCTGATACAGCCAGATTGAGTCCACCTTCAGAACTGAATATATAGTCCTGTGAGTATTGAGTCTTATTCTCTTCCTTAAGGAAGTCTGTACATGAGGCAAGAACTGCGACAAGAACCAGTAGCACTGCTGTGTGTTTTCTCATAATCATATCCTCCTTAAAGATTAAAATGAAACATTGAGTCCAAAGAGCATCGTACGAGGCTCAGGATAACTTCCCGGTGTCTGCTCCGGTCCATAACCTGTAACCTTCGTATATGTCCACACATTAGTAAATGTAGCATACAGGCGCAAAGACTGCATAGCGGCCTTACTTATCCACTTTTTAGGGAAATTATATCCAATCTGGATATTTCTAAGACGGACAAATGAAGCATCCTGATAGCCTAATGAAGTGATATACGCCGGTGACTGCGTCATATTTGGAGCAGGGGCCTCGTTTGAAGGATTGTTTGTTGTCCAATAATTACGTCTCACTCCATTACGCTTTCCCGTCATATCTCCTCCCTGATTGAATTCCGTCAGGTATGAATTGTATCTCGTTCCACCCATTGAAACATAAAGGTTTGCAGAGATATCAAAGCCATAGAACTGTACCCCCGTTGCGAATGTACCGATCCAAGAAGGATCTCTATACATGATAACACGGTCAGTATCATCAATCTTACCATCGCCATTCGCATCCTTGATCTTTATGGAACCCGGCTTTGCATCCGGCATGTGCGATGAGGCTATATCATCATCGAGTTGCCAGATACCATCGAACTGATAGTCATAATACACATTCATAGGCTCACCTATGAACCACTTGTTGTTTATATCATTCTTCGGCTTGCCGTTCTCATCGAGTGTACCGTCAATCTTTACAATCTCATTCTTGTTCTTTGCAAATGTCAGATCGACATTCCACTCGACCTGCTTTGTCTTGACCGGTATCAGATTGAGTGTCAACTCTACACCCTTGTTGTTAACACGTCCCATATTGACCAACTGACTGGTATAACCGGTCGATTCGCTAAGTGACTTATTTACAAGGAGGTCTGTAGTATCAGTATTGTAGAACTCGATGCTTCCACCGATGCGTCCATAAAGAAATCCGAAATCAAGACCGATATTTGTCGAAGTCGATGTTTCCCATTTAAGATTCGGATTCGGCATGCTGGTATCCGGCAGGTATCCTACCATAGGATAGGTTCCAAACTCATACATATATTTATCTGCAAGTCCCAAAGTTGTATATGGACTGATACCCTGATTACCTACCTGACCGATACTTGCTCTAAGTTTAAGGTTTGAAATCCATTCTACATTACGCATAAACCCTTCTTCGTTAATTCTCCATGCGAATGATGCAGATGGAAACACTCCATACTTATTGCCGGTTCCAAAAACAGATGAGCCATCAATACGGACTGCCGCTGTCAGGAGATAGCGGTCTTTATAATTATACCTGACACGGGCAAGATATGAAAGCATCTTTCGTTCCGACAATTCATACGTAGGTACTCCGTGCTCTACGGCTGACCCGATTGCATTGAATGAAAGGTCATCATTGGAGAAACCGGTAGCGCTGTTTGATACGGATTTCCATGTAATATAGTTGACACTCTGCATCAAGGTGGCGTCAAGACTATGACCTCCGACAAATTCTGTTGAATAGTTGAGAATATTCTCGAGCAGATAATCAAAATAAGCGCTTCGCGTAACGGTTGCCTTACCCTGAGTAGCCTGTCCTGTTGTATGATTGATTCCAAGATATGAACCACTATCGACATTTCTTGATGACATGCTGGCATTCAGACGGTATGAAAGGCCTTTGATTATCTTCCAGTCACCGAAGAAATTTATAAGAAATCTATCCGTGGTCGTCCTGCTGTCGGAATTATTGATATTCCAGAGCGGATTGAAATGAGACTCACCGGCCTCAGTTACATCCTTACGCAAAGTAACTCCATCATCTTCATACACCTTTGCCAATGGTGGCATTGTAATAAAGGTGTTGAAAGAACCGTCTGCGCTCTGTTTCCATGAACGTGAATATGTGAGGTTAGCACCAAGGGAGATGGATTTACTGATCTTATGGTCAATGTTCAGACGTGTAGAGACCTTATCAAATCCAGAATTATGAACCATACCATCCTGGAAGTACGCGCCAAGTCCCAAGGCGAATTTTGTCTTGTCGTTTCCGGACTGGACATAGACATCATGCTTATGCTGGATTGCCTCCTTGATCATCAGTTTTTCCCAGTCAACCCAATCATTATCGTAATAACTGTCAAGCATCAGCCCCTTGAAGCAGTCCAATTCATCATATGTTCCATAAGCATTATAATATGCTTCCTTGCGATAGGCTGCCCACTCGGCACCATTATAGAACTCAAAATTGCGGTTTATATCCTGGACTGCGACATATCCGCTATAAGAGACCTTGAGTTTGCCCTCCTGACCACGTTTTGTTGTAATGAGGATGACTCCATTGGCTGCTCGTGCTCCATAAATGGACTGTGATGACGCATCCTTGAGGATTTCCATTGACTCGATATCATTTGAGTTAATATCGTCAATGCTGCTCATAGGCACTCCATCTACAATATAAAGCGGAGCATTGTCTCCTGAGAGCGAACGGCGTCCACGTATGAGAACTGACGACGTTCCTCCCGGCTCGGCACTTCCGAGAGACACGTGCACTCCGGCGGCCGCACCACGAAGCATTTCACCGACTGAAATTGTAGGAGTGGTATTGAGTTGTTCGCTTGTCACAGAGGCAATGGCTCCGGTCACATCACTGCGACGTTGAGTACCGTAACCCACGACAATGACCTTCTCGAGCATCTGGAAATCTTCCCTCAACGTAACCTCGAAGTGTCCTTTGTTGCCAATAGGAAAAATTTCGTCCTTGAATCCCGTAAATGAAAAAACGATGTTTTCATCATTTGGAGCGGACGGAAGAACAATAGTGAATTTTCCGTCAAGGTCCGCTATCGCGCCGTAAGGTTTGTCTCCCATGAGCACAAGGGCAGAGGCTCCGATCAGCGGCTCACCTGCCGAGTCCTTGATGACACCGGTTATCTCCACAGGACCGCCCGCCTTCTCCTGAAGAGTCCCGGCAGTCTTTGCCCGGACAATAATTACCTTGTTCTTCTCAAATTTACATTCGTACCCCGGAAGAATCTCCTGAATGACTTTGGAAACGGGTACATTATCAAGATGAACTGTCACCTTCCTGTTGACATCCACATCGGCATTGTTGTAAAAGAATCCATAATCGGTATTCTTTTCAATGCTTTTCAGGACCTCCAAGACTGTAACATTCTCAAGATTGACAGTTACGTCTGCCCCCCTGCGCATGAAGTTCAAACGAACTCAACACAGCAAACAGGCAAACCAACTGAAAAAAGATTGACTTTGTCTTTTGCATGATATGGTTAGTTATAGTTTTATCTGTCAAAGGTTATTTTAACATTTCCTCTACTGTCAATTATATATGACACATCGGCTATCGTAGTCAACGCACGACATATCTCATCAATACTTTCCTGCCTTATGGTCATAGAAAGACGGATTTCAGATGCCATCTTGATATCGTTACATGAAATATCCACACGATACCAATGTTTCAGGCACTCTATTATATCATTCAACGGCTTGTTTACAAATTCGAGTTTACCGTCAATCCATGCAGTATGGTCCGATGCGTTTTCTGCATAAGCCTCAAACCTGTCATCCTCAGGGTCATATATAACAGCCTGATCCGGAGCAAGTATCAGCGGTGAATGTTCAGGCGCCATTGCAAGAATACTTCCTTCTTCAAGATATGCCTCTATCGGACTGCCCTGATATGCAGAAACAGTAAATCGGGTACCGAGGACCTTTATAGACATATCCCCCGCCTGTACGATAAAAGGGCGGCCGGCATCCTTGACCACGTCAAAATATCCTTCTCCCTCAAGTGTCACCTCGCGTTCATCTCCTTTAAGGTCGTCCACATAACGGAGCCTGCTTCCCTTGTTCAGCCATACGACAGAACCATCAGGCAGGACGAACTCACCTTTCGAGTCCACCGAAGTTATAAGATATGTCGTGTCACTGCCGGCCGAATTATTCCAACCGATGAGAGAGACGATGGTCATGCACGCAGCCACCGAAGAGGCAATCCAAAGCAAAACTGTCTTTCTGCGTGATTTTCTATGGCTTTCTATATTCTGAATCTTCTCCGCCTCTTCAATGATTGAAAGCGGATCTTCCTGACCGGAAGTCTGAATCAAGGGCATATTTTCCCACATATCGTTCAGCACAGCATCCTTCTCCTGACGACAATCATCTTCCGTAAGCCATTTATCAAATGTCATACGGACTTCCTCAGAAGCATCCTCCAACGTATAGGATTCTATGATTTCCTTTATGGTCTTGCTGTCCATCTATATTCAAACGTTCATTTCATATATAATAGACGGTCAAGCCACCTGTTACACACAAATAATTTATCAGATTTTTGTCAATGCCAGCCTGAGATCGGCCAAGGCATTTGTGATATGGTTCTCCACAGTGCGGATATTCAGCCCCAGGATTTCTGCAATCTTTACGTTCGGGACACCTTTGTAACGACTTAACATAAAGATTCTGCGCCTCTGTTCCGGCATCCGGCTGACAGCCCGGGATATAAGCAACTGCAATTCGTCAAGTGATACCTTTTCATCAACATAAGAGCACAGATCATCAGAAACGATCAATGATTCCGCAACAAAACGCCTTCTTATGACTTCACTCTCCAACCTGTCCATCACCGCATTGCGCGCCATCCTGAATAGGTATGAGGAAAAACAGTCCACCTTAGATATCAGATCACGCTTGAGCCACACAGTCACAAATATGTCATGTACAATATCCATGGAGGCATCAGCATCCTTCACCAGAGAAGAGACAAGGTGAATACATTTGCCGGCATACAGATTATATAGCACAGCAAACGCCTTCCTGTCAGATTTTCCTAAGGCATACAAAAGCAATTTTTCCTCTGTCCGCGTCATCTGATAGTCTTGAATGTCTCCATACCCCTGGTCGCAACCTCCTTGATGTGTGTGATGCGGCCGTCACGCACCGGAACATCGTTCGGATCTATTATATATATAGGTGTGTCGTGTCTGGCATATCTGTACAACCCCGCAGCCGGATAGACCTGGAGCGAGGTGCCGACGATAAGGAGGATATCAGCCTGCTCCACAGCATCGATTGCCGGATTTATCTTTGGGACCGCCTCTCCGAACCAGACGATATGGGGTCTGAGTTGCGCTCCGTTCGGTGCCTTGTCGCCGATGTGGATTTCGTCTGAACCGATGTCAAACACTGTTTCCTCGCTGTACCCGTCCGCATCATTGCAGCGGTTTTCCGGACGCACCTTCGTCAGTTCCCCGTGCAGATGGATTATACGGGTGCTGCCGGCTCTTTCGTGGAGATTATCCACATTCTGAGTGATGACCGTAACATCGTATTCTTCTTCAAGAGAGGCAATCGCCCTGTGAGCATCATTGGGCTTCACGTCCGCAAGTTGGGAGCGACGTGCATTATAGAAATCGAGGACCAGTTGCGGATTGCGATACCAGCCTTCTATCGAAGCGACATCTTCGACCTTATAGTTCTCCCAGAGGCCGTTGCTGTCACGGAAGGTGCTTATGCCGCTCTCGGCGCTGACTCCGGCACCTGTCAATACTACAAGTTTCTTTTTCATCGCATCTGGAAATAATATTTGCCCACCCAATATTCAAACAGAGGATCAAGGATGACAGGCTCGTCCTTATCGTTGAACGTGAGGACTTCCTTCTTCTTCAACGCATCCTTGACTCTGCGCACGTTTGCCGACGAATTCAGACGATACTTCTCGATCACATCTGTGGAACTGAATCTTGTCACTCCGTCAAGCGCGGCCCTCAGAAGACTGAGTTGATGGTCGGTCAAGTCATTGACAATCGATATGAATCTCGGTTCATGAATCGATATGAGTGTCTTCAAGGCCTGCAACAGCACACCTTCATTGATATATCCCTTGGTAAGATTGTCACATATCGACGTGAAATGGTTCAGATACCACATCTGCCCGCGGAACAGTTCACATGCGCCCACGATCAGTTCCCTTTCGACAACCTTTCCGCCCATCATGAAGCCGCGGATTATATGTTCAGTGATCTCCGAGTCATCAACCTTCTGGAGCGGAAGATATTCAAACTGTCTGTAAAAGAATTTCCTTTCGGCAAAGATCAGTTTCATGGCATTGACCTGGGAACCTGTAAAGATGAAGGAAACATTCGGATTCTTCTCGGCCAGCACCTTTTCCATCACTTTGAGGGCATCCTCATAATCCTTGTCGTGCATTATGTTCTGGAACTCTTCCAGAATGACAAAGAGCGGGACGTTCTTTTCCTCTGAAACCTTATATGGGAGTCTGAACATCTGCTCCACATCATTCATATCCGGAGACCAGTTCATCGAAACCACCTCCTCACAGGCCACAAAACGGCTGTTGTCGAACACGAAATGTGTATCACGCAGACAGTCCCCCACGACACGGGCATATTCATCCGATGTCGAATAGACAGACCTTATCACCGATGTTCCATATTTCACGAGGAAATCTTCGAGGGCCCTGATATTCAACATATTGACATGAATGACCATGAACTGTTTGCCCTTGGCCCTGAGATTGAACAGGGTCTGCTGTATCACCGACATCTTTCCGCTTTTCGGCGGTTCATACATGACGATATTCTCCCCTGCTTCAAGAAGATTCCCTAATATGGCACAATCATATTTTCTGCCGACAAATGCCTTACCGGTAACATATTTGTCATAAACAAACGGATTATCCATAACCAAACAGACTGTTTATATTTTGAATTTCACTCTACAAATTTATAATAGTTATACCGTATATGCAACAAAAAAGTTATGAAAAAATTCATAATGGATAATCACTCAATATATAACCCTGAAATTGGCATATGATTACTAATTTTTTGTAATTTTGTGAGTTGTGCAAAAAACTTGAAAGATGAATAAAGGCAGATTGTCCAAAACACTGAAAATTGTCGGCAAAACTTTTCTATGGATTGCGGGCATATGGCTTGCGTTGCTGATTGTTCTTGAAATAGCACTGTCCGGTCCGGTACTGACCAGGATAGTAAACAGATATACGGCAGAATACATTGACGGAGACCTTCAGTTCGGAAAAGTTTCCGCCTCCATGTTCAGGCGTTTTCCTGCTGTCGTGCTCACATTGGACGACTGCTCCCTCACATATCCGTCCGAACGGTTCGACAGCATAGGGAGGGTCGGTCCTCAGGGACACCTCATGTATGCCGGATGCGCAGAAACCGCCGACACACTCGCCTCTTTCAGAAAATTTTCAGTAGGGCTCAGCCTTCCGGCCCTTGTCACCGGCAGGATCAAGGTACCGTATATGAGACTCGACAAGCCCCGCATCTTCGCCCACAGTTATGCTGACGGCAGCGCCAACTGGGACATCTTCATCACAGGCGGGGAGGAAACAGAAGAGGCCGATACG
The DNA here is from genome assembly GCA_015060455.1 of Bacteroidales bacterium. GTDB lineage: Bacteria > Bacteroidota > Bacteroidia > Bacteroidales > UBA932 > Cryptobacteroides. The sequence goes on from SUYM01000009.1 coordinate 48,208, forward strand.
ACAGAGTCCTCCGGGGGCATCCCAAAGATTGTGATAGGGAAAGTCATGATGACAGGGCGGCCTCACATCGTCTATACCGACAGCCGAGACACCATTTTCGCGGCGGTAGGTCTGCGCCGTATGGAACTGAACGGGCACATCAACTCACGACGCATTTCACGCAGCCGTATCGGACTGACCCTCGACAGCATGTTTGTGGCAGGAAGGATTTCACGGGACACCCTTGCACTCGGACTTGACAGGCTTTACATGCACGAAGACGGAAAGAAGGTCAAGATCGACCTCGACTCCAAGGCATTTGTCGCCACCCGCAATTATGGAAGGATACGCGTGCCTATGAATCTTTCGGGCATCCTTTCGTTCCCGAAGGACTCCGTACCCGCCGCAAGGCTTGACAGTCTGAAAATGGACATAGCACATATTCCTCTGACCGGTCAGGCAGATTTAAGATTCATGCAGGGCAGAACCGCTGTCAAGGCCGACGCCGGCATCGACAAGTGCAGCATCGGACGACTTCTGCATGATTATGTCTCGCATATCATTCCTGAAGCCGGGAAAGTCAGCACGGACGCAGTCATAGACATGAAGGTCCATGCTGACGGATTCTATAACCACACGACAGGACAGTTGCCTCAGATGCTCGCGGAACTGACCATCCCTGACTCACATGTGTCATACGAGGATCTTCCGGGCGGAGACCTGACCATCGGGGTCAGCGCGAAGGCGGAAGTAGATAGGCGCGGAGACCTCGGCATAAGCATCAGCAGAATGGCAGCAGGACTGTCCGGACTGGAACTCGCCGCTACTGCCGGGGCGTCGGGCCTGCTGGGCAAAGACCCGGAAATAAGGATAGACGGAAACGTCCGCGCAGTGCTGGATTCGCTCAGATCGTTCATTCCTGACTCCTTAGGCATAGAGGCGGAAGGAAAGATTTCCGCGACAGTCAAAGGCTCGGCGAAGATGTCCCAACTTAACATATACAATTTCTCCACGTCCTCCCTCACTGGTGAAATCCTCGGAAACGGCATAAATGTAAATATGCCTAAGGATACAATAAGCGCAAATCTTGACGGGATACGGATTACGGTCGGACCTGACAAGCGGATATCAAGAAGGGACTCGACGCGAGTGATAAACCTCATGGGAATAACCGGAGAAATAGCCAGGGCCGACATTTCCTACAAGGAGGCCCTGTCTCTCAAAGCCGCCGGTTTTGCAGTGTCCGCAAAGAATATAGTAGATTCCGACGGACAGGTGGACACCACAAAGAAAATCCATCCGTTCAGAGGAACAGTCAAGGCTGGCAGTCTTTCCCTCAGGGATTCGGACGGCACGTCCCTCAGGCTGAGCGAGAGTTCGAACAGTTTCAACATCTTCCCGAAGAAGGGACAGCCGTCAACTCCTGTGCTCACGCTGACGAGCCGCAACAAAAGGATTTCATTCAGGTATGATGTAAACAGGGGTTCGATGAGCGATGCAAACCTAAGGGTGAGCGCATCCATGAACACCTTTGAAACAAGGCGCAGGATGTCAGCATTCGTGGATTCTCTCGCACGCATCTACCCATATATTCCAAAGGACTCGCTCGTAAGGCACCACATGGCCATGACGCGGAAACGGATGCCGTCATACGCAATTCCGGAAGACGACTTCAAGGGCGAGAACATTGACATCAGTCTGGACAGAAGCCTTGCCAGATATTTCAGGGAGTGGGATCTTAAAGGAAACCTGAAAGTGGACGGAGGACGCATCATGACACCATATTTTCCTTTACGAAACACTTTGGAAGGCTTTGAGTTGAGTTTCAACAATGACAGAATAGGGATAGACACTCTGGGAATAAAGTCAGGCGGTTCCGACATTTCGGCATCCGGAGAACTTACCGGACTGAAGAAGGCGCTCTTAGGCAGAAGAGGCGCTCTGAAATTGGACCTTGACATAGTTTCGGAAAAGATGAATGCGAACGAACTGCTTGCCGCCTACACGAAAGGAGCATCATTCACCGGTTCCGGACAGAATCCGGAAGAGGATATGGATGACGACAAGTTCATGGAGGAAATTGCCATCGACTCTACATCCGTTCCGACTGAGAGCGCACTCATAGTGATACCGGGCAATCTGAATGCAGACGTAAGACTGGCAGCAGAGAACATAGATTACTCCAATATGCACATAGACCTCATGACCGCAAATCTGAAAGTCAAGGACAGATGCGTACGTATCACCGAAACACAGGCACTCACCAATATGGGAGCCATGGATCTGGAAGGGTTCTACGCGACACGCAGCAGAAAGGATATCAAGACCGGTTTCAGCCTGAATTTCAATGATATAACAGCAGAAAAGGTCATAAGCCTGATGCCTGCTGTCGATACTCTGATGCCTCTGCTCAAATCATTCGGAGGCATGCTGAACTGCGAACTTGCGGCCACGGCACAGATTGACACCAACATGAACATCCTGATGCCAAGCATAAACGGCATCATGCGCATAGGCGGTGAAGACCTTTACATCAAGAACAACGAGATGTTCAGGAAAATGGCAAAACTGCTGGTATTCAAGAACAAGAAGGAAGGTCACATAGACAAGATGACCGTCGAGGGAGTCATAAAGGACAGCAAGGTGGAGGTATTTCCGTTCATTGTCGAGATAGACAGGTATATGTTGGGACTGAGCGGAGTTCAGAATATGGACATGTCGTTCAGGTATCACGCCTCGCTGATCAAGTCCCCTTTCCTCATAAAGGTGGGCATGGACGTATATGGGCCTGACTTCGACAATATGAAGTTCAAGATAGGAAAGCCGAAATACAAGAGCAAGGACGTGCCTGTATTCTCTACGATAATAGACAATACCAAGATCAATCTTGTGGAATCGATAAGGAACGTGTTCGACAAGGGTGTGGATGTCATCATCAGGGAAAATTCGGCGCATAAGGCCATCGAGGAGCACAAAAGGCGCATAGGATATGTGCAGGCTGTGGATCAGCAGATGGAGGAACTGTCTGCCGCCGAACAGAGACAGTTGGAGGAGGAACAGCAGGCGGAGGACACCACAGAGCGCTCCACAGGGCAATTACCGGACTAAGCATACTTTTGTCATGTCGAGCAAAAGAGTGATGTTTAACTGTCATGTCGAGCGAGCGCAGCAAGTCGAGACATCTAATAAAAACACAATATATGAACAGTCAGGAATACATTGAAGTTGCGGTCAGAATCACCCCCTTCAGCGAGGAGAATGCTGAAATCGTGACGGCGGAGGTAAGCGAACTTCCGTTCGAATCATTCACAGTGGAAGACCCTTATCTGAAATGTTACATTCAGAAGGCGGAATACAACCAGCAGGCGCTGAAGGTTGTCCTGAACGGGATATCGGAATACGGATTTGACGTGGAGTTTTCGGCCAACCTGATGCCGGCTGTCAACTGGAACGCTCTCTGGGAGAGTCAGTTCACGCCGATTGTCGTGGACGGTCTATGCACCATCAAGGCCTCCTTCCACGAGGGCTTGAAGCGCACGCGATACAATATAACCATCGACCCGAAGATGGCATTCGGCACAGGACACCACCAGACCACATATATGATGTGCCGCGCTCTTCTGCAAAATGAGGAGGCGGTGCGCGGAAAGGCGGTGATGGACATGGGCTGCGGCACTGCCGTGCTTGCAATTCTCGCGGCTAAGATGAAGGCCGCTCATGTATATGGAATTGACATCGATGCCGTTGCGGCGATTTCAGCATACGACAACGCCCGTCTGAACCGCGTGGGAAAGGTAATAGAGACATATTGCGGCGACGCTTCCCTGCTTCAACGCAATTCATACGACGTGCTGCTGGCAAACATCAATAGAAACATCCTGCTGCAGGACATACCGACTTATTCCCTGTGCATCCGTCGCGGAGGTCTGCTGTTTGTCAGCGGATTCTATCTTGAAGACATGCCTATGATTGTGGGTGTGGCGCAGAATGCGGGACTTGAATACGTAAGTCATGACAGCATCGACAACTGGTGCTGCATTAAATTCGTGAAGCCATGACACCTCAAGCAAAAGATATGACAAGATGAAGAGGATATTGATATTATTAGGAATACTTGCGCTGGCTTCATGCAAGCCGGAGACCTATCTCGGACCGCTTGACAGCCCGCTCGGTAACTGGAAAGGGGTGGTCAGCAAGTATTATTTCAACGGGGAAAATGTATATGAGGCACCCGGCTGCACATACAGCGCCATCTCCTTCTACAAGGACAGTCTCTGCTGCATCGAAGGTGTCAAGGGAGCCTTCAAATGGACATACAGCGGGGATTCGCTTGTGGTTGACACTACTGTCTGGAAGGTGACGGAACTATCCGGCAGGATTATGAATCTGGACTATCTTGGCATTATCGAAAAGCCTGCCGCAGAGCCTGATGAAGAGGTTGCGGTCACAGGAGACGGTTCGACAGATGACGAGACTCCGATCCCGACTGATCCGGTCACATTCGCCTATCAGGGCCAGACCATCGAAACCGACGGGTCAAAATACTGGTATATGAATGCAGACGGAAAGACCGTACCATGCTTCCCTTTGAACGGGACAGCCGAAGACGGATCGGAGACAATACTCTGCTGGTGGGACACCCGCTCGGACTATTACAATCCGTTCTGATCTTCGTCTGGGTTTCGTTCTGCTTACAGGTTTCGTTCTGCTTCCGGACCTTGTTCTTCTTCCAGGAAACAGCCGTTGAAGAGGAAGTCATTCTTTGCAACCTCCTTGGAGAACGTACAATATATCATCTCGCATGTTGAGCAGACCCTGCCTTCGTGCGAGATTTCTGCATCTATGAAGGCGAAATTGCGTTTCATCTCCCTCAGACGCGCACGGATTTCAAGAGGGCCTTTGCCGACAGGAACAGAACTTTTATATCTGACATTCAGATGCGTGGTCATGCCTGTGGTCTGAAGTTTCCTGCTGACCACCCAGCCACCGACCTCATCCAGAAGCGTCGCCTGAATGCCGCCATGCAGGGTGCCGATCCAACTCTGATAGTTCAGATGCGGCTCCCAGAGGCATACGATATCCTCTCCGTCCTCATAAAACTCCATCCTGAGTCCGAAAGGATTGCTCGGGCAGCAGGCAAAACAGTTGTAGCCCTGCTCCTCCATTCCTTCGTACGGATTTCTTATCTTCTTCATGGCTATTCCGCAGCTTTGAGACGCTCGGCGTTTTCGGCGATCTGGAGTTGGTCGAGGACTTCCTGGATGGCTCCGTCCATGAAGACAGGCAGGTTGTACATGGTGTAGTTGATGCGGTGGTCGGTCACGCGGGACTGAGGGTAATTGTATGTACGTATCTTTGCGGAACGGTCACCGCCTGCGACCATGGTCTTACGCTTTGCTGAGATCTCTGCGAGATATTTCTCGTACTCCATGTTGTAGAGACGGGTACGGAGTTCGGCGAGTGCCTTGTCAAAGTTCTTGAGTTGGGACTTCTCATCCTGGCACTGCACCACCAGACCTGTCGGGATATGGGTAAGACGGATAGCGGAATATGTAGTGTTCACTGACTGTCCGCCCGGGCCTGACGAGCAGAATGTATCCTTACGGATGTCGTTCATATTCAGTTCGATATCGAACTCGTCCGCTTCCGGAAGGACTGCAACCGAAGCGGCAGATGTATGTACGCGGCCCTGGGTCTCGGTCTGAGGCACACGCTGCACGCGGTGTACGCCTGACTCATATTTGAGGACTCCATATACGCCCTCTCCTGAAACCTTGCATACGATTTCCTTGAAACCGCCGGCAGCACCCTCGGCCTGGTTGGTAACCTCCATTCTCCATCCGCGGGTCTCACAGTACTTTGTGTACATACGGAACAGGTCACCGGCAAATATGGCAGCCTCATCTCCACCAGAACCGCCACGGATCTCCAGAATAGCGTTCTTGCTGTCCTGAGGGTCAGCAGGTATGAGGAGAAGTTTGATGCGCTCTTCCCATTCAGGGAGCGTTGGCTCTATCTCGGCAATCTCTTCCTTGGCCATCTCACGAAGATCCTCATCCTTCTCGGTAGCGAGAATTTCCTTTGCCATCTCGTAGTTCTCGAGAATCCTCTTGAACTCGTTACCGGTCTCGATGATAGGAGTCAGTTCCTTGTACTCCTTGTTGAGTTGGACGAATTTCTTCATATCCGAAATGACCTCAGGGTCAGACAACTGCGCCTGAAGTGACTCGTATTTCTCCTGAAGGCCCATTACCTTCTCCAAAAGTGAATTTTCTGCCATATATGGTTTGTTTAAGCGTGCAAAGATAGTAATATTATTTGATAGATTTCTCGACTTCGCTCGTAATCGACGAAGTCGCTTGAGCTTTAGCGAAAGAAATGACATGGTTTATATGCGAGACGACATCAGATACTCGATGGCAGCCTGGGCGCAGACGCAGCCGAAGACGGCAGGGATATATGAAATGGTTCCGACCTGCGATTTCTTGTTGCGGTCTTCGCAAGGCACAATCGACTCTTTATCAGGGAGTTCCTCCGAGAACACCACCTTGAAACCCTTCTTTATGCCCATGTGACGAAGGCGCTTGCGGACGATATATGCCAGAGGACAGTTGAATGACTTGGACACATCGGTCAGACGCACCTTCGTGGCATCGAATTTCGCTCCGGCACCCATTGACGAGACGAGCGGAATGCCGCTGTCCATGCAGTATTTTATCAGATGCAGTTTCGGCGAAAGTGTATCGATTGCATCCACAAGGAAATCTATCTTATATTCTCCAAGCACCTCTGAAGCCTTTTCGGCTTCAAGATACTCCTTTATGACTGTAAGATCCAGTTCCGGATTTATATCAATCAGACGCTCGGCCAGCATATCACATTTGGGCTTGCCTACTGTCGAATCAAGGGCCAGCAACTGACGGTTCTTGTTGGTCACTGACACATCGTCGCTGTCGAGAATGATCAGGTGGCCGACTCCTGCGCGCACAATCATCTCCGCAGCATAGCCGCCTACACCGCCGACACCTATGACGGCTACGGTAGAATTGCGGAAATGGTCAAGCATTTCCTCACCTACAAGCATTGCTGTTCTTTCCTGCCAATCGTATATCATAATCAATATATTTACAGATCCTTCGACTCCACTTCGTTCCGCTCAGGATGACAGTGCAGTTGTTTAAAAAGTCGGCATTAGCCGACCGGCCCGGGCAGGGCCGAAATCCCCCTAATAGGGGGTGCAGGGGGTTAAGAAGCCTAAGGCAAAAGGTTTGGCTACAAACCTTTTGCTTTTCCTTCGTCCCAGATCGCATCCATCTCCGCGAGGGTCATATCCTTGAGATTACGTCCTTTGCGGATGGTCTGCTCTTCAAGATAAGTAAAACGTCTGCGGAATTTCGCACAGGTACGCTCCAGCGCTGTATCCGGATTGAGTCCGTAAAGCCTCGCTGCATTGACAGTTGCAAAGAGGAAATCCCCCAACTCGTCCTCAGCGCGGTCATACGCCGCCCTGCGTTCTTCCTCGGACTGCGCAGCCTCCATAGCATCCAGTTCCGCCTGATACTCTCCCACTTCCTCCTTCACCTTCCCCCAGACATCCTCCTTCTTCTCCCAGTCGAATCCCACTCCGCGCGCCTTATCCTGCATACGATAGGCCTTCAAAAGCGGCGGAAGTCCGTCAGGCACACCTGAAAGCACGGTCTTGTTGCCGTCCTTCTCCTTGGTCTTGAGCATCTCCCACTGTTTGATGACATCTTCCGCACCACCGACCTCGGCAGTAGAGAACACATGAGGATGACGATATATAAGTTTATCACACAGGAAATTGATGACATCCACTATATCGTAATGCCGCTTCTCCTCCCCTATCTTGGCATAGAACAGCACATGCAGAAGCACGTCCCCGAGTTCCTTCGACAGTTCCCTCTCATCTCCGTTGAGAATGGCGCCGTTGAGTTCATATACCTCCTCTATGGTCTGTGGGCGCAGCGACTCATTGGTCTGCTTGCGGTCCCACGGGCATTTCTCCCTCAATTCATCGAGGACGTCCAGAATGCGTCCGAATGCCTGTAGTTTTTCTTCTCTTGTATGCATATCAGTGTTTTTGTAATTCAATTAACAGATCCTTCGACTTCGCTCAGGATGACAGTGTGGTGTCCTTCGACTTTGCTCAGGATGACAGTGTGGTGTCCTTCGACTTCGCTCAGGATGACAGTGTGGTGTCCTTCGACTTCGTTCAGGATGACAACGGACTGTCATTCTGAACGGAGCGTCGCGGAGTGAAGAATCTGTCACAGATATCAACATGGCACAAAGTTAATAATTATATAAAAAATAGTTATCTTTGAAAGATTAAAACGGACGATTATGTTGAAGGAAATCAAATATGTGACGGCTCAGGAGGCCGTGAAGGTTGTAAAATCCGGGGACCATATACATTTGAGCAGTGTGGCCAGCGCGCCGAAACTGCTGATTGACGCATTGTGCGAGAGAGGCCGCAACGGCGAATTGAAGGATGTGCGCATACACCATCTTCATACTGAGGGGGCGGCGCCATACTCAGAGCCTGAATTTGAGGGAGTATTCTTCCATCAGGGATTCTTCATCGGTGCCAATGTACGCAAGTCTGTGCAGGCAGGATATGCCGACTATATACCGGTCTTTCTGAGCGAGACCCAGAAACTTTACAGGTGCGGCGCCCTGCCGTGCGATGTGGCGATGATACAGGTGTGCCCGCCGGACAAGCATGGATATGTATCCCTGGGAACTTCGGTTGATGCGACCCTTGCCGCCATAGAGTGCGCAAAGACTGTCATAGCGGTAGTCAATAAGAATGTTCCGCGCGCATGGGGTCAGGCCATGATCCCGATGGATATGATAGATATATTCGTTGAGGGCGACACTCCGCTTGAGCCTGCTCATTTCAGCGAGCCGAATGAAACTGAAATCGCCATCGGAAAGCATTGTGCGGCGCTTATTGATGACGGGGCGTGTCTGCAGATGGGCATCGGAGCGATTCCTAATGCAGTACTTGCACAACTCACCGGACACAAGGACCTCGGAATACACACTGAAATGTTTGCTGACGGGGTGCTCGAACTCGTGGAGAAAGGCGTTATCACCGGAGCGAACAAGGTGACTGACAGGGGTAAACTCGTTTCGACCTTCCTCATGGGCTCGCAGAAGGTATATGACTTCATCGATGACAATCCTATGGTGGCGATGATGGATGTGGGATATACCAATGACCCTTTCATCATAGCAAAGAACCCGAAGATGACAGCCATCAATTCCGCAGTGCAGATCGATCTCACCGGTCAGGTATGCGCTGACTCGATAGGCACTAAGTTCTATTCGGGAGTTGGCGGTCAGGTGGATTTTGTATATGGAGCGTCTCTGGCTCCTCAGGGAAAGGCCATCATCGCGATGCCGTCGTGCACCAACAAGGGTGGCAGCAAGATAGCGCCGACCATCATAGAAGGTGGCGGAGTGGTCACTACCCGTCCTCATGTGCACTATGTCGTGACTGAGTTCGGAGCGGTGGACCTTTATGGAAAATCAATGCAGGAGCGTGCCAAACTGCTTATAAGCATTGCCCATCCTGACCATCAGGAGGAACTGGACCGTGCGGCATTCGAGCGTTTCGGCCCGCACTACCATAGTGTAAAAATCTGACAGCAGAATAGCAGACACACTGGTACGAGTGTGTCTGCTATTCTGTAGAAACTGCTTTTCGCTTTGCTGTAAGTGCCCGTTGAAATTCACGGGCATTTTTCTTATGCTCGCTGAAGGTCACAGCAAAACGGTGAGTTCCGTCAAAATCGGGGCTTGCGCAGAAATATATGTAGCCATGCTTGTCCGGATTAAGGACAGCGTCTATACAGGCCTTGGGCGGCACATTGATTGGTGCTGGCGGAAGTCCTGCATATTTGTATGTATTGTATGGAGAATCCACTGACAGATGCTTCTTGAGGACGCGGTCGAGCGTATAGTCAAAGCAGAAGCATACCGTAGGATCCGCCTGCAGCCTCATTCCCTTGCGGTAGCGGTTCAGATATACACCTGCGATGAGCGGATACTCGAAAGTCTTCAAGGTCTCCCCGCTGACAATGGAAGCCAGCACTGACACCTGCATACGCGAAAGTTTCTGGGCCCTGGCCTTCGCATCCCTTTCCTCAGTCCAGAACGCGTCATATTCCTTCTTCATCCTGTCAAATATATCACTGACGGAGGCTGTCCAATACATCTGATAGGTATCAGGCAGAAAGAGGGCGAAGACATTTTCCGGCGTGAATCCATAGGCGGCAAGAAATTCCGCAGAGTCAAGGGCAGCGGCAACCGATGCCGAATCCACCATCATCTGGTTGGATATCTTCCTGGCAAGAACTCCTTTTTTGCGGATTGTGCCTGAAAGTGTCAAATTCTGTGGTGTCTGCCAACCGAAATTCAGCATCCGGGCCACATAAATGCTCGTGAACTCAGGTTTGATGACATATCGTCCCGGCTTTATCTTCGAAGCGACATCTTCCTTCCTGAAACACCTTGCCAGGCTGCGAGTATTGACCGCAACCTCATCAAGAGAGTCGAGCACCTGCTGTGAGGACATGTCCGGATATACATACAGCACATATGAATCAGAGAAATTCGCCCGTCTGTTGTCATTATAATAACGCACGAGAAAGATGGAAGCCAGAGCAAGGAGTGATATTGCGATGATTATTGATATTCGTTTCATGTTGTTTGGTTTACAGATCCTTCACTTCGTTCAGGATGACAGAGGGACACTATTTGCGGAGTTTCAATATATCACCTTCACGGATCAGACTCGTATTTTGAAGACCGTTCAACTTACGCAAGGTCTTCAATCTCATGCCATACCTCTGTGATATTTTCCTAAGCGTCTCACCCTTCTCCACCACATGCATTTCAAGACCCTTGGCAGCATATTTCTTCTTTTTCTGGACATAGACCACCGTCCCCGGTTCCAGGACAGGCTTTCCTGAGAGATCATTGAATCGGAGAAGTTCACCCAAGAAGAGATTATTGGACCTCGCTATGCTCTCATAGGTCTCTCCCTCCATTGCATATACGAACTGTACGTCATTTTGAGAATAGACCTGACGGGACAGGCTGAAACGGAAGACCTCACGGGCAGAGCCATCTACACGTACGGTCTGATCTATCTGAGATGGCGGTAACGGAAGCGTCCGGGAGTCTCCGCTACCCTGAGCGTCCCCGGAGTTCTGAACACCTTTGGACGGGCGGGTGTCATATTCATGCAACTTATACTGCTCTATGATTCTGATCAGTTTTTCCGGATAGGACGGGTCTGTCGCATAGCCTGCTTTTTTCAGACCATAGGCCCAAGACTTATAATCGGTTATCTGAAAATCAAACAGGAACTTATATCTGTCTCTGTATCTAAGAAAATCAGAATGATCCCGATATGATTCTTCCGGATGGTCATACTTGCGGAAGCACTCCCCTTTCGCATCATCATCATGATACACACGGCCACCCTGCCAGCCGTTATGACACTTTATGCCGAAGTGATTGTTGCTCTTCACCGCAAGTTGCGAGCATCCTGCACCCGACTCCAGAAGTCCCTGAGCAAGGGTTATGCTCGCCGGGATACCGCTGCGGTACATTTCTGACACAGCCACGTCCGAATATCGTTGTATATACGAAACATAGTCCTTGTTCTGTGCCTGCGAATACGCAAGGCAGAGCAGACCAAGCGTGAGAGCAATCAATCTTTTCATCTGAATTTATTTAAGGTTATCAGGTATCTGGGTTCTGACAAACTTCTGAACGAACGAAGGGTCATCTGTCGCCACCCAGATCATAGAATCCTTCGTCAGGTCATTGACCTCATATTCATGTGACCAATACCCCTCGTCATAATCATATATTCCTCTGATTATCGCACCCTTTTCAAGATCTGTTTCAATATTGAAATTACCGGTCACTTTATGCGGCATATCACCTATACTGTCGAAATTCTGATAGATAGTAAATTCCTTATCCTTGCGTCGCAGGTCGATATAGAAATAGGTATCATCATCAAGCGCACTACCTCTCCACTCCACCAGTTTCCACTCACCGGATATGTTGTTGGAAGTCACTTCAAGATACTCTACCGCAGGTTCTTCCTTGCCGCATGACAGTAATAGCAATGATGCAAAGAGCATCAGAATCATTGTCTTGATCTTATTCATATTCTTAATTTTATTTTTCTTTCATATTGACAGATATTGCCGCCTGAGTAGGTGGGACACCGAGGCCCTTTATCACCACTGGCATATTCTGCTTCTCTCCACCTTTGGATGGATCATAACTTATGACCAGTCTGCCTTCTTCGCCCGGACTGACAACCTGAGGTTCGGTACGGAATGTCAGGCATGAGGGCAGCAGGAAAGCATCACAATCCAATATCAGCGTCTTATCACTCACATTGATAAAGGCACACGTCTCTACGGCCTTAGTCCCCTTGATGAAGTCAACACTGTTCCTTCTTACTCTTATGTTGCCCATTCCTATCGGATAGAGTCCTGTCTTATCCGCTCCCCTCTCCACCTCTACTGCAAGTCTGAGCGCAGATATAGGCGCATCATCACCATCTGCATACACAAAAATCTTCCTCTCGAAACGCCCCGGATGTCCCTTGGGATTATAAGTGACAATAATTTCCGAGCGCTGTCCCGGCAGAATGACCTTGTCCGGACACATTGCCCGCGCACAGGTACAGGTTGTAACAATCTTCCCGATGGTGATTGTATCCCGTCCGACATTCTCAAACCCGTAGGAAAACTCCCTTATGCCGCCATCCTCGCTGAGGGGCTCGGGGGTCAAAAGAGTCTCATCAAACACAAGGTCTGTGCTTTGCGCAGAGAGAGCGGGGCTATTGACTGCGTCCAAGGTCTGTCTTGGCACGATAACCACCTGAGCCTGAACGATTAGTCCGGCAAACAAGAGAAACAGTATATGCCAGGCGCGCCACATGCTACAACCAGCCGTTTCCTGTTGTTTCACGTACTGTAATCACAAATTCATGTGTCACAGAACCACTCTTTATGCTCGCCTTTGTCTGTCCTGTGCCTATGCCCTTGACATACACTTTGCCCGCCTTGTACTCCATGACAGCAATGCTTTCATCAGTGACTTTCAGTTCAAACTCACTGCCCGACATATATAAAGTCGGATCGTATGCCTTCACATCATCCTTGCTTATAAAGACATTAGGGAAAGTCATCGGTCTGCCTACATCCTCACCGGCAATAGCGTTAAGAAAATTATAAGCATTCACCTGTCCATGCCCCATCTTGCCAAAATAATCACTGAGTTTAAGGCTTGACTTATGAACTTTTCCAAGGTCTGACACGTATTTGTAATAGACTTTATTATCCTCGGTATCACATACCACCTTGAGCGGGTCCTTTCCGTCTGCAGTCCTGTATGCAGAATCATACAGAAGTCTGATGACATCCTTTGCCTTGACATGTATCCTCCTGTGAGCCGCATAGGAAAGTCCCAAGGCAACCACTCCGGACACATGAGGACAGGCCATTGAGGTTCCTTCCATGTATCCGTAAGTCCCCTCACCTGCCTCTGCACTGACTACCTTATCAAAGTCCAAGGCAGTGTTGTCCGGCAGAGTGGAAAGAATACATCCGGCAAAACCCTTGTCGTGACCTTCACCATACTCATAATAATAGTCCTGATCTCCGCCCGGGGCAGAAATGGTGACTCCTGTACCATAATTGGTATAGACTGCCGGAGTGAAATCCGGAGCGGTCGCGGCAACTGAAACATAGTCCGGATAAGCAGCAGGATAACTGGCAGCAGGCGCATATTCGTTTCCTGCCGCAAACACCGCGATACCACCTTCAATCACTCCATCCGGAGAGCCTGCATGATTGACGAAATAATCCAAAGCCTTCTTTTCCAGCATATTGCTCTGAGTCCACTGCTCGTCGGTAGAGAACTGAGGACCCCAATCATACGGGTTGGCTGCACCGGAAATATATCCCCAACTGCACTGAAGCACTACAGCGCCATTGTCTGCCGCATATTTTATAGCCCTGACCTCATCCAGGAGTGTACCTGCATATACACCGGCAAAAATCTGACACGACATGATCTTCACGCCCGGACTATCGGATGTACCGCCGGCAATTGACGAGATACCCACGCCATTATTGTTTTCTGCCGCAATGACTCCGGCCACATGTGTTCCATGACCGGTATCATAGGCACTGTCAGTGGAAATGACTCCTGTATTCTGCACGAAATTATATCCGTGCTTATCACCCTTATAGCCGTTTCCGTCGGCATCTACGCGGGAACGCAGTTCTTCACCCTCATTGACCCACATGCTGTTCTTCAGGTCGGGATGAGTGAAGCATACTCCCTCATCAAGCACAGCGACAATGATTGAAGGATGTCCCTTCATCTGAGGATTCTTCCATACTTCTGCCATACCTACATCGGCACCCTCTACAAACCCGACTGCAGCGTCAGAAGGCTTCGCAACAGGAAGAGCCTGATTTTCACCTCCATTGACCAGATGCCACTGATATTTAAGACGCGGATCATCAGGTCCCTGTATTGACGTCCCGGTCTTTGTCACGACCTGTCTGAAAGGGACAGCCTTGGAGGTCGAGGCGCGTTTGAGCGTACGATTATATTCAACACGATTTACCTCTCCAAGTCTGGAAAGATCGGCTGCAACCTTTTCCACGGGATATTCCTCAGAAAATCTCACGACATACCAAAGATGCAATCCCTCGTGGCGGGCCGTTTCTTCAGTCCGTGCGTCAACCGGGAATATGCGCTCGATCTCATATCCTTCCACAAGATCAAGTATCTCATCGACGCTCAACACTCCTGAACGCGTTGCCGGAGAATCCAGCCCGCTCTTTGTAACACCTGCCTGCTCAAGGATACGGCTGACAGAAGCATCAAACTTCACAAGCAACTGCCCGGGAAGAGCATCAGCAACGACCTCGGACACCTTGGGCGTCTCATTGCCGGATGTCATCTGAGACTCATCTATTGCACAAGCCCAGAGCCCGGAGACAGCAACTAACGATAATAATATATAGTTTCTCAGTTTCATATTCTTTGTAAATTTCGTTCCTACTTCTCTACGTTAATATCACTCCATTTCTTTTCCGAATATATCTCATAATAATAATTGAGATTGGTAGGAACATCCTTGAATCCGGCTGCCGTTCCATTCATATCCTTACCCTCCTGAGGGAAGACAAGAAGCAACGGTGTCCAATAGTCAAGTTTAGGATGGAATTTCAGCCATTTAGGTATATCACCGCTCAGACGGTTAAGGTTGATTGCAAGGAAATCTGTATTCGGAAGCACCATCGGGATCCTGTTTTCCTTGAAATACTTCTTACCTGCTTCGCCAAGAGAGTCTGCAAGATGAACCTCTGTCACACTCGAGTCAAAGGAATCGACATCCCAAGCCTTGAAGCCTTTGTCAAGCAGTTCCTGATCCGAAGGGAGTGTTCCCTGCAGATAATTCACAGAAAGCCTCAAAGTATCAAGCTGCTCCCATTCCAGCAGCCACTGAGGAAACTGCCTGTTACCGGAACCGTCAGCAGGACACTCCTCCACAAGACCTCCAATATCTTTCTTTACCGTATTACTGAGGTCCATAATCACTCCTCGCTGGTTTGAGGTGAGGAAAAGAGCCTTGAGAGACTCACACTCCCTGAGTTCCTTCGGTATGGACGCAAAATTGTTTCCGCCAAGGTCAAGATACCTCAAGGACTTCATGTTCTTTATCTTCGAAGGAAGTTCTGTAAGACCATACGAGAACATCGTAAGTTTCTTGAGATTTTCCAGTTCACAGATATCCTCACCCAGGCTGAGACTCTTCTGGAATGAATTGACATTACTGAAGAAATAAAGTTCCTCAGCAGCCGTGAGATACTTCACAGCGTAAGGCAAGGCTTCATTTGTCTCAAAGAACACAAATTCAGCAGACTTCACGCGTCCCTTGTTTTTTCCAGATTTGTGAAGCGTCACACCATCCCATCTGGCCATCCTCAGTCCGGTATCATACTCGGACCAGCACCCAAGGAAACGGCTTATTGAAAGGAGTGCAAGAGAGTCTGCCGCAACAAGGTCGCCCGCATCGACATACCCTTGGATATCGGGCGCCGCACCCTGCCTCACGGTGATGGCAGACATCACATCTTCCAATCCCTCGGCACTGGCAACAAGATTAATCTCCGGTGCACGTTCAGAAGAGGTCGGGTTGACATTCCACTTGAATTTCAAGGTAACATTACGCGGACGCGCACCACGGTCCAGAAGCGTCTCCATTTCTTCTGCTTCCGGCTTTTCACATGTAAGCCATGAATGTTCGGCAGGAATCTGCACATCGAAGTCAACATTGGTACTCACCACGACCTCGAACTTACGCTTGTCCAATACATCAAAGTCCTTTATCTCAATCACAGGCTTCCTGACACTGATCTGATGAGGGAAACCATCCTGTACAACCGCAAATTCCTTGTATTGTCCGCTTGCAGTCTGTATTCTGACCACATCCTCACGTACATCATTCACCAAGGTCGAGTCAATCATTACCTGACACAGTTCGCTTCCTTTACCATTAGCAGGGGAAATGGCAACCCATGGCTCATTAGTCATTGCAGTCCATGGTTCCCCCACATTGATCTCTATGGTACGTACGCCGCCTTCAGGTCCGACATGAATATCCTCCGAGCCTAATTGAAGCGGGATATCCACATCCGGAGAGCATGCTGCGAGGGCAGCGACAAACAATAAATATATAACATTTCTTTTCATATTCATTCCCTCCATTATTGAAGCATCAGGTCGCAATTCAATATTTCCTGAGTCTTGTCATAAAGCAGGATATAGGCTCCTGCCTGCCATGCATAACAGATGTCAGAGGCATCAAAGACGATATTAGGATTATCACTGATATCGAGATAGTAACAGAGCGTCGAGATGACATCATCTACAACCCCTATATCATTGGAACCCAGATAAAGTCCCCTCAAACCGGTATGCTGATAAACTCCTGTAGGCCACTCGTTCATACATCTTTCTCCTTTTTCATTTCTCTGACCACGAAGAGCAAACACCGTAAGACCCTTCATGTCAAACTGCTCAAAAGGATGTATGCTGAAACTGTTGTACGAGAGGTCAAGGCCATACAGGTAAGGTATGTTGCCCGAATGGAAATCCTTTGGAATATCCTTAAGTTTATTGTAGGACAGATCAAAAGATGTCAGATATATAGCATTATCATACGTAAAGGCGCTGTCCGGTATTTCCTTCATTCCGCACCCTCTCATGTTGATATATGCAATTTTCGAGTCTGTGTCTCTGAACATCACAGGATAGACATCGATAGGATTGTTGGCAAGTGTAAGTGTCTCGACGTAGATACCCTTATTATCCCCTATCTTCGTTCCTTTCTCATCATATCCCGCAAACCTGCTTATATTGTTATATGAGAAATCGACTGTCACCATACCGAACTTGGACTCCGCATCGAAGATGTCAGGAAACTCCGTCAGTCTGTTGTTCCTCACGGAGAAAGTCTCCACATCGGCAAGACCACAGAAAGGCTCACCGTTATCGGCACGCTTCATTTCGGTTATCTGATTGTTGTTCAGGTGAAGTTGCACAAGGTTGATATCCTTTCCGAATGCAGTGATTTCCGTGATTTCATTATCACTCAGGTCCAACAGACCAAGGCTCTTCATTGCAGAAAGTTTCTTGCCATCCACCTTGGTCAGTTTGGCGTTATTCATATAAAGTATCTGAATCTTCTTTGCCGAGCGTGAATCTTCCTCCGCAAGAGAGTGCAGAAGTTGATTCGGATCATACTGATCCTGCAAAGCGACGTTCTGGGAGTTCTGAGATATGTTCAACGAAATCAGAGACGGCATGGCCTTCAAGGCATTTATCGGATTCTTGAGTTTTGAACAGTTGTAGATCTCCAGGTCAGTCAGAACCGCCAGACCCTTGTCTGCACTCATATCCACAGGCTTTTCAGGGAATTCCTCCAGAAGGCCGTTCGCTATGGTCAGTCTCTCAAGATTGTCAAGCGTCCAGATGGCAGGATCTATCCTGGTCAGGCCGTTGTAAAGTTTGCCTGCGACTGCATCCTTCGGCTGGATACGCATCCTTCCTGTATTGCGGTCAATGATCTGATCCTCAGTCATTGTCTCATACATAGCGATCTCCGGAATAGACTTGCTGTGCTCCTTCAGCGCCCTTGCGATAGGTTCACTGAACTGCACAGGCGGGTACTTTGCCGACAGATACTGCTTGTGACGTTCCATCCTGTCACGTGTTCCTGAAGACAATGTCGGGTCAAACTCATTCTGATTTGCATCGTTATGAGTTCCCAGATACAGTTCCGTCAATTCCGTCAGCACTCCTATTTCCTTAGGGAGTTCTCCGCGGAAGCCGAAATCACTTACAGAGATGAGGGCCACACGTCCGTTGGAGTGGAGTGACACTCCGGGCTGATCTCCCCATAAATCCACGTCCTTATTGAAGTCCCAGTTGGATCCGTCAGGATAATCTTCTCCACTATAATACCAGTTAGGACCATCAAGAGCCTCCCAGATAGCCTTCAGCGCATAATAATCCTGAATATAAAGATCGGACTGATAAAGTCTTACCGGCATATTATGCTTCGTCACCTGATTATCGACAACTGTGATCAGAGTGTTGACATTCTCATTCCTCTCCAGCAGTGTTCTTCCCTTCTTGTCCTCATAGGCAGAATAATAATCCACAGTATATTCGCCTGCCGGAAGAGACAGGAGGGTGTCACAGACTGCAGATGAGGTATAGTATCCGTCAGTATCATCACCATTATCAAGGAAATGAGTGGAGAACTTCACCGGAAGGGCCTGGAAAAGTGTGGTCTTTGTGTTGTCCGACTTGCTGCGGACCTGAATGTCAATCGACTTGATCTCGTCAAATGTATATTCCCTTACCTTCTGACTGGCCTTCGACTGCACAAATGCACTTGTATCCTTGACAAGAGTGAACTTCACATGCCCCCTCTCCACAGTCTTTGCCAGCAGATCATGCACACAAAGTCCGCCAGGCACTACAGTAAACCTGCTCTGCATCATAGGCGAAGACTCCGGAGAAGCCTCATATATCTTCTCATCAAGTTTTCCGAAGAGAGTAAATGATATGATGTCATAATCACCGGCCAGAAGTTTCATCTTATCACTGCGAAGTCCGAACTCAGCAGATGCCTCATCATACGAATTGAGCACCAATGTCTGGCTGATGATCTGGTTTCCGTCAGTAAACTCCACTCTTATTTTTGTGGCATCAGCAAGATATGAAATCACTTCTTCATCCTGCTCCGCTGCCTTCACCGGAACATAAGAGGCCTCTTTGTACAGTTTGAACTGCACATAGCCATAGTCCTTTTCTCTATAATCCGGTTCTTCCTCGGCGCAACTGAAAAGTATCAGCGACAAGACCGGAAGAAGAATCAATTTCAAGTAATTCATCATTTTCATAATCGGTTTTCTTACTCAACGACAAGTTCGCAAATAAAGACAAACAGGACATTGGATGTCGAGCCGAACTGTATGGTCTCTCTCATCGTCTTATCTGTCACGCCTTCCGGACGCTTCATGTTGAACTTGGATTTTCCAGGATATGTCCGCGTCTCAAATGAAGTCTTTCCAAAAGTCAGAATACCCTCAGTTCCTCTGTAATCTTCTGCCTTTGGAGCTGAAGGCAGAAGATTATTCTGCCAATCCTCCATCTGCTTATCCCATTCAAAGTCGTGATACATCTGATCATCTATTGTGACCATCTCCGGTCCATTGGTCTTACCCGGACATGAATACATCCAGCACTGTCTCGAAGTCACTATCTCGAGCGATGTATCATCCTTTGTATATCTCACCAGATATATCGGCGCCTGAAGTTCCTTGTTCGCTTCATAAGTCGGTCCTGAGATGACCTGATAAATCGCAGCACCTGCAGAGGCTGCATCTGAAGGGTTTACAAACATTGTCGAACTTACATCCTCAAGTACATCCTCCTCGGTCTTTTTCTCTGCCACATAGAAACAATGGACAGCAGCAAGTACCTTTCCCTGCTCGTCCTTGAAGACGATGTAACCATCTATCGCTTCCGGCTTTTCAGAGGTAAACTTGGTCATATCCATAAGGATCTGGCCATAAAGTCCGTCGCCGAGAGGGTTGTAGCCAAGCCAATGCTCCGGCAACTTTTCCTCAGCAATTTCATTGCCCTGCGCATCATAGACAACAACCGACTCGTATGGGAAGGTAATATAGAAAGTTGACTTTGTCACAGCCATTTCCTTCTCATACGAAAGGTTATACTGCCATGCCGACATTCCCTCCGCATATACAAGATTCTTTTCAGGCAGAATAGTCTCTTCACTCCTTCCGAAAAGCAATCCCGAAGCCTCTCTTTCCGTTTCCGCAGCCTCGAATGTGAAATATTCATCAGGACATGCCTTCTGCACTACGGAGACGACATTTGAAGAGTACTCTTCCTTCACAGCCGTCTTATCAGGTGCAAGCAGTTCATTATCATCGGCTGGTGCTGTTGCAGGGAGGAAAACCAGAACAGCCTCTCTGTCAGTCTGACCGGCATACTTCGGAACAGATATGCTTATATTACGTGTCTGAAGGACATCTGCTCCTTCAAGCGAATCCCACTGCGACAGTTCCACATTCAGCCATGGATTCTGCACAGGAGTCAAGCCTGCATCCGTCTTTTCAAAGACAGCAACTCTGGAGGCAGCCGGGCCGAACATAATACCCTGGACAGGATCCTTGGTTGCAGAGCCCTCACCGCTATGGAAATACTGTGCATGGTCAAAATTCAAGGATATGTTTCCGCCCAAAGTCCATGTAAAAATATCCTTTGAGCCCGGTATCCTTACCTTGAATGTCTTTATGACAGTCTCGCCGCTTCTGAAAGAGATTTCGCCGTCTGTATTTTCCATAGGAAGTCTTGAAGACACTCCATAGACATCGAAAACTGTAGTACCGATCTTGGTGTCAGCATCTATATCGGCGAGCGCCCACTCAGGCCATTCCACGCTCCACTCAAAGTTTGCAACTACCTTGACCGGGAATACATATCTCTTCTCATTTGCATCCCACACAAGTTCAATCACATCGTCAGAGGTCATTGGTGCATCTTCATACACATAACTGCCGTCCGCATATTCAAAGGCGCCTGTCTCTGTCTTTGATGCAAGATATGCCTCTACAGATTTTTCCTTTGCCCTGAGTGTATATTCTGCAATAATCTTTGTCTCCCCGCCCATAGTCATCTTTATCTGGCATGATCGAAGCGAGAATGACTCCTCGTCAGTCGTCCATATCCTGATCTCAACAGGCGTGTCAGATGACACTCCGCTAAGGGTCTGGACCTTGAATTTTCCATCCTGAATCTTGAACCACTCATAACATTCCTTAGGAACGGAAATGCTCCAGGCCATATTAGGCTGGATAGTAAGAGTCAGTTCACTTCCGGGAACAACATCATTATCTGTAACCAACTCCGGAAACTTCGGAGTATTGTCAATCGGAGTTTCCTCATTACATGAGACTCCGGCAAACATAACAACAGCCATAGACAGAAGGCCGATACAATTATATATTATCCTTTTCATAGTCACTTATATTTATCTTACTTACATTCCTTCCTTCTGAAGACGTTCCGCCTCTTCATCACTGATCCACTCCATTATATTATAGAAATGTCCCACGGTGCCGACGGCAGTACCTATGTTCTCGACATAGAAATGAGCCCAAAGGTAAAGATACCTGCCGCATGGATAAAAGACCGACTCTGCCATCTGGCTATGCGTCACGAGAATATGATTGTCTCCATGAGTCTGCCCGAATATCATGCCCTCGTCCGAAGCAATCTGGTCTTCCGGCATGGTGACAAACGGTTTCATAGGGTCATCAGCATTGAATTCGAGCAACACATCATAGCCATCCGCAAGCCAGTTGTAACAAATGATGGTATTCTCACGCGTCGGATGTTTTTCTGTCTTTATCAGCCTCTGATAAGAACCCGTCGCACTGTACTGGTACAGGAACATCGAAGTGAAGATACACCAGCCTTCATAATCTTCGATATTGAACGGACAACTTTTCATCATGACGGCCTTGGTATTCTTTCCATAGAGAGGAAACTCAAGCCGGTCATTCATGACAAGTCGAAGTTCGAAGCCGAGAGAATCCTCTGCCTCGATGTTGTTGTAATATCCATGGACAATAACATCCGCAGCAAGTTCTCCCGCCTTGATTGTCACGGTGTTCGACTCAAGATGATAATGTTTCCTTTCGATGGCATTGCTGCCTTTGTCAACCACTTCGACTCCAAAAGTCCTGTCATAGTCTCTTGCTACGGTGGAGACTACCGGAATGCGGAATGTCGTATCGACAGACTGCACAGGATAAATGGCCATTGTGTCAGCAAACATGACATACTCCGCATCAGAATACGTCACATACTCTTCGTGGCAGGAGGTCAGAGCCGCTCCTGCTGCGAATGCTATCAATATATATGTAATTATCTTTCTCATAGTTCCTCCTTTTAATATCCCCTGTTCTGCTGTCCTGCCATGCACGATCCGGGAGCCTCAATTTCATGTTGAGGGATAGGCCATACAAGTCTGTAGTCATCTTTGCCTATTTCGAGAGTGCTTCCTGCTCCGGTCTGGGCGTTTGCCTGAGTCACACGTTTGAAAGCATAGGCAGTCTTCCACTCCTTGAGACCGGTCCAACGTTTCAGGTCATTCAGACGGAAACCTTCCATATAGAGTTCCTTTACCCTTTCATCCGATATCACCTGAAGCCAATTTGACTCGGAGACAGAAGCCACAGACGCTCCTCTTGCCTTTGCAAGTTCCCGAAGATCGGCTGTAGCCTTGCCATAGTCCCTGGATGCCGACCGGCAATATGCCTCTGCACGGATGAGATACTGTTCTGCCAGACGCAATGGCTTTGGCTGAGATACATGGTATATTTTATATGGTATGAAATCGGCCTCATTACCGAAATACTTTATCAGGAGGGTGATGCTCGGATTGCCTGCATAACCTGTCTGAAGAGTACGGAAATATGCCGTACGTCTGACATCAGAAGATGCGTAAAGGCCTAAAACCCACTCAGACGGCATATAATCCGGATATAAATAGACATAGTCGTTGTTATAATTCAGAAAGACCTGGCCCAATGCTCCTCCATAGGAAGTAGGAGTAAAGCCGATCTGCCAGATGATCTCGGTAGCAAGGTCGTGAGTCCACATGTAATCGAAATACGTATATGCCCTTGTTCCGCCCTGAATTGCATCTGCCCCTGTGGTGTAGTTTGCATTTGTCGAGAGAGCAAACGCCTCGTTTTCAATAACTTCGGTTGCATATTTGATTGCTGCATCCCAATCCTGCATAAAGAGCGCTACTCTTGCGTGAAGCGCTTTGGCAGATGCCTCGGTAGCATAAGGATTGGTGTACCAGTCATTCTCCTCATCAAGCAACTCCTCTGCCTTCTTGAGGTCGCGGATCACAAAATCAAATGACTGTTTCAAAGTCGAACGTTTTTGAGGCTTTGCCCCGAAATATGTACTGTCAAGAGCAACTCCCATCTGCGGAACGGCCGCATCAGGATCGTATGCCTCACAGAAACACTTGATGAGTTCCGCATAAGCATTTGCTCTTGCACAATACACCTCTCCTGTATAGTAGTCAAGGTATGTGATCTGATCATCATCAGTGATGCTTTCGCGCAGAGCCTCCACCTGGTCAAGATAGAAATTACATCTTGCGACCACCGTATAGAGAGAACCATAGACAGCCTCTATTTCCTTGTTGGTAGGGCGGACATCCCACTGCCATATAGGGCCGTAAGTATTTGAGTTTCCCTGTACGGCATGAACCAGATCCGCCTGAATATCAGGAAGCAGCGTCAGATAGCCGCTGTACAATGCTCCGCTCATATAGGCATTGTAGATACCTGTAAGGGTCTGTTCTGCATCATTGAATGTCTTCATGCCTTCGTTCTCGAGGATTGCATCCCCAGGAATCTTGTCAAGGCATGAGGACAGACCTATGACTACGGCAAATGCTGCAGCCACCCTCATAATTTTATTATATATGTTTTTCATCATAATCTAAAGGAATTAAAACATCAGATCGAGACCGAAAGTGAACTGCCGTGACATAGGATACTGAGCAGCATACAGATTCGTTGTACCCTCCGGGTCCAGACCCGAGAAATTGGTGAATGTAAACAGATTCTGAGCCTGTGCATAGACTCTGAGCCCTCTTATCACCACTGTCTTCTTCAAGAGATCCGCCGGCAGACTGTAGGAAAGCATCAAGTTCTTCAGACGAAGGAACGATGCATCTTCGAGAAGACGGCTGTCGAACTCGGTAAAGACTCCATGACGCGGAATGTCGGTAACATCACCCGGCTTCTTCCAGCGGTCAAGCAGTCTGCGGGACTGGTTATATGAAGCGAAACGTCCGTTCGACTCATCGAAATAACGGTCATTATTGAGCATATAGCGGTCTGCAACCCAACTGAACTGAGCGCTGAGGCTGAGGCCCTTCCATGAAAGAGCGGTTCCGAAACCTCCCTGCCATGGAGCATGGAAAGTCTTGCCTATCAAAACCTTGTCCTCATCACGGAGTTCGGTTGTGATATTGCCGTTCTTGTCATACCAGAGAGCGTCACCGTTGGCTGGGTTCACACCGGCATATCGGTTGATGTAGAACTCACCAAGAGGATGACCCACAACAAGTTTGGTGTTGGTATTTGCAAGTTCATACTCCTGCACACCGTTATAAAGTTCAGTGATCTCGTTATGGTTATAGCCGGCATTTACATTGACGTTCCATGAGAAATCCTTGATCTGCAGAAGAGTAGCACCCACATTGATTTCCGCACCCATATTCACCATGGTTCCTACGTTGTCCCACATATAGCCATAGCCGTTGGACTGAGCATAAGAAAGCGGAACAGACATGAGCATATCTGTCGTTCTCTTTGCATAGAGTTCAAAGTCAACATTGAGCCTGCTCCAGAATCCGAAATGGAAACCGAGGTTGGTGGTCCATGTATTCTCCCAGGTGAGATTTTCATTACCTGGCTGAACCGGAGCAACTCCGGAATCACCTATGTAGTCAGCACCACCGGAAATCAGAGCGAGGTGTTCATAATTAGGTATTTCAGAGTTTCCTGACGTACCGGTACTGAACGAGACCTGAGCAAGATTCAGCCAGTTTCTGCTGTCCTGCATAAAGCCCTCGTTACGCATGTTCCACATGAAGCCGACTGCTCCGAACAATCCCCAACGGTTGTTCTTTCCGAAACGGGACGATCCGTCAGTACGAAGCGAAGCCTCGGCGTAATATTTCTCTGCAAAGTTATATTCCGCACGTCCGAAGAACGACACACGTGAATAATCAGATGCCGACATGCTGTCCCATGATGTCACCCTTGTACCGGTCACAATGTCTGTGAGTTTGTCATTTGTCTGTCCCTCTGACCTTACACTGAATCTTTCAGCATGGTAATTCTGCCATTCATGTCCGAGCAGGAAGTTGAAATCATGGATGTCATCAATTGCAAACCTGTAGTTCAAGGTGTTGGTCCACTGAAGATTGAGACCGTCGCTTGAACTTCTCGACGCCATACCTTCTCCGAGGTTCGGAGCATAGGATGCGAATGACTGGCTGAATCCGGTCGTATGAGAGAAGTCAAAACCGAACTGGGTCTTGAAAGTAAGGTTCTTGTAAAGGTTGAAGTCCGCAAACAAGGTCGAGAACACCTTGTACTTCTTGTATGTGAGAGGATTATTTGCGAGCCACTCCATAGGATTCTGACCCTGTCCCTTCCATGATCCGTCATTCACCGAAGCGAGCGAACCGTCGGCCTTGTAAGGATCCCAATACGGAAGCATGAAGCGGGACGCCGAGATAGGGGTCACAAGAGCATACGCCCCTTCATCGGCCTGCTGGATGTTCTGATAGTTGAACATCGAGTTTGCTCCCATCTTCAGCCATTTGGCCATCTGATGTTCGAAGTTGAAACGAAGAGAATATCTCTCGAACATAGAGCCGGGAGCGACACCTTCCTGATCGTAATACGCCCCTGAAATGTAATAGTTTGTCTTATCTGTTGCTCCTGATACGGAAAGTTCATAACTCTGAAGCATCGCAGAGTCGTTGAACACCACATCCATCCAGCTGATATCGATATTTTCAAGATAGTCATAGTTCTGACCTGCTGTCATGCCGATCTCCTTCTCATACCGGATGCGCTCCTCAGTATTCATCAGGTCCCAGTTGCCATGAGCAAGGGCAGACCATCCCAGTTGAGTGCGGAAGTTCACGTTAGGCCGGTCCATATTGCGTCCGCGCTTTGTCGTGATCACGATCACACCGTTAGCGGCACGCGCTCCATAGATGGAAGTCGAAGACGCATCCTTCAGCACTGACATACTCTCGATGTCGGCTGGATTGATGGTATTGAAGTCCGAAGCGGAAATCTCCACACCGTCAAGGATGTAAAGCGGAGATGTTCCCGAATTGATCGAGTTCGTACCGCGGATCTTCATCGAAGCCGACGCACTTGGCTCACCTGTATTGGAAAGCACAGTAAGACCTGCCACCTGACCCTGAAGCGCCTGATCAAAAGCCGCTGTAGGAGTAGTCTCAAGTTTTTCCGACTTGACTGTCGATACGGAACCTGCTACTGTTCCCTTCTTCCTCACGCCGTAAGCAATCACCACCACATCGTCCAGTTTCAGACTTTCAGGCTGCATGACCACATTGTGCGTAAAGGTGGCAGCATTAGGGACAACCACCTTCTCGTCATTGAATCCGATGCTGGAAAACGTCAACTCTGTTCCGGGTGCGACCTGGATCGCATAATCTCCGTCCAAAGATGTGACCACTCCGTTACCATTTCCGTCCATGACGGCTACACCGATCATCGGAAGCCCGTCGTCCGCAGACGTCACCACTCCGCTGACCTTCACCGAGGTCTGTGCAAGAGAGGCCGCCACACCGGAAACAGACAGCAGAACAGCCAAAAACAGTTTTTTCAAATTTCTCATCAGTATCTATTGTAAATTTTTCCGCAAAATCGTGCAAAGATACTGAATTTTAAGCAGAATGCAAGCGGAGCGACGCCATTCCACACTTGCAAATCAGTCATTCATGGAGATTTAGCATATTTTTAACATACTTTCACTTTTAAACCGAAGTAACTGAAAAGTACAAGCGGACTGAGTGAAAAAATTCTCAGTCCGCGGCCGGACGACAAGAGAAAACTAACAATCTGTAAGCAGAAATCAATTTTTGCATCACAAATCATCAATATAACAGCCGAATTCTGAGGTATTACAACCTGCCCAGCATGACGCCCCATTGATCGTCATATACAATTGTCCAGTATAACCCTTTGAGACCTGTTCCGTCTTTATTGTCTTGCCTATCAACGGTTTCCACGTTTCCATCCAGTACTCCGCCTTATGATTTACATTTACAAGAGAACCATTTCTGTTCCCCGGAAACAGATCTCTTCCAGGTCCATAGAACGTCCATTGAAAGCCTCGTCTGCATCTGTTCGGATATCTTACGATTTCTAAATTATACTTCGCATACGGAACATTGGACGTCAGTCCGCCATTCATGAAATAGAAAGGAGTAGTGAACGTCGAATAGTCATATTCCCTCCCCTGTTTTGATGACACACCTGTATGTATCGAGTAAAAATAGAACTCATTCCAACGGTCCGTCAACCTCCAGTCAGCAAACAGAGCCTGACCGCACGCGGCATCACTCCAACCATATGGACGTGAACCGAAGACCGGCAGATTCCCATTTCCGACACCACCCAGACCCAGTCCCGACTTATCCTCCTTGTCATAGTAATAATCTATTGACACATAACTGTTTTCAGACGAATAGTACAGCATTTCATACTTGCCGTTGTCCGCCATATTCGGAAATTTAGCCGGATACCTGAGCGAACCTGACCCCCATGTAGCCTTGACGATTTCATCTGGACCCATATATAAATTTTCCGATGTTCTCATGCGCGGGAAAACAAGCGTCCCGTCCGCATTCCTTGGTTCCGCAACTCCACGGACAATAAAGTCAATCGTACTCAAATTACTCGGACTGACACCGGCGGCCAATGACCCGACCTCCTGCGCTCTCATTTCAGAACCAGACCATTCCCCAGCAGTCCGGGCCGTACTGCCATAATTATAATCAGTCTGCACCGCAAGCCTCAGCCCCATAGGATCCATACCCCTCATCACAACCTTATACCCCTGGCTATCAGCATTTTCCAGATTCAACAACAAAGGAAAGAGTTTATAATAAGTCTTTACAGTCAGGTCCTTCGAATAAAGCGGTTCTCCGTTAAATGTCTCCTTGCCGGTAATCCTCACAGTCGTGGTATAATAATCCGGATCAGAGCCATATTCATATAGTCCCTGCAAGTCCCGGCATGACGTGAATCTTAACCCAAGCGCCTTTCCAAGGGATGCGGAGCCTCTGTAATCAACGATTTCCTTAGACACACTCACATTGGCACATCTTACGGTTGCCGCATCCGGTCTGACAACCTCACACCCTGGCAAATCAACATCGAAATCCAAAAGGTTTCCATCCTTGTCAAAAGCCTGTACATATATCATATCCTCTGCTCCCACAACGACCTGGGCAACCTCCTTGTCGATTTTGACACCTACGATTTCCGGATAGTCAGCCTCAATACGCCACTCCTCCTCATTGACCATATTCTGGGTAAAGTCAAGCAATATCTCATATAAGGTATTCCTCCTGATTGAAAAATCAGTGGTTGTATTCTCACCCGGATAGAAACGGTATCTGCAATCAGTATATTTCGCACATGGTGTGGAGACATCCGCCGTTATCTCTATATAAGTACAGCAGTGCGCCACATCTTCCGGCAACGAGGAAGGTATCTTGAGTTTCGGATCCGTATTGCCCGGCAGCAATTCTCCCTGCACATTCTCAATAAAATACAAGGACACCGTCTGTCCGTCGTTCAAGGCGTTTATATCCTCAGCGGTCAATACATCTGCGGCTGCCTCATCATCATAGGGAACTGAGCCCGAAAAGACAGCAGCCTTACTCTCCTCACGGAAGGGATACACATCAAGAGCACAGTTCATAACACGGACATCCTTTATCAGATAATCCACATCATCCGACCGGGTGCGCATGCTTATATTAAACTGACCCACAAGTCTTTTCAAGGCAAATTCAGCCTTCTGGCCCCGTTTGAATGAAGGGAACATTCCTACGACAGGAACTCCGACCGACTTGAAATCCGAATAACCATTAAGCCAAAATCTTTCCCACCACAATCCCTCTTCATAAGATGGTGCATCCTGCCATCCCACATTACCGAACATATATATGTTAACGTCATCCACGCCCTCCGGGAAGGAAAGCATCAACGATGACATATCGTCATAATAACCGCTATGCTCTCTCAACAACTCACCCTTATGATATACGAAGATATTCAGATCGGTCAGACGTGACATATCATCTTCCGAAAGGGTCGAACGTACAGAAGACATATTCTGAGGAGGAGCGACATACACCTTTATCGGGAATTGATCTATACCGGCCTCACAAGGCACCGGTTCCTTCTCATCTATGCACGAGCACACCAGGAGAAGGCACAAAAACAACGCAAGATTCTTCATGGCAACAACCTAAAACTCAGCATTATACAGATTTCCCACAGACCAGTCCTCAATTACCACAGTCGCCCTTATTTCGCCCTTCTGAATGACCCCGTCAGGCGGAAGCGGTGCACCGAGATTAGTAATCACCGCATCAACTGCACATGACACATTTGCTTTCAGTCCCTTATCAAGGGGCACGCGATAATAATACTGATGACCATCTATTGTAACGAGCAGGTAAAGGCAAGTATAATCATCTGTCTGATTTGGCTGACAATACAGATAGACCGGCGAAGAAAAGGTCTGACCAGAATACACGTCACTCCCGACAGACCGGTAAAGGCTTTCCGGACATCTACCCAAGGTGCCGTCCAAGCCTATGGGCAAGGTCTTTCCGGCATCCTGATATCCGCCAATA
This sequence comes from Bacteroidales bacterium, assembly GCA_015060455.1. Lineage (GTDB taxonomy): Bacteria > Bacteroidota > Bacteroidia > Bacteroidales > UBA932 > Cryptobacteroides. Next base: position 78,383 of record SUYM01000009.1, read on the forward strand.
TTCGCCATTACAGACACAGTCCCTCCAAGAGTCTGACACACATAGGCATTACCCAGAAAGGCGCAGTCGAGGGTCATCTTTTCATACTGACGGGCAAGATTGCATTTTACGCTTCTCAGGACAACACGGGAAACAAGCCTCGCCACATTAACCTGAGGCTTTGCCACAACAGCGGATTTTACCTCACACTCGGCACTGCCGACCATCGTGAAACCCGATTGCATCAGATTCCGTCCGGTCAGTTCATCAACAAGATGCAGCAGGTCATCCACCATATGCACCCCACCCAGATCGGGTCCGTTGACGACAGCATAGACAATTTTGGCTCCGACAGGAAGTTCAAAGACACACTCATCATTGATCGACGAAAGCATGGCAGAACGTTCAAGGCGCCCCGAAATCCGGTCAAAGACCAATACTTCCAGACTCTCCACCTTCGACTCCCCGCCCAGCACGACATCATAATCACTCAACGCCTTGACGCAGGGTGCATCAACTTGCAGAAGCACAGACATGACACCTTCACCTACAACATTTTCACCCCGATTATCCAAGGCATCTTCATCATTGCAACTTACCACAAAAGCAAACATCGTCCACAGGACATAAACAATTCTTTTCATAATACAATCCGATTTAAATCAATACAACACATACTCGACGGTATTCTTGACTCCGCACAGTCCGAAATAAGAAGCGACTATATCCCCCTTTACAGCCACCCTCTTCCCTATCAGTTCCGGATGTCCGACAAGATTAAGAGCCTCACGTACCTGATTGTCAGGCAGTTGCACCGAGAGGCAGGAAGTACGGTCCGTAACCGTGGAGCGAGGACCGAGAAGAAGATTGGTCTGCGACTTGAACGGAGGATCGAAGGAGGCAGAAGCCGAAGTAAGGTCCCCGCCTACGATATATCCTGTAACCCAGACATCCTCACTGCCGACTGCATTGACAGCATCTGACACGGTCATGGCGTCGGACTCCTGCGTTCCTGAAGAGGCCCCTCCCACGACAAGGTCCTCATGAAGCCACACCCTTGTGGTATCAAGCGAGACAGCCACGCCACACCCGCTGGCCCCGGTCTGAGACACGGGTGCGGACAAGGTCACCGTCACCATATCACGCTCCTTCAAGTCCTTCACCATGATGACCTCATCCTTACCACCCTGGCTCATCATTACCGAAACACTTCCCGGCAGGAAATAGGCAGTACGCTTCTCAGCAAATGAATACATGAGATTCCCCGATGATGATTTCAGGAAAAGTACGGCATCGGAGTAGGCCGACCTGAAACTTTCAGACAGACTAAGGCGCATCCCGCAATTCATCTGGGCACAGTCCAGAAGAACACGTGCACTGCCGCCCGCACTTATGGACACACATTGCTCGTCCCCGAACTGAGGAGCATCAAACATAGGCTTGGAAAACTCCGAAGATTCGGCAATGACCGTATAGTTCCCAGCCCTGACCTCAATCACCTCCGGGCAATCACCATAGGCTCCCTCATACACGGTCTTTCCGGAAGAATCCTTGATCTTCAACTTGAAATCATTTGTGTCCGGAAGGTTTGCATAGGCCTTTGTCAGCAGTTCGGAACCTCCGGTGAAGAAAACGCTCAACTGTCCCCTGCTGTCATCACCTTCCCCGAGTTTTCCACAGGAAGCGAGGGTCAGAAGGACAAGCCAAAGCAACCGGCACGAATAAAAAGAATAACACTTCATACACATTTCGTTGACAGCCGGCGACATTGCCGACTGCGCAAATGTATAATGAAGTGCAAGAGATGAACGGCAAAAAAAGAAATTTATTTTTTGTACACTTTTTTTATGCTTTAAAATTTCTCTTTTTGCATTTCATAGACATTTTCTAAACTGTTTTTCTGATTTTCGCATATTTGAGAATCAGGATCTTCTCCCCATGGTCATCAAAACTGATCTTTGCTTTGAGATCCGTGACCGGACCGGATATATCCATGATCTGGCCGAAGCCGAAACGGTTATGCTCGATGCGGTCCCCCACCTTCAACTGCAATATAGGCGTAGGCACAAAATCAGCATCAGGAACACGGGCCGGCGGGGTCTGGGGCCTTGAAAGAGGTCTTGATACAGGACTCTGGACCGGTCTTGAAGTCGGTCTTGGAGACGGCTTCGGAGCGGTCCTTTCAACCACCGGACGGGATGACCTGCCATAATCATTCCCGAACCTTGAAGACTGTTGTCCCCTCCAACCTCCGAAATTTCCCGAGTTTGCAGGTTCTTCCCTCCTGTCCTCCTCGGAAAGAGGGTTCAGAATATACGCATTATCTATTTCCTTGACAAAACGGCTCACTGAGTTGGACTCGTGCTTGCCGTTTCTCATCCTTGTCTGAGTAAATGACAGTTGCAGAACCTTCTTTGCACGGGTCATCGCGACATAGAACAGACGACGTTCCTCCTCCACTTCAGCTTCTCCTGCGAGCCAGCCGCCAGACGGGAAGATATTCTCCTCCATACCCGCAACGAATACATAAGGATACTCCAAGCCTTTTGAGGAATGGACCGTCATAAGACTTATCTTGTTGTTGCCGTTCCCATCATCCTCCTCGATATCTACTGCGCTGAGCAGAGAGATGTTTTCAAGGTAGTCATCCAAGGTGACGACAGGCATATCCTCCTGTGAGATCTCAGTTCCCTCCTCAATCTCTCCGTCCGCCTGCATCTGCTCAAAAAACTCACTCTGACGCTCCTCTATATAACTTTTGACACTATTGAGAAGTTCCTCGACATTGGCTGCACGGGCCTGTCCCTCTATGCTCGTGTCGCCCTTGTACAACATGAATATGCCCGAGGACATCGCAATATCCGCTGCCACCTTATAGGCATCTTCCTTATGCGCGCGGACAGCAAGAGAGTCAATCATCATGCAGAACTCCCTTATCTTCTTGACAGCCGGAGTTTTAAGCCCGAATTTTTCAAGATCATCTGCAAAGGCCGCCTTGAACAGCGAGGTCTTATGTTCGAGGGCCGCAGCCATGAGCGCATTCAACGATGTATCCCCGATACCCCTGGCCGGTTTGTTGACAACTCTCTTGAAAGACTCATCATCATGGACATTGACACATAACTTGAAATATGCCATCACATCCTTGACCTCAGCCCTCTCAAAGAAGGAATTGCCCGAATATATCATGTACGGCAGGTTTCTCTTCCTCAACGCCTCTTCAAGCGCACGGGACTGGGCATTAGTCCTATATAAGATGGCAAAATCCTGATACTCGGCACGATCCTTTTGAATACGGGAAACGATTGACGAAGCGATAAGATAGGCTTCCTCCTGATCGGTATAGGCCTGAATCAGTTTTATCTTCTCCCCCTCATCCCCCTTGGAAAAACACTCCTTAGGTATCCTGTTGGTATTTTTTGCTATCACAGAGTTGGCCGCATTGACTATGACCCGGGTAGAGCGGTAATTCTGTTCAAGACGGAAGATATGATGACGGGGATAGTCCTTCTTGAAATTAAGGATATTCTCTATCTTGGCTCCTCGGAAGGCATATATTGACTGCGAATCGTCCCCCACCACGCAGATGTTTCCGTGTTGTGCACTCAACTTCCTGAGTATCAGATACTGGGCAACATTCGTATCCTGATACTCATCGACCATGATATATCTGAACCTGCTCGAAATCGCCTCCAATGCTGCCGGATTGTCGCGGAAGAGGATATTCATATTCAGAAGGATATCATCGAAATCCATCACTCCTGACTGCCTGCATTTGAGGGTATAAAGATCGTAGATATCCACAATGCGGGGCTTCTTTGCCACCATGTCCGCCTGCAAGGCATTTGCATTGCGACGATAGGCGGCCGGAGTGACAAGATTGTTCTTCGCCATGGATATGCGGCTGAGGACATCCTTGGGCTTATAGACCTTCTCATCGAGTTGGAGTTCCTTCAGACAAGTCTTGATGGCGCTCACAGAATCGCTTGTGTCATAGATGGTAAATGTGGAAGGATAGCCCAACGACTCTGAAAATTCCCTGAGGAAACGTATGAACACCGAGTGAAAAGTACCCATATAAAGTCTCCTTGCCTTCCTTTCACCCACCATCAGCGCAATACGTTCCTTCATTTCCGAAGCCGCCTTCTTGGTAAATGTCAGTGCGAGAATCTGAGAAGGATCACATCCCTGCTCCAGAATATACGCAATCCTGCTTGTCAAGACCCTTGTCTTGCCCGACCCTGCACCTGCCACAATGAGCACGGGTCCATCCACGCAACTGACAGCAGCTCTCTGCTCGCTGTTGAGACCTTCTAAGATAGTACTTTTCACATTTTCCATAACGGTGACAAAAATAGGTAAAACTTTCAAGCCAAAAAAGTATTTTTTACTACGTAAATTGCTAAAAAATGACTACCTTCGCGGGCGCAAATTGAAATCATATTCAAAACCAAATTATAATGTCAAACAACATCTATTTAAGAAAAGGCCTTGACCTCCCTATCAACGGTGAGGCAAAGTCCGTTACCAAGAAGGTGATTGTTCCTGACGTAGTCGCTCTCAAGCCGACTGATTTCAGAGGTCTTGTCCCTAAACTTCTTGTAAGGGAAGGCGACAAGGTTCTCGCAGGAACACCCGTCATGGCAGACAAGATGTCCCAGAACATTGTATTCGCATCTCCTGTAAGCGGAGTTGTGAAGGAAATCGTAAGGGGCGCAAAGAGAAAGTTGCTTGAGGTACGCATTCAGGCGGACATACAGCAGGCTTATGTTGATTTCGGAGCAAAGAAGGTCGCTGACCTTTCTGCCTCACAGATCAAGGAAGCCATTCTCGGAGCAGGTCTCTGGCCTGCAATCATCCAGAGGCCATACGGAATCATCGCAAATCCTGAGGTCAAACCTAAGGCCATCTTCGTTTCAGCATTCAACACTGCCCCGCTTGCAGCAGATATGGAGTATGTTCTCGAAAGCGAGTACAACAACATCCAGACTGCAATCGACGCGTTGAACAAACTCACTGACGGAGGCGTCCACATGTCATTCAACGCCGCCAACTACTCAAGCACATCATTCCACAGACTCGAGAACATCATCGGGCACACTGTTGAAGGAAAGCACCCTGCCGGAAACGTAGGAGTACAGATCCACCATTTCAACCCTATCAAGAAGGGTGAGACCGTATGGACTGTATCAATGCTCATGCTCGCAGCAATCGGAAAACTCTTCAACACAGGAAAGTATGACGTGAGCAGAAAGATTGCAGTCACAGGACCTATGGCCATCGAGCCTGCATATGTTGATGCATATCCGGGCATTGCTGTACGCCAGTTAAAGGATTTCTTCGACCCTTCTCTCGACCTGAGATACATCAGCGGCGATGTCCTGACAGGAACAAGCGTCGGCAAGGACGGTTACCTCGGATTCTATGACAACCAGGTCACAATCCTTGAAGAAGGCGACAAATACGAGATGTTCGGATGGGCAAAGCCGCTCAGACCGGCACTTTTCAGTTCTTCACGCACATACTTCTCATGGCTCACCCCTAAGAAGAAATATGACATGGACACCAACCTCCACGGAGGACCGCGCGCCTTTGTCGTGAATGACGTATATAACAAAGTCCTTCCTATGGACCTCTTCCCTGTACATCTCCTTAAAGCATGTCTTGCCAACAACATCGACGACATGGAGAAGTTCGGCATCTATGAGGTTCTTGAAGAGGATTTCGCACTTTGCGAGTATGTATGTCCGTCCAAGATCGAGATCCAGCAGATCATCTCTGACGGCATCGCCCTCATGTTGAAAGAAATGTGTTAAAAGTTCCGATTATGAATGTATTAAGAAATATAGTTGACAGAATCAAGCCGACCTTTGAGAAAGGCGGCAAACTCGGATTCCTTCATTCGACATTCGACGCTTTTGAGACATTTCTTTTCGTCCCTAATACCGTGACCCGCAAGGGAGCACACGTAAGGGACTGCGTCGATTTGAAGAGAGTCATGATCATGGTTGTGCTCGCCCTTGTTCCTGCGATGCTCTTCGGTATCTGGAACACAGGTTACCAGCACAAACTCGCGTTCGGTCTTACAGACTGGACTTTCTGGAATGTAGTGCTTTACGGTCTCGCAAAGGTACTTCCACTTTATGTTGTTTCTTATCTTGTAGGTCTCGCGATAGAGTTCGTATCCGCTCAGATCAAGGGACATGAGGTGAACGAGGGTTATCTCGTTTCAGGTATGCTCATTCCGCTCATCGTTCCTGTTGATGTTCCGCTCTGGATGCTTGCAGTTGCAGTTGCGTTCGCAGTGCTCATCGGCAAGGAGGTGTTCGGCGGTACAGGTATGAACATCTGGAACCCTGCCCTCCTCACACGTGCATTCCTTTTCTTCTCATACCCGAGCAGAATGTCAGGCGACACTGTCTGGACAGGTGGCGTTACACGCTACATGGCAGAAGGACAGGCATGGCAGGCAGGCAACGGTCTTGTTGACGGCTTCTCAGGAGCGACTCCGCTTGCAGACCCTACATTGGCCAACCTTGAGCCTAAGTTCCTCGACATGGTCATCGGTACCATCCCCGGTTCAGTGGGTGAGACTTCAGTGATCGCCATCCTCCTTGGTGCAGCCCTCCTCCTCTGGACAGGCGTAGCAAGTTGGAAGATCATGTTCTCATCTGTTCTCGGAGGTCTTGCAATCGGTTATCTGGGATATGCAGTCGGCGCTACCGACCTTCCAGGTTACTATCAACTTGTCATGGGCGGTTTCCTCTTCGGAACAGTATTCATGGCCACTGACCCTGTAACTTCCGCTCAGACAGAGTGCGGCAAGTGGATATACGGTTTCCTCGTGGGTGCTCTCGCAGTCACTGTACGTATCTGGAACCCTGGTTATCCTGAGGGAATGATGCTTGCCATCCTCCTTATGAACACATTTGCTCCGCTTATCGACCACTATGTGATCGAGGGCTCGATCAAGAGAAGAGCAAAAAAGGTAAAAATCGCTTAATATATATAAGGTATGAATACAAACAGTAATACATATACAGTAATATATTCGATCATCCTCGTGGTGGTGGTCGCTGCGGTTCTTGCCTTTGCGGCAATGTTCCTCAAGCCGACACAGGATGCGAATGTAAAGAAGGACACCATCGGTCAGATCCTTACGGCCGGCACTTTTGCCAATGTCGCTGATGCAGACATTCTTGAAACCTACAAGGCTGAAATCGAATCTGCAATCCTTGTCAACCTTGAAGGTGAGAAGGTCGGTGAACTTGACATCGAAGACTGCGAGGTCTATGGCACAGCCGACCTCAAGAAGCAGATTGCAGCAGAGCAGAAGCAACTCCCTGTCTATATCTTCAAGAACGGCATCACAGTGGTTCCTTGCTACGGAGCCGGTCTTTGGGGACCTATCTGGGGTTATGTAGGACTTGAAAAGGACCTCAAGACCATCAAGGCTGTCCGTTTCGGCCACAAGGGCGAGACTCCGGGCCTTGGAGCAAAGATTTCTGACGAGCCGTCTTTTTCAGAGGCATTTGTCGCAAAGACAATCGGCGAGGGCGAGATTCTATTCGAGGTTGCAAAGCCTGCCAACCGTCAGACAGAAAACAACGGTGTTGATGCCATTTCCGGTGCCACCATCACATCTCAGGCTCTTGGTAAGACCTTGAACATGTGGTTCGGATTCTATCAGAACTACTTTGCAAAGAATGCATCCGTTGAAGTTGTTGATGCACTCATCAACGCAACGGGCGAACTTGAGCCGGTAACGGAAGTTGAACCAGTTAACACAGTGGAGGAATAAGACATGGCAAACATTAAGGAAACATTCTTGAATCCGATATTCAAAGGCAACCCTATTTCTGTCCTTGTGCTCGGTATCTGTTCTTCACTTGCTGTTACAGTACAGTTGAAGGGCGCATGCGTGATGGGACTTTCGGTGATCATCGTGACCGGACTTTCCAGCCTCATCTGCTCACTTCTTAGAAACACCATCCCTAACCGTATCCGTATCATCGTGCAGTTGGTTGTGGTCGCGATGATGGTTATCCTCGTAGATCAGGTGCTCAAGGCATACGCATACAGCGTCAGCAAGACACTCTCGGTATATATCGGTCTTATCATCACAAACTGTATCGTGATGGGACGTATCGAGGCATTCGCCCTCGGCAACAAGCCTTTCGCATCCCTCATGGACGGTCTTGGAAACGGTCTCGGATATGCGATGATCCTCGTCATAGTGGCATTCTTCCGTGAACTTCTCGGAAGCGGCACGCTGTTCGGATTTCAGATCATCCCTGAGAGTTTCTACGAACTCGGATACATGAACAACGGTCTTATGATCCTCCCTCCGATGGCCCTCATCCTTCTGGGATGCGTCATCTGGGTACAGAGAGCCATTCAGAAAGACCTTCAGGAAAAATAACACATAATTCAAGAAAACCATGGCAGATTATATTAGTTTATTTGTAAAGTCGATCTTCATCGACAACATGATATTCGCCTACTTCCTTGGTATGTGTTCATACCTGGCGGTATCAAAGAACGTCAAGACAGCAAACGGCCTCGGTATCGCGGTCATCGCTGTGCTCCTCATAACTCTTCCGGTGAACTACCTCCTCAACGAGTATGTCCTCAAGCCGGGCGCACTCGCATGGATGGGAGAGAAATACGCAGACATCGACCTGAGTTTCCTCAGTTTCATCATCTTCATCGCCGTGATTGCAGCCATCGTGCAGATCGTGGAGATGGTAGTGGAGAAGTTCCTTCCGAACCTTTATTCGCAACTCGGTATCTTCCTTCCACTTATCGCAGTGAACTGCGCGATCCTCGGAGGTTCGCTCTTCATGCAGGAAAGGGATTTCGTAAGTTTCGGTGAACCGGTTGTCTATGCACTCGGTTCGGGTATCGGCTGGTGGCTCGCCATCGTCGCTCTTGCGGCTATCCGCGAAAAGATGGCCTACTCGCACGTTCCTGCTGCGCTCAAGGGCCTCGGCATCACATTCATCACCGTAGGTCTCATGGGTATTGCATTCATGACATTCATGGGTATTCAACTTTAATAATAGGAGGACAGAATTATGACGCAAACAATAATTTTTGCAGTGATTGTCTTCGTGATTGTCACACTCGTCTTAGTTGCTCTTCTCCTGTTCATCAAGACGAAGTTGACACCATTAGGAACAGTCAAGATAAACATCAACGAAGGAAGCAAGGTGGTGGAAGTCACCCCTGGAGGAAACCTTCTTTCCACACTTGCAGAGCATAAGATCTTCCTTCCGTCGGCATGTGGCGGAAAGGGTGCATGCGGACAGTGCAAGTGCCGTGTGACCGAGGGCGGTGGAGAAATCCTTCCTACCGAGGTCGGTTTCTTCAACCGCAAGCAGATTGCAGCTTCCTGGCGACTCGGATGCCAGGTGAAGATCAAGGAGGATATGTCCATCGAAGTACCTGCTTCCGCTCTCAGCGTGAAGAAATGGGAGTGCGAGGTGGTTTCAAACCACAACGTGGCTACCTTCATCAAGGAGTTCGTTGTCAAACTCCCGGAGGGCGAGCACCTCAACTTCCAGTCAGGAGGATATATCCAGATCGACGTTCCTGCAGTTACAGTCGACTACAAGGATATCGATGTTGACGAGCATTATCAGGCAGATTGGGAAAAGATGGGCCTGAGAACTCTAAAGATGGTCAACCCGACTCCGACAGTACGCGCATATTCAATGGCTTGTTACCCTGCAGAGGGCGATATCATCAAACTTAACGTACGTATCGCAACACCTCCGTTCGACAGGGCTGCAGGCAAGTGGGTGGATGTAAATCCTGGTATATGTTCTTCATATATCTATTCTCTCAAGCCAGGCGACAAGATCACGATTTCAGGTCCTTACGGCGAGTTCTTCCTTCCAAAGGATCTCCCTGCAGACCAGGAACTCATCTTCGTCGGCGGTGGTGCAGGTATGGCACCTATGAGAAGCCACATCATGCATCTGTTCAAGACAGAAAAGACTTCAAGAAAGGTGAACTTCTTCTATGGAGCACGTGCGCTCAAGGAGGCATTCTACCTCGACGACTATCATGAAATCGAGAAGGAATTCCCTAACTTCAAGTTCCACCTTGCTCTCGACAGACCGGACCCTGAGGCTGATGCAGCAGGTGTTCCATACGTAGCAGGATTCGTCCACAATGTTATGTTCGAGACATATCTCAAGCAGCATGAGAATCCTGAAGATGCTCTTTACCTGATGTGCGGTCCTCCTATGATGGTCGGCGCGGTTGTAAACCTGCTCGACTCACTCGGAGTTCCACCGGAGAACATTCTCTACGATAACTTCGGAGCGTAACACATAAACAAACGAAGAGGGTGACTAATAAGTGTTAGTCATCCTCTTTTCGTATATAGTTACATGTAGGAGCGGATTATTTTTCCTCATGCGCTTATCCTCAGCGTGGAACATATTGTATTTTACATAAGGATCTATCTGATTTGCCAGCATATACTCGTAGTTCATTTCACTGCCGTAACCAGAGTCTGCGCATACTGTAGAACTTTGACGACCATATCTGTCCTTAAAGGAGTTCAGGAACTGTATAAGCGTACCCTGATCCGTCGGCCTCCAGTACAGATCATAGTTTGTAATGAACTGATTTTCAGTCGCAATTTGAACATTATACCCAGGTTTTGTCTGTCCATTATTCATTGCGTCTTCCTTCATTCTAATGAACGTGGCATCTGGATCCGTTTTACTGTAGCTACCGCGTTCACCTGCAATTTCAAGCTTCTCCTCATATTCCTTCATTTTTGGAACAGATTCTTCCTTGACTCTAGATACCGCCTTGCGCAACTTCTTGTCGCTGATGCCAGTTTCGTCCATCTTCTTCAAGATTTCATCTGCACGCTCAGCCATCTCGGCGGCAGTCATGATGTCAGAGCCTTCTTCTTACAACTCCATATCAAGCTGCTTTTCGGCTTCACGCAGTATCTCCTTGACTTTGAGGTCAAGTTTACCCTGATTGGTCTTTGTCGATTTCTTCCAAACGAAGGTATACTTGTTGGCATTGGCCTCAATTTTAGTTCCATCAATATATTGAACTTCCAGGCTGATGAACTTGGCATCTACTGGCATCTGAACTACCTGGGTAAAGATATTGTCAATAAAGCATGCGAGGCGATTTTTACGAAAGAGGTTGATGGTATTGTAATCTGGACGCTGCATGCCGCTGAGCCACATGAAGTTGACATCTCGTTTGAGGAGCTTCTCCATCTTTCGACCTGAGTATATGTTCTGAAGATATGCATATAGTACAACCTTGAGCAACATTCTTGGAGCAAAGCTACTATCGCCACCACCTTTATATGTCGCTTCGATTGCTCTGATGTCGAGATGCTCTACTATGGCATCAAGTACGCGTACTGGTTCATTTTCAGGAATAAAGTCACCGATATAGTGAGGAAAAAGGAGATTATCGTTCTGATTGTAAGATTTATATACTACCTTTGCCATGTCAGTCGGGGTTATGGTGTTATTTTGTTTTCGCACTTCAAATATAACAAAACTTTCCGACATTAACAACAGCTATTCCTTTGACTATCAAAAGAATAGCTATATTTTATACTATATTTCCAAGAGGGAGAATGGTAGTGATTGCATAGGCGTGTCGACCCCCGGACACGGGCAGAGGGGCACGTTGGCCCGAAGGGACAATGGGAGGGATAGCGCCGCAGGCGCGTACCGGACCGAAGTCCACCCCATCACAACGATAATACATTACATATCCGAAAAAAAATCTTGAGGCTACAAATTGCCATCACAGCAATCTGTAGCCTCAAAATATGTCAAATTGCACTAAATGAAAGTGTCAAAAACAGGAAGATAGAAAATTTTCAGATTACAATACAGGTCGTCCACAAAAATGCCTGTTTTCGTGGACGGAGGCAGATTATTTCAATGCCTGCCAGCGCATGAGCGCTTCGAGGAAGTAGTAGTCGGCGTAGGTCAGCGGAACATCAACCTCCTGGTCTCTGTTCT
>SUYM01000010.1 GCA_015060455.1 Bacteroidales bacterium
CGGTATTTGAGCATGAAGTAATAGAGAGTGCACCTGTTTCCTCACCTTTGTATGTGCGGTACTGTCCTATGATACCTCCCAAATAATTTATACCCAGGTTATCACCATTATTCCATTTTGTATTGGTACGGAAACTATTCTTAAGGTTTGCTTTATTGCTGCAGCCAGTTATTTCAGCATCACCTGCGGCTACTCTTCCTACAATACCACCCATAGCAAACGGGAATCCGTTGGAAGAACTGTTCTCACCATCGAAATCTATCACTGAAGCATTGCTGCAGCCACTTGCTTTGAAACCGTCCATTACAAGTCCTGCTATTCCTCCGGTACCTACGTATGTTGGACCGCTTGTTGTATTTTCCTCAAATGCGATACCTTCCACATTAAAGCGGATATGACCGCTTGACTGCGAATCCATGACCTCAAGTCCTTCGCCGGCATATCCGATTACGCCGCCAAGAGCAATCTTTGTCGCTCCAACCTTTTTTTCTGTATTTGAAGCTGTAAAAGTAAGAGCAGCCGACGATGTTGCATTCTTGATTTTGATAGACTTAGTAGAGAATCCTATCAATCCACCTGCATAGTATGTCGGATACACACTTGTTGATGCATTAAGAATAGAGACGGCACCAAGAGACTGGGAACCGGTAAAATCAAATTCAAAATTCTCCTTGGATACACCACCATAAAGACCGCCTGCTGCACCATAACGAGCTGAGGCTGCACTTGTAACAATTCCTGAAGCAAGATTTGAATTTGATGACACGTTCAAGGCATCAGTACTCATTGAAAGAGAATATGCATTCGAACGACCAAGCAATCCAAGTCCACCAGCGATTCCTCCAATATACGGATAATAGGCGTCTGTCTTCATATAGACCTCGGCTGTATTGGTACATCCACGGATATCCACATAATTAAGACCTGCTATTCCGCCTATGAATACGATATCTACTGCACGATTGTCATCATCAGACCTGGTCCTGAGAGCATTCATGCTTACCTTGCCATTATTAGAGCAGGACTCGAGCGTTCCGTTATTGACTCCAGCAATTCCTCCTATATGCTGATAATATATATCGGTATTTACAGCCAATGAACCATTGTTCTCACACTGACTGATAGTCGCGCCGTCATTGAATGCCACAATTCCGCCCTGAGCAAGAATTGCCTTCTGATAAGAAGTCTCAACATCCTTTGTGACGGTAACCTTACCGTGATTTTCACACTTGACAATCTCGGTATCACCATACACCTCTCCAAGGAGTCCACCTGTATATATGAATATTTTTTCTGTAAGTCTGTTTGACGCAGAAAGCGTGACATCTGCCTTATTGACACACTCGCTCACTGTACAGTCGGTGAGTTTGGCCGCCAGAGGTACAAGCGTATAATCTGTGTCCGCATACTCTCCACGACGAGCGAATGTTGAGTTCGCTGCAATCGTGATATTCTGCAATATCGCATCTTCGCAGACCCCGAACAACGGATAAGAAGAATCCATTCCCTGGATCTCACGATATTTTCCGTCAAACACTCCCGTAAACGGATGCTCTTCAGTACCGATAGACTTCCAGTCTGTGATACCTGCCATGTTTACATTGCTCTTTATTTCGAACGTACCGGCATTGTTCATCCAGTCTGACACATCATCTCCGCTGTTCCATGCCTGAGCAAACATCTTCATTCCCTCGGCCGAGATAAAGCCGAAGGCAGGACAATAGGACTGATATAACACTGGAAGTGCCACAGGAGTATCATAGTCCTTTATTTTCAAGGAAACTTCTGCAGTTCTGTTTTTCTTGCAGTCCGAAGGATTGTCTGCAAAACTGAATGAATATTTCTCATAGGTACCCTCTATTGCTGAAGAGTATGTCATCCAGTCCGGACAATTCACATCATCTACAAAATCTGCCGGCGCCAGCACATGAATTTCCGAAGCATCCTCTGCCGGGACTTCAATGACTCCTTCCGCTGAGAATGAGACCTCGGAGCCAAACTGGAAAATATCAAACGATGCATCCGGCTTATCATCCCCACTGATCACGAACTCCACTTTGCCATATCTTGCTTCCTGCGGGTTTGCCTCCCATGAGACTGTAAGAGAGTTAGTGGTTGCCCCATCAGAAAGACCTTCCACACTGATCCAATCATCATTTTGCACACTATAGGTCACTCCTTCGGGAACGGAAACCGTCATCTGGGTTGTTCCGGATTCCGAAGATGCCACATGATATGCTCCGCTGAGAACAAACACATTACCTCTCTGGTCAACCTGCAGTTCAAATCCCTCAAACTGTCCTGCGACAAAGGTAAGTGTTGCTGTCTGACGGTCATCGAAATCGGGATTGGCTGCCACTGTAAATGAAAAGCTGCCACTACCCTGATGAGGCTCCTGGGCAATAGTTATCCAGTCGGAGTCCGACTTCATATCCCATTTAAGATCTTCATTATTCAAAGCCACATCAACGACAACAAGACGGCTGCCTGAACCAAAAGACAATGACTTGACCTCTACTCCAGCCTGCGAATAGGTAACACTGATTTCTCCTGCCTCATCCGCAGAGCCGAAATCAATTTTGTTAAGATCCTCGCATGAAATGGCAAAGAACGCCACCATGAGCATGACAGATAAATATTTCAAAGTTTTTTTCATACGATTTCCTTTTACTTTCTACCCTCTTTTCTCTTATTGACGCTTACCTTGGTCTCTGCCCACCAGACCTCAGTGGTCATATTGTTTTCTCCACCAAGCCAGCCGTTTACTGCAGCTGCAAAGCTCTCCATATTACGGTAAGCCTCATCTGCGGGATATCTCATTCTGGTCGGCAGAATCTCGAAATTCTCTGCAGCCGGACCATTCGTCACAAGCACAGGATAGCCCGTGCGACGATAGTCACACCATGACTCGATTCCGACAAAGAACATGGAAATCCATTTCTGCTCCATAATCTTCTCAAGGGAGTTATCCACCTTTATTTCATTTTCATGTATTGCAAGGAAGTCCTTCATCTGATCAGATCCTGCAGAGATTTCCTTATTCCACTCCATCACAGATGCAGCGATGGCATCCAGATAAAGCTGTCTTATATCTGGGAATGAAAGAGTTATATATTCTCTCACTGCTGCTTCAGCAAAAATGAACAACACTTCAGAATAGTTTAGCATTGCATAATGGTCACAATTCTGGATATTATATTTCGCATCTGCCGCACCATAGGGAAGACGACCGATTCCGGTATTCTCAGACATCCAGACATCAAGGGCAGTCTTCTCATACTGAGGCGGGCAGCCCTTGTTTCGTGTCGAATAATATCTCCAACGAGGGTCTTCAAGTCCTTTTGTTTTGTCATATAACTTCTCCATCAGGGTCCGGCATATCTTCTGGGCTGTCCAGGTTCCCTGTGTCGTCGTATAGAACGGAGTTACCAGAGCGGCATCTGTTGTACTGAACTCGACCACTGCCGCGTCAGAGGCATTTCTCATCATAGGATAGGAGTCAGCGCGGCCGTTGAAACACTCCCAGAGTTCTGCAATCTTGGCCTTTACATCAAGAGACACCTCGTCATTGAGTGGCAGAACGCCGCCATACTGTTCCTCGACCTTAAGTGCAACACGCATGAGCAATCTAAGATACAGTGTGTTCGAGAATCTCTGCCACTTATCCTTTGATCCGTCATACATATAATCACATATAGGATCAAAATCTGTTGCTCCCTCAACATTGAAAGACTCGTTAGCCTGCTCCAAAGTCAGGAATATATCCTTATATATGGACTCCATGTCATCATAGGTAGTCACATATGTCAGATTATCCTTCTGGAACACCAGATTGCACGCATCGTAATAAGGCACATTTCCATATGTATCCGCTATATTAGTGTAAATGAATGCCCTTAGCGCCAATGCAACACCTATCATCGTCGGATTTCCTTCCTCACGGGCCTTGGCAAGCATATATTCAGCATTACCCGCCTGAACATAAAGCCTCTGCCATATTCTGACAGTAGCTGACTCCGAAATAGAATAGTTATAAGCCATATTAGCTGTTATCTCGGTATCAGTATTTACGGTATATTGCATCAGCTCTCCTACCAACGCCTGAGCCGAACCGACCAAACCGTACTCGGTATTGTAGACAATAGTCTGCACCTGTGCCTGAGCCTCCGAATCATACATCACATACGGATTCTTATTCATGTCGTCAAATCCGCTGCACGCAGTCAGACATAGGCTGATTGATGATAGTATATATATTATTCTCTTCATAGCCATACTCATTAGAAAGTAAGTTTAACAGAGGCTCCGAACTGTGCTCCTGACGGAGCCTGAAGTATCTCGAATCCCGGAACAACAGCATTTCCGATCATATAGGCGCCTTCCGGATCCCATCCCGGATACTGACTCCAGCAATAAAGGTTATTGCCATAAACTGCCAATGACGCTCCTGTAAGAAATCCTGTCTTAGCCATCCATTTCTTAGGGAAGGCATATTCAAGGCGTATCTCGCGAAGCTTGATAAACTGTGTGCTGACAAAGTTTGTCTCACAGTTGCTGGATGGATATACGGCATGATAATATGTTTCCGCACTTACTGGTGTAGTATTGATCTTATAGTTTCCGTCAGCAAGCAACTGGACACCATTTGCGATAATACCACCTTCACGTCCGTCAAGAGTCTTGATACCCTTTCCGCGGTAGTTAAGCACTGAGTTAGTGTAAGAATAGACATGTCCTCCATGCTGTCCGTCAAATGCGATAGAAAGTTTAAGACCCTTATATCTGAATTGAGTGCTTATACCGGCACGCCAATCCGGTGCACACTCTCCTATATACTTGAGATCCGGATCAAGTACAGGTTTGCCGAACTTGTCACATACAATCATTCCGGAAACATCAATCATCTTTCCGTCCTCTCCGACAGCATAAGAGCCCTCAGGTGCTCTCTGGAATCCTTTTCCATACATCGATGTGACAGAACCACCTTCGTATGCAATCATATATGCAACAGATGAATATGAAGCCACAATCCAAGAATCGATATTCTCACCAAGAGACAGGATCGAGTTCTTGTTTCTTGACCAGTTAGCTGAAACATTCCAATCAATATCCCTGCTCCTGATGATTGATCCTTGAAGCATTATCTCAATACCTCTATTGCGGATAGAACCTGCATTTGTATAGATGTAATTCATACCTGTAGAATATGAAATAGGCATCTTCGCAATAAGATCAGTCGTCTTATTATCATACCATGTAACGTCAGCAGAAAGTCTGTTCTGGAACAGATGCACATCGGCACCCAGTTCTACAGATGTCACGGTTTCAGGTCTGAGATTGTTATTCGGCTTTATTGTAGGTATCGATACACCCTGCGGAAATGCAGTCGAATTAAGGTACTCCTCATAACGGTATGGAGATGTATCATGACCTACCTGTGCCCATGAAGCACGCACTTTCAAAAGGTCAAGAACCGAACCTCCGAAATCAAAAAGTTCGTTCAAGACAACGCTACCTGATACAGACGGATAGAAATAGGATCTGTTGTCAGCAGGCAGTGTGCTTGACCAGTCATTACGTCCAGTAACATCAAGGAAAAGGGCGTTACGCCAACCGAGTTGTATCAGTCCATAAAGTGAATTTGTCTGACGTTCGTATCTATAATCAAGGACATTGACCTTATTGAGGGAGTTAGCCAAGGTATATATTCCAGGAAGATTGAGTTTGTCGGCAATCTGAGCCTTCCTCATATAGTTCCTGTACTGAATGCTTCCGCCGAATGTTGCTGTCACATTGAACTCACCGAAGAACTTCCTGTCATATTTGAGAAGGAAGTCTGCAGTATACTGATTTGATGTTATATCCTGCTCTCTGTAATATCCTTCCGGTCTTGACTCCGTAGAAGTCGCCTGACGCTGGGACCGCGCCTCAACAGCATTGTCCAGTCCGGCCCTGACCATGAGGGAAAGGTCCTTGGTTATGTCAAAATCAAACTTTACATTACCGTAAACGCGGTTCTTAATCTGGTCATTGATACACTGATACACAAGAAAATATGGATTATTCTTAGTCGCTATGGTATTATCCTGCTTTGAAATACTCTCATCAAGCCAATAAGACTTTGCCCAATCCATATCTGTATTTGGTGCATATCCCCAGAGTGCAGTCATCAGCGACGTTGAACCATAGCCACTGATAGTCGGGATATTGTCAAATCTCTGACGGCGGTAATTCAATGCGATCTCCATCTTCATCCAGTCCTTGAGACGATTGGTCGACTTTACCGATATGAACTGGTTGTCGCTCGGAGTATTCGGTATCATGCCTGACTTGCGGTTATCCGTCAGAGTAAGCCTTATAGAATTCTTCTTTCCGTATTTTCCCGACAACTGCAACGAGTTTGACACCGACCAGCCTGTCTGGAAGAAAGATCTGAACCAGTCTCCATAGCTGACAAATGGTGTCGCCTGACGCTCCCATATACCATCCTGGTTATATGCACCACCTATGCCCCTGGCTTCATCATAATATTGATAGTAAAGTGAGCCGTCGAGCTTCGGACCCCATGATTCCATATTGGAAACATCCTGGAATCCATCTACACCCAACCTCGAAGACGGATTGTAACAGAAATAATCATATGCTGCTTCTCCCTGACCATATTCATACTGAAGGTCAGGAGAATTGAGGACTTGCTCAAACATACAGCTTGTGGACCATGTAACCTTGAGGGACGCCTCCTGCTTATCAGCAGACTTTGTCGTAATCAAGATCACTCCATTTGCAGCACTGGATCCGTAAAGAGCCGTTGCTGCCGGACCTTTAAGCACAGTAACAGATTCGATATCATCTGGATTGACATCACCTGAACCGTCACCATAGTCTATAGCGTAAGCATTTCCATCTCCGCCGGCATCAGAAGTTGTGGCTGTATTGAACATAGGGATACCATCAATGACAAACAGAGCCCCGTTCTCACTTAGAGACACCGAAGACTCTCCACGAAGGGTCACACGCGCTGTTCCACCTCCCGCAGTATTTGCTCTGTCTATCGAAAGACCGGGCACCTGTCCCAGAAGGCCGCTCACCCAGTTATCCGAAGTCACCGCATTCGCAAAACGCTCTTCATCAACCTTTGACGTTGCATATCCAAGAGATTTTTCATCACGCTTGATACCCAAAGCAGTTACTACAACCTGATCAAGAAGTTCTGTCTCCGGAGTCATCTGCATATTCATCACAGCCCTATGCCCCACTGTCACACTTTCAGTATTATATCCCAGAAACGAAAACTGAAGTACATCCTCCGGATTTACCTCAATCTGATAATTTCCCTCCTCATCTGTCAGGACACCATTTGTCGAGCCTGCAACGAATACGCCGGCTCCTATGAGCGGCTGTCCTGTCTCGTCCTTAACGTGTCCCTTGAGGATATGCTTACCCGAGTGTTGCGTCTGAGTTTCGTCAGATGCAGCATCATTTTCATAATTCTTCTTTATGGCAATCTTTTCTCCCACCATTTCATAGGTGCAGCCGGAGTCCTTCAAGACAAGGTCAAGCACCTGTGCCACAGTGAGATTATCGACCTTGACCGTCACGCTCTGCACACCTGTGGTAAGAGTGCTGCTATAAAAGAACGAGCAGCCGGTCTGTTGCTGAATCTGCTTCAAGAAATCCTCTATCGGCATATCCTCAACAGAAACCGTCACCCTGCGGTCCAATCCGGACACATCCTGAGCCGAGACCGGCAACGTCGATATGATGGCGGTCAGCAGTACCAGAAGGCCAAGTTTTACGGTTAGTTTAGTCATTGATTCTATTTTTTACTTATATGATAACTTCCATTAAGATTCTTCACTGAAAGAGAGACCGGAGCCGTGATTTCAAGCAATCGCAGGACCTCGTCGATGGTTTCGTCGTCATTGACACCCGTATATAGGATATTTCCTATTTCAGGCTGCACATTGATAGAGACCTGATATTTTCTGGCAAGACGGTTTGCCACCTGTCTGAGCGGAGTGTCCTCAAACACAATCCTCGTCGTGCTGATCCAATTGGTGGAATTTTCCACATTGACCTTATGCTTCGAAAGAGTAAGGGCATTATCATCCACCCTGAGTTCCTCACCCGGCACAAGATTGATGATGTCTGCATCCACGCGGGCTTCAAGCGCTCCCTCATGGAGGGTCGCCACAGAATAGCCGTCTGAATTGTATGAAGAAATATTGAACGACGTACCCCTTACAATATATGATTCGCGCCCGCACCTTATGATAAAGAGTCTTGTTGAATCCTTGGCTACATCAAAGAAAGCCTCTCCGTCAAGTTCAACCTCTCTGGCGTTTCTGTTGAAGGAAGATGACAGAGTAAGTCTGGAGTCGCCGTTCAGAATGACTTTGGTGCCGTCAGGCAAGGAAATTCTTGAAATCTTTCCGGTCTGAGTCGTATATACCGTCTGTGATTTTGCCGTCACCTCCGGCTTGATCTCCTGTTCAGGAATGCTTTGCACCTGTGCAATAACCTGTGGCTGAGCATCAGGTTCGACTGCGGGAGTCCTGTCGTTTGTCCATGTCAGGACAGCGGCTACAACAACGGCCGCTGCAGATAGTGTCATCGCCAGATAACCACTTCTGCGAAGAATCTTGCGTTTTCTGACGCCCTCAAATTCACGCGCATTCCTATTCTTGAAGGAAGTCCAGAACTCAGCAGCCTCTGCCGACGAATTTACCTGCGACAGCAATGTCTGCTCCTCTTCCTTGAACAGTTTTGCGTTTTCCGGAGATTCCGAAATCCATTTTGATAACCTTACCGCCTCAGAATCAGTCAAAACCCCTGTAACATATTTCATTATCAGGAGATTAATATACGAATCCTTCATCATGTTCATGTCAAGTTTAATTTGTATCCTATATAAAGACACAAAAATTCCTGAACACGAACTTTTTTTGTGCGATTTTTAATGGTAGATATGATATTTCTGCGACAACTCGCGGAAAGAGGCTTCGTCCTTGCGCCAATAATCCTTGATGGAATCGAACTTATAGGTCTTCGCAAACTCCGTGCGGATATGGTCGGTGCCGCAGACCTTGTCGAACAGACCATAACCGCTTACCACTGAAAAGGCCTTCTTGTCCGGATATAATTCCGCAACCGCCTGCATTACACGGAACTGCACCTCAGTGATGCGGGCCTTTTCATAGTCAGTAAAGAAGAACTGCAATCCGCGCACCAACTGACCTTTAAGGCTGCCGGAAAACGGTTTATACCATATCGTTCGGAAGGATACACCTTCGAGAGCATAACTTTCAAGTCTGGCTTTCAATCTGTCAGGGTCAAGCCATGTCGCTCCGAAAACCTGAAAGGGCAGGGTGTAACCTATGCCTATGTTCATGAAACCGTAGAGTTCCCCGCAGATTCCGGATGCGGCATAATACATAGGAGAGTCCTTGTACGGTATGTTCGGCGACGGAAGCACCCACGGAAGTCCTGTATCCTCATATAACATAGAGCGCTCCCAGCCCGACATCGGCACTACCGTCAACCTGCATCTGGCCGGCTGCTGATCGCCTTTCTGCCCGCGGTTCATGCCCTCTTCATTTATCAGCCTTGCAAGTTCGCCGACTGTCAGTCCATAGACGTATGGTATTTTATACTGACTTACAAAGGAATTATATGGCTGTTCCACGTAACATCCTTCTATCTTATTACCTCCCAGAGGGTCAGGCCTGTCAAGGACCACTACCTCGATATCCAGAGGAGCGCATGCTTCCATCACAAGTCCGAGGGTGCTGATGAATGTATATGACCTCACCCCCACATCCTGAATATCATAGACCATGACATCTATACCTTTGAGCATTTCAGGGGTGGGTTTGCGGGTCTTTCCATATAAGGAATAGACAGGGAGACCGGTTGCCGGGTCAACGGTGTTATCGACTTTCTCTCCTGCATACACATCGCCACGCACCCCGTGCTCCGGTCCGAACAGGGCGACGAGATTGACCTGAGGTGCTTCAAAGAGGATGTCTATTGTGGATTTCAGATGCCTGTCAACTCCGCTCGGGTTGGTCACAAGGCCGACACGCTTGCCTTGGAGCACATCGAAGTTTCTGTCACGGAGGACTTCGATGCCGGTTTTTACAGCAGGAGATGCATAAACGGAAAGTACTGATATTAGTAAAAGGAGTATTAATGATAGTCTTTTCATTGTATATTATTTTTAGATTGCCACGGCCTTACAGGCCTTGCAATGACGTATAAGGCGACGTGAGAATCTACAAATTTACAATTTTTCCAGCAAAGAGAATCTTCTTGGCCTCCCCGTCCGCAATCACGAACACAAACGGGCGGTCCACTCTCATCACAGGGACCTTTGCCACCGGGCGCGCCGAAGTGAGCCTTATCTGTGCAGAGGTAACCGCAGCCGCCTCCGTACCCTTCTCCGACACGTCGATATAGCATTTCTGCTTCACCAGATCCAGCACCAGCGGTCCCATTTCCGCTATCCCGCTGAAATCCGCAGCGGACATAAACGCAGTCTTTATGCCCATATTCTGCAAAGGCTTGTTCAGAATCATGGAGGTCTCCACCTTGAAACGAGGCATGAAAAGACGCACCTTCTGCTGCGAGATCATATCCATGGCAGACTGATATGCAGAAGCGTCCATCTTTGAAATCAATTTGTTGATGTCGGCCCCCTGCGGCGGAAGGACTACATACATTGCATATTTGAGGCCCTTATATGGCAACTGGATTATCTGAAAGCCATTATTTTCCGCATACATATAATATCCCTCCGACCTCATCATCTTCACCTTCGACTCCACTGCCGTGCCGTTGAAAGTCTGGTCCGAGGTTGCATCCGGGTCAAATTCCACCTCCCACGGAGCATTGAAATACAGGGCATTGACCAGCACCATGACAGTGCTCGGATCAAGACGGTCGATGATACCGGTAATCTTTCCGTCCGTATGCTCGCTGCACCAGTTGTTTATCGCCTCCTTGGCAACGGGAGAAGCGAAGTTCTCGACATCAAGAAAGGCGTCAAAATCTTTTGAGAGCAGGTTCACATACCTGTTGCGCGGACTGAAATTGTCATCAAGCCATAATGAATTGGCAGACTTAACTATGACCGTATCATTGCCTCCGAGGTCTTCCGCCTTATACAGCACGCCACCGAGAACCTTGTCGAACTCCTCACGCGTCTGTCCCTCGGCGCCCTCCGCAAGCATGGAAAGGGTCACGGCAGCACTGTATGGGGAAACCACAACATTATCTGACTTGGGCTCAGCAGCATTGACATTCTTGAAAAGCGACACAGCAAAGCCGACCTGAGATGCCTCCACAGGCTTTTCATATACAGGTGAGCATGAAATGATTGCGGCGATGAGGACCGCTAAGGCGATAAATCTTGATTTCATAGTCATTTGTTTTTCTTACCATATTCCGGATCGACCTTCAACATGAAAGTCACGAGCACGGTGACAAGGCAGCATACCATCACGAACCCGAAGAACATCGTATATCCAAGGGCCTGCTGCACATATCCCGCCACCATGCCCGGAAGCATCATGCTAAGGGCCATGAATGCAGTGCACAGCGAATAATGTGCCGTCTTGAACTCCCCTTCCGAGAAATATATGAGATAGAGCATATAGGCAGTGAATCCGAATCCATATCCGAACTGGTCCAGAGCCACACATGAACTTATGATCCAGAGACTCCGGGGCTGGAAGGCAGCAAGGAAAACAAACGACAGACATGGCAGGGTCAGCGCAAGAGCCATGGGCCATAGTGAGCGTTTGAGTCCCCAGCGCGATGCTGCTATGCCTCCGAGAATCCCGCCCACAGTCAGGGCCGCCACACCGATGGTTCCATATATGATGCCGACTGCCTCTGTTGAAAGTCCAAGCCCTCCATCCGCCTGTGAATCAAGCAGAAACGGATTCATCATCTTCACAAGGAACGCTTCCGGCAGACGATACAGCAGCATGAACAGCAGGGCCGTAAGGACATATTTCTTCTGGAAGAAGGTCACAAATGTCCGCCCGAAATCCATGAATATCTCACGCGCTGTGGTGGCAGAGGAGTTCTTGTCCGATGCCGGTCTCGGGAGCAACCATGTGTGATATATGGTAATGCCCGCAAACATGAGCGCCGAGGCAAGCAGGGTAATCTTCCATGCCAGATGGACATCTCCTGTCTTCGTATCTATGAAACCTGCAAGAGCCACCAGCACTCCCTGTCCGAAAATGGAAGAAAGGCGGTAGAATGTGCTTCTGATGCCAACAAACTCTGCTTGGGTGCCGCTGTCAAGTCCGAGCATATAGAAACCGTCCGCCGCAATGTCATGGGTGGCGGAAGCAAATGCAGTCACCCAGAAAAGCGCAAGCGTGACAAAGAACAGCGGAGTCTGCGATATCATCTCCCCTGTGGTCCGGGGCAGCAGAAACGGCAGCATGAGCATGGCTGCAGACATAAGTATCTGCATGGTCACAATCCACCATCTCTTGCTTCTGATTATATCCACAAAGGGACTCCAAAGGGGTTTTATCACCCACGGGAGGTACAGAAGACTGGTGTATAAGGCCAGCGCGCCATTGGGCATGCCCATATTCTTGAACATGACCACGGATATGTTGTTGACTATGAAATATGGTATGCCTTCCGCAAAATACAGCGTCGGCACCCATCGCCACGGGGTTATTTTCTTCATCATTTATTGGAAATATCTCTGCCAACTCATCAGATTACATCTTGACAAACTCGTCTGTTCCTGATAAGTATCCTGAAATAAGGGCACTTTCCATTTATTGAAAGATCCTTGTCATCATCTCCCTTTCTGAACTTGACAATCTCAAACTGATTCGGATTAAATTTATGAAGAAACGTTATCGGCACACCCATAAAACCGGAATAATCCATAGGAATGTCCTGAGTCCTGTTCACGTTTATTCCGTCGTAATTATCGTATTTTTGATATGAGATTTCATTCCCAACATAACGTTTTGTCAACACAATGTCTTCATTTCGCTGAAAATTATCCATATTTGTCAGCCACAAACAGTTATTAGGTGATATTATTCGATTTCCCTGCTCATCCACACGAACCTCAGTACCATATAACTCATAATGATCCGGTACAGAAAATCCTGATATTCCACGTCCAAGATTAACTCCCAGCCAAACCTTATTTTCCTTGATCAAATGAAACACCTCTTTATAGGTAATGGCATTTATGTTTCCAATTATCAAAAATTGTTTTTCAAATCTGACTAATTGAGAGATATATTCCCTGAACAACGAAAAGGGAGGATTTGTCACTACGACGTCGGCCTGCATCAACAATGATATACTCTCTGAACTCCTGAAATCTCCGTCACTATTGAAATAATGGATATCTGCATCAGTCGGTATAGTATTCTCCTCAGTTGTTCCATGATAAATATAATAAAAACCTCCCGTTTCTCCTGAAACATCAAACAAGGTATTATGTTGTTCGCAATAACATGAGGCTATGAGTTTTTTTAACCCCAAGTCATGAAAATGCTCTGCAAAATAACGATAGAAATTACTGCTTCTCGGGTCATCACAATTGCAATAAACCACTTTACCACGAAATTGACAGGCATAGTGCTGCAACTCCCTTTCAATATCTGAAAGAAGAGTATAGAATTCATCGCTTTTAAGTCGTTTCGCTTTTTGCAATAATGTATTTGATGCTTTTCTTGCCATAAATTATTGTTTTGCAGCCCTGTCGGTCAGTTGAAGAAACAAATCCCGTCCCAATATACGTAAAGAGGTTCTGGATATATCTAACATTATCTCAAAAATTTCATTCACCTTCCACCTCTCTCCATTTCCTTGTGTATATATAGATGCACTTTGAAGCATTATTGTTTTATCCTTGTGTGCTACAAACCTGTTTTCACACAAATTTGTATTAATCGGAAGCCCGTAATTTGCAGATGTCAACCTATCTAACCTGTTTAACATTCCCGAATTATATTCGAGTGTCACTATTCTTCCGTCCGGACGTTCAACTGATATGGTTTCTGTCAAAAAATTTGAACCTTCAAGAAAAAGCACATAGGGGAAATGGGACTCTGCCAACATCAGATTTGCTATCTCTGATATATTCTTGTGAGCACGTTCTATTGCATTTCCAGCAGCCATCAGATCCTGATCGTTACGTTTGCCCACCAACACTCCACTCTTGATATTCTCTATATCCTTACCTTGGTGCTTGGCCTCGGATACAACAACAATTCTCCACTGTCCATTATCGTCTTTCACCTCAATTATGCCACCATCTGGTATTATACTTGAATTAGCGACAAACAGCGTCTGACCTAAATCGGGTGCAACCTTCCTTAGTGCGTTATTGACCTCTTCCTTCTTTATCCCTCTTCTGTATCTGAACATCAGCGTAGGAAACTCCATACTCAATTGTTCTTTCACCTTATGTGAAATCTCTCCTATTGCAGTATCATGCAACTTCGCTTCATCTCCAAATATACCTAGAACGCCCTTTGATTGTTTATGTTGGACCGTAAGGCGACCGGATTGATTCTTTTTAGTCATTATACTATTTCGTTAATCAAACATCTTTCGCAAAATTAATCAAATTTTCTTGCATTCTGATTCAGGATAATAATGCGCAAGGATCTGCGTGTAAGTGTAGCCGCGGGTTGCCATGACTGCTGCGCCTATCTGGCAGAGACCTACACCGTGCCCCCAGCCGCGGCCGCGGAGCCGAATCTTCGTCCATTTTTCCGATTGTCCATCAGCAGGACCGTCCTCATTCATACATTCATCCGGAATGACCGTTCTTCCGTCCGCCGTTATATATTCAACATCAAAAGCCGAACTTTTAAGATGTGTCGGGGATAATATCCTCCTGATTTCCAGTTCCTTGCCCACGGTTATAGTCTTGAGTTCGCCTTCGATGCGCAGTTTGCATATCCTTCCGGACTCGCCTCTTTGAAGCGGCACCAAAGCCTTCACCGGGCCTGTCATCACTCCGAATTTCCTTTCAATGAGTCCACCCAGTCCGACAGGGTCCAGGATCTCTTCCCAGCGATAGAAATCCACAGTCTCCTGATCATAATTGTTAAGCACCTGAGCGAGGATATCCTTATCCTGCGTGTTGCAGAAACATTCCGCATCGGGGTCGTGATCCGGAGTGTCCGGAAGCGGTTGCAGATAGTCATAATCCTTGTCCTGCCAACAGACTGAGAACTTTTCCATCCGCCCGCCACAACATTTGGAGAAACGCGCGTCACACAACTGGCCGTCATGTGTCAGCACCTGACCCCATGTGGCATCAATCACCCTCCGGACCTTCTCTCCTGTGGCACGCGTAAGTCCCTGATACCTCTGACAATGGTCGTCTGCACACACATCAAAGAGTCTGTGGTCATCATGGTCATACCATTTCATATACTCATTCGAAGTATATACTGCCACATCCCTTGTCCTGTACAGCCAGGAAACAAGGTCCGGCAGATTGTATATATCATTGGGCAATATGAAATTACGGTCCGCCTGAATCCGTGCCATCACCCATGATCGCGAAATGACGGCATGGGCTTTCAGGAACTCTTCAGATGCCGTTGCACTCATTTCCGAGGATATGACACTGAGCAGATAGTCCTCCACTCCAATTATGTTTATGGCTCTGAGCCGGTTGCCATCGACAATGATCTTCAGGTCGCCCGCAAAGGTCTGGTCCTCCTGGCGTTCCCAATGGAATTTCACCCCTATGGTGACTCCATGAAGCACAAACGCCGGCTGCGCAAAACGCGAAACTGACTGCGGCGCCTTGAAATAAAGTTCGTCATGAAGTTCGCCTTCCAGACTTATACGTCCGTCGCGGACTGTCGCTTTTCTGAGACCTTTCCCATCGTCAAGCAGTTCAAATTCAATCTCTTCCGCAGCCATTATGCCCACCTGCAACGTAGGCTGGGTGCGCCTTAGACGGCACATGATCCTGTCCTGTTCCTCCTTTGGTATGGTTATCTCTGCTATCATCTCAGAGAGAAGTTCCGGGGTTATCTTGTGATATTCCTCCTCCACCGGCACAATGAAGACTCCGGCCATATCAGCACAGCCGGGGCTCATGGTCAGATGGTCCGGTCCTTCGCTGAAATAATGATGCGAGCGATGGCATTTGCGGAAATATACTATCGTGCGGTATTCCTGACCTATCGACCAGGTGAAAAGGTTTATGCGCGGCTCGATGTCATCTTCGGGGATTTCTGCGGCAGAGATGAGTCTTTCAAAAAGTACCGAAGCGGATTCCGGTGATTGTGAAGCGATTACGAATATGCCTGTGGAGAAATTGTCGTAATGGTATAGGGTGGCGGAGTGGTAGGTGCAGATTTCGTTCAACAGATCCTTCGCTTCGCTCAGGATGACAGGTTGGGGTGAAAGGTTGACAGGTTGGGGAGAAAGGATGACAGGTTGCGCTTTATATTCCAGAGCGCTGTCAACGCTGTTCTCCAACGGCATCATTCCACGCGGAACTCCCTGAAAATGATGATGATCCGGGGCAGATGCACCGCAGCGCGGTCCGTTATAATAGAAACAGCATTCCGGGAAAGACCCTGCAAGTTTCAGCATATCAGCATACCGGCCGGCAATCGCCTGATCCTGATGGGTCGCCTTGGCTATCACGAGGTGGTCCGGGAATATAGGATAGGGGTTTACGAGGATATGGTACCTGTGTGCGTTTTCCGCCTCAAATTCCTGCCACACCTGCTCCTGAGGGCGGTTTTCCACGCAAAGAAAACACCTTCGCCTTGCAATGTCCTCCTTTGTCAGTTTAGCGGCAGAGGATATCATCCTGGCAGGATTGAACTGCAATTTTACTGTCAGTCCGTTAACATCGACTTCCCTTACATGAACCTTGGAAAGGGCGGCGAAATTGTCCGCTGCCAAGGGCCAGGTTGCTAACTGATTCTGAACAAATGTATGTATATTATCTTTTTGCATTTCTATTGATGTCTGACTGCGCTACTTCATACGCGCAGTCAATTCCCATGTGCGGATGCGGTCCTTATAGAGATTATTGGCATTGATACGCTCTATATCAAGGGCAGCATCTGAATTGCCTTCCCAACGGCGGCAGCAGTAGAGCACGTCATATATACGTCCTATGCGGTATTCACGGCTTATGCGCAGTCCGAGGGCATAGTCCTCTCCGTAACTTGTATTCGGCAGATTGAGAGTGCGCAGAAGCGGAGTCCAGAAGGCGCGAGGCGCACCCAGACCATTGATTCTGAGAGCGTTGTTGCGTCCGTTCTCCTCTGTCCACTCCCTATGGTCGATTATTCCCGGAGGTATGGGATTCATATCAAAATCAGTCATCTGATATGTTCCCACCACCATGGCACAATTCTGCTCATAGAAGGCTGCGACTATCTTTGCCAAGGTATCCGGTCCGCTATATACATCATCACTGTCAAGTTGCACTGCAAATTCGCCGCAGGCCTCATTATGGACAGCCAGATTCCAGCATCCGCCGATACCAAGGTCGCCTCGCGCAGGTATCAGATGAACCACACGTGCATCTGCGGCAGCCAGATCGGCAAGCAACTCGGTTGTTCCGTCCGTCGAATGATTGTCAACCACTATGACATTATATGGAAAATCGCATTTCTGCGCCAGAGCACTCTCAACTGCGTCTTTCACTGTGCGTACGCGGTTAAATACCGGGATGATGACTGAAGCGACGACTCCGCCTTCGGGATTGGTGTGGGAGATCTCTCCACTCCCTTCGGTCGGTCGAGATGACAATGTGGCGGCGGTCGGTCGAGATGACAATGTGGCGGCGGTCGGTCGAGATGACAATGCGACTTCCTTGAATACCGGAGGCAGCCATGCCCCGATACGCTTGAGATGCTCCGTGCATATCTGTTCCATCTCCACCTGCACGGCCCTGTTCTTCGGATCCACATAATCGAACTGCTTCTCACCCGACTTGCGGTTGTCGGTCTCTATTTCCGTATAAAGATATTCATTGATATGAACGATATTCTTCATGCGCAGACGAAGGTCGTACAGCGCGCCCCACTGATAATCAGTCTCCATGGCCCTCACAGCCCTTCTGAACGACGAAGTCCGGAACATAAGCACGCTTCCGAAATCGAAATCATCCCTCAACGCCCCCTTCTGGCAATCGATCAGCGGATGCTTTTTCCTTAACGGCTCCCGAGAAAGATCAGCGTTCTTCACGTCATCCCGAGGAGCGTCAGCGGCGTGGGGATCTACCAAAGTATAATGATCAGCATACACCATATCCGCCCTGGTATCCTCAGCCACAGCAATCATCCTGTCCAACGCAAACATACCCATCTCCAAAGGCAGATCCTTCAAATAGATGAGTATGAACTTCTCCGAAGCCGCCTCGGCTATGCTCCTGAGCGTTTCCGTGGATTTGAGAGACACTCCCGAAAGGATGGTCACACCTGTAAATGCAGAACTTCTGCTGAAAGACTCCACCGTCACGGAAATGTCCTCTCCGGACATTGACGGCACAAAACATTCTACTGCTGACATGATCGTTCAGATTGGTGATATATAAAAATAAACTGCATCATTTTAAGTGAAGCATCATATTTCACACATCACTTAAATCAGACAAAAATAACAATTTTGCCCGACACACGAAACGATTATCCGCAAATGATGAAGGGGTTTGACCAAAAGTTATCGGTCAAGCCCCTTTTACATGATCATTACCAAACTTGAAGGTTACCAGACAGACTATTTCAGATAGTCATTCAACCATTTTTCTCTTGGTGCATATATCTCTTCCTTCCACCGCTGAATACACCTCTTGTCCATGCCTCCGGTAGTGTGCGGCCTGTATGGGAAGAACACTATGGTCTTGTCCTGTGATGCGGCATTGTTGTATCCGGCGGCCACGCATGCAGGAGGACAGGTATAATCTACAAGCCCGGCTTCAAAGAAGAGTCTGGCCTTGGTCAAGGTCAGCAGGCAGGCGGCATCATAATAAGGAAGCACATGAATATGTTCCTCAGCCTTGCGTCCGTATGTCTGAGGCCAACTTCCGGCCCTGTCATCAAGACCTCCGGCTACATCCATGAACGCAGGAACGCGCAGAGAAGCAGCCGTTATCCTATTATCAATGCCTGCAAGAGCCGCAGCCTGAGCGCCGCCCTGGCTCTCACCTAGTATGGCAATCCTCTCACCGTCCCACTGCGGAAGGGTCACAAGATAGTCTATGGCGCGAACTATACGCAGATACATAAGTCTGAAATAGAAATCATCATGACCAGTAAAGTCCCTTGTGGAATATTTGTACAGTTCCCCGGAGTCAAGTTCATCATAATAACTCTGAGGCTGTCCGTTCAACATTCCATGCGCATTTATATCAAGAGCAATCGCGCCGCCTCCCCTTCTGGCATCATCGATGGTCTTGTCTATCGAACAGCGGCACCATTCACCTTTCACTCCGGCAGCATGGGCGCGTATGACAATAGGCAACGACTTTTCAGAAGCATCTGTCGGGTAGGCGAGATAAGCCCTCACAGGATTACCCTCCGGCATCGGGATTTCGATATCAAGGCAAGTAAATCCGCCCTGATCCGCCATTTCCTGAGGAGCAGCAGCAGTCTCCACCGTCAGCGGCATCTTACGCATCTTCGCAATCTGCCTGTCCCAGAACTTACGCAGATCCTTAGGAGCGGAATATCCGGAACAGAAACTCTCCGGAGACACGATAGCCCCGACAGACGAAGCATCGCGACCGGCCCTCTTTGTCCCCGGAATACCGAGCATATACACATAATGGGCTGCCTCACTGCACACATCTGCATATATGAGATGTTTCCCCTCGGGAAGATAAACAAGCCTCTTGCCAACAGGAGACTTCATGTTCTTCTCAACTGTGAACTCCAGTTCCGGAGCGCAACCGGGAAAGACCGTAGCCCACACCTTTATGGAATCCCCTACCTGGTACACCCCAGTGCGGCTGTTGATTTCAAGTTGAGCCCCGGCATACTGCGCATGTAATGCGACAGAAAGCGACAACGCGAATAAAATAACAAACAAACGTCTGATTATCATATAATTACATTTCAAAGTGAATATGCAAGATTATAGGTCATTCCGTCTATTGTCACCGCCACAGATGATGAACCTTCACTGAAAGACGATGAGAAAGACGCGGAAATATCCGCAGAGCGTCCCGGATAGATGACAGTGATGAAACGGGCGACATCAGAAGCCGAGGTCTTGTCCGCAGTCACACGATAGAACGTCCTGTCATAATATTCATTCACCTTAGGTGAACACTTGCTCAGACCGGTCTGACCGACAAATCCCGCAGTCGTCTCCGCGAATGTCCTCAAAAGCATATCGTTTCCGTCAGAGAACTCCGTATGGACACCGTAGGCATAGGACTGACTGTAATCATCAGTCTTGACAGTGCCTTCGCAAAGATGGAAACTTACATTCACATCCACACCGGCAGCCGTTCCGAATGCCTCGTCAACAATCACAAAGAACTTCTTGTCCAGCATATAGACAGCACGACGATGGGTCAGGTCGCTGTAAGAAGCATTCTGAGTTACGACCAGATCCTCAGAGGCAGATGTACGCGTCAGCAGACACTCACCCTTGCTGTAATTCTTCGCTATGGATTCAAGATTCTTTGTGAGTGTATTATGACTCGCTGTCGCAAGCATTTCAGTGCGTATGGCATCAAGTTCCGTCGAACCGCCGTAGGTATAGACACCTGGATCCGGAAGGAAGACGCGTCCCTTGCTCCATAATGAGAATGTACCGTTATCGAGATGGCAATGCCACTCGTTTTCAGGATTGTAATTGTTCTTCAATATGAACATTGTCTCCTGTCCGTCCCAACCGGTTCGAAGCACATAATATCCTCCGACCGGGAAAGGTATCAGAGACTCTGTCGGAACAGTGCCGGACTTTCTTTCCGAAGCGAGATATGTCAGGAGGTTCTCGTCCGGGAACAGGGCGCTATAACGTTTGATATTGTTCAGAAGAACATTTCTGGTCTGCTGGAAGGTGTCGTTGAACCACTCCCAAGTATAGTCCGGCCAGACATAATTGGCAAGGAAAATGGCGGCGTTCCTCATCTTCTGCGTATATTCCGCATCAAATTCACTCAGGCGGCCGTTCGCTCTGGCCACATTATATATCGCACGGAAATTGTCCATCACACCGAGTTGATAATTCGGCGCCATCTCCGTATGCACTCCATCAGGATAGAACTGAAGAGAGAACTGCGAGGATATCTGCGGTGCTACATCCGAAAGCCATGTGGCAGCATTCCTGAACTCAGGAAAGAGCATTGCAGCCTGTGCTTCGGCTGTCTGCTGGGCAAAACGGATATTGCTGGTCTCCTCATGATATGGATGGGCGCGGCAGAACTCGACAGCCTTATGGAACTCGACCAGGAAGAAGCACATCCAGTCCGCCGTAAAATGACCGGAGGTGATGAAATATGGGAACAGATCGAGTTGGTTGGAGATGCGGGTGGCGACAGAAAGTTGATGCCACGAACGGTTGCCGTATGTATTGTGGTTGCCGTCAGGACCCGGACATGGATAGGTTGACAGCCAGTCCGAATATACCTCTCTCCAAGAATCGAAGTACTTGTCATCACCGGTCAGGTATTGTGACCACGCCAGGAACTTGAACCATGAATGCCAGTGCTTCTGATAGAACTCCTGTCCGGCCTCCTCGACATGGAAATCCCAATTGATATTTCCGTCGGCATCATCAAAGTCCCAATATGTATATTCGGTGCCGTTGACACTCTCGTACCAATAGCCGCGCTTTACGCAGAATCTATGTTCCAAGGCCTGCGCCGCAATCCTCTTGTCCTCATTATACATCCTGGTCGCAGGGAGATCGACCTCCGGGTTGACCACTGACGTCCTGTTTCTGAAATAATCGACAAGGCACTCCGATGCGGCATAATAACTGCCCCGCTGACATTCCGCCTTCACCTTTTCAAGTCCGGGATAATCCAGATTGAGAAGTCCGAAAATTTCCGGGTCTATCTCCGCGAAGGTGGCTGATGACATATCTATTTCAATCACATTGCGTCTGTTGGCAGCAAATTCCAATTCACAGGAAGTGATGCTGCGCGTATATTTCCTATGCGTAGTCATCAGGGCAACCTCAAATGACTCCCATCTGCACGGCATGAAGGCCGCCCAAAGATTGAGGTTTCCGGACTCATCGGCCGACAGGGCCGAGACATCTATGGCCACAGAGTTTGACTGCTCCGACAAAGACGTTTTCTCATATCCTCCGGTGCGGACGTCTATCTGGAAATCTCCCGTCATCAGGGCCTGCTCATCAGCGGTCAGAATCACAGACTTGATGCTCTCCCCTTCTGCAAGAGGTATATTTGAAAGAGTGATGTCTGCATGAGCGACAAGGCGCCTCCACAACATCGGTATGGAAGAATCCGGCACCGAGTCATATTCATAATAGGATCTGGCGACCATGATGTCCGCACTGCTGTCATAAGAGGCGGCAGAGGCAGTCTGAGCCGAAGGAACAGTAACTGTCAACACAGGAGCCTGTGCGAAGTCTGACGACACTGCCGATGAAGGATACACTCCATAGAAATTCATTGCACCGGTTTCAGTCCCTTCAAGATCGGTCCGGACGACATAAGCGGCCCTGGACGACGATTCTGCCAGAGATTCCGACTCGAACAGGGAATCAGACCAGAGGCCATCGACAGAGTAGCCGACACTTATCCTGTCACCCGCTGACCAGATGATGGAAGATCCGTTCCAGGAGGTCTTGACTGCAACGGTGTCCGCAGAAAATGTCAGAGACACACCGGACGCCTTGTCCTGACCAGAAAGCAGGGAGGGGTCAGCAATCTCGTCCATCTGGCATGAAGCCATGGAAACCGACGCGGTCAATGCAAGAATTGCATTGTTGAGCATTTTCTGAATATCAGTCATCTTAATCATATAGCGTCTTTAAAACACATCTTATGGAAGATAATCCTTACAAGTTTCATAAATAGTCTGAGCCATCATCTGGAAGGCCGGATATGTAGGGTGGCTTGACACGCATTTATCAACCGTCACACCCTGGAAACTCACGTATGGAAGTCCGAAATGCTCTGCGACGGCAACAGTCGAAGATGCATAATCCTCTTTCAGATAATCTCCGACAATGATGATTATCTGCACACCCTCATATCTGGTCTGGAGCCTCTTGATAAGTTGGATATATGCGTTTCTGTAATACCAATGCTTGTCTGACTGATCGACAGCCTGTTCCCAATCATAATCCCCAAGTCCCTGATCTCTGTTACTGTCATTGGTGCCGCCATGGATTATTATGATGTCCGGATCGATAAAGTCGTATGCACGGTCAACAAAACCGGCGCTCATGCTTGCTCCCGACACGGTTGTAGAGGTATAAGAAGCAATACGGCTTCCTGAGAAAGATGAGTTTACATCAAGCACACCATTTTCCATGTGATTATTGATGAGCATCCACCACCATGTCCTCTCCTGTGAACTGACTGCCACTGACGGATTCTCTGTGACATTGGGGTCACTGCCCGGATAAAAGGACTTGTAGTCCGAATTGCACATAGTGCCTTCAAATGTGGATATGGAGTCTCCCAGGATGCCTACTTTTCTCTTGGGCTGAACCAAAGGAGATGCAAAATCAAGAGTCACTGTCGTGGTCTGACCTGCGGCAAGTGTCACAGCCTTCTGGAACTGATAGGTATAGCGGTCAGTCTTCACTGTAAATGTCCCCTGATATTCTCCCGGAAGGCAAAGCAGTCCATACTCACCGGGGTTGATGCTCCGGCCCACCTTCGGAGATATGCCGGCATCATCAGACTTCCATGTCATTGTCACCACATTGCTGTCATCTGATGACTCACCCTTTGCAATCGGCTTGTCCGCTTCAAAACTCACTGACAGCACCTTTTCATTGACCGCGTAATACTTGCTGTCCATCAGCATCACCTTCATTCCTGAATTTGAACCGGTGATCTTGCCGTTCAGGTCATCTGACGCAGACATATAATACTTGGACTGCTGATAAGAGACCTCTCCGGAGACTGCATCACCGGTCTGGTCGTCGTCCGGCATCAGTATATCGGGCTGCTTTACATAGACCTCATAGTACTCGATGTCGGTATCCTCCGTAGCCTCGATCGAGAAGGAAGGAGCAACCGCATGGAAGCGTCTGCCGACAACCTCCTCCTGTGAACCGTCGCCTGACATCGTATAAGCGGAACCGTTGACCTTCACTGTCAGTGCACCTGTGAATCTGATCTTGAGAACAGTCGCGCCATATTCCATTGTCGCCCAGCCCCTTGATATGGACTGACCGGAAGACAGAGCAATACCGGATCCTCTCGCCACATCCATGGTCAGCATCTTCTGATCAGGCATGACCACAAAATTTGTAAGATGGTGAGTCACACCGTCATGAGTTGCCTGCCACTCAGAAGGAACGTCAAACACTGAGGCCTGAACAAGATATCCGTCACTTGTCAGACTGCTGTTATAATCTGCTGTAAGTTGGGTCGTCGTCATTGTGCTCACTCCGCACGGACCGCCCCATCCTGCAAACAAGGTCTTTATCTCGTCAAGGCTTGTTGATTCACCGACAGAATAGAACAACGGTATATTCTGAGACAGCGTCCTTGCATAGTCAAGGGCTGTAGTCTTGCTATGGAAGGCCATCCAGTTGCCATCACCCAGAATCTCATGAGCCATTCTATATGCAGCCCATGTGCTGGTATGCATCATGGCCTTCAGACCATATTTCCTGCATTCCGTAAGGATTTCTTCAAGCGTGCGCATCGGTTCACGATACTCAGGATTGTCTGACGCCATGACATAGCCGCTGCGTACCTGCTCGTATGTGAGGTCAGCAACAGCGACATCCTCTGTGAGTTCGGAATAGTCGGAAGCATTACGCATTGTCCTTTGCAGCGTCTGGTCATGAAGAACCATCATCACATTATCGGAGGTCGTTCTCACATCAATCTCGACAGCCTTGTATCCGAATCTCTTTGCCATACGGACTGCAGCAAGACTGTGTTCAGGTATATCATTCTTGAACCAGCATCCCCTGTGGGCAATGACTGTCGGATAGACCTGCATCCCCGACATCCTGATTTCAAGAGTATTTCTCCTGTTTACAAGGAAATCAAGGTGGCAGTCTGAAATGACACGGGTATAGGTGCCGGCTGTGGTCTCGACAGTCACAGTCAGAGATGACACCCTGCAAGGCATGAACGCCGTCCATACCTTAAGAGTGCCGGTCGCATCGACAGACAGAGATGAGACATCAAGGACCACAGAGTTGGTCACATTGTCCGTAGCGGTCAGTTCGGATTTCTCCATATCATAAGAGAAGTCTCCCGCAATCGCGAGCCCCTCATCCACTGAAAGGGTAACCGTCTTCAAAGTCTCACCATCGGAAAGGCTCAATGACTTGATGGCAATCTCGGCATGGGCCACATGCCTGTCCCACAGCATAGGCACAGACTTGTCCGGAAGAGAAGCATATTCCTGCTGCGAGTAACCTGTCATAAGATCGGCTGCCTTGTCATAAGAATTTGCGGACGGAGTCTGCCTTACAGGGACAGTGACCGTACAGACAGGAGCAGCAGAGAAATCCGCTGCAACTGCTGACGACGGGCTGACTGCATGAAATGTGAAAGGTCCTTCCTCACCAGGTTTCAGGTCGGTAGGGACCTTGAAACCGGCAAATGCCGATGTCATGGCAAGAGGCTCGGACTCATACATCACAGTCCCCCACTCTCCGTTACGGCAACAGGTCATGCTGACTGCATCTCCCTGCGACCAATGGATGGTGTAGCCGTTCCACTGTGTCCTTGTGGAAACCGATTCATCTGATGTCAGTGTCACCACTGCACCTGTCGGAAAGTCCTTATCCTGCACAGGTTCTGTAATTTCCGCCACCTGGCATGATATCAGCGCAAGGACTGACATCATTGCCATAGTGGTCATAGTTATTGTCTTAGAGTTTATCATCTCTCTTATAATTTACCGAGATCGTTGGTATCGTATCCATATGCAGCGGAATTCACTGCCGAGGTCGCCGGATCCATATCAGGGCGCTGAGCACCGACAGCCACAGTTGGAGCGGCACCTTCGACAGGAGTGATGGTATATGCTCCGAACTTGCCGTTTGCCGGATCCCAGAGGTCTGAGAGAGGGTCGGCGGAAAGAGGACTGGCAGCAACACGACTTCCATAACCAAAACTTACCGTCACCTCATCTGCAGTAGAATAATAAAAATTATCAGCACACGTTATCCCGGAACTTGTCGGCTTGGTTCCTGAGCCTGGCATTGTGAATGCCTGAAGTTTTGCGCCACTACCCAAACATATCAGATTATTTGAGAACGACATTAAATCATAAATATTTCTGACAACTATTATTTTTCCATTGTTAAGAGGAAGATTGTCAATCGTATTGTTTGTGAAAATCAGACTATCAACAGAAGAACCGACTGTTGCACTATTACCGATGTTAAGAGGTAGATACGAGCCGACATTACCATGAAAGATATTATTGTTTATTTTTATCATTTTATAAACTCCTTGCATCAGTCTATCTGACATCAGATAGGATGCCGAAGTGGTATTATATTCAAATTCACAATCTTCCACTATAAAGAAGTTCATTTCTGTTGAATTCTCTTGTCCTGAATTGAACTGAAATGTTGTGGTTGCAGTCATGGATTTGAACGCACAATTATTGAACACAACATCGCCAAAGGTTGATATATCTCCTCGAAGAGGCAAATGATTACTTGTAATCCCCATGATATCGAGGTTTGACAAAATATAATAAGTTCCGGAGGAGTTCAAATTCATGTGCCCCGTAAGAGTCAGTGTTGACCTCTTTGAAGCATCCCTGCCAATAATCAAAATATCCTTTACTGTCTTAGTACCATAACTCGCATTGCCGCAGTTCGGAGAGACAAAATACAAAAATCCTGAAGTGGCTCCTATAGTACCATTATTCTTACTGTCAGTAACCAATATCGCTTTCTTGCTGGACATTTTTGTACTATTCACAACAAATCCGCTGATATCAAGATCAAACCCATTGTCATAATGCACATAGTAGTTCATGTGGGACTTGAAGGCTGTTGATGCGGCCTTCTTCATAGGAAGGATATTGTTTCTTTCGCTGACCTCGGCACGAGGGTTGTCGGTCCTGATGGCTACCTGAGTCTGGTCTGACTTGGAAAGAATCACTGTGAAGCCCTTCTTGAACTCCGTCGGGAAAATCGTAAAATAATAGTCTCCCGGAGACAGCACAGACTTGTTGCCCGCTCTCAGAGTCGCATAAGGATAGGCCTGCGAGACATCAGAAATCACTACCTTCGGATCACCTCCATTCCACTCGACATCATACACTCCGGTGATAAGTTCGTCGGCATTGCCCCAAAGGGTAAGGGCAATGACATCCGTCATATCTTCCGGAATCGTAAACCTGATATGTGACGCAACGTTCTTGAACGCAAAATTGTTATCCGTATCAGCCTTGGCCATCATCGGAGCCCTTTCCTTGTCGAAACCTCCCATTACCGGAGACTGCACCTGAGCCAGATAACAGTTGGTGACAGTACCGGCAGTTGCCATCTTCGCATCTTTACGATAAGGATAATATGCGTAATACTCGGTTGCATCAGGCACGGAAGCGGTAAATGTACCAGGGGTATCCGAGAGGGTTTTCGCCTGAGTGTTTGCAGGAGATGCCGAATTGTCGAAAATCGAAATCGACTCGCTTCCCAGCCATACAACAGAGTTGCCGCTCAGCGCTGTCCTGGTCACACCTTCGAGGGAACTTGTAAATTCGAGGTCAACATAACCGACCTCCGTCTGAGACTGATTTTCAGGAGCATCGATTTCCTGAGCACATGACGCTGCCACCATTGCTGCAACGGCAAACAGCATGAATTTCATCTTCTTCATAGTCCTTCCCTCCTTACCAATCAGTTTCATCATGAATCTTATAATCTTCGGTAGTACCTACCGGACTCAGGCACAGCACTCCTTCACAGGAGTACCTTAAAACGGTTGTTGCAGGAGTAACATACTCCGCATTAAAATAACTTTGTCTCTTATTCATTTTCCTTTTTGAATATATGTATGAAAGACCCGGTGCATCATAATGCACCGAGGTCTGTTGAATTGTAATCTGCCGATGGAGAGTCAACGTTCGCTGATTCCTCAGTCATATCCGAGCGCTGAGCACCGATGAGCACACCCGCCGCAGGAGCCTTGGAAGGATCCACAGGCGTAATGGTGTAAGCACCGAATTTACCGTTTTCAGGTTCCCAAAGGGCAGAAAGCGGAGAGGCAGAGAGAAGAACCGCATTGGCAGCAGGAATACCTGAGAAATACTTCCCTGGAGGCTGAACGGCCGGATCAATCATAGTTCCGTTATCATTATACTGCGCAGTATGGCAATAATTGTCGGTACATCTTCCTGAAGACGGATATATAACACCTTTTGTCTCTGATCCCGTTTCAACAGCAGCATAACAATCCAATATAGGAAACCATTTCTTGTTCATGTGCGCATCAATAAGATTGTACCTGAATATGTATTCTCCCGGCATCTTCATGACACGAATCAAACCACTGCTTGATGTTGTACCAACCAATGTATTGTTAGTCACCGAACAGTGATTTACAGTCGAACCTGTCTGATATGTCTCACCTGTCAGTTGTCCGTTCTCATCCTTCACCTTATTATTGTTGTACAGATTTATCAATCGGA
The DNA here is from genome assembly GCA_015060455.1 of Bacteroidales bacterium. Classification (GTDB taxonomy): domain Bacteria; phylum Bacteroidota; class Bacteroidia; order Bacteroidales; family UBA932; genus Cryptobacteroides. The sequence continues at coordinate 28,827 of SUYM01000010.1, forward strand.
AATCTGTCATAGTGGTCCCTGATGATGCATATATAACGTTATTTTTCAATTCAATAGACTCTATTATTGAATTGGACGAAGCCTTATTGAACAGATAGACAGATGCTACAGCAAAGCCCAGATCGCAATCTTCGATGACTGCTTTCTGAAGATGGAGCGGTTTTGCTGTTCCCTCAAGATGTATAAAGTTACCAGGGATATTTCTGAAATGGCAGTTATTGACAACGATGGTTCCAAATGTAGCAGGATTCTCCTCTGTTCCGTCACCATGAGTTCTCAAAATCTGATATGATCCCGATGCAGGTTTTGTATATGTGGCATCCAGGTTAGCCAACATATATATTGTACCGTCATTTACAAGACCTTGGTTTCCACCGACCACAAATGTACTTCTCTTGCCGGCATCAGCCCCAAGAACTATCATATTCTTATAAGTCTTGTGTGCACTGAATTTTGCCTTAGTGCAGTTTGGAGAGACGAAATAATAGCCGGCAGCCGTAATATCTGTATTGTTCTTGGTATCTGCCACATATTTTGCAGACGGATGTGTCGTATTATTTAATGTATATCCACTGATATTGATGTCAAAACCATCAACATATCTCACCCAGTAGTTCATATGCTCGGCAAAGCCTGTACTTGGCACTTCCGCCAAAGGAAGAATTTTGTTTCTTGAAGCAACGGAAGATACTGGATTAGGATTGGTCCTTGCCACCTGAGTACCATCTGTCTTGGAGATTATGATGGTAAAACCATTCTTGAACTCAGTAGGGAAGAGCGAGAAATAATAATCTCCAGGAGTTAAAGCGTTTCCATTACTGTACTTCAATATTACGTATGAGTCGCTTGAGTTACCAATGACAGGGATCACCTTAGGATCGCCGTTATTCCAATCCACATTGAATGTTCCTGCAATAATCTCATCATTATTACCCATCAGAGTAAGTGACTTTACGTCTGTCATATCTTCCGGAATGGTAAATACAATATGCGAAAGGACATTTTTGAAACTGAAATTATTTTCAGCATCCGCTTTCGCCATCATGACACCACAGTTATCATTGAACGAATTCTTCTTTGGCGTCTGAGACGGATTAAGATAACCGCCTTCTATTGTAGTTCCGTTAAGTACGGCCTGCGACCTCCATGGATAGAAAGCATAGAACTCTGTTGCATCGTCAGGAACTGTACCTGTAAAGAGAGGATTGGAAGTGGCAGACGTTGCAGTAAATTGATTTGCATGAGTTGTCGCAGTCGGAGAGTTATCCAGCACGGTAAGAGACTCATTTTGTTTCCATACCACCTTATTGCCGTCTGAGAGCGATGTCCTGGTAACTGGCTCCATCACTGCCGTGAACTCCATATCGACGTAGTTCACCTGCACCTGGTTCTGATTTTCAGGGGCATCGATTTCCTTTGCGCATGAGACTGCTGCCATTGCTGCAACGGCAAACAGCATGAATTTAATCTTCTTCATAGTCTTTCCTCCTTACCAAATCAATTCAGGTAAAACATCGTAATTTTCCGTGTCGGATTCTGTGCTCATACATAGCACACCTTCTGCCTGACACATTGTCACCATAATGCAAGGCACCTCATAATCCTGAGGATTTTTGGTTTTTTCAGCATTCATAATTATTTGATTTTGAGTATTTTCTTAATAGTAGGAAGAATATGTTCGGCATAGCGCATCATACCGAGGTCAGTGAAATGAGTGCCATCGACAGTGGTGTCACCGTCATATCCGACCATGCCGTCTCCCTCCACAAAATATAGGTTCTTGTCTCCCTCCTTCCTGAGTTTGTCATAGAGCCTGCGCTGGGCATCGTTCTTAGCCTTTGTGATTCGCGCCGCCCCCCTGTCGAAGATGTCAGTTCCATGCAGGACAGCATTCTGGACAAGAATTATCGGGACATCCGGATGTGCGTCCCTGATGATGCGGAAAAAGGTCTCCGCCTTTTCGTCAATCATCTCTGCCGAGCAGTTGGGCACATAGTCCAGAACAAAAAGACCCGGATCGGAATAGGAAGCCATAAGTTCGGCTATCTCGTAGTCGAGTTTCGCATTGCCGCTGAAACCGAGGTTAATGACCTCACGGTCTATCATACGGGCAAGAATGTTCGTATGGGCCATTCCAGGACGGCTCGCACTGCACCCTTGAAGGATGCTGCTTCCGTACATGATGACCGGTTTCATGTCATTTGGAGACATGATTTCCGGCTGTCCCAAGGTTCCGCCCTCCTCTATTCCTATCTTCAAAGAGGAGACACCGTCATAGAGCGGGAGATACAGCATATATTCACGTGGGGCCTTGCCACAGACAAGTTTCACCTCGTTTTCGGCGCCCTCAGGTTTGGCACAGCGCAGATAACGCCATCCGTTCTCATCGCTCAGGGCATAAAGGTCAAGGCCCTTGACTCCGGTATCGGCCATGTGGGCCATACTCTTGTTGGAAAAGAGTTTCCACTTGAAATACAGGGACATAGACCCTTCCGCATAGAACCTGATATAAAGTCCGGCAGAGTTCCTGCCAAGTCCCCAGACAGGTTTGCGGGTGATGGGTTCAAGATATCCCGGCAGACGCTGATAGCGGGTCGGTGTGTCATCGGTTATCTTTCCGAAGACAGGAAACTCAGAAGCATCGTGCCACACGACTTCCTGTCCGTGGCAGATGATGCCCGACAGGAAAATGATGAAGGTCAATAATACTCGTTTCATTGCTGTATATGTTATTTGTATTTCTGCTCCCAGCATGGCACTCCGCCATTGCGGCTAAGGAACTGCATTGCGGCACGGTGTGCTGTAAGTTCTGATTTCAATATCTTCCGGGGTGTGTGTTCGACAGGAGTACCGTCGTCATATACACCTGTATATCCGTGACTTCCGTTCTCGACAGTCGTAGAAAGCGCGCCGCAATGGAAGGCAAGGACAGAAGTAAGGTTCATGCTGCCCGCCCCGGTCACAGGACGACGGCGCGTCTCCTTCTCCGGATCCATGGTCTTCTTCAAGCCTCCAAGCGTCAGTTCAGTATGAACATGCGTATAGAGGTCCTGCCATGCTTTCAGAAGCACAGGCGGATATGCTGCTATGGTCGGGCTGAGCATCTCGATGAAGTAGTTGTCACGGGACACTCCGGTGTGCATGTTCATGATGATGTCCGGCATTTCTCTTTCCGCCACATCAAGGATGATGCGGTTTTCCGGCTGCACCTGACCGAAGAAGTTGTCGTGCATGAGATTGTAGCCGTTGTCGTTAGGATATGTTCCGGGGAACTCGAACTTGTCAAACGGGATCGGCACCCACTCCTTGCAGTCCGGCCATCCTATGAGTTGTCCTCCGTCACGACCTCCTGTATTGAGGTACTCATGCACATGGAAGGCATCCGGCTCATGTCCTCTGAACTTCTCCATCCTGATAGGAAGTCTGTCACGACCGTCCGGATTGCAGAGCGGAATGATGACGATACGGTCAAGGGAATCAAGCATGGAGACAATCTCCGGCCACTCGTTGCCGTCAAGATCCTTGCCTGTCTCAAGAACGTTGATGAGGTTGACCGATCCGACAATGCCTTCAAGTTCAAAGCCATGCACACCTGCCATGGTCATATAGACCTTCTTGTCATTATCCTGTCCGCGATATGCGCTGATCTTCTTCACGCTTGACGCACCGGAATAGGTTGAAGTTCCCCTTCCCTGACGTGGCGAGCCGTATGTCACGCCATAAATCGGGCGTCCTCCGGCCGAATGTCCGAGGAGTTCCCACTGTCCCTTATGGACTTTCGTCTTGATGAAGTCATTGACTTCCGCTGTTGTAGCCACCCAGAACGGAGGAATATCCTCGCGCTCCTGAAGATATTCTTCCGGAATATCGTATGAAAATAAGTCTGATTTCTGCTGCTGCACACACGCTGCAGACAGGCAGATGGTCAATAGTAGTGTCAGTTTTTTCATATCAGTTGACTGTTATATTGCATCCGTATGTTCCGGACTTGTCAAAGGCAAGTCTCCATGATTTTCCGTTATATATAAAGGTAACTCCTATTTCAGCATCCGTTTCGAATGTCTCAGTCTGCGGCAGTGCTGCCAGAGATTCGTCCCCCACCTGGATCATGTGCATGAACACATCCTCCGTCCTTGCTTCCCCAGGTCTGACCTCCATCCTCCACTGACCGACCATAGGCCAGTCGTCATCAGGCACGGCTGTACCCTTCTCAGCAGGAAGCGGCCAGTTGCGTCCGTCAGACCAGAACTGTTTTCCCGGACCTCCTATCTTTTCAAGGACAGCGTCAGATGGGAAAAGAGTCCTGCAGATGGATTTGCCGCCCTGCGATGTCTCGCTGAACTCAAGACCGTCGATCACCGGCTCGGCAGCAGTATGATACAGCCAGGTCTTCGGATAGGATGCGTCGGTAGAATTGACCCTGTCAAACACAATGAACAGATCAGGCACGCACCACACAAACTCCCTCATCACTAGCGACGTCTTTGCAGAATTATACGCTCCTGTGGCATCGGAAGCCAGATAGACATAATCATCTGTCTCTATATGGCATTTCAGCACAGAAGCCAGAAGTTGATTCTGACCACCGTCATTAGGCACCGGCAACACCTCTTCATCAGGAGCGGCATTTCCCCAATACTTAGGAAAAGTCTCACCAGGCATACGGACGGTCACGCAGTTGTGAGCGACTGTGCGGGCAAAATAATGCGACAGATGCTGTCCCGGTTCCGGACGCGTTCCGGAATCAAGTGCGCGATATCCGTGCTTGTATATTATGAAGTTATTGTTGTCATAATGCTTGTGATTGGTCGGCACTCCACCGCTGACAAAGAGTGCATAAGTATCCCCCTCGCCCGTTCCCGTACGCATATACACCTGTCCCATAGTGTCGAAGTACTTTGACTTTATCGTCTGCGATGCAGGTGCAGAAACGGATTCCGGCTGCAAGGTGTGCATGAGTCTGATGAACGGGAAACGGTCCACAGATCTTCCGACTGAGAACTGAGAGAGCATCTCAGATGCCTGAGACATGATATGGGGCTGTATTCTTCCATATATATTCACAATTTCACATATATGGTAGTTGATATCCTGATATGGAAGCCTGCAATTTGAATGATGAACATCTCCGAATCCGAATTCCCTTGCACTGCCAGTCTTTTCCGGATCAGGCAGGCGCACCCAGTCAAGATAATCCATATATTTCAGGACATAGTCCATTTCCATAGACAGATCGACACCTGTGGCTGACCGGTAGGTATGGAGGAAATTGAAGTCTGCCAAAGGATAGAACCCGAACGAATATACGGCACATGCCGAAGCGCCACCGCCTTTCTCCCCTGCCATTTCACGACGATATGATGCCATCTTCTGATGGAACTCATATCCGCTCCTGAACATCTGCGCACATTTTTCATCATTGATGCCTTCTCCATAAAAAACAAGACTCAGATACCATGGCAAGGCTGTTATTCCATACACGCCGGACGTGTGATCCGATATGTTCTCCCTGTAACGTGATGCACGGACGCCCGAGCCATGCCATGCTATCTCATACATCACATTATACAGATCTGTCCCGAAGGATTCGCGTTCTGCTGCAGTCAGGTCATTATACAGCCAATCATAGGCGCAGAGAGCCGCTATCTGTGAATAGACATACCATGCGATGTTCAGATTGTTGTCAACGCGCAACTGATAATAATCTATTGTTTCGCGAAGTATGGTCTTCGCGTATTCAAGATAGGTTCGGTCTCCGCTGATAAGCCACACCATAGCGGCATCTGACGCACGGAATCCTATTTCATGGTTGGTATTGTATTCTCCCGAAGCGGCAAGCGGATCCGGGAAGGAAATGCCTGCCGTCATCAGATCATCAACCCGCTTTTTCATCGCCGTATAATGCTTGCCGGCTGCACCCTGAGCATTTGTCCTGATACCAGGGAGGTCATCGGCAGTTATGAACATACGCGGATGTACTGTCCGTACAAGAGATCCATCGACCCGCGACAGACGCTCTGCCGAAGACATATCTATGGACAGGATATTTCTTCTGTTAACGCCCATCTGCAACGAACATGACGGTATCTGACGCCGATACACTGCCTTGGAGGTAACAAGTTCCACTTCAAGGGAAGATATCTCGGCCGGCATGAGACATGCCCACACTCGCAGTCTTCCATCATCAAGAGGCAGGTCAGACACATCAAGAACAAGTCGGCCGCTTCCTGAAACCGCCTGCAACGACTGAGCCCTCAGATCAAGAGCGAACTCACCCGAAAGAATCACATTGGAGCCGGCAGTAAGATGCAGATATCTGACAGCCTCATCTGAAGGGATTTCCAATGACGTTAAAGTAATGTCAGCATGGGCAACCAATCTCTTCCAAAGCAGAGGGATACTCTCGGACGGGATCTCATCATAAGAATATATTGATCTTGCACACATAATGTCCGCCGCCTTGTCATACGAAGTCACAGAAGGTTTCTGCCACTCGGGAAGCGACACGGTAAGACCTGATGCATCAGCGAAGTCATCAGCAAGACAGGAAGAAGGGGATACACCAAAGAACAGCAGGTCATCAGATGCCTGCGGTTTGCTGACCTGCGCCGTAAACCTTGCCTTGGCACTATCCTCATCCAAGGCCTCCGACATGTATATGGACTTAGACCAGAGGGCGCCTTCCGAATAGCAGACACCTATACGGTCACCGGCAGACCACTCGATCGTGTTTCCGTTCCAATGTGTCCTGGTAAGGGAATCCGGTGTATGGAAAGAAAGCGTAACCGGTTCCCCTGCAAAAGAATCATGACCCTCAGATACACCGACTGACAGGTTATCCTCCCGCTGACATGACATGCTGCACACCAACGACAGGACAAGCGCGAACTTCCATATATATGCTGCTGAACTCTTCATTATTTCTTTCCTTTTCCAGAAACGTCTATAGTGCATCCGTGAGAGGATTTCTTGTCAAAGGCAATACGGAATTTCTTTCCGTTGTATTTGAACTCCACACCGACAGCCGAATCATCTTCAAAGGTCTTTGTCTTAGGTAAGGAGGTCAATGTCTCATCTCCCACCTGAATGATGTGCATGAACATATCATCTGTACGGGCGGAACCTGGACGCACCTCCACCCTCCATTGTCCCACGAGCGGCCAGTCATTAGGCGGGATATTGCCTCTCTGGGCATATCCGTAGTCCTCAGGTGTCAGTTCAGGTATGGCCCAGTTTCTGCCACCCGACCAGAACTGTCTGCCCGGACCGCCGATCTTCTCAACTTCTGCATCTGTCGGATACAAGGTGCGGCAGATGGACTTTCCGCCCTGTGACTTTTCCGAGAACTCCAGCGGGCCGTTGAATCTTGGTTCTTCCGCAGTATGATACAACCATGATTTTTCATATTCAGCCTTATCCGACACGACCCTGTCAAATACCACGAACGCATCCGGAACGCACCAGATGAACTCTCTCACAACAAGTTCCGATTTATCCTCATGGTAACATTTCGATGCATCAGAAGCCACATAGACATAGTCATCAGTCTCTTCAAGTGCAAGAAGTTCCGAACCGAGGATATCACATTGTCCTCCGTCATTGGGAAGTTCAAGAGTCTTGTCCTCGACTGCCGACGGGCCACCCCAATACTTAGGGAAGGTTTCACCCGGCATCATGATGGTCACACAGTTGTGAGCCACCGTACGAGCATAATAATATGGGAGATGCCAGCCGGGTTCCGGTCTTGTTCCCGAGTCAAGGGCACGGTATCCATGTTTGTATATGATGAAGTTGTTATTGTCATAATGCTTGTGCTGACGAGGCACTCCCCCGCTCACGAAAAGCACGTAAGTGTCATCATCACCGGTGCCGGAGCGCATATACAACTGGCCCATTGTGTCAAAGTACAGGCTCTTGGACTGAGCGGGCTGCTGTGCATCCTCATCAACCTGTGAAAGAGGGTCGATCTTGTGAAGCAGACGCATGAACGGCATCATATCCATCGGCCTGCGGGAAGTGAACATTCTCAACAGACGTGCTGCCACAGGCAATATCTCCGGGTGACTCTTTCCGAAAAGATTTGCAATCTCTGACACATGAGCATTCATGTGAGCATGAGGAAGGGAACATTTGTAGTGGTTGCAGTCGCCGAATCCGTATTCCCTGTTTCCCGGCAGCCTGATCCAGTCCATATAGTTGAGGTAGCCCGTCATATAATCCAGTTTGCCGGATATGTCGATGCCGGTTGCCGACTGGAAGGTGTACATGAAGTTATACTCGGCATAAGGATAAACCGCAAGGGCATATCCTGGCACTCCTGAGGCTCCTCCACCGTTGCTGCCCAGCATTTCTGCACGGAATGCAGTCATCTTCTGATTCATGTCGTATCCGTTACGGAGCATATCCTCACAGAAAGAGTCATCAAAACCTTCCTTATAGAACGTCAGACCGATGTACCACGGAAGCGCAGTGATACCGTAGCATCCTGACTTATGGTCACTTATGTTTTCTCTGAATCTCGCTTCCCTGATGCCGGGACCATGCCACGCAATCTCACACATCACGTTGAAGAGCGGCAATCCGAATGATTCCCTCTCACCGGGTGTCAGATCACGATATATCCAGTCATATGCACACATTGCACATATCTGGCTGAGTGCATACCACTCTATATTGAGGTTATTATCTACTCGGAGTCTATAATAATCTGTCAGCGCGCGCAATATCTGTTTGGTGAAAGCAAGGTACTTGACATCCTGCGTGATGAGATATACCATGGCGGCATCGGCGGCATAGAATCCCCAGTTCCTGTTTTCCTTGCCTTCTCCCGTACGCACGAGAGGATCGGGGAACTCTATCGGCTTACCGATTTTCGAATCGACCCTCTTTTTCATTGCATCGTATGTCTTTTTCTCGTAAGAGAATGCGGCCCTTCTTATCTGAGGCAGATCCGCCTTGGTCAGGAACATACGCGGATGCTCCGTCCTGATGCTTGTCATCCATGAATAATCACCCTCTTTGAGAGGTGCATCAGCATCAGCATCAGCAATGCCGGGGTTGAAAAGCATCGCCATAAGACAGAAGGCCAATATGTACAATTTTCTCATAATACAGCGAATTGTAGATTGCTAATTCCAGCCAGGATTCTGCTTATATCCGCAAAGATCGACCTCACGTTGAGGTATAGGGAGAAGTTCATGTTTACCCTTTATGGTATATTCTCCACCGAGGTAGTATTTCTGACCTGTGCTGTACCATGCGCTGTATGCCACATAAGTGTCCATCACTGTTTCGTAATAGATGCCCCATCTGATAAGGTCCTGACGACGATGCCCCTCGCCGACCATCTCCCAGCCACGCTCGTCACGGACAGCCTTCTGGAATCCGGCATAGTCAAGTCCGGAAACATCAGCATCAGCAGACGGAGTATTGACATCCTGACCGAATCCGCGGCGGCGGACCATGTTCAGAGCCTCGTAAGCCTCGGCGGTAGGACCTGCATTGACTTCGTTGAGAGCCTCCGCATAGAGAAGAAGCACATCAGCATAACGCAGAACATACCAGTTGATGTTGGTGTAGTTGTTATCCACCTGATAGTTGCTTGCCGGAACATAGATCTCCGTGTCCCACTTGCCGTTAGTCAACCTATAACTGTACTCAAACCTCCAGTTTTCTCTCCAGTCCTTATGCTGATCCTTCCAAAGCCAGGCCATAAGGAAACTCACTTGCTGATTCTTTACACCATCTATTGTCTTTATGCAATACTTCTTCTTGCCATCCTTTGTATAGTTGTAGTCAGCATAAGAAATCCCAAACCTCAGATCCTTCTCATAATCCTTCCACGAGGTAAAAAATGGAGGATTGAGATAATAGAACACGTTATGGCCATGATTTCCACTTTCAAGTGCACCCTGAGTGACTCTCACTCCGTTTACATTACCTACCCTGCCGCACGACTCTGTTGTGGAAAGCGGAGACCAGTAAGACAGTTCGATCAGGCTTTCCTTCGGATCCCATTTATTGCTTGCCGAATTGACCCACAACGTGTCGAAAGAAGGCAGAAGACCATGTTTCCCTGACTCGACAAGTTGCTTGGCCGTATTGGCGGCATCTTCCCATTTCGACTCATCCAGAACAGGATAGCCCGCCCATGTGGCATACACCTTTGCAAGCAGACCAAGCGCTCCGCCCTTTGAAATACGGAAGGAATTCGACCTGCGTACGTTATCTTCATCGGCATACGGCAGTATTCCAATGGCATCTTTCAGATCTTTCTCAATCTGTTCATAGACGGCTGTCGGATCGGCCTGTTTGTGCTCGTGAGCCGACTTATATGAATCCGCTGTATTCAGAACAAGAGGAACATTTCCGAACCATCTGACGAGTTCAAAATACAGGAGCGCCCTGAGGGCCTTGGCCTCGGCAATGAACAATTCACATTTTTTCTGATCATCCTCGGTAAATTCCGGCATTTTCCGCCCCATCATCTCAAGAAAGTAGTTCGCATCGTATATGGCAGCGTACAGAGCCTGCCATGTCTGCTGGACATACGACGATGTCGCTGTAAAGGCATTGCACCCTTCAGTCCTTTGAGCAGTCAGCGAACTGCCTTCCGGCTTTGCCTCGTCTGTTGTAAGGTTGAAGATAAAAGGTAGATTATGACGGTATATGCCGTCAGACCCAAGTTGTTTATATACACCTTGCAAGAGGAGTTCTGCCACATCTGCGTCTTTCACATAAGACTCATCCGCCTGATAAGCAGTTTCTTCAAGCGAGCACGATGCACCCATATAAGCCATAATGGTCAAGGAGAGGAACAAATATATCTTTTTCATAGTCACGCTTATTAGAAATTGAGTTCAACACCGAATGTAAACACCTTGCTCTTTGGATATGCTCCATAGTCGAAACTTGGCATCAGAGCACTTGAACGCATATTGACTTCAGGATCGAATCCGCTGTACTTTGTCAGAAGCAGGAGGTTATCTGCCGATGCATAGACACGGAGTTTTGACACATAAAGTTTACGGAGCCACTTCTGAGGGAAGGTGTAGCCGAGAGTGATGTTCTTCAGACGTAGGAAAGAGCCATCCTCGATAAAACGGGAAGTGATGTCATGCCTGATGATTCCGTTGGCGGCAGGAACCTTGTTGGACGCATGATCCTGTCTCCAACGGTCCCTTACTTCTCCCATCATGTTGAACATTTCAAGATCGGTCTGATTGGCATAGAGCCTTTGTGCATTATAGATTTCGTTGCCGTATGTGAACTGCAACACAAAACTCAGATCGATTCCATATATATAGAAGGAGTTGGTCATACCTCCATAAAAGTCCGGCTGACCATTTCCGATGGCAGTACGGTCTGCGTCCGTGATGATTCCGTCTCCGTCAAGGTCCTTATACTTGACATGGCCAGGGAAAACTGCCTTGCCGGCATGCTGGGAAATATCTGCCACTCCGGCCCTGAGATGTCTTGTGCCGTCTGCATGATACTCGAAGTCAGAGACCTGATATACTCCGTCAAACACATATCCGTACATACTTCCAAGCGGTTTGCCGACCTCGGAAATATAGTCAAAAGCAGAAAATGACGAAGATATGCCGGACTTGTCCAACTTGTAGGTCTTGCCGCTTTGCAGACTCACAAGGGTATTACGGATAAATGATATATTGAAATCCGTTCTCCAACTGAAATTCCTCTTTTCGAAATTTATGGACGAGATCGACAATTCCAGACCCTTGTTCCGGAGTTGTCCTATGTTCTGCATCTGGGTCTCGAAACCTGCCACATATGAGAGGTCCTGAGCAAGAAGGAGGTCTTTCGAATCCTTCAGGAAGGCATCTAATGTAACATTGAGCCTGTCATTGAAAAAGCCTGCATCAATACCGACATTGGTGGTCATGGCGGCCTCCCACTTCAGATTGTCGTTAGCGAGATGAGCAGGAGTAAGGATCACAGTCTGACTCTCACCCACGCCATATTTGCTTGAGTTGTAAAGGTCAAGTGACAGATAATTTGTTATACGGTCATTACCTACCATACCCCAACCGGCACGTAGTTTCAGGTTGGACAGCCATGAAACATCCCTGAGCCATTCTTCCTTGTTCATTGTCCATGCCGCCGCAAATGACGGGAAGCAGCCCCACTTGTGTTTTGATGAAAATACGCTGGAAGCATCGGCCCTGACTGTCGCAGTCAGCATATAACGGTCATCATAACTATAAAATGCTCTTGCGAAGAAGGACAGACGACGACTTTCCACACGGCTGGATGTCACCGAACTCGGCACAGCACCGAGGCCGAGATTGTCAGTGCCAAGTTCGTCCATGGAGAAGTTCTTCGCCTCGCCGTAGAAAGATTCGTTCCTGTTGAATGATGTCTCATGTCCCAATATAGCGTTGACCCTATGCTTCTTTTTGAACGTCTGGCTATATGTCAACTGATTAGTGACACCCCAACGCATATATTTCTGAATTTTTGAATTTCCATATGGTCCGGAGCCTCTGTCCGCCGATGAAGTGCCGTTTCCGAAGAACTGATTGGTCCTTGTGCCTTGAAGAGAGAAATTTCCCGACGTACGGAAATTCAGGAATTTTCCAAGTCTGACCATCAGAGAGCCATAGGCATTCCATCTGTCACTGGTGACATCCTTATCTGTGTTCTCCGCATTGACAAGCGGATTATAGAACGAATTGCTGCTGGTGACATTCAATTCGTCGATGATAGGGTCTATCGGATTGTGACGAAGTTGGTAGTCTGTTGTCCTGAGACCTCCGACCGGGCGATACATCAGGATGTTGCTTAAAGTGCTTCCGCCCGTTCCAACACCGGTATTCTTCGTATTGGTGTAATCAACGCTCACAGACAGACTCATCCATTTGAAAAGTTGCTGATTGAGTTTAAGGCGCGCTGTATTCTTGGCGAAAGAGTTGGAAGCGAATATACCGTCCTCGTCAAAATGAGAGAAGGAAACAAGATACTGGGTTTCCCTGCTGCCACCGCTCACGCTCACATCATGGGACTGAGACCATGTCGGGCGGAAAGCCTCATCCTGCCACACGACTCCCTTGACGTCCTTATAATCATCCATCGTCTGGAATCTATAAGGATTGCCGCTTGAGTCGTTACCTTCCTTGTAGTACATTCCCGCATATTTGGTCGGGTTGACCTCCATCTGGAGATCGACGAACTCGTATGGAGTCAGTACATCAAGACGCTTGGAGAGGATACGGTAACTTGCCGAGCCGTTATATGTTATCTCCGGACGACCGATGCGACCGGACTTTGTGGTCACGAGGACTACGCCATTGGCGGCACGCGCTCCATAGATTGCACTTGCCGAGGCATCCTTGAGCACCTCGATGGACTTGATGTCCTGAGTGGCGAGGTAACTGATGTCGCTCACTTCAAATCCGTCAACGATATACAAAGGCGACGCATCTCCGGTCACTGTTCCCACACCACGGATCTTGATGTCATATCCTGCTCCCGGAGTGCCGTCTGTCGAGGTCACATTCACACCCGCGATCATACCTCCGAGAATGTTGGTCACGGAAGATGTCTTGAAATTCTCCAGAGCCTTTGCGTTCACAGACGAAACCGAACCGGTCAGGTCACTTCTCTTCATAGTGCCGTAACCGACCACAACTACCTCGTCAAGAAGTTTTGTATCAGGATCGAGGGCCACATTAAGAGTTCTGGAACTGCGGGCAAGAAAGGTTTTCGGCTTGTACCCGATGAAACTGAATACAAGAGCCTTGTCGCTATACGTCTTTATCTTGTATTTTCCCTCAACATCTGTAATCTGTCCGGAAGTTGTATTCTCAACCACTACGGAAGCCCCCGCAAGAGGCACTCCTTTTTCATCAGTCACCGTTCCGGTAACCGTAACAAGTTTCGCCTGTGCAAGCGCATCAAAACCCTGCACCGCAGCGGATGCCGTCACAAGCGCAATTGCCAAATATCTGAATATTCCTTTCATGGTCAGTTGTTTTAGTTGTTTGCTGTATATGTCGGATCAAACCAGATGAAAACGCGGTTCACCTGCTTTTCCGTATCCTTGCCATCAACAGGATTGCCACCATCCGGGTCAAAGTTCATCGTACCCATGAAGACTCCGTCAGCATAGTTTCCTTCGGCATCCTTGAATTTTTCCGGATTGATCTTTATCTTCTTACCGTCAGCATGGTCCACATATCCGCCTGTATATTGCAGGTTTGCTGCGTCATTGTACCACCACGACATTGGTCCTGCAAGGTAGGCATTGAACGTAGTCACACCCGTTGCCGTGAAATACCTGTTCCAGACATGAGCCAGGAACGAATACTCTCCTTTTGAGTCATTCTGGATCTTATCGTTCCATGTGTGTGACTGGGGACCGTTAAGATTGAAGAAATATGAGTTGGTGCGCCAGTCAAGCGAAGTGGTTGCCGTGACATCAGCAACACTGCCGTCCGAGTTCTTCTTGGTTATTACCGGTGCCTCGGACACGCCTCCTGTCTTAGGGTTGACTCTGATTGCAAATGGAGTATATAGGATCTGATAATTGTCAACATAGCCGCAAAGGTCTGCGAACACCGGAATGACACGTGTTATGGCAGCCTCACCCTCGCCTACTGTAACCTTGATCATCGTATATGTTGTGGTATATCCTGAGGTCTTCTTATAAATGTCAAGACGTCCCGACGAAGCCTGGACACTTATATTGGATCCTGTCGGGGTATTACCCGTCGAAGCGATGGTAGGCTTGACGGCCTCGAACTGTACCGGTCTGTCCTTCGGAATATCGGATTTGAGGATTTCGAGTTTAAGAGGAGATTCATCGTCATGGAAAAGTCTGAACTGATTGCCGTATTTTTCTATCGGTTCAAGTGCAGTTCCGTTCGCACCGAGATTGTTGCCCCAATAAACATATGTGAAATAGTTAGGGTTCGCTACGACCGTTATCTTGAACGATGCCTCAGCACTGCCCTTTGCATTTTCCGCAACCACAGTCAGAGTATGTTCTCCGACAGGGAGTTCCACACCTTTGGCAGAGGAAACGGTTCCTGTTGCCGGATCAATCGTGATTGCAGACAGAGCATCAGGAACATTCTTGAATGAATATATCACCTCTGCGCCATCCATTTCCTTGACAGGATTGGCAAACGAGACACCTGAGATATTCTCCGCTACATCATCGTAGGAGAAGGTAGTGATAGGATCAAGAAAATCAATGATTTCAAAAGAATATACATCATCAAAATCAGCGGTTCCGAAATCATTTGTCACAGTCAGAGACACTGTATAGATTTCACCGACCTGAGTGTCTTCCGAGGCCGGTATGCTGATGACTCCTGTCGCCTGGTCGATCGTGATACCCGGCTTGTTGGAAGGGGAAACACTCTTTATTTCGTACTTCAATCCGTCAGCAGACCCCTTATAAAACGGCTCAACAGTTCTTGCAGCCACCCCGTTCTCGACCTTCTGTGTCGCAGGACTGTACTCGACTCGTGTAGGAGCAGAAGTGACATTAAGCGTAAGGGCCTTCGCAAAGACACCCTCCTCGCTGCTCTTGTCAACTATGTAAGTCGTAAGTTTGAAATCGAAGGTATAGACACCTGCCTCAAACTGCTCATTATCCTTGACGATAGAGAATACGCCATCGTCGGATAACTCGAACCACGCCTTGCAATCATTGGCAAGAGAACCGTCAAGATAAACATTTGCTATGCTGTAGCCTGTAATCTTAACAAAATTATCCCCGGTGGCGGTGATTCTTGCAACAGGTAGCGACACGTCATCCGGAGTTTCAAGAATATCCGACAGACTTGCAGTAATGAGCGACGGTGTCACCTCGATTCCGTCAGCAATCGGCTTCATCATCTGCAATGAGATGATATCCTTGAAGGAACGATACTCCCCGCCAACCTTGCAACTGATGGAAATCTGATATTTCCCCACCGGAAGGGCCCGCGAATCACCTATTGTGAAGGCTCCGCTTTCCTCATCCACCGAAAAGCATGTGGTTTCCACGGCCTTGCCATCGCAACTTACGGAAGATATGGAGAAATCACTCGGAGTTCCACCATACCAGGAAGGCATGATGGTGAAAGGCTCTATGCTCGGAGCGATTTCGGTTATGGCAGGATAATAAAGAACGAATCCCTCATCCGGCTGAACTGCCTCCGGAGTGCAGGAAGAAAATACTATGCCCCCCCCTACTGAAAGAGCGAGGACAAAACGCAATAAATTCGGCCTTAATTTCATAATCAGGTTATCGGTTAATCAGTGTTTATGCAAGTTATTCTGTCATTGCGGAGCGATAACGCAGCAACGCTTCAAGGAAATAATAGTCCGCATAGGTAAGAGGCACATCAACCTCCGCATTCTCCGGCAGGTTACCCACGGAATGTTTCAGGATAAAATGTCCGTTCTCCCCCACCTTGGCAAGATATTCTTCAGAAGCAAGGCTGCGGAGTTGCCTTTCAGCAATCGCCAGGTAGTCCTTTCCATTGTCCGCCACCGCATCAAGAGCGATATATGCAGATGCCATCACCGCCGCCGCAGAAGCATCCCTGTATGCCTTAGGGATATCCGGATCGTTGAAATCCCAATACGGCACGCCATCTTCCGGAAGATAAGACTCTATCATATCACCGACGTTCTGTGCCAGATGCAGATATTTTACATCCTCTGTCTGCTCATACATCATTGTGTAGCCATACAGCGCCCAGGCCTGTCCCCTTGCCCACGCACTGTCATCAGCAAGTCCCTGGACAGTAATCTTCTTGTTGACTGCACCGGTTTCAGGCACATAGTCCACAAGGTGGCAGCATGTGTAGTCCTCACGGAAATGGTTCTCCATCGTCTTGTCCGCATGGGATATGGCGACATGACGGAGCCACTCGTCACCATCCATGTTACCCACCGACATGAGCAGTTCGAGGTTCATCATATTGTCGATGATCACTGGATATACCCAACTGAATCCCTTCTTCACGAAAGGCCAGCTCCTGATGCAGCCGACCTCCTCGGCAAAGGCGCCGGTGAGCGATCTGGCAGCCGTCCTGAGCACGTCGAGCGCATGCTCGTCTCCTGTGAGACGGTACTGATGGCCGTATGAGCAGTTAATCTGGAAACCGACATCGTGATGATCGGTCACATACTTGATATTCTCCACCTTTGCTGTCTCTCTGACAGCCAGTTCCTTGAACCTTGGATCGGAATTGTATTCGTAAATATACCACAGCACTCCCGGAAAAAAGCCTGAGCACCACCAGGACGGTGAAGCCGTAACGAATTTCCCGTCTTCGTACGTCTTGGGAGTCTGATCCTCTCCGAGAGACGCCGCCATCAGTTCAGACTGACGGGCAGCCACATCAAAGACCCTGTCGGTCAACTCGTCCATGGTCTCCTTGCATGAGCAGGAAACCAACATCGGCAACAGTGCCGCAAGCAGAATAGCCATCCGTTTCATAATGCAGTTTTCGGTATCATTATCAATCGCAAAGTTAAAAGTATGGGACAATCGGCAATGCCACTAATTAGTCAAAAGAAACCAATTTTTAAGATTTAGCAATAGAATTTGAGCGATATGTCATTTTTTGTGTATTTTTGTTTTGGACACATAATGACTGCACATGAAACTGGAAAAAGCCTTGCTCACCATATTGGCGACAACTCTGGTATTCTGCCTCGCCCATACACATGCACACGCACATAACATGCGTAAATATGATGTGTCATCCGGGCTCTCCACCAACTCCATCAAAGGTATAATACAGGACGAACTGGGGCATATATGGTTTGCCAGCACCGACGGTCTGAACTGTTTCAACGGAAAGGAGTTCAAGTCATACGGCTGCTCTTACCGCAACTCTGACAAGGACGGAATTAATGCCTTGAATGTGCTGACCCTGCTGATGCACCGCGACGGCAGGAAACTCTGGGCCGCAACGCAAAGCTCCAGTCTTATGCTCTTCGACCCTGACTCGGAAGCATTCAGGGAAATAGACCTACGCGAATACTGCGGACAACATCTGGCTCCAAACCTATGCTATGCCCTTGCCTACGACAGGCATGGCAGGCTATGGACAGGAACAGATGCCGGTATATTCATATATGATGAAACGGGAGACAATGTCACCATATATTCCAAAGACAACAGCACCATCCCGACAGACAACATCCAGCAGGTTTTCTGCGACTCCAACGGCACAATGTGGATCGGATGCGACAAAGGACTCTTCAAATACAGCCAGTCCACGGGACGGTTCACAAGGATAAAGACTGACAAGGCATCTTTTTCCCAGAAAGAAGACATCCATATCTCGACAATCAACGAAGCGTCCGGCGGCAACCTGTGGATAGGTACATGGAACGATGGACTTGCGATATTTGACCACAGCAGCAACACCCTCAAATCATTGAAACCATCAGCGGACAAGGGGATATCATCAAACATAAGAATACGGAGCATCCTGCAAGTGGCCAACGAAAGGCTCTGGATATGCTCGAACAAGGGTCTGTTCAAATACGACATAATATCCAACAGACTGTCCCAGATCACCCTGTCAACCATACACCCTAACGACAACATATATTCGGGTCTGATAGACAGGGAAGGCGGCATCTGGATAGGGACTTTCTTTCAGGGTGTCTATTATCTTTCCCCTCGCGCCAAGCAGATAGAGTGTTACACCGCACAAAATGTGAGCAAGGGACTGAACGGGTCTGCAATCAGTTCCTTCTGCGAGGACCATGACGGAAAAATGTTCATAGCCTCCGAGAACGGAGGACTTAGTGTGTTCAATCATGAGACAAAGGAATTTTCATGTCCCACGGTCAGCGTACGGGGAGACAACATACATGCTCTATGTATCAGCGGCAAGACTCTGTTCATGGGCACCTATTCGCAGGGGTTGAAAATAGCGGACCTGAGTAGCGGAAGGATAAGGGTCATGACAAAGACAAGCAATCCGGAACTTAAAAGCAACAATATATTCTCCCTTTACAAGAGCAGCGGATCCGACATCTTCATAGGGACCGATCAGGGTTGCTGCACATACGACCTGAGGACAGGAAAGATCAGCCCCATAGAACACCTGGACGGATCGTTCATCTATGATATCAAGGAAGACAGCCATGACAACATCTGGTTTGCCTGCTACTACACGGGAGTGTTCCGCTACAACAGAACGACAGGCCAGTGGAAGCATTACACACACGATGGTTCAGATCCAAGTTCTCTCCCTAACGACAAGGCACTGTCCATATATGTAGATGACATGTCTGCTCTGTGGATATGCACGGAAGGCGGAGGCGTATGCAGATACTGTCCTGAAAGCGACGGATTTTCTCCGCTGAGGCTTACCACCGGGAACGGTCCGGTGAACCTGTCGATAGTATATGGGGTTCTCAATGACGCAGAAGGCCGTCTGTGGCTGACCAGCAACAACGGTATATGGGTATGTTCTCCGAATGGTGAAATAATCAGACACCTTACCGGTGAGGACGGGCTGCAAAGCAACCAGTTCAATTTCGGAGCCTCATACAGATCTTCCAGCGGCAAACTATACCTTGGAGGGGTCAACGGTTTCAATGTCATCAGCCCGGAGAACATCAGGGACGCTGACGTGCCGCCGATAGTCACGGCAGGCATTTCATACAGATACGCAAACAAGGAGTTCACATTCCCTTCCACATCCTCACACTCCGGGGAAATGACGCTCCAAAGAAAAATATCCTCATTCACAGTCAGGTTCGAATGCCTCAGTTTTGTAGCCCCTCACAAAAATCAGTTCGCTTATAAGATTGACGATTCGGAAGAATGGACCTACACGGCAGAGTCCTCTGTAACCCTGCTGAACTTCCCATACGGGAAACATACAATAAAGGTAAGAGCGATGAACTCCGACGGTGTCTGGAGCGACAACGAGGTCGCCCTGCACATAAACAATCTTGCACCTGTCCTCAGAAGCAGGACAGCCATCATCATCTACATACTTCTTTTCATCGCTGCTCTTACAGCCGTCATCATCATCACGGAAAGGACACCGATACAGATTGTATTCAAACAGAGAAAAAGCGAGGAAAGCCGGGAGAACATTCTGAAAATCGAGAAAAACACACGCCGTCTGCTCAACATTGTCAATCAACTGGTCGATGACAAAGATGTCGGGAAGGAAATCACTTCCAAAAATCAGGAGTGGTTCAATCATCTCACCAGAATCATTCAGGAAAACATACAGGAGGCGGAAATCTCCGTTGAAGACATAGCGGCGCAACTGAACATGAGCCGTTCAAGTTTCCAGAGAAAACTGAAAGCACTTACAGGAATGTCACCGGTCGAGTTCATACGTATCACACGTCTGAAAAGAGCCGCGGAACTGCTTTCATCAGGGAATTACCGGATCAATGAGGTCTCCTACATGGTGGGATTCAACAAACCCTCATATTTCTCCGCCCTGTTCAAGAGACAGTTCGGCACACTTCCCAAGGATTACATAAACAAAGATAAACCATAACATCATGAAACACATCATTTTAACACTCTGTCTATTTATGACGGGTCTATTGTGCCAGGCGCAGCAGACAACAACCCCCGAGTTACGTGCAGAGGTTTTCGACCTCATTGACCTTGACACGCCTGAAATGGCACAGGTAAAAGCCTGTCACGAAAGAGGCGACGACAAGGGAGCCGCTGCCGCCCTGCTCAAATTCTACAAGGCCCGCACCGGCATCGTCACTCCTGACATCACTGACGTCTCGAAGGTAAAGATCAGCCCCCAGCATCAGAAATGGGCTGATGATGCTATGGAACACAGGTTCTTCGTCATGGACTCACACGAGCCGTACCATTATGGAGATGACATCAACTGGAGATACTGGCCGGTGCAGGACAATGAACTCAGATGGCAACTCCACCGCCAGAAATGGTTCATCCCTATGGGAAAGGCCTACCGCATCAGCGGCGATGAGAAATATGCAGTCGAGTGGACAAAGCAGTATATAGACTGGATCCGCAAGAACCCTCTCGTGGTCATCAGCAAGGAGGAATATGAGATAGTAGATAACAGCACATTGAAGGAAGATGCAGAAAACGCACGTTGGGCTTGGAGACCTCTTGAAGTCAGCACACGTCTTCAGGACCAGACCCAGCAGTTCCAACTCTTCATCAGTTCGCCAGCCTTCAACGCCGAATTTCTCACAGAGTTCCTTGTAAACTACCACAAGCATGCGGAACATGTGATGGGCAACTACTCCAACCATGGCAACCACCTGCTTTTCCAGGCGCAGAGAATGCTTTATGCCGGCACATTCTTCCCCGAGTTCAAAAGAGCCAAGGCTTGGAGAGAAAGCGGCATGCAGATCATGAACACCGAGATAGGCAAGCAGGTCTATCCTGACGGAGGCCACTACGAACTCTGCCCTCACTACCACCTCGCCACCATCAACATCTTCATCAAGGCCCTCAATGTTGCAGCCCTCAACGGCTTCCGCGACGAGTTCCCTCAGTCATATATCGACACTATCGAGAAGATGATCATGATGCACGCTGATATCAGTTATCCGAATTACACCCACCCATATTTCAGCGACGCGCGTATCCTCAAAAAGGACGAGATGCTGAGAAACTACCGCAACTGGTCCCGCCTCTTCCCTGAGAATCAGGCAATCAAGTATTGGGCGACTCAGGGTAAGGAAGGAAGTCTCCCGGACCATCTTTCAAAAGGCTACCTCAACACAGGATTCTTCACATTCAGAAACAGTTGGGACAACGACTGTCTCCAGATGGTCGTAAAGGCAGGCCCACCGGCATTCTGGCACAACCAGCCGGACAACGGCACCTTCGAGATATGGTACAACGGCAAGGTGCTCTTCCAGGACTCCGGAGCCTACGTCTATGGAGGTGGAGAGGAAATCATGCAGTGGAGAAACTGGTTCAGGAGGACCGCTTCGCACAACACTCTGACCTTCTCTGACAGGGACATCCAGACAATGGACTCGAAGACGCTGCTCTGGCAGCCGGAAGGCGATGTACAGATACTCGTAACCGAAAATCAGAGTTATACATACATGGCACACCGCAGAAGCATATTCTTTGTCGATGGCAAATATTTCGTGATTGTCGATGAGGGCAAAGGCAAGGCAGACGGCTGGGTGAATCTCCACTACCAGATGCCTCCAGGGAAGACAACAGGAAGTCGCGAGGATATGCACTTCCACACAGAAATGACAGACGGCTGCAACATGAAACTGCAAGTCTTCGGCCCGGAGGGTATGGGCATGAAGATGGAAGAGGGCTGGGTATCGTCCGACATCATGGCAAAGCGCAAACGTATCAACGCCAATTTCCACGCCAAGAAGACAGCCAACGAGCCGATCCGCTTCATCACAGTCATTGTACCTAACGAGAAGGGCGGCAACGAGATTCCTATATCTGCCTCATTCATCGGCGGTTACAGCGAAGACAGCATGAAACTGGAAGTCAAGGTTGGAAAAGACAAGAAACGTATCCTGGAATACCAACTCTGAATCTTATCAGGAATCTGAAAAGAGGCGTTGACCATACAACAGGTCAACGCCTCTTTATCAATAATGGGACTGTCCTACCAGTTAGGATTCTGGTGACATTTTGTCATCAGGTCAAGGTCAAGTTGAGGGATCGGAAGGATTTCATGCTTGCCCTTGACAGTGTAGTCAGCGATAATATACACCGAAGGTGCTTCCTCATGCCAGGTGGCGAGGTCCTGTGATGTCTGCATGATGGAATCATAGTAGATGCCCCATCTTACGAGATCCTGACGGCGATGACCCTCGAAGCAGAGTTCGTATGAACGCTCATCGCGGACAGCCTGCTGGAAGGCCTCGTATGAAAGACCTGTGGCAAGATCGCAATTCTTGTCCGCCACATTGACCGGCTTGCCGAATCCGCGGCGACGGACCATATTCACTGCCGCATAGGCCTCTGCAGTCGGAGCCTTATGCCACTCGTTCAATGCCTCGGCATACAGAAGGAGTACGTCGGCGTAACGGAGAAAATACCAGTTCACAGTCGAGAAATTGGCATCTGCAAAGTGCTCCTTGACATACTTGTTCAGGTCCCACTTGGCAGGGGTCAATGTATTATTGTATGTCTTTCTTATCGAGGCATCAGTCATCGCATCCCTGAAAGTCAATAAAGGCTTGTCTTTAATAAGACCGACTTTTACTGTCTTTTTACTATTCTCATCAAGTTTATATTGATAATCTGCAAACGATGTAGCCCATCTGAGGTCATTCTCATTATCCTTCCAGTTTGCGACGAAGGTAGGAACCACCTTCCAGTTTGCCGCAATACGCACATACGGTCCGGTGCCGTCTGCGGCTGTCGTACCGTTCCACTTTCCGATGCGGCCCACAGGGTCCTTTCCGGAAGATACAGGCGCATAGAAAGACACCTCCATAAGACTCTCGGTAGGATCCCAGACACTGTTGCAGGTATTCTTCCAAAGTTGCTCAAAATCAGAGAGAAGTCCGTGCTTGCCGGAATCAATCAGGATCTTGGCAGTGGAAGCCGCCTTTTCCCATTTGGACTCATCTCTTACCGGATAACCCGCCCATGTGGCATAGACCTTGGCAAGAAGTCCGAGAGCCGCACCCTTGGAAATACGGAAGGAATTGTCCGAACGATAACTGTCTTCAGTTGCATAAGGAAGAATACTGATTGCATACTTAAGATCCTCTTCAATGAACTCATACACTTCCTGAGGAGTCGACTGTTCGAATGTTGACGGATGCTTTGATGAATCATCAGGTGTCTTCATCAGCACTATATTGCCCCACCAGCGCACAAGTTCGAAATAGAACTGCGCACGAAGAGCCCTGGCCTCAGCCATATATATGGCAGCCAGATTCTTCTCCTGTACAGAAGAAAATTTATCAACCGCCACTGAAAGACCCTCTATGAAGTCATTTGCATCATAGATGGCATTATACAAGGCAGCCCAGGTTTCGCACACATAGGATTCCGACGGCGAGAAGGAGTTGCTCGGCATGGCTCTCCATGAATTGACGGTGCTTCCCTCAACCTTGGCGATATCGGTTCCTAACGGCAGATAGAGGGACAGGTGGAAGCCATACATCTGATCCTTGGTCAGATTCTCATATACACCAAGAAGCACAGACTCAGCCTCCGCGGCAGTGTTCATATACTTTGATTTCTCAATCTCCATGTAATTGGTCTCATCAAGAGAACAGGAAGCAAAGGCGAACACAGACGACATTACTGCAATAATATATTTCAAATTTTTCATATCATCTTAGAATTGAAGTTCAACACCGAATGTAAACACCCTGCTCTTCGGATACGCACCCCAGTCGAATCCAGGAGTAAGAGGACTTGAAAGCACACTCACCTCCGGATCATATCCGCTGTAATTTGTCAGACAGAAGAGATTCTGGGCTGTGGCATATACACGAAGTTTGCTTACATAGAAGCGGCGGGTGATATTCTCCGGGAGTGTATAACCCAGGGTAATATTCTTTAATCTCAGGAAGGATCCGTCCTCAATGAACCTTGATGAAACATCGTATGAAATGTATCCGTTAGCAGAAGGCACCTTGGTCGAGGCGTTGCTCGGAGTCCATCTGTCAGCCACCTCATGCATCTGATTCACGCGTTCATTCTTGGTCTGGGTCAGATACATCCTTGTAGCATTATAGACATCGTTTCCGACACTGAACTGGAACATGAAACTCAAATCGACACCATAGAACTGGAATGAGTTGGTCAGACCTCCATACAGATCCGGATAACCGTTTCCGATCGATGTCCTGTCGTCCGGAGTGATCTTGCCGTCTCCATTGACATCGCGATATTTCACGACACCCGGTGCCGGAACCGTACCGCGCGGACTCAGATCGGCCACACCTGGCTTGAGAACCAGATTGCCGCCCGGAGTCATATTGAAATCAGAAGACTGATATACTCCGTCATAAATATATCCGTACATATCACCAAGAGAACCGCCGACATACGCGATATAGTCATCCGAAGTAAAGTTTGAATTGAACTCCGAACGACGTGTGATATACGCAGTACCGTCCTGAAGCGCAACGAGGGTGTTCTTAATGTAGGAGAGGTTGAAGTCAGTGGTCCAGAAGAAATTCCTCTTGTTGAAATTCACAGAATGGAGGGTAAGTTCCACTCCGGCATTTCTGATCTTTCCGACATTCTGCATCTGCTCCTCAAAGCCAGTGACGTATGCAAGATTCTGCTTAAGAAGGAGGTCCTTTGTATCCTTGACAAAGCCGTCGATTGTCGCTGTCAGACGTGAATCAAAGAATCCGAGATCCAGACCGACGTTCGTGGTCATGGAACCCTCCCAACGAAGATTATAGTTCGCCAACTGCTTAGGAGTGAGGATTGTAGTCTGAGATGTTCCTACACCCAACTTGCTATCCGTATAGAGGTTCATTGAAAGATAGTTGGTGATCCTGTCGTTTCCGACCGTACCCCAACCCGCACGGAGTTTGAGAGTATTGAGCCATTGAACATCCTTCAGCCATGACTCGTTTGCCATATTCCATGACGCCGCAAACGATGGGAACACTCCCCACTTGTTCTTCTTCGAGAACACAGTAGAAGCATCGGCACGCACTGTCGCCGTCACCATATAACGGTCATCATAACTGTAAAAGCCTCGTGCAAAGAACGACAGACGCAGACTTTCAGCCTTTGTAGTCTCCACGAGGGAAGGAGTTGCACCGAGTCCGAGATTATTATTGCCAAGGTCGTCAAAAGGGAAATCTCTTGACTGTCCCTTAAGGGACTCAGAACCTATATAGGCAACCTCCTGACCGATCATTGCATCTACGCTATGCTTCTTCTTGAACGTTCTCTTATAATTGAGAGTATTGCTGTTCTGCCATCTTGTGTTCTTGGAAGTCGTAGTCTCTCCATACGGACCGCCGGCACGATAAGCCTGACTTGTGGTCTCATGGTAGAAGATGTCACGACGCTGGAAATTGGAATTGTAAGTGGCGGCAGTCTTGAAAGTCAGACCTTTTGCCAACTGAGCCGAGAGAGATACGTTTCCGATCCACTGCTCTGATTTCCTTATATCATCAGTGCTTTCAGCCTGAACGATAGGGTTGATCTTGTTGGAGTCAAAGTTTGACTCTGCCTGCGCAGTAGGGTCATACATCAGATTGCGAAGTTCCCACGCACTCACATTCAGACCTCCGACCGGACGATATGAAAGGAGATTGGCGAGTTGTCCGCCTCCAGTACCTATTCCTGTCCTCTTCTGTGAAGTATAGTTGAGAGAGCCCTGGAAGGTCAGCCACTTTGTGACCTTCTGCTGGATCTTCACCCTGGCAGTGTTTCTTGCAAAGCCACTGTTGGTAAAGATACCGTTCTCATCAAAATGAGAGAATGACACGGTATATTGCGAGTCCTTGATACCACCTCTGATGCTGACATCATGGTTCTGGCTCCATGTAGGGCGGAAAGCCTCATTCTGCCAGTCAATCCATTCCGACTGATCGAGATTGCGGTAATCCTCCAATGACTGATATTTGTACGGCACGCCGTCCGCATCATTTCCGGCCTTGTAATAAGTGCTTCCATATTTGGACGGATTGACCTCCATCTGCAAAGCGACAAAGTCGTATGGAGTCAGCAGTTCAAGCCTTCTTGACAGTTGGCGGTAACTTGCCGAACCGTTATAGGTCACCTGAGGGCGTCCTTCACGACCGGACTTGGTGGTTACAAGCACTACACCGTTGGCCGCGCGGGCTCCATAGATTGCAGAAGCGGAAGCGTCCTTGAGGAAATCGACAGACAACACATCCTGATTTGCAATGACACTGATGTCATCCACCTCAAAGCCATCCACAATATACAGCGGAGAAGCATCTCCGTTGACAGTTCCGACTCCACGGATCTTGATGTCGAATCCCGAGCCCGGTGTACCGTCTGCGGCAGTGATGCTCACACCGGCCACCTGACCTGCCAGAGCCTCCACCACAGAGCCTGTCTTGAAGTTTTCAAGGGTCTTAGAGTTGACTGAGCCCACAGAACCGGTCAGGTCGCTCTTCTTCATGGTACCATAACCGATGACTACGACCTCGTCGAGAACGTTCTTGTCCGGCTGGAGAGAGACATCGATGGAGGTCTTGCCCTCGACCTTCACATCCTGATCTGCATAACTTATATAACTGAAAGTCAGTTCAGCATCCTTCGCGACCTTGATCTCATACATACCGTCCAGGTCAGTAACGACTCCGTTGGATGTACCTTTTTCGGTCACACCTGCTCCGATAAGCGGGGTACCGGTCTCATCCAGGACAGTACCCTTGACAGTGATCCTCTCCTGCGCCAGGGCCGGAATAATGATCATCAATGTCAGAAGCGTTGATAATATCTTTTTCATATTGATGTGTTTCTAAAATTAGAATTCAGTATCAAACCACACGAAGAGTGGGAAGAGACGGTATGGGTCTTTCGCATCTTTCGGGTCAGTCCCCGAATCGGCGAATGTAATCTGCGCTGTAAACACGCCATCAGCATATCCGTTTACATCCTTCCATCTTTCCGGAGCGATATAAAGTGCAAGATCTGATGCCCTGATATATGCAGGGTTCTTATCCAGGAATGCACGTCCATAATACGATATCGGATCTCTTGAACCAGAACCATACGATTTATTGATAGCAGCGTAATAGGCAGCCCATATCTGAGACAGGAAATTATCCTTTGCCTCATTAGGGGCACCGTTCGCATGTTCAGCAGGTCCGCCGATATTCCAATAGTTGAAACTTCTTCTGAAATCCATAATGATCTTTGATAGTTCTTCAGATGTCAGCGCCTTGCCGGCCTTGGTGATTTCAGGCTTGGCGGAAACTCCACCTTTCTTCGGATTGCACTGGAACACAAACGGAGTGTAGCTGATCTGATAGCCGCCTTCTGCACGCATACAGTTGAAATCCAGGAATACCGGAGTCTTTACTGAGGTCTCGCCCGAGGTTCCCTTTCCGGTTGTCGCAGTCACGAAGAAGAAATGTGCCCTGAAGTTTTCGATCTTCGGTTTTCCGTCATCACCGTTTGCAAAGGCAAGGTCAGTGGTGATTGCACCTGTTTCAGGATCGATGACCGCACATGCAGCCTTGCTTCCGCCACTGATAGTATATTCCACCTTTGTGCCTTCCTTGATGTCAGTCGCAGCCACTCCAAATGTATATGTCTCAGTCGTAGGCACCCTATGCTGGCTTGCATAATTCTCTGCCGGATCAAGACCAAGGTTGTTGCCCCAATGAACATAAGTGAAGAAATATGGGTTCTCAATGACTGTGAGTCTGATTTCCTTGGTCATGCTTCCCTTGGAGTTTTCCACAGCCACCTTTACGGTATATTCACCAATCTCGATCTTGTTGCCTTTCTTTGCTGAAATTTTTCCTGTATGCTCATCGATCTTCAAAGCGGAGAGAGCCTCCGGAAGATCGACAAACGAGAAGATCTTCTCATCTCCGTCCACCTCCTTTGGAGCAAGACCGAATTTTGTATCATGCCATACTGTCGAGTCATTATAATCCAGTTTAGTGATCGGATTGATAAGTTCGACAAGAGTGATCTTGAACACCTGGGCGAAATCCATACTTCCGAGAGCATTCTCAACCTTCATGGAAACGACTATATCTGTCCCCGCAGGCAGGTCATGCTCCTTTGAAAGAGTGATGGCACCGGTCTTTTCGTTGACCGTCACAGGCGCTCCTTCCGGACTCACCGAAAGGATGCTGTATCTGAGACCGTTGGACGAGCCCACCATCTTAGGTGCGCGGCTTGTGTAGTCATAGTCATACTGCACCTTGACAGCAGACGGAGAATAGGTCAGACTGGTCGGTGGTGCCTGCACATCGACAGTCAGGGCATTTTCATATATACCCATTGAGGAATCAAGGCCGGCTGTACGGGTAACAAGTTTGAAATCAATCACATAGACACCCGCAAGGAAGTTCTGATTCCTCAATATGCTGAACTCGCCCTCGCTGTTCACCTCGAATATTCCGCTCCAGTCCTCCACCAGAGTTCCGCCAAGGGAAACCTTCGCGATCTTATAGTCCTCGACAGTAATGTGTTCTCCCTCAGTGATTATCCTTGCTCCCGGCAACTCATCGGTCAGGTTAAGGTTGGTCACAGATGTAAGAGGGACCTCGATCAGAGAAGGTTCAAGGATGATTCCCTCCGGAACAGGGTGCATCATATTCACCGTGACCAGACCAGGGAACTTATATATCTGTCCGCCAGAAACACATTGAATGCTGATGGCATACTTACCCACCGGAAGTCCGTCAGTGTTTCTGAGTGAGAGCATACCGGACTCAGGATCGATGCTGAACGACTCCGTCTGATAGGTCTTTCCGTCAAGAGTGACATTATAAATCTCGAACTTGGAAGCCTTGGCACCATGATATGTCGGAGTCAGGTCCATATTCGTGGAAGGACCGATGTCTGTGATGCCCGGATAGTACAGGGCAAACTTATCGCCATCGGTAAGTTCATCCTTTTGGCATGAAACCGCCGACAGGCACATCGCCACACCCAGCGCAAGGGCTGTCAGGCAATTGGTCAATTTAATCGTAATCGCTTTCATATCAATCAATTCAGATTATAAGACAATGAATATTGAACACCGTTTACAACCACCTTGACAGAAACGCCGTTCTCATGGAAGGTGCCCTCGTTTCCAGGTGTATTATCAATAAATTCAGCAGTGATGTTCTGTTGAGCGTAGGTGTCGGCTGCTCCGAACGGATATATTACAGTGACAAAACGCGCAGCCTTGTCCGCCGCCTTTGCCACATCCATCCTGTACCAATAGCGCTGAGTCTTCTGACCGATTTCGTTTGAATAATAACCGGTATTGCTGTCAAAGGTTGAAGCAGTCTCTGCAAATGACTTAATGATGATATTGTTGCCATCATCGAAGGTAGAATGAGCGCCGTATCCTTCATCAATTACAGTATAATTCTTTCCGCTCACCGGATATCCGTCAGCATCCTTGCCTTTTCCACCCCAGAGTTTGAAATTAAGATTCACAGTTTCTGCTGCTGTACCATAAGCCTCATCAACGATGACAAAGAACTTTCCTCCGACAAAGAAGATTGCACGGCGATGAGTCAGGTCGTCATATGCAGGATTTTCCGTGACGATGAGTTCATATCCGGTAGATGATTCTGTCTTGAGAAGTCTGCCCTTGCGGCTGGTGATGTTTGCACGCGCCCTTGTGATGGTATTGTGCATCTCGGTCGAACGATACGTAGAGTAATAGTCAGGATCGGTGTAAGACATTGTGCCTGCATCAGGGAGGAACTTCCTGCCATTTACATAAAGCATGACATGACCGTTATCCGGATGATTGTGACCGCTCAGGCCTGTCCTGTCCGGATCATAACAGTTCTTGTGGATGAGCATTGTGGCATTTGGGGTCCACCCGTTCCTCATGATATAATAACCTGAAACAGGATAGGTTACAAGCGTGGACTGCGGGCGTGTTCCATACAGTCCCTCATAGGCAAACCATTTCAGTTCGTCATCGTCCGGGAACATCTCGGAATACTGACGGAGGTTTCGTGTCAGCACGCTCTTGGTCATACGTGCAGAACGGGTGTCGTTGATATTGTCCATGCTATAGTCCGGATAAGTCACATCCATGATGAATTTCGCGGCATTTCTCAGACAATCTGTATAATCAGAAGGGAACTCGCCCAACTTTGAATTAACCTGTGCCACCTTATATATATTATAGAAATCCGCCACTGCTCCCAGATGGTAACTTGGGTCGAACTCATTATGGACTCCGTCGCTGTTGAACTGATTGGTGAGTTGCGAGGTAATTGCCTCCTTTCCGGTAGCAAACCACTCGGCAGATCTTTTGAACTCAGGCATCATAATACCTGCAAGCATAACTGCCTGTTCCTGTGAAAGACGGATATTGCTTGCCGAATCATGCCACCAGTTCGCATAGATGGACTCTATATGCTGATGATATGCGACAAGGAACTTTGTCAGGATTTCTGCGGTAAAGAGTTCCGAATGAACGTAGTAGGACAGGATGTCCAACTGGTCGATTGCTCTGCATGATGTCTGCAGGCCGTACCATTGCGGATTCAGGTTCTGATCTTCGACTCTGCCCTCAGGGCAAGGAAAGGTTTCCAGCCAGTCAAAATAGACATCTATCCAAGCCTGGATATATTTATCATCACCTGTAGCCTTATAAGCCTTTGCCTGAGGGATCATCCACTGATGACGATGGAGTTGATACTTGAACTCCGATTCTTCGTCCATGCTTTCCGGAATGAGACCCCAGTCAATATTCCCGTCGGTACCCTTGAATGACCAGCACTGTCCATTATCATCGACATATTCGTACACCTTGAAACGATAGTCACCGTCCTTGCTGGCCTGGTCGGCATAACTGATTTCAGTCGCAGTAGCGGTGGTCTGGAGAAGATTGACATTAGGATTATAGACAGGACGCTCCCTGTAATATTGCAGGAGTTTAAGCGCTGCATTTCCATAATCCCCAGCCTCACAGAGAGCCTTCACGGATTCAAGTCCGGGATAGTCGAGATTCAAAAGTTCAAAGACAGTCCTGTCACCATCCTCATCCTGAACCGGATCAAGTATCAGCGGCAGGTCAGGATTGCCTTTGACCGAGTCTCCAAATTCTTCTGACGTGCATGCTGCACACAACAGGGCAGCAGGAAGCAAACATAAAAGAAACTTCTTCATATTCGGTTATCAGTTAGTATTGTTATTATATTCAGTATTCAAAAGATACTGTCTGCAAAAATATAAAATTATATCTCATAATCAATTCTTTTTTGTAAGTTTGCAAGTATGAAAACAAGAAAATTTATAAGACACGCACTATGAAAATCAAACACATCTTATTCGCCATTTCATTGGTCGCGGCAACAGCATGCTGCAACGAGGATTACAGCTGGGTAAAGAACGGCATCGACAGGGCAAAGCACCAACTTATGCTGACAGCATCGGAGATTGACGGAACAGGTCAGTTGCCACGCTCGATCCATGTCGGCTATGATTTTGAGATGCTCCAGAGACAACTTGAAAAGGAAATTTTCGTGGACTCGCTCAGGAAACAGCCGGCTGAAGACATCGTAGGGACAAGAAGACTCTGCGGCATATACGACTGGACCAGCGGATTCTTCCCTGGATCGCTCTGGTATGTATATGAATTCACAGGCGATGAGAGTGTGAAGAAGGCAGCCATCAGATATACGGAACTTCTCAATCCTGTACGTGAATACACAGGCACACATGACCTCGGATTCATGATGAATTGCAGTTATGGAAATGCACTCCGCCTCAGTCCGAATGACACCATTCCGGCTGTACTCGTCGAGACTGCAGACAACCTTTGTAGCCGTTTCAACGAAGAGATCGGATGTATCCGTTCATGGGACTTCGGCACATGGAACTTCCCTGTGATCATCGACAACATGATGAACCTCGACCTGCTTTTCAGCGCAAGCAGACTTACCGGCAACCCTTATTATAAGGAAGTTGCGATCAGGCACGCAAACACTACAATGCCTAATCACTTCCGTGAAAACTACACCTGCTGGCACGTTGTAAGTTACAACAATGACGGAACAGTCGAGAGGAAGGAGACCTTCCAGGGCAAGAACCACGATTCCTCATGGTCACGCGGCCAGGCATGGGCAGTCTATGGATATACAGCGACTTACCGCGAGACCGGTGACAGCAAATACCTTGACTTCGCCGTGAACATCGCAGACATGATCATGTCGAAGGTGACAACTGACGATGCGATTCCTTACTGGGACTATGACGCACCTGTAACCGAGGAGACTCCGCGCGATGCCTCTGCTGCGGCCGTAACAGCCTGCGGTCTTCTTGAACTCAGCACAATGGCCAAGGACGGTCAGAAATATTTTGACCATGCGGAGAAGATTCTCAAAAGTCTTTCAAGCGACGCCTATCTCGCAGCCGAAGGCGAGAATCAGGGATTTGTCCTGATGCACTCAACCGGTTCTCTGGCACACGGCTCGGAGATTGACGTGCCGCTCAACTATGCTGACTACTACTACCTTGAAGGTCTGCAAAGATATATGAACCTGAAGGGTATAGAATACAAAAACCTTTAATCTATGAAACGGTTTTTATCGATATTTTCTGCGATTGCCATCGCATTTACCGCAGCCGCCCAGACTGCGGAACTCAGACCTGAGGTCTTCGACCTGCTGAACCTTGACCATCCGGGGCTTGAAAAGGTAAAGGCCCTTCATGCGGAAGGCAAGAGCGCAGAGGCGGCAGGAGAACTGCTGAACTATTTCAAGGCGCGCAAAGGCATTGTCACCACTGACATCAAGAACCCCGCAAAGGTAAAGATCAGCAAAGAGCAGCAGCAATGGGCTGACGATGCCCTCTCTCACACCTTCTTTGTCCACAAGGGCTATCAGCCTTCATACAATTACGGTGAGGATATCGACTGGAAATACTGGCCGATAAAGGACAACGAACTGAGATGGCAACTCCACCGTCACAAATGGTTCACCCCTATGGGACGCGCCTATCGCGTAAGCGGTGACGAGAAATATGCCGTCGAATGGACGAAGCAGTATATCGACTGGATACGCAAGAACCCGTACGAAGGAGACAAGGAGAACAAGCGTTTCGCATGGCGTCCTCTTGAAGTGAGCCACCGTCTGCAGGACCAGCCGCTCCAGTTCCAACTTTTCATTGACTCTCCTGCCTTCACAGCCGAGTTCCTCAGCGAGTTCCTCGTGAACTACCACCTCCACGCGGAGCACATCATGAGTCATTACTCCAAACAGGGCAACCACCTTCTTTTCGAGGCCCAGAGAATGATCTGCGCCGGCACATTCTTCCCGGAGTTCCGCAAGGCAGAGACATGGAGAAACAGCGGAGTGGAAATCCTCAACCGCGAAATCGAGGTGCAGGTCTATGATGACGGAGGACAATACGAACTTTGTCCGCACTACCACCTTGCTTCCATCGAGATCTTCGTCAAGGCTCTTGAAGTGGCTGACATCAACGGGTTCAGGAACGCATTCCCTCAGTCATACATAGACACCATCGAGAAGATGATCATGTTCTATGCGAACATCAGTTATCCGGACTATATGAACCCATGTTTCAGCGATGCCAGACTGGTGACCAAAAAGGGCATGATCAACCATTTCAAGACATGGACAAAACTCTTCCCTGAAAATCAGGCCATCAGATATTGGGCCACCGAGGGGGCAGAAGGTGCATTGCCGGAATATCTTTCAAAGGGCTATCTGACATCCGGATTCTTCGTATTCAGGAACGGATGGGACAGCGAATCAACTCAGATGGTTGTCAAGGCCGGACCTCCTGCCTTCTGGCACAACCAGCCGGACAACGGCACATTCGAACTCTGGCACAAAGGAAAGGCGCTGTTTGCAGATTCTGGTTCGTATGTCTATGCCGGACAGGACGACGAGGTTATGCAGTGGAGGAACTGGTTCCGCAGGACATCATCGCACAACACTCTGGTATTCAACGGGAAAGACCTTGAAACCACAGATTCCAAGACTCTCCTCTGGCAGCCTGAGGGCAAGGTGCAGATACTCGTGACCGAGAACCAGAGTTATGAAAAACTCAAACACCGCAGAAGCATATTCTTTGTGGAAGGCAAGTATTTTGTAATCGTCGATGAGGCTGTCGGCGCAGCAAAAGGTATGGTGAAACTGCACTACCAGATGCCCCGCGGCAAGGTCAGCAACAGCAGGGAGACCATGCACTTCAACACAGAATACGAAGAAGGACCGAACATGAAACTCCAATGCTTCGGACCTTTGGGAATGACGATGGAAAAGGCGGAAGGATGGATTTCCACCACATATATGAAAAAACAGAAACGCATGAATGCAAGTTTCAATGTAAAGAAGGCAGACAACAAGCCTGTGCGTTTCATAACAGTCATCGCTCCAAAGGACGAACCCGGCGACAATCCTAAGATAACCGCATCGTTCATCAACGAGAACTTCAACCAGACAAGTCTCAAACTGATGGTCAAGGTCGGAAAGAACAAGAAACAGGTACTTTCATACGAATTATAATATGAATAAATCAATCAAAGCAGTTTACGCTCTTCCTATGGTTGCAGCCGGTCTGTCGGCCTGTGGCAGTGATGATGTCCGGGAGCGTCCCAACATCATCTTCATCATGACCGATGACCACACCACTCAGGCGATGTCATGCTATGGAGGCAATCTCATCGAGACCCCGAACATGGACAGACTTGCCGAGGAGGGTATGCGTTTTGACAATGTCTACGCCACCAACGCCCTGTCCGGACCTTCACGTGCATGTATATTGACAGGCAAGTTGGGACATCTTAACGGATTTACAGACAACGCATGCCGGTTTGACGGTTCTCAGCAGACTTTCCCTAAACTTTTGCAGGAGGCGGGCTACAAGACAGGAATCGTGGGCAAATGGCATCTGATTTCCGAGCCTGAGGGATTTGACCATTGGAGTATCGTCACAGGGCAGGAGGAACAGGGAGACTATTATTCTCCTGAGTTCCTGGAGAACGGAACTCCCGTCACGGAAGACGGCTATGTGACCGACGTCATCACGGACAAGGCCCTGGCCTTCATAGACGACGTGCGCGAAGAGGCTCCTTTCATGCTCATGCTCCACCACAAGGCCCCTCACCGCAACTGGATGCCGGCACCACGCCATCTGGGCATGTTCAACGACGTGACCTTCCCTGAACCGGAGACTCTCTTCGACGATTATGAAGGTCGTGGCGAAGCGGCACGCAGTCAGGATATGTCGGTTGCAGAGACCTTGCAGGACGACTGGGATCTCAAACTGCTCACCCGCGAGGAGATTCTGGCGGGAAACAACAGGCTCTACGATGTATATACAAGGATGCCGGAGGAGGTGCAGCATAAATGGGACAGCGTCTATGCGCCGCGCATTGCGGAATACCGCAGCAGGAAGATGAGCGGAAAGGAACTGGTGAGTTGGAAATACCAGCAGTACATGAGGGACTATCTTGCAACTGTGACGAGCGTGGACGAGAGCATCGGACGGGTGCTTGACCACCTTGAAGCCTGCGGAGAACTTGACAATACCATCATTGTATATACCTCCGACCAGGGATTCTTCCTCGGTGAGCATGGCTGGTTTGACAAGAGATTCATGTATGAGGAATGCCAGAGGATGCCTTTCTTAGTGCGCTACCCTGCTGCCGTGAAGGCCGGAAGCGTAACCTCTGCATTGGGAATGAACATCGACTTCGGACCTACATTCCTGGATTTTGCCGGAGTGGATGTGCCTGAGGACATGCAGGGAAGGTCACTGCGACCTGTGCTCGAAAACGAAGGTACCGTGCCGGAAGACTGGCGTGAGGCAGTATATTACCATTATTATGAATACCCTGCCGAGCATCTCGTGAAACGGCATTACGGCATCAGGACAGCCGACTGCAAACTCATACATTTCTACAACGACATCGACCAGTGGGAGATGTATGACATGACAGCGGACCCTCATGAACTCCGGAACGTGCATGAAGACCCTGCATACTCCTCAAAACGGGAGGAGATGCACGCACTCCTGACCAAAGTCCAGCAGGAGTATCAGGACACCGACCCATGTGAGAAGGAGAAGGTCCTGTTTCAGGGAGACAGACGGTTCTTCGACAGGACAAAATGACACCACATTCAGCCTCCCGAAATAATTAACCAACAAACTGATCGACAATGGATAGAAGAAAATTCATAAAGACCTCCGGCTGGACAATGCTGGGCGTCGCCGCGACAGGCAGCCTGCTGGGTTCATGTGCTCCCGGCACAAAGGAAGCGAAGAAGATAATGCCTTCGCCAAGTAACTTGAAAATGTTCTGGGGAGACCTCCATAACCACTGCAATCTGACCTACGGACACGGTGACATGCGGGATGCCTTCGAGGCGGCCAAAGGGCAACTCGATTTCGTAAGTGTAACTCCGCACGCCATGTGGCCGGATATTCCGGGCGAAAACGACCCTCGTCTGAACTGGGTCATCGACTACCACACCAAGGCATTCGTAAGACTGCGCCGTGGCGGATATGAAAAGTATCAGGCCATGACAAAGGAATACAACAAGGAGGGCGAATTTCTTGCCTTCATCGGTTATGAGGCACACAGCATGGAGCATGGAGACCATGTGGCCCTGCATCACGACCTTGACGCCCCTCTTGTGGAATGTTCTTCCATCGAGGACTGGAAGGAGAAGTTCAAGGGGCAGAAGGTGTTCGTCACCCCTCACCACATGGGCTATCAGACAGGTTACAGAGGCTACAACTGGGACTGTTTCAGCGAAGGCGACCAGACTCCGTTTGTGGAGATGCTTTCACGCCACGGTCTTGCAGAGGGTGATATGGGAGACATCAACTATTACCACGACATGGGTCCGCGCCAGTGGGAGGGAACCATCCAGTACGGACTGAGCCTCGGAAAGAAGTTCGGCATCATGGGCTCCACAGACCAGCATTCCGGCTATCCGGGAAGTTATGGAGACGGCCGCGTGGGTGTGCTTTCAGAGAGTCTTACTCGTGACAACATCTGGGAAGGACTGCGTTCACGTCACACCTGCTGCGCCACAGGAGACAAGATAAACATCGATTTCCGTCTCAATGACGCCTTCATGGGTGATGTAGTGCGCGGAGACAAACGTCGTATATATATAAATGTAACCGGCGAAAGTTGCATCGACTATGTGGATATAGTCAAGAACAACAGGCTTATCGCGCGTCTGAACGGTCCGCTCATTCCTGTAACTCCTGTCGGGGACGTGGTGCGCTTCAAGATCAAGATGGAATTCGGATGGAACCGTGAGGAGAAATATGTGCCATGGAACGGTAAAATATCTATAAGCAAGGGTCGTATTCTAAACGTGACCCCATGCTTCCGCGGTGCGGCCTTCACCTCGCCTCAGGAGGGTGAGACCGAGTTCCATACCCACATAAACAGGATTCTTGGAGTCAGCGATACGGCAGTGGAACTTGCTCTGCATACCACCAAGAACCCGAATACTGTAACTCCTGCCACACAGGCCGTCATTCTTGATGTGGAGATGCCTCTTGACGGAGTGGTCACATCGGATTTCAACGGAAAGGCGTTCAGTCACTCCCTTGCGGAACTGCTTGAAGGTTCACGTTCTCATTTCATGCGCGGATGGCTCAGCGAGGCGGTGCTGTTCAACAGGGCGATGCCTGAAAGTTGCTGTAACATAGAGCATTACATGGAAGACTGCGAGCCGGAGAACGACACGGACTTCTACTATGTACGTGTCCGTCAGAAGGATCAGCAATGGGCTTGGAGTTCACCGATCTGGGTAGAGCGTTAAGATGTCATGTCGAGCGAAGTCGAGACATCTAATTCAATAACATTATGAATAAATCACTATTACTTGGTGCCATTGCCCTGCCCGCAATAGCATCCGCACAGGACAGGCCCAACATTATCTATATAATGACCGACCAGCAGGGGGCCGCCGCGATGAGCTGCGCCGGCAACCCTGACCTCCATACGCCCAACATGGACCTGCTGGCAAGCCGCGGAGTAAGGTTCACGAATGCCTACTGCGCAATGCCTCTGAGCGGTCCTTCACGCGCCGCCATGTTCACGGGCTATATGCCGAGCCAATGCGGCATGATCGAGAATGAGATGCCTCTTGTGGATTCCCTGAGGGCAAACACACTCGGGTCGCTCATTGCTGCCGAGGGTTATGACTGCGCATACGCAGGAAAATGGCACGTGAACACCCTCAGCATCCCGGACGGCGAGTTCGGATTCCGCAACATAAAGGACAACGGAGACATAGGACTTGCAGAGTCATGCGTGGAATATCTGTGCGGGCGTAACAGGAAGGAACCGTTCTTCCTTGTCGCATCATTCATCAACCCACACAACATCTGCGAATATGCCCGCGGACAGAAGACGCCGCATGCCCCTGTCATCGAACCGGCGCTGGAGGAATGTCCTAATCTGCCGGAAAACCATGCAGTATCGCCATACGATGCCAGCGTTCTGAGATTTGAGCAGAATCAGAATTATAAACTCTACCCTACCACCTCATACGGTCCTGACGACTGGAGGCGCTATCGCAATGCCTATTACCGTCTGACAGAAGCAGTGGATGCCGAAATAGGCAAAATCCTTGCGGAGGTGGACAGACAGGGACTCTGGAAAAACACAGTCATCATCTTCACATCTGACCACGGAGACGGCAACGGTGCGCATAGATGGAACCAGAAGACGGTTCTTTATGAGGAAGTGGTGGGCGTTCCAATGATTGTATGTCTGCCGGGAGGGAAGAATGCAGGTACTGTTTCTGAGGCGCTGGTCAACAACGGCATCGACCTGATGCCGAGCATCTGCGACTGGGCGGGAGCCGACATTCCGCACGGACGTCCCGGAGTAAGTTACCGCGCGGCAGCCGAAAAAGGCGCAGAAGGTCAGCCATATATAGTGACTGAAACCAATTTCAACCAGACCGCCGGCACTCTCGGCTGGCATGTACGCACCCCGCGCTACAAATACGTCCTCTACGACAAGGGACAGTACCGGGAGCAACTTTTCGACATGACACAGGACCGCGGCGAGATGCGTAACCTTGCCGTGGAAACAAAATATCGCGACATCCTGCTCGAACATCGCGATATACTTAAAAACTGGCTCAAGGCCACTCCCGGTCCTGACCGGACACGTCATCTGAGATTCATTCCAGAGTAAACTTTCCCGGAGAAAGCGTAAGATAAAGAGTGCCGTCTTCCTGTTTTACATCAGACTGGAAGACGGTCTTTTTTCCGGCCTTTACAGTCCATTTGCGCGCCTGAAGATCAGTAAGCAGCACCTTGACCTGCTTGCCTGCCGACTTAGGAATCTCGAAGGTGAAACTCTCGGAAAGCGGCTGACCGGAGCGGCTGAACATCACCACTCTGTCCGCAACAGATGCACCCACAACCTTTTCGCCATCAATTCTCTGAACAGAAAGCGGCTTCACGGAGTTGTCCATGACCTGTATCACATTCAGGAAACAGTCCTCTTTGGCTTCGACCTTCGGAGTAACCTCAACACGCCACTCTCCCCTTTCGTTGCATGGGTCAGGGCGGGTTGTGGCGGCATTAGGATAATTCTCTCCGAACACCCAGAACTCCTTGCCCGGGCCTCCGACTTTCTCGATATCAGCCTCTGGGAGCAGTACATCACAGCAAAGCTTTCCGCTGTCACCATCCTTTGTCCTGCTGACAGTGAACTCCTGACTGCCGGTCTGAGGCTCCTCAATACTGTGAAGCAGCCAGTATTTTCTGAAAGACGGATCTGCCGACACGACATGGTCATACACGACCATCACCGCAGGCACCTCTGTGACAACCCCTTCCGGATTCCTGTCCGCATTGCCCTGCGGTTCCAGATTCAGGAAAACGAAAGACCGTCGCACATCCTCGACCTTGGCAGTATATGCCTTCGTGATGTCACCTTTGAGATATGAATATTCAGGAGCATGCTGATCCGGTCCGTAGCCATGAGCAAGGGCCTTTCCCACAGTATAGCTCTCGCTGAGCAGATTTTCAAAACTGCGGCAGGTGTCCCAACGGTCACCCGGCATCCGCTGACCTCCGTCATTTGTCGCAAACTCAGTCTTCCCCGCCCCGCCATAGTTCCAGCAGGCGAATTTCTCCGACGGGTCATAGACCAGAAGTGAATTATGGGCTATCGTACGCTTGAAATAGTTCTTGTTATGAGGAGAATTATATCCTCCAGAAGCACCCTGATATGAGCCGGAATCAATTGCCAGAGGTCCTCTGTAATATATCTGGAAGGCGCCTCCGTCCATGTGCTGATGGTTGCCGTAGAACTGCTCGTTCACCTTCATCTCCGCCACCACGCTGTTCTTTCCCCAGCCGGTCCTTGCTATCATCCAGCCGAATGGAGTGCCGCTATATCTTGTCAGAGGGAGGTCGTCAGGAGTCTTTCCTTTCAGTTCGAAATTCCTCCAAAGCAGTTCGAGCATGAGCATGTGAGGCTCGGTGGAAGGCTTGCGCTCATATTCATAGGCGATATAAGGGTCATTGTAATAACTCGATGCCAGCATCGCAGGCTGGGAGAACGATTGCGGTTTCTTTCTCGGAGCAGGATTGCAGTCACCTGCCGGCATAACCTGTCCGTCAGGTCTGCGACGATAAATCATGTCATACAGCACATACTGCTGAGACGGGTCATATATCGCTCCCGCACCCATCTTGTCAAGAATCCACAGAGAGTTAAGGTCATTGGTAAAACGCACATTGAAGTAACTGCTGCCCTGATGGTAGTTCTGTCCGCGGTATGTATAGTTCCTTACCGGGATATAATCCTCGAACATCATGGTAATCACATAGTCATACATATCAGGGTACTCATCATATATGGCTATGCCGCAGGAAAGCATGTCGCGGAGGATCATCCATTCAGACGAGTGACCTGCAATAGGCTCTGTGCGCTTTGGAGGATAATGGCACTCCATGGTCTCCGCAATCCTTATGAACTCCTTTATATAGGCCTGTCTTTCCTCCGGGGTGAACTGGTCATAGCACCAGTCATATATCATTGCTCCTACCATAAGCATGCATCCGCTGGCACGGGAAAGGTCATTCTGGGTGCCGAAGTTGGTGCGGCGAAGGGTGTCGAGCATTGAGGTTATGGCCTCGCGTGCCTGTGAAGCATCTCCATTCACCAGATATTCCAAGGCTTGAAGTTGTACCTTGGAAGTGATGCCACGCATCTTGGCATAGTAACGGAAACCCCTGTCCTTTTCAGCAGCGTCTTCCTGGGCTGTGCGCGGAACTGATGCCTCTGCCAGTTTGCGCAGAATCTTCTTGCCGTCCTTTGTCTGCATCTTGGCTTTCAATGCCGGGATTTCTTCTGCCCTGACAAACACCCTCGGATGCTCTTTCGGCGGGAGCGGAACGGTAACCCCATTCATTTCGGTCCATACCACCTTTTTCTGATCACGTTCCACTGCCGATACAGATACACTGAGAATCAACGTAATAGCCAACAATGACAATCTGCTGAGATATTTCTTCATACTGTTTGAAATTTAGTTATGTTCATCTGGTTCATGCAGACATGAAAGGCTGCCACTCGGTAACAATTTGTAAATTTATCAAGAATTTATGAAACCTGATGCTGCGGATGGAAAATATTGTATTTTTGCAGGGATTAAAATATTGAATATGGCTGTCTTGAAACTTCCACTGCTCGTATGTCCTGCCCTTGCGGCGGCTGCCGTGTGCCATGCGCAGGAGAGACCTAACATACTCTGGCTGACCTTCGAGGACACCAGCGCATCAAATTTCGGATGCTACGGAAACACCGGTGTCCATACTCCGGTGGTGGACAGTCTCGCATCGGCCGGAGTGCAGTATATGAACGCATGGTCATGCGCACCACAAAGTTCACCGGCACGCTCATCGATCATAACAGGCTGCTTTGCAACAACATACGGTATGGACATCCATCCTGTGGCTCAGGAGACGCCCGACGGCCTTCTTTTTCCGCAACTTCTCAGAGATGCAGGATACTACTGCACAAACAACAACAAGACACACTACAATACGACCCGCAGCAATAAGGCATGTTGGGACGAGTGTGACAGGGACGCTTCTTATAACAGCGATCTTAGGAAACCGGAGCAGCCGTTCTTTGCCGTATTCAACTCGGTGGCCTCACACATGGGCCGCATCAGGACATTCCACACGGACGGGCGCAGGGACTACATGGCAGAAGGCATCTGTGCAGATTCATTGACACTGCCCTCATATGTTCCGGACCTGCCGCAGGTGCGTTCCGACTACGCCGGCCATCTGGAAGCCTCCCAGGACATCGACAAATGGGTACAGGTGTTCCTTCGTGACCTGAAGGCGAAGGGACTGGACGATGATACCATAATCTTCTTTTTCAGCGACCATGGAGGATGTATCCCTCGTGGCAAGGGCTATCTGTATGAAAGCGGCCTGCGCGTGCCTCTGATTGTGTATTTCCCTGAAAAATGGAAACATCTTGCAGGATGTGCGGACGGACGGAACACCGATCTTG
The DNA here is from genome assembly GCA_015060455.1 of Bacteroidales bacterium. GTDB lineage: Bacteria > Bacteroidota > Bacteroidia > Bacteroidales > UBA932 > Cryptobacteroides. The sequence goes on from SUYM01000010.1 coordinate 71,972, forward strand.
TGAACTTTACCGACCTGGGGCCTACTGTTCTCAGTATAGCAGGGGTAAGGCCACCGGAGCACATGCAGGGAAAGGCTCTTCACGGAAGATATGCGAAAACCCACAAGCGTGATGTGCAGTTCGCATTCGCGGCAAACCAACTCCACCACTATATGCCTGTCAGGGCTGTCACGGACGGAAAATACAAACTGATAAGGACTTACATCCCGTACCGCCAGTTTGCTCTGAGGAACTATTATCAGTGGGGAATGCCTTCCAACAAGGCCTGGGACAGAATGATTCTAGACGGAGGCTGTGACCGGGCGGCATGGGCGCTTCCGTTCACGGCAAATCCTGTGGAGATGCTCTTTGATATAGAGGCGGATCCGGGAGAAGTAAACGACCTCTCGAATGACCCGCAGTATGCAAAGGTGCTTTCACGGCTCGGCAAGGAACTCTCCGGGCACATCAGAAGCAGCAGGGACCTGGGATTCTTCCTGCCCGATACCCGCAAGGGAGTAAATCAATATGAACGTGTGCGTCAGGAGAAATTTCCTCTGGAGCGGATGCACCGTCTTGTCGAAGAAGCAGGCAAGGGGGATGTGCGTAATCTGAGGCTTTTTGAGAAGGCGGTTTCTTCGCCTGTGCCGGATTTCAGGTTCTGGGGCGTTGTGGGCTATGCCGTGCTTGCCCGCGAAGGAAAGATTGAAGGGACAGGCAATCTGAAAGGGCTGCTGAACGATGAGAATCCATACGTTGCGGCAGAGGCGGCATACGCTCTGGCCTATATGGGAGAGCAGGAAATGGGCATAGAAAGGCTGCTGAATCCGCGTGAGGAAGACCAGCGCAAGATAGGCTACTCTGTTCTGGAATGTCTTTCGCTTGATCCGCAGATGCGTCCCTACATAATGAAATACTCCGACGCTCTGACAAAGGCTGCCGAGACATTGCCACGCAAGGCCAATGAGGATGCCGGTCTGATGGCACGCGGCATTCTGGTGAATCTCGGTCTGATGGACATAGACCTGCTGCATGGCCCGGAGGTGTATGAAGAAGGGCTTAGACTGAACAGGGGCAGACGCAAGATGCGGCCACTCCCGTAAAAGAGGATTTCTGCGGCGCTATTTTCAGACTATCTGCCGCTATTTTCAGACTATCTGCACAGAGCCAGGTCAGCAAGCACGATAGCCGTCATTGCCTCAACTACCACAGGTGCACGGAGGGCGAAACATACATCGTGACGCCCAGGCACTTCAAGGGTGTCCATCTGAGCGGTGGTGAAATTATATGTCTGCTGAGGCTTGCGGATGCTTGATGTAGGCTTGAAGGCTACACGGAAGCGTATCGGAGCGCCGTTGGTGATGCCGCCGTTGATGCCGCCGGCTCCGTTCTTCGATGGTCTGCCATCTGGATTTATAGGATCATTATGCTCGGAGCCCTTCATGGCTGCGGCCCGGAAACCGTCTCCGAATTCGATTCCTCTCACTCCCGGGATAGAGAATATGGCGTGGGCAATTTGCGATTCCACGCTGTCCCAGAACGGTTCTCCATAGCCCGGATCGATGTCCGGCACTGTACATTCTATCACTGCTCCGAGGCTGTCGCCTTCCTTTATTGCTGCGTCTATGGCCTGCTTCCATTGCTCCTGAAGGGATCCTTCGCTTCGCTCAGGATGACACAAAGGAATTCCACCCAGTTCAACGATCCTTGCACTGACCTCATTGCAAGGTGTCTCATCAAGCATCGTAAGGTCGGAGAGTACTTTCTTGGCCACTACACCTGCTGCGACTACCGGAAGCGTAAGTCTGCCGGAAAAATGTCCGCCTCCGCGCGGATCCTGACAGTCATCCCATTTGAGGGCTGCCGTCAGGTCCGCATGACCGGGACGCGGCATAGATGCAAAGAGGCTGTAATCGGAAGAATGGGTATTTGTATTCTTGAATACAATGGTCAATGGCGCACCGGTGGTGTGGCCTTCAAAGACACCGCTGACAATGGACGGCCGGTCCGCCTCGATACGCGGAGTCGTGCCCCTCGCACCGCTCTTGCGTCTGAGGATATCCTGTTCGAAATCCTGCTCCGACAGTTCCAGTCCTGCCGGAACACCGTCTAGCACTACGCCAATGAGTTCACCGTGCGATTCTCCAAAAATGGAAACCCTGAATTTTCTTCCGAATGTATTCATAACTTTTCAAATATTTCGTGGAACTGCGGGAAGGATTTGCCTACGCAGTCTTCATCGTCTATGGTTATCGGACTGTCCGCTCCGAGGGCTGCCACCTTGAGGGCCATAACCATACGATGGTCGTGGTGTGATGTATATTCCCCTCCTTGAAGGAGACCTCCTGTAACAGATCCTTCGCTGCGCTCAGGATGACAGGTTTCCACGTCACTGCGGGCGTTACCATTGTCATGTCGAGCGCAGTCGAGACATCTCTTCTGACAGAGCAGCCTCTGCACAAGACTGTGACCCTCGATGATCATTTCATCACCCTCTATCTCCGCCTTCACGCCCATCCGGGTCAGCATCTCCATTATGGCCTTGGCCCTGTCGCTTTCCTTGTTTGCGAGCCTGCCCACGCCGGCAAGACGGCTTGTACCCTGACAGAATGCCGCCAGAACAGATATTATCGGGAAGAGATCCGGACAGTTCGAGGCATCGACAGCGAATGACCTGAGCGGTGCACGCTGCACTGTGATATCACCCCTGTCACCATCTGTCTGCGAAAGGCTTGCTCCTGCGTCCATAAGTATGTCCATGATTGAGAGGTCTGCCTGAAGCGATCTGGTGTCAAGTCCCTGCAACTGAGCCTTTCCGAACACCGCACCTGCCACAAGGAAGTTGGCGGCAGCGCTCCAGTCGCCTTCAAGGTCAATGTCCGCAGCCTTGTATTTCTGCCCGCCCTTTATCTTGAAGACCATCTCCGTACAAAGCGACCAGTCACCGTCCGATTCGAGGAAATCGCGTCCCCCAAGCATCTCGTTGCCTGTCTTGATGCCGAATTTCTTCAACACTTCAAGCGTGATGAACATATAAGGTATGCTCTTGGGTTCATGTACCACCACCGTTGAATTGCGGTCTGCAAACGGAAGTCCCATAAGAAGGCCGGAGATGATCTGCGAACCATGCTTTCCCGAGATATCGGTACGCCCAGGTCTGAGCGGCCCTTTGACGGTAAGAGGGACACAGAGGGCTTGAGCAGATCCTTCGCTTCGCTCAGGATGACAGTTTACGCTTTCTGCCTCAGTCCCGAATGCCTCCATTATCTCCTTTGCCCCGGTCAGCGGACGCCCGAGCAAGGTCTTTTCACCTGTAAATGTGACCGTCTGAGGGCAAAGTTGAGCCATCAGCGGAATCATCATACGGGTAAGGAGACCCGATTCGCCCACATGAAGACGAGGCGTTCCGTCATCAGCAACAGATGGCTGTCCTTCACCATCAAGTATCTGTTTCAGACTGCCAAGCGAGGCAGATATACCCTTTACAGTTATTTCAGAGCCGTTTTTCTGGACATCAGCGCCGAGCATACGCGCAACCTGAAGAGCAGCCTCATTATCGCCGCACGGGCTGTAGCCTCTCAAGTGCGAAACTCCGTCGGCCAAAGCAGCAGCAATGATGGCACGCTGGGCAAAACTCTTCGAGCATGGCATTGCCAGCGGACTTTCGCTGTCAATAAAGGTATATTCCCCATAAACTGCCTTCATCATTTCCTCAGCAGGCCATTGGCCCGGGGCCGCAGCCTCTCCCGCAGTCAGGGCCGCATAGGTATATGGAGAACCATATCGCAGACAATCCACACGCGACTGCCTTCCGGCCTCACCCATGCAGAACGCTATGAGTCCTCCGTCAGCCAAGGCCTCCACCCCACCGGAAGCCTCCGTAGAGCACCATGAATATAATGACATCACCCTTTCCACATCCTCCTGAGAATGTGCCATTGTGACCAGTTTCACCACATCCGCTCCATGATAGCGGCACTTCTTCACCATATCACGCAGTTCCTCCACAGAGCCAGTGCCTGTAAAATCGTGATAAGAACGGATAAAGACTGTCCCGTTTTCATGAGCCGCATTGCGCACCCTCTTTGACATCTGCTTGGGCACCTCCATCTCCACATCCACATAGCGCGCACCCGCCTCAATGGCACGCACAAGACGGCGCTCCGTTATCTGCATCGCCTTTATCTCACGGCTCTGCTCCGACATAGAAGCATCCTGCAAAGAAGGCTCACTTGCCATGACATCTGCAAGACGGCATGTCGCCACAAGAGGCACATCAGACGAAAACACCTCATCGATATCCTTCATGGACAGGTTGCAACTGTCAAGACGGATTTCCGCCATCTCGCACATTTCAAGTGCCGCCAGAATGCCTTGAAGGTCTTTATTTATTATAGTAGTACAGATCATTGTCTTTTTTGCTTTTAGATCATGATGTCATGCAAGGAGATCCTCACGTCGTCATTTCATTCCTCCTCAGGATGACAGCAAGCACTCATGCCATCAAAGAAGCGACTTTCTCCACTGTCATATCCACCATACGCACATCACCCACAGCGGCAGGCAGCACGAAATGAATCTTTCCGCCCTCCGCCTTCTTATCCTTCTTCATCAACGGAGCGAGATCCTCCATCTTGAAAGGACAGTTTATAGGCAGACCCACTGAAAGGAAATCATCCACAAGGCGCTGATGCAGATCAAAATCACACACCTGCATCCACTGCGGGTCAGCGGCAGCAAGTTTCTCAGACAGTTCTGCGGCAAGAATGATTCCCATAGCCACAGCCTCGCCATGAGTTATATCGCATGAACGATACTGCGCCAGGGTCTCTATCGCATGGGCAAATGTATGACCCAGATTCAGTTTCCTGCGCTCTCCGCCCTCAAACTGGTCACGCGAAACCACTCCGGCCTTCACCTTCGCAGCCTCACCTATGAGTTTGAGCAGTTCGTCAGAATACTCCTCAACACATTCCTGCCACACATCAGCCTCGTCCCCGCCCTCAGCGACAGCAGTGCAGTAGCGGATATTCATATCGGAAAGCAACCCCACAGCATCATAATAATTCTCATTATCCTCAATGATGAAGGTCTTGAGCATCTCCGCCACGCCTGAGAGAAAATCCCTGAACGGCAGACTCACAAGCACCTGCGGACACAAATACGTAAATTCAGGCTGACGGATGACACCGAGAATATTCTTGTATTTCTCAAAATTCACCCCGGTCTTGCCCCCGATGGCAGCATCCACCTGAGAGAGCAATGTTGTCGGAACATATGCAAAGCGCACTCCCCTCTTGTATATTGACGCAGCAAATCCGGTCATATCCGAGGTAATGCCACCGCCTATGGCCAGCACAAGGGCATCACGGTCAGCACCCTGTTCCAGAAGCCATGAGCATATATCCATGACGGTATCCATGGTCTTGACGGACTCATCAGCCCGGACAAGCATTCCTGGCACACCGGCACGGTTCAATATATCCGCAATTTCAGCAGCCGCAGGACAATTCAGCGCCACCTCCTTGTCCATCACGGCATAGACATGGTCATACCCACGGAGCATATCCTCAATCCCGGACACATCCTGACCGATCTGTATATGGGAAATGACCTCATCGCCCGAATATATTTCTATCCGATTCATCTTAGGCCTCCTTGGAGAAAAACTTGTATTGGAAAAGGAGCAGGTATATGGCTCCACATGTGACACAACTGTCAGCGAAATTGAACACTGCTCCGAAGAAGGTCTGCGGATGGTCCATCCACGGCAGTTTATAATCAAACAGCGGGAAATAGAACATATCCACCACACGGCCGAACATGAACGCGAAAGGCGCCCCCGGCATGGTGATTTCCGGCCATATCATACCGTAGAAGAAACAGTCGATGATATTACCGAAAGCACCGGCTGTGATCATGGTCAGCCCCACAAGCACACCCACAGGAGTCTCCGGTTTCCTGGCCAACTTGTTTATCCACCAGCACAGCGCTCCGAAAAGCACAATCCTGAACACGGACAGCAGGGCCTTTCCCCAGAAACCGCCGAAAGCCATACCGAAGGCCATACCCTCGTTCAGGACATAATGCAACTTGAACCAGTCGCCTATAACGTCAATGGTCTCGCCAAGATCCATATTGGTCTTGACGAGAACCTTGATAATCTGGTCTATGACGACAAGAACAACTCCCAAGATCAGGAGTCTGACTGCTTTTGAAAACTTCATCAGTCCTACTTGTTCTTGTTCATCATTTCCTTAGCCTCAACTGTGAGGGTAGCATGAGGAACAAGACGGAGACGCTCCTTAGGTATCAGTTTACCGGTCACACGACATACTCCATAGGTCTTGTTCTCGATTCTGACAAGGGCGGCCTCGAGGTTCTGGATGAACTTGAACTGACGCTGCGCAAGTGCATCGGCCTCTTCCTTTGAAAGGAGCATGGCACCCTCTTCCATTCCCTTGAATGTAGGAGACGTATCCTCGATGTCATTGCTTGAACCATGAGTTATAACATCACGAAGATGCTTATATTCAGTCTTTGCGTTCTGAAGCATTTCAAGTATGATGGCCTTGAACTCCTGGAGTTCCTCATCACTGTAACGGAGTTTTTCCGGTACGTTCTTCATTTCTTCTGCCATAGTGTTATTGTTTTGTTTGTTAATATTTTCTTGTAACAGATCCTTCGCTTCCGCTCAGGATGACAATCTTCAGTCTTTTTACGCTCAGGATAATAATCCTAAGATATCTTTCGCGGGCGTCTTATGTTACCTGCGGGTAACGGCAATACGGATAGAGCCCTCGTTCCACTCCACCTCAGGAGCATCACCGGCCTGGTCAAGACGGGCCGCCTCAACAGACAGCGCAAGGGTCTGCGAGCCTACATATTCTGCAAAATTAGCAAGCGAAGCAGTGATTTCATCATAAGCCTCACCTTCTGCATATATCTTCACATCCACCTTGTCAGTCACCTCGAAACCGCTGCTCTTGCGCAGATTCTGGATACGGTTGATAAGTTCACGCGCCACACCTTCCTGTCTGAGAGCCTCTGTGATGGTCACATCGAGAGCGATTGTCATAGAACCCTCAGTCGCAACCAGCCAACCAGGCATATCCTCTGACGAGATTTCGTAATCACCCTTGTTCAATGTCACATCTCCGGAAGGCAGACTCAAAACATATCCTGTGCCAGAAGCCTCTGAGGCCTGGATTGCAGTAATCACATCCTGTCCCAAAGTACCGAAGGCCGCAGCAATCTCCTTCATCTGCTTGCCATATATCTTGCCAAGAGTCTTGAAATTAGGCTTGATCTTCTTGGTTATAAGTCCGGTGGTATCTGAAATGAACTCAGCCTCCTTCACATTCACCTCACCCAGAATCAGATCCTTCACTGCCTCCAGCTGCTCCTTCACATGGGCATCGATGACAGGAATGATGATCTTTGAAAGCGGCTTGCGCACATTGATTTCCGCCTTGCGACGAAGGGCAAGCACCATTGAGGTAGCCCTCTGTGCCAATGCCATCCTCTCTTCAAGGTCCTTATCAACCACAGTCTCGTCATACTCCGGCATCGCCACATAGTGAACTGACTCCGACTCACCCTCCACAAGGTCAAGATAGAGCCTGTCCATGAAGAACGGAGCGATAGGCGCCGAAAGTTTTGCAACAGCCACAAGTATCTGATAAAGAGTCTGATATGCTGAAAGTTTATCAGTATCCATCGTACCTCCCCAGAATCTCTTTCTGCCAAGACGCACATACCAGTTACTTACATGGTCACATACAAAATCCTGGATGAGACGGCCCGCCGTGGTTATATCATAATCCTCGTATGCCGCCGTAACATCCTTCACGAGGGTGTTGAGAAGAGATATTACCCATCTGTCGATCTCCGGACGCTCTACCATCGGAACTGCCTCTGCCTTAGGGTCAAAGCCGTCGATATTGGCATAAAGCGCGAAGAATGAATATGTATTGTAAAGTGTGCCGAAGAATTTGCGACGTACCTCATCCACGCCGTTCGAGTCGAAACGGAGGTTGTCCCATGGCTGGGCGTTGGTGAGCATATACCATCTTACAGCATCTGCACCGTATGTATCAAGTGCCCAGAACGGATCCACAGCATTGCCCAGACGCTTGCTCATCTTGTTTCCATCCTTGTCGAGAACGAGACCGTTCGAGATCACTCTCTTGAATGCGCACTTGTCGCTTACCATCGTGTTGATCGCATGAAGGGTATAGAACCAGCCACGAGTCTGATCCACTCCCTCTGCGATGAAGTCCGCTGTAATGCCGAACTTCTCACCGCCAAGGTTACGGAGACCCTCCTGAGCGTATGGCATCGCACCAGAATCGAACCACACGTCGATCAGATCCAGTTCACGCACCATCTTGCGACCGCTTTCGGACACAAGGAAGATGTTGTCCACGTAAGGACGGTGGATATCTATCTTGTCATAGTTTTCCTTTGACATATCAGCAGGATCAAAGCCCTTGTCTGCCAATGGGTTGCTTGTCATATATCCCGCTGCAACCGCCTTGTCGATCTCAGCATAGAGTTCAGCCACCGAGCCTATGCACTTGGCCTCCTTACCATCCTCGGTCTGCCAGATAGGGAGCGGTGTGCCCCAGTAACGGCTACGGCTGAGATTCCAGTCCTGGATATTCTCAAGCCACTTTCCGAAACGGCCTGTACCTGTCGATTCCGGCTTCCATGTGATCTGCTCGTTGAGTTCCATCATCCTCTCGCGTACTGCTGTGGTCTTGATGAACCATGAGTTCAACGGATAGTAGAGCACCGGCTTGTCAGTACGCCAGCAGTGAGGATAGTTATGTGTATGTTTCTCTATCTTGAAAGCCTTGTTCTGCTGTTTGAGCATCACGCAGATATCGACGTCAAGGGTAGGCGCATCTTCGGCAAGTGTCGGATCGTATGAGTTCTTGACATAGCGTCCCGCCCACTCAGGATAGTCCGCAGACATGTTAGCGGCCGCATATTCAGGATCCAGGTCCTCGACGCAGAAGAAACGTCCTCGAAGATCCACCTGAGCATGAAGGTCACCGTTGCGGTCAACCACCTGAAGGCCTGGCACTCCGGCAGCCTTTGCCACCTTGGCGTCATCCGCACCGAAGGTCGGAGCGATATGAACGATACCGGTACCGTCTTCTGTCGTCACATAATCACCCGGAATAACCCTGAACGCACCCTCTCCCGGATTGAACCAAGGAATGAGTTGCTCATAACTGATGCCGGTGAGTTCACTGCCTTTAAGAGTGCCGTCAAGCACCTTGAACGGAACGAGTTTATCACCCGCCTTATAGTCTTCAAGCGCGATATCTGCTGCCTTAGGATTGAAATGTGCGTTCACAAGAGCCTGAGCCACAACATAGAGGGCAGGCTGACCTGTATATGGATTGAACGAAAGGACGCGGACATAGTCGATGTTCGGACCCACGCAGAGTGCAGTGTTTGACGGAAGGGTCCAAGGAGTGGTTGTCCATGCAAGGAAATACGGCTGAACACCCTCGCTGTAAAGGAACTCGGATTTCTCGTCACGCACGACCTTGAACTGAGCCACGCAGGTTGTATCCTTCACGTCACGGTAGCAGCCCGGCTGGTTGAGTTCATGCGTACTCAGACCGGTTCCTGCAGCCGGAGAATATGGCTGGATGGACTTGCCCTTATAGAGAAGGCCCTTGTCGTAAATCTTCTTGAGCAGATACCAGAGAGTCTCGATATATCGGTTGTCGTATGTGATATACGGGTCATTCATATCCACCCAATATCCCACACGCTCGGTCATGTTCACCCACTCGGCGGTATATTTCATCACCTCCTTGCGGCATGCGTCATTATACTCCTCAACGGAGATTTTCGTTCCGATATCTTCCTTGGTGATACCCAGCATCTTCTCCACACCGAGTTCCACAGGAAGTCCGTGAGTATCCCATCCTGCACGACGGTTCACCTTATATCCGCTCTGGGTCTTGTAGCGGCAGATGGCGTCCTTGATGGAACGGGCCATCACATGGTGGATGCCCGGCATTCCGTTAGCAGAAGGCGGCCCCTCGAAAAATATGAATTCCGGAGCGCCTTCCCTCAGTTCAAGAGACTTCTCGAACGCATGATTCTTCTTCCATCTTTCAAGCACCTCGTTGCCGGCGGCCACAAGATCAAGTCCTTTATATTCCTTAAATGCCATAATTGTACGTTGTATCGCCAAAATTTGCGGCTATATTTAAAATATTGTCTATTTTTGCATCTGAGACACGTGTCTCAAAATTTCAATCCGCAAATATACACATTTTAGGGAGATTTATGAACATATTGGACGTCATTATTTTGGTCTGCCTGATTCCAGCCATAATACAGGGCATCAGGAAAGGCTTTATAGAACAGGTGATATCGACAGTATCGCTGATTATAGGCATCTGGCTGTCAGCCAAATTTGCCGATGTTGTGGGACAGTGGTTAGGAGGATTCCTGACAGCCTCCGAGCAGACCCTGAAATTCGTCGCATTCATAATCATTCTCGTTGCTGTATGCGTAGGACTGCTGCTGCTTGGAAAAATCATCGAAAAACTTGTCCAACTGATCACGCTCGGATGGGTGAACAGGTTATTGGGTGTTGTTTTCGCCATCGCTAAATGTTTTCTCATACTTGGAGTGGTGCTGCTCCTTTTCGAATACCTCAACAACGCATTCCATATGGTCAATCAGGAATACATTGACAGTTCAAGAATGTATCAGGCTGTCAAATGGGTGGCTGACACCGTATTCCCATACATCACGAGCATGCTGAACATTCCGAGCCATGCATAGACTGATACTCATAGAGACCTCCACTGCACTCTGCTCTGTCGCTCTTGCCGAGAACGGAGCGGTGACGGCATATCGTGAAAGTTCCGCACCAAAGGCACATGCATCTCTGACTGCGGTCTTCGTGCAGGAGGTGCTTGCTGAAAGAGGCTTGACATTGGCTGACTGCGATGCCGTCTGCGTAAGCAAGGGCCCCGGATCATATACAGGACTCCGCGTGGGGGTCTCGACTGCCAAAGGATTATGTTTCGGTTCGGGCAAGCCGCTTATAGCCGTCGGCACACTTGACACGCTTGTAGCACAGGCTCACGAAGATATTGCCGGTCAAGCCGGCACTGTCATCCCGAGCGACACACAAACTGTCATCCCGAGCGAAGTCGAGGGATCTGCCACAGCATACAAGTACATCATCCCGATGATAGACGCCCGCCGCATGGAAGTTTATTCCGCGGTGTTTGACCGCTGCGTCACTCCAGACGATCCTTCTGTCATCCTGGGCGACAGCGAAGGATCTGCACAATACCCGCAAATCACCCCAACCGCACCAGTAATCGTTGATGAAAACAGTTTTGCAGAGTACCTCGAGCAGGGTCCATGCCTTTTCATCGGCGACGGTGCAGGGAAATGCGCAGATGTCATAAAGCATCCGAACGCACATTTCCACCAGTGCAACCCGAAGGCATCGGCCATGTTGCAGCCCGCCCTCGATGCCTATAAAGAAAAACGATTCGAAGATGTCGCATACTTCGAACCGTTCTATCTCAAGGAATTTGTCGCCACCGTCAGCAAGAAGAAACTTTTCTGACAACCCGCCTACTCTGAATACGGGTCGAACATCACAGTAGAAATATATTTTTCAGCCCTGTCGGGGAATAGAACCACAATGTTTCCCGACGGGATTCTTGTTGCAGTGCGGACTGCTGCCAGCATGGCGGCACCACTGCTCATTCCCGCAAATATACCCTCTTGAAGAATTAGTTGCCGGGCCATTTCTATTGCATCTTCACTTTCGACAAGTTCCTGAATATCAATCTTTGACGGGTCATATATATCAGGAACAATAGCCTCCTCCATATTCTTCAGGCCCTGAATGTAATGCCCCTTGACCGGCTGCGCACAAACTATCTTTATGCTCGGCTTCATTATCTTCAGGAATCTCGACAACCCCATTATAGTGCCGGAAGTACCCAGGGCGCACACGAGATAATCTATTTCTCCTCCCGTCTGCTGCCATATTTCCAAGGCCGTGGTCTCGTAATGGGCAAGGTAGTTTGCTGCATTGGCAAACTGGTCAGGCATGAAGTATTTATCAGGATTCTCCGCAACCATCTTACGGGCAAGCCTTATGGCGCCGTCTGTGCCCTCATTGGCTGGGGTCAGGATCACCTTGCCTCCCAACGAGCGTATAATCTTGCGCCTTTCCATCGAGACCGCCTCACTCATGACAATCTCCACCGGATAACCTTTTGCTATACCGATGATTGCCAGACCGATGCCGGTGTTGCCTGATGTCGGCTCGATTATCGTCTGACCCGGTTTCAGCCTGCCCTCCTTTTCAGCATCGGAAATCATTTTCACCGCAATACGGTCCTTGATGCTTCCTGTGGGGTTGAAACCTTCTATCTTTGCGAATATGTTTACATCAGGATTGGGGTTCAATCTGTTGATCCTGACCATCGGAGTGTTGCCGATAGCCTCCAGAATATTGTTCTTTATGTCCATCTGTGTCCGTTTTATTGCATATAGCCTTCTATTATTAGGCTTCTATGGCCTTTTTTCTTTATGCCTCAACAGCCTTCCTGTCTGTTTTGCCAGCCTTTTGTGCCGGCTACAGCCTTCTGGCTTCTATCAGTTTATGCGCATTCTCATAGTAGTCAGCCTCCCCGGGGACAAGTGAGTTGACTCTCACCAGATGTGATGCGTGTATTATCTTGCCATCTCCAATATATATGCCTACATGGGTTACCCGCCGAGGCGTCCCGCCCTCTGCCCTGGTGCCGAAAAACACCAGATCGCCGCGTTGCAGGGCGTCAAGTCCGACCTTGTCTCCGCAGAAGACCATCTGTGAGGCATTTCGTGGAAGAGTTATTCCGTTCATGAGGCAACTCCACCTGACAAGACCGCTGCAATCTACTCCCTTAGGTGTCATTCCGCCCCAAAGGTAAGGCACACCTTTAAGTTTGTGGGCTGTGCTTATTATATCCTCCATGGTCCGGTCCGATATGCTCTCCGAGTTGCCTTCTCCCTTAGGGATATCCCGGAACCCATGGTGCTCCTTGATTTCTCCGGACCTCACCCAGCCGGTCCTTCCCGATGGCAGCATCACCTTGGTCCATGTCCCACAGATCTTCTTCCCGCAGATTCTCATGATGTCACCGCCCACAAGGTCGCACAGCGTCGCCGCCCGCGGAGACGGAGTTTCATATATATGTCCGTACAATCCCGTAAAGATGCACTTCGGAGCATCAAGATAGTCCTTGATCTGCTCCGCGTTCATCTCCACGATGCCTTTCCCCGTACACCACGCCCGATATGGCTGCGGCGAGATGATTTCCCTCCAATAACCATTTTCGGAAACCACCTCCACCACGGTGCCCATCAGTTCCTGAGTCTCCAATGCCGACTCATAATCAGGTTTCGCCCTCATATATATGGACGAGAGTTCCACCACGGCATATCTCTTTTGCGTGGTCGGTTGCGCGGCTGCTTGCAGTGTTGCATCCGAGGCTGCTTGTCCGGCCGCAGTGACAACGCCGACAAGCACGGCAATTATGGTTGCTGACATCCTCATATCATCAATCTTTAATGAACCAGTTACAAAAATACAAAGAAACTATTTAATAACTATCCAAATCAGGAGAAGATATGCAGCACCCAGAAACTGCACCGGGTCCCGGACCAAGATCCGGACCACATAATCAGCGTTCTCACCGTCCACAAGAAAGGCAGCAGGGCTATTGCCCGATATCGTGTTATCAACGAAGTCGCTGAAGCGAAGCGAAAGAAATCGACAACGGCATAAAGCGCGATGCCCTGAAGGTCTTTGAAGCGATATGATTTATTCGGATTTATTGTTAGATTTCCTCTATAAATCAAGATCATGTGGTCTTGATTTTTATTCTAACGGGCGTAAAAACGAAAGTTTTTATGTAAGTTTGTGGAGAATTAAAACTTAAAGTTATGACAATGCAGGAATTAAAGATTTTTGAAGAAAAGCAGATCAGAACGATCTGGGATGAGGTGCAGGAAAAGTGGTATTTCTCCATTGTTGATGTCGTGAATGTACTTACGGATAGTAAAGATTATCTGACTGCAAGAAAGTATTGGAATAAGCTAAAACAGAGGTTGTTGG